>CATLGV010000003.1 GCA_949948735.1 uncultured Lachnospiraceae bacterium | reverse complement strand
TAGTGCTGACGTTTTCGGACAGTGAGGAAACAGTCTTTCAGAGGGCGGTTTCGCTCTTGGCAGACGAATTGCAGATTGAAGCGGAACAACAACCCGTTTCCTTGTCTGTATTGTCCTTTCAAGGCTTGGAAATACTGCAACATCAGCGCAGGGTGTTGCGGAACAGGAGAGATGTGCGCCTTACCCGTCTTGAGTATGGTACGCTTGTTTTCCTTGCTTCCAGTCCAAACAGGGTATTTACGCGGTCGCAGATTTTTGAAGCTGTTTGGAGCATGGAAAGCAATAGCTGTCATTCAAGCGTCACGAATGTGATATACAATTTGCGGAAAAAGATTGAGCCGGACAGTAAAAACCCGACTTATCTTAAAACTGTGTTAGGCATTGGGTACAAGTTCAGTGCTGACAGTGCGGGATAGTGATATGCCATATATGAATTTCCTGCCTGCTTGTGGGTAAAAAAATAGCGGTAAATCTGTGATAGGTTTACCGCTGTTTTGGTGTCACTGTTTTTCTGTGACAAGTATTTTTAGTAACTGGAATTTGTACGATATTGTTATTGTGTTTCTGTCAACTTCTGAATTGCTTCTTCTTTGGTTGGCACAAAGAAGAAGTCATTGCCATTATTGGACTCATAAATAAAATCTTTTAATGGTTTGCTTGTATACTGTGAGTAATCCCCGTAAATGGCAATTCTGACATGATAATTGATAAACTTTTGAAGTATTTCTCCTGCCATGCCGCTGCTGAGAATAAAAAATTCCTCACATACTGCCGATTTACTGATTACTATATTTGTTGTACCTGTTTCATACTTAACAGTCATAGCCAAATCTAAAGCAGATTGCGTGTCAACAATCAGCTTTTCTTCACTGGAAATAACTGCAATATCTGTTCCGTTGTCTTTCAAGTGTTCAATATTCATAATATCCTCCTAACCTCATTTGCAGTACAAATTCCAGTTAAGGAAATATTCTACTTGTAAAACAATAAATTGTCAAGCGACGCATAGTTTAATATACGCATAGTTTAATATACGCAATAGCCTGACTTATAATGATACATCATGCGTTTTTGACTTCTCCTTTCTCTGTTCTGGCGGTGGTATTGTCCGTTCTACACATGTAGCCTCTCCCCGCAATTTTCCCTGTTGTCTTGCGTCGTCAAATAGGGTATACTAAAATATAATGGGTTTTTAAGGAAGTGAAGCAATGGGGGACAACAGAGAGCAGATGTATTACCTGGAATTTTCATGCCGGAGTGTTGAGATCGCGACAGCGCCCGGAGAACGGGTGGAAGGCAGCTTTGTCATTTATGCGACCGATAAGCTTGCGCAGGGGAATATATATTCGTCGGATACCAGAGTGCGGGTGCTTGTTCCGGAGTTTAGCGGGCAGGAGTCCGTTATACAGTATTATTTTGAGGGCGCGGCGTCGGAGGCAGGTAATCTGATTAAAGGTGAGTTTGCCGTCATCAGTAATTACGGAGAATACAGCATCCCCTTCAGGGTAAATGTGCAGAAGCCGCAGCTGGAGTGTTCGCTCGGGACGCTCAAGAACCTGTTTCACTTCACCAATCTTGCACAGACAAACTGGGAGGAAGCGGCGGCGCTGTTCTATTCCGCCGATTTCCCCGCGATTATACACAGGAATGACCGGAACGCCCGTATGTCGTATGCGGGATTGTCGCGCTATCGCGGGAATCAACAGAATATAGAAGAATTCCTGATAGAGATTAATAAAAAAGCGCCGGTTACATATTCGTTTGACATTGAAGGTTTTCTGCTTGAGGACGTGCAGGACAGTATCAGCCGTACAATCCGGATTACCAGAAGCGGCTGGGGATATACGCGGTTGAATGTCAGGACGGAGGGCGATTTCTTACATATTCCGGCGGTGCAGCTTACGGAAGAAGCGTTTACGGATAACACATGTGATTTTGAGTTCGACATTGATGCGTCCCTGTTGCATAAGGGCGTAAATAACGGTTGTCTTGTTTTCCTTGACACATGCAGGGAGTATCGCGTTTTGGTGGATGTTCTGATGGAGGAGGAGCCGGAGAAGCGCCACCGGGAGCGAAGGCAGCAACAGGCGTTATTAAAGATCGTCAGGCTGTATGTTGACATGAGATACGGGAAGATAACCAGGGAACAGCGTGTGGAGCAGATGGAGCAGGAGCTTGCGGCGCTTCGGGAGATAGATGAGGACAGCGTCATGGTACGTCTGCACCAGACGCAGCTTTTGATAATGAAAGAGCGCTTTAACGAGGCGAAATGGTATCTGGACAATCTGGAGCAGCAGGTGTCGGAGGCGGGCGTACCGCCGGTTATCCGTTGCTTTTATCTGTATCTGACGACGCTGTTTAACCGTGACGAGGATCATATTCAGAGCGTCACGGACGAGATTGAGACAATGCACGCAAACAATCCGTCGGAGTGGTGGATAGCGTGGTTTTCACTGCAGCTGAATGAAAACTACAACCGGAATAATGAGGCAAGATGGCGGTTTCTGGAGGAGCTTTTTAAGGGAGGCTGCGCAAGCCCGGTAATCTTCTGTGAGGCGGTGCTTTTACTGCGGGAGACGCCGACATATCTTCTGAAGCTGGATGCGTTCGAGGAGAACGTTCTGTGGAACGGCGCGCGCCATCATATGCTTAAGCCCGACCTGATAGAGCAGCTGCAGTATCTTGCGGCGCGCAAGAAGGAATACTCTCCGCTGCTTTACCGTACGCTGTGCGAGGTATACCGGACAGGCAAGGCGCCGCAGACAGTGGCGGCAATCTGTACGCAGCTGATTAACGGCGACCGCAGGGGGGCAGGCTATTTTGACTGGTATGCGCTTGGCGTGGAATATTCCGTGCGGGTAACGAAGCTTTATGAATATTATATGATGTCGCTGGAATTTGACCGGTATGGGTGCGTGAAGGACACGGAGCTGGAGATTCCGCGTATGGTGCTGATGTATTTCGCGTATCAGAGCGCGCTGGACTATGAGCTGAATGCCTTTTTGTATGCGTATGTGCTGCGCAATGCCGATAAATATCCGGATCTGGAGCAGAGCTACCGGGTTGCCATAGAACGGTTTGTCATAGACCAGATCAAGGAAGGCCATATCAATGAAAATCTGGCATATTTGTACCAAAAGGTCCTGACGCCGCGGATGATAGCGGACGATATGGCATATGCGTTTGCCCCGCTGCTTTTTATGCACCGCATTTATGTGGACAACCCGCGGATAAAGAATGTGGTGATTGTGCATGAGAAGGTGAACGGCGAAAGCGCTTATCCGGTAATAAATAACATATGTATGGTATCTGTTTACGGGAGTGAATACAAGCTTTTCCTGCAGGACGAGCAGGGGAATCGTTTTACCAAAAGCATCGCCTGTGAAAACAGGCAGCTGATGCAGCCCGACGGCATGCTGTCCTATGTCAGCGGCTGTATGCAGGGGAGGCTGAGCTTTGACATTTATCTGTGCGAGGTGGATAAGAATTATATTACGATTACGCCGGACAATGTACGGCGGTACAAGAACCTGGCGGAATCGCCGCAGGTGATTGAGGGCTTTAAGAAGGAGATTCGGACGAAGCTGCTGCGCTTTTACTATGACAATGACATGATCGGAGAGCTGGATACATTTCTCGAGGACGTTGAAGCCGACGAGATGGAGTCCCAGGAGCGGGCGGAGTTTATCCGTTATATGATATCGCGCGGAATGTTTGAGAAGGCGTATGGATGGCTGAGGCACTTTGGGCTGTACGGCGTGGATCCCAAATCCCTTGCGCGGCTTGTGAGCAAGCGTATTATCACGAGGGAGTATGAGTACGAGGAATTCCTTGTGGATGTTGCTTACTATATCTACAGCAACATGAAATACGACGAAAATATCCTGCGTTATTTAATGATGTATTACCGGGGGAAGACAAGCGCGCTCAAGAACCTGTGGCGGTCTGCCGTTGAGCTGGAGCTGGATACGCGCAGCATTATGCACAAGATATTGCAGCAAATCAGCTATACCGGTGCGGTGGTGCAGGAGAAGGACGAAATCCTGCTGGAGTACGCGGCGTGCGAGGGACATGACGAGGCGCTTGTGAAGGAGCTGCTGCGCAGCGTTGCGTATGAGTATTTTGTACATGAGGCGGTGGTTTATCCCGCAGTGTTTGATAAGCTGTATCAGGAATACGCGCTGGACGGCTTTGGGGACCGCGCCTGTGAGCTTGCGATGCTGAAGTTTGCGTCCGAGAATCCGGAGTACCTGGAAACCATACCGCATGAGACCCTGAACGCCATGGTCAAAGGACTGCTGAAGGAGGAGCGCTATTTCCCGTTTTACGCGGAGCTTGCCGGCGTGGTGCCGGAGCTGCATTACTTTGAAAATATCTTTTTTGTGGAGTACAGGACGCTGCCGGAAAGCAGGGTGTGCATCCATTTTGCTTACGGGGATTTTTCGGACGAGCATTTTGATCTGCGGACAGAGGAAGAGCGGCAGTGCGCGGCACATTCGGATACGCCGCGCTATGAGATTCAGGAGATGCGGGAGATGTACGACGGTATTTATGTGAGTGTGTTCCGTCTGTTTCACGGGGAGGCGCTGCAGTACTATATTACGGAGCTGTGCGCCACGCAGGAGGATACCGTGCAGGAGTGTATTACGCAGAGCGACACGCTGTTCGGGGATACGCAGAGTGAGGGGGAGAAGCGCGCGGCGGCCCATGCGGGACGGTTCGGCATCCTGAACGATATTATGGTGAGCATTGCCATGAAGGATGAGGTTACGGCAGAGCAGATGACAGAGGAGTACCTGCATCAGGATTTCTGCGCGCGAGAGCTGTTTCGCGTGCTGTGAGGAAGCATCGGCGAACACGGTCTTCATAGATTGATACGGCTTGCGGTTATAGAGGTAGACAATGTTTATTGAGAGAGCGCTGGATGAGATAACAAAAAAGAATAAAGTGGTCGTGGGCTTCGATTTGGGCAGCGTTTATTCGCAGATCAGCTATTGCAGGGCGGATCAGAGCATGCCGGATACGCTCAGTCTGGTTATGGGAGAGGAGCAGTACAATATTCCCACGCGGCTGTGCAGAAAGACACAGGAGGGGGCGCCGGTATGGCTTATCGGAAGGGACGCCCTCAAAGCGGCGGAGGACGGACAGGGCATTCTGATTGAAAATCTGCTGCAGCTGGTCAGAGAGAATACCCCGGTGCAGATTGGGGAGGAAGCCTTTGAAGCAGGCTATCTGCTGGAGATATATCTTAGAAAAACACTTGCTATCCTATCTGCGTATGCAGGTACGGACGCGATCGGTGCGATTGCGGTCACCCTGGAGGAGATGGATCCGGTGCTGATGGACGCGGTGCGGACGGCGGCAGGGCATGTCTGTGCCGCCAGGACGGAGATCTATTTTCTCAGCCATGAGGACTGCTTCTTCCAGTATATTATCCACCAGCCCTCGGAAATGTGGATTCACGATGTGCTGCTTTATGATTACGGCAAAGACGGTATCAAAAGCCATATGCTCCAGATAAACAGAAAGACGAGTCCGGCGGCCTGCTTTATGGAGACCGCGCAGTTTCCGCAGATGCGGATACCGGATGCGGCAGGCGGCCTGGAGCTGGAAAAGGAAACCTTTTACAGGAATTTGGATGCGGCCCTGCTGGCGATTTTAAAAAAGCAGTGCGGGGATCGGGTAGTGACGTCCATATTTTTGCTGGGCGATTATTTTTCCAGGGAGTGGTGCCGGGATTCGCTCAAATATATGTGCAGGAACCGGCGGGTTTTTCAGGGGAATAACCTGTTCAGCAAGGGTGCCTGCTACGGTGCGCGCGAGCGGCTGTACCCTTCGACGCTTTCGACCTCGTACGTCTACCTGTCGCCGGACAAGCTGCGCGCGAATATCGGGATGGAGTGCGACAGGGGGCAGGAAGCGGTTTATCTGCCGATACTGAATGCGGGGACAAGCTGGTATGACGCGAAGAAGGAATTGGACGTGATGCTGGTGCGGAATAATACCATCGCGCTTACGATTACGCCGGTGGACGGAAGCCGTACGCGCGTTGCGCAGATTTCCCTGGA
This sequence comes from uncultured Lachnospiraceae bacterium, assembly GCA_949948735.1. Taxonomy (GTDB): domain Bacteria; phylum Bacillota; class Clostridia; order Lachnospirales; family Lachnospiraceae; genus COE1. The sequence continues at coordinate 191,634 of CATLGV010000003.1, read as the reverse complement.
GGGGCTTCCCGTCAGGGGAAACAAGACAAACCGGATAGGGCTTCGCTTTTATATGGAAGATCCCGGGGCCGTCCATATCGAAATACGGGATAAGGGCTTTGGGGAAATCTATCCCTCAACCGGAAAAATATGGAAGGAATGCCTGCCGCTGGAGGCGATTACATAGGGAAGGCCGATTGAACCGGTAGTTTCCTGGTATGGCAGGCGCATACGGACAGCGACAAAGAGGTGTATTGATGAACAATGTATGCTTGTGCGTGGGCAATTACGCCAAAACGCCGTTTTATGTGAAGTTTCTGGATGCTTCGCTGTATTCGATGGAAGAGCTGTGCTATTATTTTATGGATAAGGTATATCTGATCGACGATTCCGTTGTGTCGCCGGAGCTTGTGAGCTGGATCCGGACGGAGTGTGGCCTGCCGGAGCTTGCGGAGGAGCTTGAGGTTTATGTGCGCAAGCGGGTGTCGGCGGCTGCATTTGTTTCCACGATACTTGAGCGGACGGGAATGTATGATGAGAATACCGTCAGGAAAATCGAGCACATCCTGAAGGAGCAGTCAAGCCTCACACTGATTGAGCGGTACAAGCGGCAGGCGGAATACTTTTACCGGCAGGGGCGTTTCCGGCAGGCGTTTGTGATTTATTCCGAGCTTCTGGAATATATTCCGAATCGTGACAACGTGGGACGGGCGCTGATGTACTACAATATGGCGTCGATATATGCGATGGATTTTGCCTATGTGCAGGCGGCGGACTATTATTACGAATCTTATTTGCTGCATCCGGACAAAAGGACGCGGCTGGCGTATGTGCTGGCATGCAGGCGCTATATGACAGATTATGCGTACGGGGCCTTCAAAAGAGAAAATCCCGATTGGGAGAAGGAATTTGCGCAGGTGGAGGAGCTGTGCGCGCAGGCGGAGGAGAAGTGGCAGGCCTCCGGGGAGCGTAGGCTGCTGTCGGAATGGCTTGAGGATAAGCGTCAGGGCGCGACGGAGGCGTATTACCGCAGGGCCGGCGAGCTGATCGGACAGCTGAAGCGGGACTATAAGAAGCAGACGCAGATATAGGTGCGGTTGAAAGGAATAAGGTTATCGCAATGGGATTATTTGGAAGGATTAAAAGCGCCTTTGGCAAAAAGACAGGCGCTGACGACGCGGAATATTTTCCGGACTGGGAGGAAACCGGGATTCGGCGGGACGATGTGGATATGCATGATATGCGGCAGCGGGAACAGTATGTCAAGGCCTGTCTGGAGCAGATGGCGGAGGCGTCGAGGGAGCTGGATACGCTGGGGGGCGAATACAGTCTTGTGACGGCGTATCTGACGGATATTGAGGAGATAGAGGCGCTGCCGGAGGAGCTGCAGGAGCAGGTGAAGGGCTATGCGAAAAAGATAGTCGAGATAGAGGGTACCAAGGAGCAGATTCGGGAAAAACGCAGGATTATGACAGAGGAGGAATACCTGCGGATGGAGCGGATTGAACAATACATGCCCGAGGGCTATGACAAGATCAAGGAGGCGGAGGATTACCATGTGATTGTCAAAAAGGATCTGGGAAGGCTTGACGGGGAACGCCATGCATATTACTTCAGAAAGAACGAGCTTTTGACTTCGCAGAATAATATGCGGGGAATCGCGGTCATGTGCGTCTGCTCGATGCTGTTTCTGGTTATTCTTCTTGCCGTTATCGGATCCGCATGGCAGCTTGACGTGCAGCTTGGCTATGTGATTGCGGTGCTGATTGCGGCGGTCACGCTCACGCTTGTATATGTGAAATTCCACGATTCCCAGCGCGAGCTTGTGCGGGTGGATAAGGCGCTGAACAAGCTGGTGCTTTTGCAGAATACGGTCAAGATCCGCTATGTGAACAACACCAATCTGCTGGAATACCTTTATGTGAAATATGATGTGAACAGCTCCGCCGAGCTCAAAAAGCTGTGGGGGAAGTATATTCAGGAGATAGAGCACCGGGAGCAGGAGCAGCAGATGCAGCAGGATATGGAGTTTAACCAGACAGGGCTTGTCCGGCTCCTGCGGCGCTGTAAGCTTCAGGACCCGAATATCTGGCTGCGGCAGGCGCAGGCGCTTCTCGACAGCAAGGAGATGGTAGAAATCCGGCACGGATTGATTTTGCGCCGTCAGAAGCTTAGAAAGCAGATGGAGTACAATGCGCAGATTGCGCAGAAGGCGCAGGACGAGGTCAAGGATATTGTGGACAAGTATCCAGAATATGCGCAGGACATTCTGGAGCTGGTATCCGATTACGAAAAAGCGCTTGCGTAAAAATCTTTGCACAAAACTGTTGCGCAAAAAATCTTTACGCGAAAATCTTGCGTAAAGATAAAAGACTTTGTATTATCAATAGGACAGGAAGAAACAGGACAATGGAGCAAACGCTCCGGAATGGAGGAAAAGATGAAGGAATTTACACCGGTTAAAGAAGGAAAAGTGCGCGAGGTCTATGAAAACGGCGACAGCCTTATTATTGTTGCAACGGACAGGATTTCCGCCTTTGACGTTATCCTGAAGAATAAAATCACAAAAAAGGGCGCGATTTTGACCCAGATGTCAAAGTTCTGGTTTGATTTTACCAAAGACGTTGTGCCCAACCACATGCTTACGGTGGATGTAAACGACATGCCGGAGTTTTTCAGAAACGAACGGTTTGACGGCAACAGCATGATGTGCCGCAGGCTGGAGATGCTTCCAATCGAGTGTATTGTCCGCGGCTATATAACGGGCAGCGGTTGGGAGAGCTATAAGAAGACCGGGAAGGTCTGCGGTATCGCGCTTCCCGAAGGCCTGCAGGAATCGCAGAAGCTGCCGGAGCCGATTTATACGCCGAGTACCAAGGCGGAAATCGGCCTGCATGATGAGAATATCTCCTTCGAAAGAAGCGTGGAGGTGCTGGAAAAGCTTTATCCGGGTAAGGGACGCGCTTACGCGGAGCAGATTAAGGACGCTACGATTGCGCTGTACAAAAAATGCGCTGCGTATGCGCTCAGCAGGGGCATCATTATCGCGGATACCAAGTTTGAGTTTGGTCTGGACGAGAACGGCGATATTGTGCTGGGCGATGAGATGCTGACACCCGACAGCTCCAGATTTTGGCCGTTGGAGGGATATGAGGCTGGGAAGGGACAGCCCTCCTTTGACAAGCAGTTTGTCAGGGACTGGCTGAAGGCGAACCCGGACAATGACAATCTGCTTCCGGAAGAGGTGGTAACAAAGACGGTTGATAAGTATAAGGAAGCGTTCGCGCTGCTTACAGGGAAGGATTTCGAGTAAGACTTTAGGGGGAGTAAGACGAATGCGGGAGAAGATGGACAGCCGTCTTGAGGAAACAGGACTTAAAGAGGAGTGCGGCGTTTTTGGCATCTATGATTTTGACGGAGCGGACGTGGCATCTACGATTTATTACGGGCTTTTCGCCCTGCAGCACCGCGGGCAGGAAAGCTGCGGCATTGCCGTGAGTGAGACCGCCGGTCCCAAAGGGAAGGTCAGTTCATATAAGGGCATGGGCCTTGTCAACGAGGTGTTTGGACAGGAGCAGCTGGAAGGAATGAAGGGGGACATCGGCGTAGGGCATGTGCGGTATTCGACAGCCGGCGCTTCCGTCAGGGAAAACGCCCAGCCGCTGGTGTTAAATTATGTGAAGGGAACGCTGGCGCTGGCGCATAACGGGAACCTGATCAACGCGGCGGAGCTTCGCCATGATTTGGAGTACACAGGGGCAATCTTCCAGACGACGATTGATTCGGAGGTTATCGCGTATCATATTGCGCGGGAGCGTCTCAACACCGACACGGTTGAGGAGGCGGTAAACAGGGCCTGCCGTAAGATTAAGGGCGCGTACTCGCTTGTGGTGATGAGTCCGCGAAAGCTCATCGGCGCACGCGACCCGTACGGCTTTAAGCCGTTATGTATCGGTAAGCGTGAGCACTGTTACATCCTTGCGTCGGAGAGCTGTGCGCTGGATACGGTGGGCGCGGCGTTTGTACGGGATGTGCTTCCGGGAGAGACGGTTACGATTACGCCGGACAAGGGCATTGTGTCCGATTTATCGAGGGCGCAGGCGGAGCCTGCAAGATGCGTTTTTGAGTATATTTATTTCGCAAGGCCGGACAGCACGATAGACGGCGTGGGCGTCTATGCGTCGCGGATACGCGCGGGGCGGTTTCTGGCCATGGATTCGCCGGTGGAGGCGGATCTGGTGGTCGGCGTGCCGGAATCGGGGAACGCGGCGGCGCTCGGGTATTCGCTGCAGTCCGGTATTCCGTACGGCACGGCCTTTGTAAAAAACGGATATGTGGGCAGGACCTTTATCAAGCCCAGGCAGAGCAGCAGAGAGTCCGGCGTTAAGGTAAAGCTTAACGTTCTGCGGGAGGAAGTGGAGGGCCGTCGGGTGATTATGATCGACGACTCCATTGTCCGCGGAACGACCTCGGACAGAATCGTGCGGATGCTCCGGGAGGCGGGTGCGAAGGAGGTTCACGTGCGCGTCAGCTCGCCGCCGTTTTTATGGCCCTGCTATTTCGGAACGGATGTGCCGGTAAGAGAGCAGCTGATTGCATATAACAGGACAATGGAGCAGATACGGCAGGAAATCGGCGCGGATTCGCTGGGATATCTGAGGGTGGAGCGCCTTGAGGAGATGGTGGACGGCCTGGAAATCTGCAAGGGATGCTTTACGGGAAAGTACCCGATGAAGCCGCCGACGGAGGACATTCGCGGAGACTAGGACAGGAATACCCGGGATTTATCGCCCAACACAGAACAGCGCATGCGGACAAGCGTGCAGAAATGAGGTTAAAATGAGCACAGACAGATATACAAGCCCACTTTCGGAGCGGTATGCCAGCAAAGAGATGCAGTACATTTTTTCACAGGATATGAAGTTCCGTACATGGAGACGGCTCTGGGTAGCGCTCGCGGAGACGGAGATGGCGCTCGGGCTCAGCCAGAACGGCGAACCCGTGATTACGCAGGAGCAGATTGACGAGCTGAAGTCTCACATCGAGGATATTAATTACGAGGTGGCGCGGGAGCGCGAAAAGCTGGTGCGCCATGACGTGATGAGCCATGTGTACGCCTACGGGCAGCAGTGTCCCAGGGCGGCGGGCATCATCCACCTTGGCGCGACCTCCTGTTACGTCGGGGACAATACGGACATTATTGTGATGAAGGAAGCGCTGCGGCTGGTGCACAAAAAGCTGGTCAACGTGATTGACGAGCTTGCGCGGTTTGCCGACAGATATAAGAGCCTGCCGACGCTTGCGTTTACACATTTCCAGCCGGCGCAGCCGACGACCGTCGGCAAGCGTGCAACGCTGTGGCTGCAGGAGTTTCTGATGGATTTGGAGGATCTGGAGTATGTTATGGGCAGCCTGAAGCTGCTCGGCTCTAAGGGAACGACAGGAACACAGGCAAGCTTTCTGGAGCTTTTTGACGGGGATCAGGAGACCATTGACCGGATAGACCCCATGATTGCCCAGAAGATGGGCTTTGCAGAATGTTACGCGGTATCCGGGCAGACCTATTCCCGCAAGGTGGATACGCGGGTGGCAAATATTCTGGCAGGCATTGCGGCGAGTGCGCATAAGATGTCCAACGATATCCGTCTGCTGCAGCACCTGAAAGAAATTGAAGAGCCGTTTGAGAAGAACCAAATCGGTTCGTCCGCGATGGCCTACAAGAGAAATCCGATGCGCTCGGAGCGCATTGCGTCCCTGTCGCGCTACGTGATGATCGACGCACTCAACCCCGCCATCACCTCCGCAACACAGTGGTTTGAGCGGACGCTGGACGATTCGGCCAACAAGCGCCTTTCCATTCCGGAGGGCTTTCTGGCGGTGGACGGCATTCTGGATCTGTGCCTGAATGTTGTGGACGGGCTTGTCGTTTATGACAAAGTAATCGAAAAGCATATGCTGGCGGAGCTGCCGTTTATGGCGACGGAGAATATTATGATGGACGCCGTAAAGAAGGGTGGAAACCGTCAGGAGCTTCACGAGAAGATACGGACGCTTTCCATGGAGGCTGGCAGGCATGTCAAGGCCGAGGGCAAAGAGAACAATCTGCTGGAGCTGATTGCCGATTCACCCGAATTTCAGCTGACGCTGGCGGAGCTGCAGGCGGCAATGGAGCCCTCCCGCTATGTAGGACGCGCGCCGGTTCAGGTGGACAGCTTCCTTGAAAAGGCAGTAAAGCCTGTGCTTGAAGCCAATAAGGCGGAGCTTGGCATGAAGGCGGAGATTAATGTGTAGGCGCAGGATACTATTTTGCTTTACTTCCTGCGCAAAAAGATGTATGATAAATAGCGGTGCACGGAAACGGAATTTATTTCGAATGAACCGGAGGTATGAGCATGGTAAAAGCAGTAGTAGGAGCGAACTGGGGCGATGAGGGGAAAGGCAAGATTACGGATATGCTGGCGCGCGAGGCTGACATTATTATCCGTTTTCAGGGCGGTGCCAACGCAGGGCACACGATCGTAAACAATTATGGCAAATTTGCGCTGCACACCCTTCCGTCCGGCGTGTTTTATAGTCATACAACAAATATTATCGGCAACGGCGTAGCGCTGAACATTCCCGTTTTTATCGACGAGATCAAATCCATTACGGACAGGAATGTCCCGATGCCGAAGATTATGGTGTCTGACAGGGCGCAGATTGTAATGCCCTACCATGTGCTTTTTGATCAATATGAGGAGGAACGGCTTGGCGGGAAATCTTTTGGCTCCACCAAGTCCGGTATCGCGCCGTTCTATTCTGATAAGTACGCGAAAATCGGCTTCCAGGTGAGCGAGCTGTTTGACGAGGCGGCTCTGGAGGAGAAGGTGGTGCGCGTACTGGAGCAGAAGAATATTATATTGGAGCATTTGTATCATAAGCCTGTCATTGTGCCGGAGGAGCTGCTGGAGACGCTTCGCGCATACAGGGAGAAGATCGCGCCGTATGTGTGCGACGTTTCCTCGTATCTTGACGAAGCCGTGAAGGCCGGAAAGAACATTCTGCTGGAGGGACAGCTTGGAACCCTAAAGGATCCGGATCACGGAATTTATCCGATGGTAACGTCGTCCTCCACGCTTGCGGCCTACGGTGCGATTGGCGCGGGACTTCCGCCATATGAGATTCGGCAGATTTATACCGTATGCAAGGCGTATTCCTCGGCAGTCGGCGCGGGCGCTTTTGTCTCGGAGATCTTCGGAGACGAGGCGGATGAGCTGCGGCGCAGAGGCGGCGACGGCGGCGAGTACGGCGCGACAACCGGACGGCCGCGGAGAATGGGCTGGTTTGACTGCGTGGCTTCCAAATACGGGTGCCGCCTGCAGGGCACAACGGACGTATGCTTTACGGTGCTGGATGTGCTGGGATACCTGGATGAGATTCCCGTATGCACCGGTTACGAAATCGACGGCGAAGTGACGACGCAGTTCCCGGTAACGGTCCGGCTTGCAAAGGCAAAGCCGGTGCTGGAGACACTGCCGGGATGGAAGTGCGATATCCGGGGCATCCGCAACTATGAGGAGCTGCCCGAAAACTGCCGCAAATACATTGAATTTGTCGAGAGTCAGATCGGTTATCCGATTACGCTGATCAGCAACGGACCGGCAAGAGACGACATTATTTACAGAAAAAGCCCGTTAAAGAAATAGAGAAACGCACAAAAGACCGGAGACCTGGGCTCCGGTCTTTTGTAGTCGGATTCTTTTTCGGCATTTTGTAAATATTGCGAATTGAATTATCAGAAAGTTTATGGTAATATGAAGAAGTAAATGACCTTTTAACAGGTGTTTTATTTCAAAGGAGGAACTTATTATGAAAAGAAAGGCACTATCATTTATGATGGCTGCGGCGATGCTGGTGTCACTGACAGCATGCGGCGGTAAGGACGCAGGGGCGGATACGAAGACAGACACGCCGGCGTCAGACACGAAGACAGAGGCGCCCGCGGACACGAAGACGGAAGCGCCGGCAACAGACGAAAAGACAGACGCACCGGCAGATTCTTCAACGACTGCGGAGGGCAAGATTGCACTCGTTACTGATGTAGGTACGATTGACGACGAGTCCTTTAATCAGGCGACATGGGAAGGCGTAGTTGCATATGGCGATGCGCACGGCATTGAGTATACATACTATCAGCCGACGGAGGACAGCACGGAGGAGCGTATCAACCAGATTGACCTTGCGGTAAACGAGGGCGCTACGGTTATTGTACTGCCCGGCTTCCTGTTTGGCGAGACCCTTTCAGAGGTTCAGACGACTTATCCGGATGTAAACTTTATCGCGGTGGACGTTTCCGAGGGCGATATGACGGCGCCGATCGCGGCAAACGCATATGCTTGTACCTTCAGTGAGGAGCAGGCAGGGTATCTTGCAGGATACGCGGCAGTGAAGGAGGGCTATACAAAGCTTGGCTTCCTTGGCGGTATGGCGGTACCGGCAGTTATCCGTTACGGTTACGGCTATGTACAGGGTATCAACGATGCGGCACAGGAGATGGGTGTGACGGTAGAAGTGAAGTATACTTACGGCGGACAGTTCTTCGGCGACGCAAACATCACGGCGAAGATGGAAAGCTGGTATGCAGAGGGCACGGAAATCGTATTCGCATGCGGCGGCGGTATCTATACATCCGCGCTGGAGGCAGCTTTGAATTATAACGGCATGATTATCGGCGTCGATGTAGACCAGTATTCCGTAGGCGAAGGCAATTCCTACAATCCGGTACTGACATCGGCAATGAAGGGGCTTACATCCACTGTAGAGGACAGGCTTGATGACTGCTTTACCGGCAACTGGGCGGCAATCGGCGGCAAGGTTCAGAACCTCGGCCTTACGGACGGCGACTATATCGGACTTCCTACAGAAGGCGCTTCCTGGGCATTTGAGACCTTCACAAAGGATGAGTACCAGAAGCTTCTTGACGGCATCAAGGACGGCTCCATTGCGATTTCAAATGATACGGAGAATCAGCCGGCAGTCGGCGACGGCGTAACAGTAACTTACATTGACTAAATGGTTCGTGAGCAGATGTCAATATAGGGAAGGGAATTGAAACTCCCTTCCCTATTTTACACGATGCGGCAACAACAACAGCGATGAGGAAAATGAGGTAAGTATGGGAAATAGTGAATACATTATCGAGATGCTGAATATCACAAAGGAATTTCCGGGAATCGTGGCGAACGACAATGTCACGCTGCAATTGCGCAAGGGGGAGATACACGCGCTGCTGGGGGAGAACGGCGCCGGAAAGTCAACGCTGATGAGTATTTTGTTCGGCTTATACCAGCCGACGAGCGGCATCATTAAGAAGAACGGGCAGGAAGTCAAAATCAATAATCCCAATGACGCGAACGCGCTGAATATCGGTATGGTACACCAGCATTTCAAGCTGGTTGAGTGCTTTACGGTACTGGACAATATTATTCTCGGCGTGGAGCCTGTGAAGGGATTGTTCCTCAGCAAAAAGGGAGCGCGCGAAAAGGTTATGGCGCTGAGCGACAAATACGGCCTGAAGGTCAATCCGGACGCATTGATTTCCGATATTACGGTCGGGATGCAGCAGCGCACGGAGATCCTCAAAATGCTTTACCGCGACAATGAGATCCTTATTTTCGACGAGCCGACGGCGGTGCTGACGCCGCAGGAGATTGAGGAGCTGATCAAGATTATGAAAAATCTTGCCAGAGAAGGAAAGTCTATCCTCTTCATCACGCATAAGCTCAACGAAATTATGGAGGTAGCCGACCGTTGTACGATACTGCGCAAGGGAAAGTACATCGGTACGGTCGATATTCAGAATACGACCAAGGAAGAGCTCTCTAAAATGATGGTGGGGCGCAGTGTCAACTTCAAGGTGGATAAAAAACCGGTAAAGCCGGGGGAGACCGTGCTGCAAATCGAGCACATGACGGTGCCAAGCAAGCTGCATAAAAACAATGCGGTAAAGGACGTATCACTGCAGGTACGCCGGGGCGAGATCGTATGTATTGCGGGGATTGACGGAAACGGACAGACGGAGTTTGTGCACGCGCTGACCGGGCTTGAGAAGATAACCGGAGGCCGGATCCTTTTTAACGGACAGGATATTTCCAAAGCAAGCATACGGGAGCGTTCCAAGCACGGCATGAGCCATATTCCGGAGGACAGGCACAAGCACGGCCTGGTGCTGGACTATACGCTGGAGCAGAATATGGTGCTGCAGCGATATTGGCAGCCGGAGTTTCAGAAATACGGATTTATCAGGCAGGGAGCCGTCAGAGAGTATGCGCAGGGGCTGATCGGGCAGTACGACGTCCGGAGCGGGCAGGGGCCGATTACCATAGCAAGAAGCATGTCCGGCGGGAATCAGCAGAAGGCGATTATTGCGCGCGAAATCGACAAGGATCCGGATCTGCTGGTGGCGGTACAGCCTACGCGCGGCCTGGACGTCGGCGCGATCGAGTATATCCACAGCCAGCTTGTCGCCCAGAGAGACAAGGGCAAGGCGGTGCTTCTGGTATCGCTGGAGCTGGACGAGGTGATGAATGTTTCCGACAGAATCCTTGTGATGTATGAGGGGGAGCTTGTCGGAGAGCTTGACCCGAAGACGGTCTCCGTAGAAGAGCTGGGGCTGTATATGGCGGGAGCGAAACGGGACAGGCAGTCCTCGGGAATAAATTAGGAAGTGGGTGATGGGTGTGGAGAATGCAACAAAGAAGAACAAAAGAATCGACCTGTCGTCAGGCGTTTTGTCGGTTGCCGCGTCGTTGATTTGTATCCTGATCGGGCTTTTGGTGGGATTTATCATCCTCTGCTGCATCAACGGGGAATATGCGGCAGACGGCTTTAGCCGGATTATAAAGGGCGGCTTTTACCTGATGCCAAAGGGAATCGGCACTGTACTGTCGCAGACGGCGCCGCTGATTATGACGGGGCTTTCGGTAGCCTTTGCGTTTAAGACCGGCTTGTTTAATATCGGTGCGGCGGGACAGTATACGGTAGGCGCGCTGGGCGCATTGTATTTTGCGCTTATTCTGCAGATGCCGTGGTATGTCTGCCTGCTTGCGGCGATGGTATTTGGCGCGGTCTGGGGGGCGATACCGGGGATTTTCAAGGCATATTTTAATGTAAACGAGGTTATCACGGCGATTATGTTCAACTGGATCGGGCTGTACGCGGTCAATGAGATCATTTACAAGGGCGTGCTGGGCAGCATGTATGACCTCAAGACGACAAAGACCTATACGCTGAGAGGCTCGGCGCCGCAGGCCGTCATTCCGGACATGGGACTGAACGCCGTGTTCAACACGAAGTCCACAACAATTGCGATTTTTATTGCGATTGTCATCGCGGTGCTGGTCTATATCATTATCAATAAAACCACCTTCGGCTATGAGCTGAAGGCATGCGGACATAACAAGGATGCGGCCAGATATGCAGGAATCAACGAGAAGAAGAACATTGTACTTTCGATGACGATTGCGGGGGCGCTTTCCGGCATCGGCGCAGGGCTGTATTATCTGTCCGGCGTGGCGGAGTGGAATCCGCAGGTCAGCACGGCGCTGCCGGCGATGGGCTTTAACGGGATTCCGGTTGCGCTTCTGGCGCTGAGCAACCCTGTCGGCGTTATCTTTGCGGCCTTGTTTGTATCGCATATCACAGTCGGCGGCGGATATTTACCGACAAAATATTTCCAGCCGGAAATAGCAGATGTTATTATTGCAGTTATCATTTATTTGTGCGCGTTTGTCTCTCTCTTTAAGGGCGTTGTCGTGGAGGCTGTCGTAAAGCGCAGGAAGAAGAAAGCACAGACGGCGCCGGATGGGAAGGAGGCAGATGAATAATGTTCCTGCTTTTGAAATATACGCTGCTCTATGCGGTGGTCCTGATGCTGGTCGCGCTCGGCGGCATGTTTTCCGAGCGAAGCGGCGTCATCAATATTGCGCTGGAGGGGATTATGGCAATCGGGGGGCTTGCGGGCATTCTGGTGCTGGTACTGTTTCAGGCGACGCTGCCGGCGGCGGCAGTGATTATCCTCTCCATACTTGCAAGCGCTATAGCGGGAATGCTGTATTCGCTGCTTCTGGGCTTCTCGGCAATCACGCTGAAGGCGGATCAGACAATCGGCGGTACGGCACTCAACATGCTTGCGACGGCAGCAGCAGTCGTGATTGTAAAGGCATATAACAATTCCGCTACGGGCGGAAACGGTTCTGCGTCCTCGAAGCTGACATACTCCAACAAAGAGTTCATCTTTACGGCAGGGCCGCTCACCTATAATATATTTCTGATTATAGGGATTGTGCTGCTGATTGCGGCTTATATATTCCTGTACAAGACAAAGTACGGTCTGCGGCTGCGCTCCTGCGGCGAGCATCCGCAGGCGGCGGATTCCGTGGGTATCAACGTGTACCGGTGGCGGTATACGGGCGTTATGATTTCAGGGTTCCTTGGCGGCCTTGGCGGATTTGCCTATATCGTGCCCTCCGTCTCGACATGGAATTTTGAAGTCGGCGTTACAGGGTTTGGCTTTCTGGCGCTGGCAGTTATGATTTTCGGACAGTGGAAGCCGTTTCGGATTGCGGCTGCCGCGGTGTTCTTTGCGGTGTTCAAATCGCTTGCCAACATTGCGGACGCGACCTTCCTTACGAACCTGCATCTGTCCAAGAATATTTACGATATGATGCCGTTTATCGCTTCGATGGTGATTCTGGCGTTTACATCCAAAAATTCCCAGGCGCCCAAGGCGGAAGGCATTCCGTACGATAAGGGTGCAAGATAAGTGCGGGAGATGCTTTCATCAGCGTTTCCCTAAGGGGAAGAATGCTCTGAATTCTCCAAACCGGGTGCGTTGGCGCCCGGTTTTTCTTCTCTGGGGAGAAGCTCGTCCGCGGAGCACCCGCTGCGCATGCGGCGGATACAGAACAGCAAAAGCCATGCCAGCAGCGGAAGTGCAATGATGCCGGCCAGGAGCGCCATAAACAGGCTGCCGGCCTCGCCCGGCGCGGCAAGGAAGGCAGATACGATAAAATAAATAAGAAAGGCCGCAATTGCAAGCAGCGCCGCAGCCGCGGCAAGACGTTTTGCTTTTTTATTCATAAGACAATTCCTTTCTGATACCTTTGTCACTGAAGGTAATTTAACACGATTATAATAATAAATTCCGACAAATGCAAGGGTTCCCTTTGACTTTCGGAGCGGTTTATTATATACTACTTGGAGATACTAATAACGAAAGGAAAGGGAATCATGGCAGAGAAAAATACATTATTGGATCAGTGGCGCGCAATGGCATATAATGAACAGACTGATAAAAACAGCCTGCAGAAGCTTTGGATTGATTATTTCCAGAAGGAAAAAGAGATTTACCAGCAGCTTTTGAAGAATCCCGACGAGGAAGTAAAGGGAACCGTCAAGGAGCTTGCGGAGAAATATAATGTTGATATAATGACGATGACGGGCTTTCTGGACGGTATTAACGACAGCCTCAGGGCCGCGAACCCGATTGAGGAGATGGACGAGGATACCGTTGTAAGCCTTGGCTTTGACAAGGAGCTGCTCTACAAGAATATGGTGGCCGCGGAGGCGGACTGGCTTTATGACCTGGAGGAGTGGAACGGTATTTTTGACGAGGACAGGAAGAAGGCGCTGTACAAGGAGCAGAAGTCTTCCACGACGATTGTCAAGGACACAAAGATTTACCCGAATGATCCCTGTCCTTGCGGAAGCGGTAAGAAATACAAAAAATGCTGCGGGAAAAATTAGAGAAAACACCGATGAAGAATGCAATGTGAGACTCACGTTGCATTCTTCACCTGATTCGAGATACGGCAGGCAGCTTTGAAACAGAAAGGGGTATGGATGTAAATGGGACTTATTTTGCGGGAAAAATGCAGGAAGCTTTTTGTTGGTGAGGTTACGCTTCGGAAGAAGGAGCTGTGGGTAATCGCGTTTGTATGCGTGCTGTTTGGCATTGTGTTCGGACTGCTAAAGGCGCCGCTGACGCATGGCATTACGATTTCGTGCGGCAACAATAACGGCAATGTTTACGGCAAAAAGGATGAGGATGACAAGGACGACACGGAATCGAAGGAAGCATAAGAGATAGTATAGGAAGGACTGGAATCAAAATGAAAATCACATTAAAGGACGGCTCCGTGAAGGAGTATGGCGGAGCCAGAACCATTATGGATATTGCGGCGGACATCAGCGAGGGGCTTGCGCGCGCGGCATGCGCCGGAGAGATCAACGGGGAGCTTGCGGACTTGAGGACGGTCGTGGAGCAGGACTGTGAGCTGAACATTATCACGGCGACGGACCCTAAGGCGTTAAAGGTTATCCGCCATACGGCGTCCCATATTATGGCGGAGGCGGTGAAGCGCCTGTTTCCGGATGCGAAGGTGACAATAGGGCCGGCGATAGAGGACGGCTTCTATTATGATTTTGACGCGGAGCCTTTTTCCAGAGAGGATCTGGATAAGATCGAGGCGGAGATGAAGAAAATCATCAAAGAAGGGAAGGAGATTACCCGTTATACCCTTCCGAGAGAAGACGCCATCCGGTTTATGGAGGAAAAGGGCGAACCGTATAAGGTGGAGCTGATACAGGATCTGCCGGCGGACGCGCAAATCAGCTTCTATGACCAGGGCGGCTTTGTGGATTTGTGCGCGGGGCCGCATCTGATGAGCACGAAGGGCGTAAAGGCCTTTAAGCTGACTTCTTCCTCAATGGCTTATTGGCGGGGGGATTCCGCGAAGGCGCGCCTGCAGCGAATCTATGGGACGGCCTATAACAAAAAGGAGGAGCTTGCCGCGCATCTGGAGCGGATGGAGGATGCGAAGCGCCGCGACCACAATAAGCTTGGCCGGGAGATGGGCCTGTTTACGACGGTGGATGTGATCGGGCAGGGCCTTCCCCTGTTCACGCCCAAGGGCACACGGATGATTATGAAGCTGCAGCGTTGGATCGAGGATCTGGAGGACAAAGAGTGGGGGTATGTCCGTACCCGGACGCCGCTTATGGCCAAATCCGACCTGTACAGGATATCCGGGCACTGGGATCATTACAAAGAAGGCATGTTTGTGCTTGGCGACGAGGAGGTCGATAACGAGGTGTTCGCGCTTCGGCCGATGACCTGCCCGTTCCAGTATTATGTATATAAGAACGAGCAGCGCTCCTACAGGGATTTGCCGTACCGTATGGGCGAGACCTCGACGCTGTTCCGCTGCGAGGATTCCGGCGAGATGCACGGACTGACACGTGTGCGCCAGTTTACGATTTCCGAGGGGCATCTCGTGATTCGCCCCGATCAGGCGGCCGAGGAGCTGAAGGGGTGCCTTGACCTTGCGTATCATTGCCTGTCCGTATTGGGCCTGCAAAACGACGTGACCTTCCGGCTGTCCAAGTGGGACCCTGAGAACAAGACGAAATATCTGGGAGATGACAATTACTGGAATACGACCCAGGAGGCGCTGCGCGAGGTATTGCGCGAAAAGGGCGTCCCGTTTGTGGAGGCGGACGGAGAGGCGGCATTCTACGGGCCCAAGATTGACATTCAGGCAAAGAATGTGTACGGCAAGGAAGACACGATGATTACCATCCAGCTGGATTGTGCGATTGCCGAGAACTTTGATATGTATTATATCGACCAGAACGGCGACAGAGTCCGTCCGTATATCATTCACAGGACTTCTCTTGGCTGCTATGAGCGGACGCTTGCGTGGCTGATCGAGAAATACGCCGGAAAATTCCCGACGTGGCTTTGCGCGGAGCAGGTGCGTATCCTGCCCATCTCGGAGAAATATGAGGCGTATGCGGAGCAGGTAAGGAAGACGCTTGCCGCGGCGGGAATCGACGTTACGGTTGACAACCGCTCTGAGAAGATCGGCTTCAAGATTCGCGAGGCAAGGCTCGATAAGCTTCCGTACATGCTGGTAGTGGGACAGCAGGAGGAGGCGGACGGCACCGTTTCCGTCAGAAGCCGCTTTGCGGGAGACGAGGGCAGCAAGGCGCTGGATGCGTTTATCGCCGATATTACAGAGGAGATTCGTACGAAGGCAATCCGTGAGGAGCTTGCGGCGGAGGGAGCGAAGGCATAACATCCGCAGTAGCCCGAAAACACAGCGGGATAATAAATATCACACGTTATAAATAAAAACCATGTATAACGCACGTTTTGCGTGCGCATACTAGCCATAGATTCAACAAACCGGAATCAGAAAGGAATGGAGAAAACTATGGCAAATTTATCCTGCGGGGCAGTGGACTGCTCCTATAATAAAGACACATGCTGCTGTAAGGGCGATATTATGGTTGGCGGAAAGCACGCCTGCGACTGTGAGAGCACCTGCTGCGAAAGCTTCCACAAGAGAAGCGGCGATTCCTTTACGAGTGCGATTTCACATCCGAGTCCGACCATCAGCATTGACTGTGAGGCGACCAAGTGCGTATACAATTCCAACTACCGCTGCCAGGCAGAGCATGTCGACATCAAGGGCAGCGGCGCGGCTGTCAGCGATGAGACGCTGTGCGCGACGTTTTGTGAGAAATAAGTGTGAAGGAGGTTCGCAGAGCGAACCTCCTTCCTGCGTTACCTTTGTAATGAACAACAGACAGCTGCAAAAAATTGTTGACACAGCTTATAGACTGTGGTAAAGTATTTATGTTTGATATTATTCAAGCGTCAGGAAAGCAGAGTATCCACTCTCACCCTATGGCAAATGAGCTTATAGGTGTTCATAATTTTCATGCAATCTGTCCCTGCCAGGGACGGTATATTGTTTATGGGATTTGAGCTTAGGTGGATAGTCATGCGATTATCCTTTTTTTATGTGTACCAGGGTATTTTCTTATGATTTTATTGATGGAGGTGTAAGGCTATTAGCGATTTATTGATTAACGAACAGATTAGGGACAGAGAAGTGCGGGTAATAGGCGAGGACGGCGAGCAGCTTGGCGTTATGTCCGTGAAGGAGGCCCTGCATTTGGCAGAGGAGGCAGGTGTGGACCTGGTAAAGATCGCCCCGACGGCGAAGCCGCCCGTATGTAAGATTGTCGATTACGGAAAGTTCAAATATGAGCAGACCAGAAAAGAAAAGGAAGCAAAGAAGAAACAGAAAATCATTGACGTAAAAGAAATTCGCTTATCGCCCAACATCGACACGAATGATCTGAATACGAAGATAAACGCTGCCCGCAAGTTCCTTTCCAAGGGGGATAAGGTAAAGGTAACGCTGCGGTTCCGGGGCCGCGAGATGGCACATATGCAGAACAGCAAGCATATCCTTCTGGACTTTGGGGAGAGCCTGAGCGATATTGCGGTTGTGGAGAAGGAACCCAAGGTCGAGGGCAGAAGCATGACAATGTTTTTAGCTGAGAAACGATAGACTGTTAGCGATAACAGGCTGTGTCAGTTAAAAGATAGAAGATTATAGGAAGATTAGGAGGATTTAATTATGCCAAAAATGAAAACCAGCAAATCGGCTGCAAAGCGCTTTAAAGTGACAGGAACGGGTAAATTAAAGAGGGCGAAAGCTTACAAGAGCCACATCTTAACGAAGAAGTCAGCCAAGAGAAAGAGAAATCTCAGAAAGGCCGCGATGACAGACACGACAAATATCAGCAATATGAAGAAGATTTTACCGTACGTATAAGCTGCGGCGGTAGAGTGGTTGTTAAGATGAGGAGGAATTAAAAATGGCAAGAATTAAAGGCGGATTAAACGCAAAGAAAAAACACAACAGGGTATTAAAGCTTGCGAAGGGCTACAGAGGCGCAAGATCAAAGCAGTACAGAGTCGCAAAGCAGTCGGTTATGAGAGCGCTGGCGTCCTCATATGCCGGCAGAAAAGAGAGAAAGCGTCAGTTCAGGCAGCTTTGGATTGCCCGCATCAATGCGGCGGCGAGAATGAACGGCCTGTCCTACAGCAGGATGATGCACGGCCTGAAGCTTGCAGGCGTTGAGATCAACAGAAAGATGCTCGCGGAGCTGGCAGTAAACGACGCGGAGGGCTTTAAGAGCCTTGCGGAGCTGGCAAAGTCCAAGATCGCATAGATTTATATTACAGGAAGCCGCGACAGCAGGCCCCGAAGGGAAACAGGACATGTTTTCTTCGGGGTTTTTTGTTTTATAGGACGAAATACTACCTTTTTTCGCAAAGGTAGTATTGTTTTTGGCGGGAAAGAATGCTTTACTGAGGTCAGGAGGTGGGTTATGGGAAAACTGATAAAGGCAGAGCTTTTTAAGCTGTCAAGGACGTTTACTTACAAGGCGCTTATCACCTTTTCCACGGTAATCGGCATTGCGTTTGGGACAGTGGTTGTCCGCGGCGGCTTTACGGCCGCAGGGATTTTCTGGGTTGCCATAATGGGAACGGGATTCCTGTATAACGCGGCGCTGATTTCCCTGTTTGCGGCGGACTATATTGCGGGGGAGTTTGCAAACCGCACGTTTGCGGCTGAAATCGCATGCGGCGCGTCAAGGGAAGCGCTCTTCGGGGCCAAGGCGGCAGTATTTTTTGTCGGACTGCTTCCCCTGCTGTTTATCTATGATATTATTACTATTGCCGTATTAACGGTGCAAAACGGCTTTGGCGCGGCGTGGAATGCGGATACGGCTGTTTTTATCATAAGCCGGGTTTTGTTCAGCATATTGTGCAATTTTACCATGGGAGCATGCATCCTGCTTGCGGCGTATCTTGCAAGGAGCAGGCTGGCTACTGTCGGGATTGGCGCAGGCGGCGCCTATCTGCTGCATCAGTGCTGTATCAATGAGCACAATCCGGTGCTTTTGAAGCTCTGGCAGTTCACGTTTGTGTATCAGATGGATGCCGTATGCTCCGGGCGCCGCGCGGAGCCAGTTCCCTTTACGATTGTCGCGATTTCCTCGCTTGTGGGAACAGCGGCGCTGCTGGGGGCGGCGCTGCTTGCGTTTTGCAGGTGCGATTTGAAATAGGCGGACGTCCCGGAAAGGAGCATTAGAATGGACGAGAGAGCGGCGGAAACGATTTTTAAGGCGGAAAATGTAAAAAAGAAGTACCGGCGGCTGCAGCTGTCCTCCGGCCAATGGAAAACGAACTATGCGTTGGACGGAATAAATATGGAGATACGCCGGGGGGACATCTATGGGCTTGTCGGGGGCAACGGCGCGGGCAAGACGACGTTGATGCGCATTTTGGCGGGGCTTGCGGCGCCCACAGAGGGGACGATAGAGCTGTTTGGTGAGTCGGATCCCAAAAAGCTGCATATACAAAGACGCCGTATCAACGGGATTATCGAGACGCCTGCGCTGAATCCGGCCCTGACGGCATGGGAGAACCTTGAGGTCTGCCGCCTGCAGCAGGGGCTTGCAGACGACGGCCGCGTGGAGGAGGCGCTGTCCCTGGCGGGGCTTGCGCCGCGGGACATAGAGGGGGTGAAGGTCAGAAACTTTTCACTGGGGATGAAGCAGCGCCTTGGGATTGCGAAGGCGCTGCTTGGGAGGCCGGAGCTTTTATTCTTCGACGAGCCGTTAAACGGGCTGGATCCGGAAGGTATTTGGGATTTTGGGGCGCTTATCGGCAGGCTGAAGGAAAGCGGCGTTACCGTATTGATTTCCAGCCATCTGCTCAGGGAGCTGAGCCTGCTTGCAACCTGCTACGGCTTTGTCTGCAAAGGGAAAATGACGGGGCAGATTACTGCGCGGAAGCTGGAGGAAAAGGGTGGGGATTTGGAAGCGTACTATCTGTCACAGGTGCAAAAGTCTTCGGGAGGCATGGATTGAATTGTTGTTTTCAGAATAGGTTCAGAGGAGGAAAAGGTTATGGTTCGTTCGATTTTACTGGTAATACTGGAGGCGGCGGTGATACTGCTGCTGGGCGGCGTATCCGGCGTATCGCACTGTCTGGACGCGACGACGCTGGAGCTGCTGCTGCTGACGACGGCGGTGTTTCTTGCGGTAAACGGAATGTGGCGCGATTTTATCTATGCGTTTCGCGTTGGGAAAAAGAAGACCGTTGTCACAATGACAAAGCTGAAGAAAAGCCTGTACGCGGTTGAGTTCGTCCAGAGGGCGTTGATCTTTTCCACGATCTTAATTGAGGCATACGCGGCGCTGCAGCTGTTTATTATTTATGCGGACAGGACGGACTTTGTTCCGGAGTCGCTGACAATTATTGTGGTAGGGTTTCTGTATATGGCGATGCTGGAGCTGTTTTTGATGCCTGTCCATGCAAATCTGATGAAGCGTATCACCGAGTATATGGAGGAGGATGAGCGCGTTGAAGAAGCGGGGAAGGAATAAGTGGATGATAGCTTTGGCAATGGCAGCGTATCTGTCCTCCTTTTCGGGACTGCTCTTCATCCAGTCGGTGTTTGTGGAGGGCAGGCTGGAACGTGCATTTGCGACGTTTTTGACCGTGATTGTCGCGCTTCCGTCCGTGGGAGCGGTCTGGCTGCTTGTGCGCGGCGAGGAGGAAGAGGCGGCCGGGGATACGGCGCAGGGCGAACAGACGCAGGAGCAGCCGGCGGACACATACGAGGCGTTTGACGGCCTGGTCATAAACGAGCCGTTAAGCCGCAGGGAAAGGGAGGTCGCATGGCTGCTGTACAAGGGATACAGCAATCGTCAGATTGCGGAAGCGCTGTATATATCCGAGACAACGGTCAAGAAGCACGTGACGCATATCTTTGAGAAGACCGGAGCGGGCGGCAGAAAGGATTACGTGGAGCGGGCGAAGAAACGATAAGGAATTTTGAACAAAAAACAGGAGGCACAGCACCGGAAACAGCGCGGTTCTGTGCTTTTTGCGTCGAACAAGAATCTTTTTGCTAAAAAATGTAAAAAATTGATGCAAAGGTCTGTTCATAGCAAGAAACATGTTGTATAATAAGTATAATATGCCAGAAGATTTACTTACATATTTGTATAATATTGCTGAAAGAATTGGACTGCTATATAGGGGAAGTCTGGATAATATCGGAACGGTGCGGGAATAAGGGGGTACGTTTATGCTGAAGGGAAGGAGAAAATCCGTATTCAAAATCAGCTATGTCATTATTGTGCTGCTGATTGGTATATTGGCGGTTGCATGGTATTCGCATGTTTTGAAGAACGAGCTGCGGGAGCTGGTGCGCAACACCTTGAAGGAGGTTTCCAGTCAGAACGTCCTGATCGTGCGCAAGGAGATTGAAGGGGATCTGAATGCGCTCACGGAGATTGCGGAGCGTATCGGCGCATTGGAGAAGGCGGACGAGGACACCATTGTGAGAACCCTGCGCGGAGTCAGCTATCGCTATTCGTTCAAGCGCATGGGCTATTGCAGCGCAAACGGGCGGGCCTATACAACCGACGACAGCGTCTTTGACCCTTCGCAGTGGGACTGGTTCCAGGCTTCCATGGCAGGAGAAAACTGCATATCGGAGCCGCTGATCGACGCGGTGGACGGAGAGGAGATTATCATATTCAGCGCGCCGGTGAAGCGCAGGGATAAGGTGGCGGGCGTGGTGTTTGCGACCTACCGGATAGAGAGCCTTAAGGAGATTTTGTCTGTGACCTCCTTTGAGGGGGAGGGGTACACCTATATTATACAGCGCGACGGCGACAAGGTGGTCGATTCCGTTAATCCGACGAGCTTTCAGAATATGACCAATATCTACACCTCGATGCGCAACGCGGACGGGCGCAATATGCAGGTAGTGAAGGAGCTGCGGCAGCTTCTCGACAACGGGCAGACAGGATATGTAATATTTTACAATAAAATCGGCAAGTATATGTATGTGACGCCGCTGGGCATCAACGACTGGTTTCTGGCGGACGTGGTGCCGGTGGACTTTATGGAGAGCACCTCCAACGACATCCTGTACAGGACTTATGTTGTCTGCGTAGTGCTGGCGGCAATCTGCGTTATTATTGTGGTGATGATTTATGTTGAAGAGCGCAGGAAAAAAAGACAGATGCAGAACCTCCTGTATGTGGACGAGCTGACCGGCGGGGATACGCATGCAAAGTTTCTTCTGGACGTGGAGAAGAAGGTGATGGGCGCTTACCGGGAAGCGGCGTTTGTGATGATGGATCTGGATGATTTCAAGCTGATCAATGAGCTGTTCGGGTACGCGGAGGGCAACAGCGTCCTGCGCTATACGTGGAACGTCCTGCACGGGCACTGCCGTGAGGAGGAGTGCCTGGGGCGCAGCATTGCCGACCGGTTTGTCCTGTGGCTGTATTTCGACACCAGGGGGGAGATAGAGAAGCGCGTTACGCAGATGGCGGAGGAGATTCAGCGCTATGTCATTCCGCAGGCTTCAGAGTATATCCTGCACCCTGTATTTGGCATCTATTATGTGGATAAGGGGGATGAGGATGTAGAGGGAATGCAGAACTGCGCCGCGCTTGTACACAATCTTGCAAAGCAGGAGAAGAGCGGCAGCTACAAGGTTTACACGGATGTGATGAAGGAGAAGATGCTGCAGAAAAAGCAGCTTTCCGATCAGATTGAGTTCGCATATAAGAACCATGAGTTTATAGCGTATTACCAGCCCAAATACGAATCCGTGTCGCAGCGGCTGGCGGGAGCGGAGGCGCTGGTGCGCTGGCGCAAGCCGGATGGGCAGACAATCTCCCCGGGACTGTTTATTCCGCTGGCGGAGGAAAGCGGCTTTGTGCGCAAGCTGGACGAGTATATATTCAGGGAGGTCTGTCTGGCGCAGAAGCGCTGGCTGGACAAGGGGCTGAGAATCGTGCCGATTTCGGTTAATCTTTCCCAGCGGCACCTTGAGAATCCGGAGTTTGTCGACGAGTATAAGCGCATTGTCGACGAGACGGGCGTGCCGATCGAGTATATCCAGCTGGAGATTACCGAGAGCGCGCTGTATGAGAAGAAGAAAGAGTTTATCGAGATTATGGAGAAGCTGCATCAGATGGGGTTTGTGATACTGATGGATGATTTCGGCACAGGATACTCGACGCTGATGATGCTCAAGTCCATTCCGGTAGACGTGATGAAGCTGGACAAATCCTTTGTAGACGATTATGATGATGTGAGAGGACGTCAGATTATCCGCTGCGTAATGCGGCTGGCACAGGATTTGCAGATTGCGATTACGGCAGAGGGCGTGGAGACGCAGGATCAGTATGAGTTTTTGAAAAGCATTGGCTGCGATACGATACAGGGCTATTATTTTGCCAAGCCAATGCCGGAGGAGGAGTTTGAGACGCGCATGGAGATGAGCGGTTTGGCAGGAGAAGAGGCATAATGAGGATATTAGAGGGCTTGGAGCCAAAGAGTGTATTTGCATATTTTGAGGATATTTGCGCAATCCCGCACGGGTCAGGGAATCTGGACGGTATCAGCAGCTATCTGGAGCAGTTTGCGCGGGAGCGGGGGCTTGCCTGCATCCGGGATGCGCATAACAATATCATTATTGTAAAAGAGGCGTCCGCAGGCTATGAGCAGGAGGAACCGATTATCCTGCAGGGGCATATGGATATGGTTGCGGTGAAAACAAGCGGCTGCGATATCGATCTCGACAGAGACGGGCTGCGGCTGAAGACAGAGGGCGATTTTGTATATGCGGAGGGTACCAGCCTTGGCGGGGATGACGGGATTGCGGTCGCCTATATTCTGGCAGTGCTGGCGGATGATACGCTCAGCCATCCGCGGATTGAGGCGGTGATTACCACCGATGAGGAGGTTGGTATGGGCGGCGCGTCCGCGATTGATTTGTCCATGCTGACTGCGAGGCGGATGCTGAATATTGATTCGGAGGAGGAGGGCATCCTGCTGGCCAGCTGTGCCGGCGGGATACGGACGGACTGTCATATCCCGGTGAAAAGAGAGCGCCGGGACGGCGTCTGCATAAAGCTTGCGGTGGGAGGTCTTGCCGGCGGGCACTCCGGGACAGAAATCCATAAGGAGCGCGGGAATGCGATTAAGCTGCTGGGAATGACGCTGCAGCAGCTTTTGGAGGAGTTCCCGATACAGCTTGACCGGATGGCCGGCGGAGAAAAGGACAATGCGATACCGCGGGAGGCATGGGCAAGCGTTTACGTGCCTGCCGACCAGCGGGACGCGCTGTTCGAGAGGCTTGCCCGTCTGGAGAAGGAGACGCAAAGCGAGCTGGCGTCAAAGGAGAAGGCGCTTTATATCAAGGTATGTGAAGAGACGGCAGGCGGCTGCAGCGTGCTTGATAAAGAAAGCACGCGGAGGGCAGCGGCCTTTCTGGTGCTGCTTCCAAACGGCGTAACCGCCATGAGCGCGGATATCGAGGGGCTGGTGGAGACCTCGTTGAACACGGGCATTCTGGAGCTGCGGGAGACAGAGCTGGTAACATGCAGTGCCATCAGAAGCGCAATCGAGTCCGCAAAGAGGAAGGTATGCCTGCAGATAGCGGTGCTGGCACAGACCTTCGGCGGGTATGTCGAGACGAACGGGGATTATCCCGGATGGCAGTTTGACCCGGATTCCCGGCTGCGGGCAGTGATGGTGGACATTTATAGGGAAATGTTCGGAAAGGACGCGGTGGTGGAGGCGCTTCATGCGGGGCTGGAATGCGGGATTATGGTATCCAAGCTGCCGGGGCTTGACTGTGTGTCCTTTGGGCCCGATATATATGACATTCATACGACAGAAGAACGGCTAAGCATCTCATCGACGGAAAGAATGTGGCGTTATCTGCTTGCGATATTAAAGCATCCGTACAGGATGGATGACGGCCGGGAGATCTTATAACGCATAAGAAGAAACCGAAGGTACAGTAGTGAAAGGGAGGTAAAAATGGCGGAAAATTTCAGAATGTTTCGCGGAGGCGCTTCGGCGGGGAAGCAGCAGGAGCAGGGCGCTTCCGGCGGCAGCGGCCGCAGGAGGGGAGGGCATCTGCCGGTGGTCCTGCTGGTAGTTGTGCTCCTGTTGATTTTGTCCTACGAATCCGTTTATTCTATCGGAGAACAGGAGCAGGGGGTTGTGACGACCTTTGGCAGGGCAGGGACGGTGGTGACCTCGGGACTTCATTTCAAGATACCGTTTGTCCAGAAGGTGACGAAGGTCAATACGACAATCCTCGGCTTTCCGATTGGGTACCGCTCCTCGGCGGACGAGGCGTCGAGCCAGGATACGATAGACGCGGAGTCCCTGATGATTACGGCGGACTTCAATTTTGTCAATGTCGACTTTTATGTGGAGTACAAGGTATCCGACCCCATAAAGTATCTGTACAATTCCCAGCAGCCCAGAGAGATTTTGAAGAATATCGCGCAGTCGTGTATCCGCAACATTATCAGCAATTACAATGTGGACGATGTTATTACGACCGGAAAGAGTGAGATTCAGGCGGCGATAAAAGAAATGATAACGGAGAAGCTTGAGGAGCAGGACATCGGCCTGATGCTGGTCAATATCTCCATGCAGGACGCGGAGCCGCCGACACAGGCGGTTATTGAGGCCTTTAAGGCGGTGGAGACGGCCAAGCAGGGGAAGGAAACCGCAATCAACAATGCCAACAAATACAGAAATGAGCGGATTCCCGAGGCGAATGCGCAGGCCGACCAGATTATCCAGAAGGCCGAGGCCGCAAAGCAGCAGCGGATTAATGAGGCGGACGCCCAGAAGATACGTTTTGAGAAAATGTACGACGAATATGTCAAGAATCCGCTGATCACCAAGCAGCGTATGTTCTATGAGACGATGGAGGACGTGCTTCCGGGCGTGAAGCTGATTATTGACGACGGAAGCGGGGAGCTGAATAAGACGCTGTATCTGGACGAGCTGCAGCTTGAGGATATTACGAAATCGGCGGATAACGGTACTGACAGCACGGTCCGTACACAGACGGCCGGCGGAGAGGAGGAGTAAGGTGAAAAAGACATTTAGCAGAATCGGTATAGCGGCCGTTCTACTGGCAGCAGTTATTGTCCTTATGAATTCCGCGTTTGTGATAAAGGAAAACCAGTACGGGCTTATCCGCGAGTTTGGCAGGATTGAGCGGGTAATCTCGGAGCCGGGGCTGTATTTCAAGATACCGTTTGTACAGGAAAAGGGAACTGTGACCAAGGAGCTGCTGCTCTATGACATTGCGAAATCCGACGTCATCACAAAGGACAAAAAGTCCATGATTGTCGACAGCTTTGTGCTTTGGCGCGTGACGGATCCCAAGGTGTTTGCGCAGACGCTGAACACATCGTCGGTCAATGCGGAGGGCAGGATTAATGTTGCGGTATACAACGCCATAAAGAACGTAATCAGCAGCATGACGCAGGCGGACATTATCGCGGCGCGGGGACAGGAGCTGACCAACCTGATTATGGCAAACGTGACAAGCTCCGTAAGCCAGTACGGGATTGAGATCACTACAGTGGAAATCAAGCTGCTGGATCTGCCTGAAGACAACAAGGACGCCGTGTTCGAGCGAATGATTTCCGAGCGGGAGAACATTGCCGCGACCTATACGGCAGAGGGCAATTCTGAGGCGCAGATGATTCGGAATACGACGGACAAGGAGATTGCGCTTTTGATTTCGGAGGCCGAGAAAAACGCCGAGATTTTGAAAGCGGAGGGGGAAGCACAGTACATGGAGATTATGTCGGCCGCGTACAATGACGAGCTTCGGGCGGATTTCTACAGCTTTACGAGAAGTCTGGACGCACTGAAGAATTCAATCGCAGGCGGGGACAAAACAATCATACTTGACAAGAGCTCGCCGATTACACAGATCTTCTATTAATATATAAAATAATAAATAAAACCGCGCATGCCCAATGCTTCTGGCATGCGCGGACCTGTGTACCGGCTGGATTTATGACGCTTCACCGGCGGATTCGCCCAGACGCGTATAGAATAATATGAGGTAGAGACCGCATATGCCGACCAGTGCATAAATGATACGTGACAGCCATGACATGCTGCCAAATACGGTTGCGACCAGATTAAAATCAAAAAATCCGATAAGTCCCCAGTTGACAGCGCCGACAATGGCTATGGTTAATGCGATACAATCTAAAAATTTATTGTGCATAGTAACCCCTCCTTGTTTTCAGAAGGAAAAAGAGCTTCCTTCTTTGCTTTAGTATGCACCGGATTCGGATAAAGCATACGGAAGCTTCGTCAAAAGCCGTATTTTTTTGTGAATACTTATGAGCAATTCCCGAAAAAAAAGGGAAAAATTGATATTATTTCATAAAGTTTGCATAATCAAATTGAAATAATGTCTGTGATGTGTTATTCTAGGAATGTATAAAATATTAATGTTGTTTCCCGACTTGGAATGAGTCTTGATATGGAGTATATGGAAAACATATAGCGTGGGAGGGATGTCCATGAAAGATGCTGGCGGATTAGGAGATAAGGTTGTCGAGACACCGTCTGCGGCACCAGCAGCTTCTGTGAAGAAAGCGGTCGCAAAGGCGATTGCGGCAGAAAAGCAGGCCGCGGTGCAGGAGAAAGAGATCGTGTCGGGACAAATGAGAGTAGAGGATTTAGAGCAGGAGAGGTTAATTGTGAAAAAAACAGTAGAAAAGAAAACAGTAACAAAGAAGCCCGTTGAGAAAAAGGAAGCGGCGGTAAAAGCAGTAAGCGCGGCAAAGGTCGCGGAGGCAGCGCAGGAGGTAAAGCCGGCTGAGGAGAAGAAGCCTGCAGAGACAAAGAAGGCAGAGCCGAAGGCGCCTGCAAAGGCAGCTAAGCCTGCAGCTGCAAAGACGGCGGCAAAAGCGCCTGCGAAGGCAGCGGCAAAGGAGCCGTCCAAGCGGATTGAGATTCAGTTTCACGGCAACAATGTGAATGTTGACGATCTGATCGAGAAGGTAAAGGCTGCTTATGTGGCGGAAGGTAATTCTGCGGCTGCGGTCAAGAATGTTGAGCTGTACATAAAGCCGGAGGAAAACATGGTTTATTATGTAATCGACGGCTATGCGTCAGGTACCAGCATCTTTTAAGTAAGAAGTCATACCAATAATCACAAAGAACCCGGACAGGCAGGCCCGTCCGGGTTCTTTTCGTGGAATAGAGGCGGCATACTTCATTTAAACTCACTGAAGGGATTGGATGAACGATTGATATTCAGACAATCATATTCCTTATCCGATAAGTTTGTGAACTGTTTGAGAATAACAGAGCTGTCATGTCCCTTGGCATCGCATAACAGATAGATAATGTCGGATAGCTGTGAGATAATATCTTTTAGCCGCATTGCGTCTATTCTTTCGGGTTTTAAATTATCCATAAATATTTCTCCTTAGTAAGGTTACATAACATATTATACTATATAGGTAGTGACAGAATCAATACTTTTGGCAAAATGTGTTGACATTGCTTTCTTTTATCGGTAGGATGAACTTAGTAGAGAAACAAGCATGCGCGGCAGGGCTGCGGGCCGCGTTGAACGGGAGGCTGAATATGGAATTTGCAGAGAATGGTAAACGGCAGGTTTATATTGTGGGGCACAAAAATCCGGACACGGATTCGATTTGTTCCGCGATTGCCTACGCGTATTTGAAGAATATCTGCGACAACACGCTGCGCTATGTTCCTGCGCGGGCGGGACAGGTCAATCAGGAGACACAGTATGTACTGAACGCCTTTCATGCGGAGCCGCCGCTGTATCTTCACGATGTGATGACGGACGCAAGGGACATCGACATAAATGATGTGGAGGGCGTGACGGATGACGTTTCCCTGAAAAAGGCATGGAATCTGATGCGCGACAGAGGGGATGTGACGCTGCCGGTTCTTGACGGCGGCAGGCTTACGGGGATTATTTCGCTTGGCGATATAGCGACCGCTTATATGGATGTATATGACAACTGTATCCTGTCGACGGCAAAGACCTCCTATCGGAATATTCTGGAGACGCTGGAGGCGGAGATGATTGTCGGCGACGAGAACGCGTTTTTTGACAGCGGAGAGGTCGTGATTGCCACGGCAAATCCCGATGTGCTGGAGGACTATATTCATCCCGGCGATATGGTAATATTGGGGAACCGATACGAGACGCAGCTTTGCGCAATCGAGATGGGGGCTTCCTGCGTGGTGATTACCATGGGCGCAAAGGTGTCCAAGACCATCCAGATTTTTGCAAAGGAGCACAATTGCATCATTATCAATACGCCATATGATACATATACGGTCGCAAGACTGATCAACCAGAGCATGCCGATTGGGTATTTTATGAAGAAGGAAAAGCTTACCACCTTCAAGATTACGGACAAGACAGAGGACATCCGTGCGATTATGAAGAAGAAGCGCTACCACGATTTTCCGGTGCTGGATGAGGAGGAGAATTATGTGGGGATGATTTCGCGCCGCACATTATTGAATCTGAGGAGGAAAAGCCTGATTCTTGTTGATCACAATGAGCTTTCCCAGACAGTGGACGGGATAGAGGCGGCGGACATTCTCGAGATTATCGATCATCACAGAATCGGCACGCTCGAAACCGTGTCGCCGGTATTTTTCCGCAATCAGCCGCTTGGCTGTACGGCGACAATCATTTATCAGATGTATCAGGAGAACGGGGTGGAGATTCCGAAGAATATTGCGGGATTGATGATGGCGGCGATTATATCGGATACGCTGATGTTTCATTCGCCCACCGTTACCGAGCTTGACAGGGCGGCGGCCGGGCGTCTGTCGGAGATCTGCGGCGTGGAGCTTGAAGAATTTGCGATTGATATGTTCGGCGCAGGCAGCAATCTGGGCGATAAGAATGCCGACGAGATCTTCCATCAGGATTATAAGACCTTCTCCGTCAACGGCTTTGAGTTTGGCGTAGGGCAGATTAATTCCATGAACAGCATAGAGCTCGATGAGATTAAGGAAAAAATTGTGCCGTATATCAGAGAGCATCTGCCGGAGATGAACATCGACATGTGCTTTTTCATGCTTACGAATATCGTGTACGAGAAGACGGAGCTGATTTGCTGCGGGGAGCGCGCGGAGGAGCTTGCCAGAGAGGCGTTCCGCCCTTCTAAACGCCAGCGCAAAATCGAGCTGAAAAATCTGGTTTCAAGAAAGAAGCAGCTGATACCGGCATTCGTGTCGGTGCTGCAGCAGTGGGAGAAATAAGGAAAAAGAAACACCGCAGAATCAAAGGATTCTGCGGTGTTCCCTGTTTAAGACAAATCGGAGTGACAAGATTCGAACTTGCGGCCTCCACCTCCCTAAGGTGGCGCTCTAGCCAAACTGAGCCACACCCCGTTTTGCTGACAAAAGTTATTATACCTATTTGCGCGGTAAATGTCAATGCGTTAAATTAAAATCATTGATGAATTCCTTTTTTAAACTTTCCGGGTGCGATGCCGGTATATTTGCGGAACTGCCGGTAGAAGTGCTCCACATTTTTATAACCGCACTGTTCGGCCACCTCTGCGATGCTGTGCTCTGTGTAGATGAGAAGGTCCTGCGCCTTGCGGAGGCGGAAATCGATTACGTCATCCATGCAGGAGACGCCGAACTTTTGCTTGTAGAGCAGCTGCAGATGACCCATGCTCATATGAAGCTGCTGCGCCATTTCCCGGATATTCCACGACAGCTGGGGATTGCTGGAAATCTGTCTGCGCAGCGCCAGAAGCTCATGGTCGTGCGCGGAGGCGGTGTGGTTCAATACGTCGTCGCGAAGCTTGAAAAACAAAATGCGCAAAAGCTGGGAGAGAACCGGATTGTCCTGTATGGCGCCGGAGTTGGCGTGAGCGCTTGTGATAATATGACGGTACGCTTTGGAGGCGCCGGCCTCAAGGGAAGTCTCCCATGTCAGCAGCTGGAAA
Organism: uncultured Lachnospiraceae bacterium; assembly: GCA_949948735.1. Taxonomy (GTDB): domain Bacteria; phylum Bacillota; class Clostridia; order Lachnospirales; family Lachnospiraceae; genus COE1. Next base: position 160,911 of record CATLGV010000003.1, on the reverse strand, counting down.
AGCCGGTGGCAGTAGTCGGGGTCCGATACCGGAAACGGACGCCCTAAAAGGGGGAAATTGCGCACAAACGATTCGTCGGACGAGAAGCGGAGCCAGTCGTTTTCATACCGGTCCGTGCCGGCGGCATACCAGATCTTATGGCGGGGGGGATAGAGAATGGCATGGTGGGCCGGGTATTGCGTGACCGTGCCGTCGATATAGAATCTGGCGGGCGTACTGGTGATGACCAAAAGGTAACAGTCATAGCCGTCCGGGATGTTAAACACGAAGCTGCCGGAATGGACGGCGTCGTATCCGGTAAAATGAATATAATTCATAATTCCTCCAGTCGAAGCTTCCGCTTTGGTGTGGATCATTGCTGTTGCAATGAGTATAGCAAATTGCACGCAGAATTGCAATCGGAGGATAAGTCAAAAAAAAGTGAGTAAAGGTCATTGTGACGGTAAAACAGGAAAAATATAATGAAATAAGAGGAGAGATGCAGCGTACATGAAGAGAAAAATAGCGGTTTTTGGAAACGGGTGGAGTAATGAATATCTGCGGATGGTTATGGGCGGCGTCCGCAGATGCGCGGTAGAAAACAATGTGGATATTTTCCTGTTTGTGGACTATTCCTCGGAGGAAGGGGCGGACAGCTTTACGCAGACGGGCGAGACCAATATTTTCACGCTGCCCAGGCTTGACGATTTTGACGGCGTTCTTCTTTTGGCGAATACGTTTCATTTGCCGTGGGAATTTCAGTATCTTCAGGAACAGGTCAGGGCAAGCCGCGTGCCTGCGGTAAGCCTGGAATATGAGCTGGAGGGAATGGACTACCTGGGGACGGATAACTACAGCGGGATGTTTGAGCTGGCCAGGCACTTGCTGGAACGGCATGGCGTGCAAAAAATCCTCTATATGAGCGGTCCCGGAGAAAACGCGGAGAGCAATATCCGCAGGCAGGCGGTTGCGGATGCGATGCGGGAGGCGGGGCTTATCCTCAGGGAGGAAGACGTCCTTTGCGGCAGCTGGAGCTATGATACGGCGCAGGCAGCTTTGGAGACGTGGCTGGACGGGCACGGGGAGCTTCCCGACGCGGTAATGTGCGCCAACGATGTTATGGCGATGGGAGTATGCGCGCTTTTGGCAAAAAGGGGAATCAACGTGCCGGAGCAGATTCGGGTGACCGGATATGACCGGCTGCTGTCGGGCGTGGCGTTTTCTCCGATGCTGGCGTCCGTAGACCGCAGCTGGGAGCATATCGGATATCAGGGACTGTGCCAGCTTCTGAATCGTATCGGGGGGAAGGAGACCTTGCGGCGCCGGATGATTCCGACAAGGGCGTCCGTGGCGGAAAGCTGCGGCTGTGAGCCCTGCAGGGAGACGATAAGACGGCTGCGTGAGGGCAGCGGCACAGGATACAACCGGCTTGTGGACAATGTGTATCTGGCAGGGCGCATGTGCGGGATGGCGGAATATATGTCCGATATAAGGACGGAGGACGAGCTTCACCAAATGCTGGGCGAATTCTGGAAGGATCAGCAGGAGTATGGGATTCACAGAATGTATCTGTGCCTTGACGAACGGTTTTTCTCTTCCCTGAAGGACAACGAGCCGCTGTCCTGCGAGGGCTACAGCGATACGTCCGACCTCATTTGCGGCGTGTCCGACGGGTGCGTCATGGAGCGTGCGCGTTTTCAGACCAGGAAGCTGGTGCCGGATTATGACGGGGAGAGCGCATTTTCACACGTGTATATTTTTCTGCCGTTATACAGGAAAAATGAGCGCTACGGTTATATTGCGTTCGGAAACGAGATTCCCATGCTGTACGATTACACTCTGAACACATGGATGACGAATCTGAAGCTGAATTTAGAGCGGGTAAGACAGAGCCTGAAGCTGGAGGACATGTACAAAGAACTGGAGCGGCTTTCGATTACGGATTCCCTGACCGGCATTTATAACCGTATGGCGTGTGAAAAGCTGGCATATCCGCTGCTGGAGAGCAGCCACAGCGCAGGCAGGAGCTGTGCGTTGATGTTCATCGATATTAACCGGATGAAGCTGATTAACGACCGTTACGGCCATTCTCACGGGGATCTGGCGATTTGCACGGTGGCCGCCGTATTGAAGGAGACGCTTCCTGCGGAATGGGTCGCCCTGCGCTATGGCGGGGACGAGTTTATGGCGGCCGGCCCATGCGCGGATTCGTCCCAGCCGGCGCAGCTTGCGGCGCGGATTGAAGCGCAGCTGCAGGCCAGGGCGGAGGAGCTGCGGCTGCCTTATGCGCTGCGGGCCGGCGTGGGCTTTGTGCTGATAGGGCCCGATGACAAGCTGCAGCTGGCGGAGTGCCTGAAAAAGGCGGATGAAGAGATGTACCGGCGTAAGAGTATCCAGCACAGGGAAGCGTTTTGAGCCGCGGGCAGGAGAAGAAGAGAACAAGGCGGAGAGAGGGATGCATATGAGAACAGTAATGGAAAAAAATTACCGCAACGTGTTTGCGGAGCTGGGAATCGACAAGGAACAGATTTCGCGGAGGCTGGAGGAGATTCGGCATACATTTTTTTATGACGACAGGGAGAAGGTATATTTTCCCGTGGGAACGGATATGGCCTACATTATGGACACCGGAAACTGCGATGTCCGCACGGAGGGCATGAGCTACGGCATGATGATCTGCGTGCAGCTGGATATGAAGGAGGAATTTGACCGCCTGTGGAAGTGGGCAAAGACCTATATGTGGATGGACAGCGGATACAACGAGGGATATTTTGCGTGGTCCTGCGGGCTGGACGGCGAAAAAAACGATAACGGGCCCGCGCCGGACGGGGAAGAATTTTTTGCGATGGCTTTGTTTTTTGCCGCGCACAGATGGGGGGACGGAACCGGAATCTTTGCGTATTCCAGGGAAGCGCAGTCGCTTTTGTCGGCGTGTCTGCACAAGGGACAGGGCGGCAGGCCGGGCGGTCCGATGTGGAATCTCGAGAATCACCAGATCCTTTTTGTCGTCGGCGCGGATTTTACGGATCCTTCGTATCATCTGCCGCATTTTTATGAGCTGTTTTCACTGTGGGCGGCACAGGAGGACAGCGCCTTCTGGAAACAGGCGGCGCAGGCCAGCAGGGAATATCTGGCCAGGGCATGCCATCCGGTAACGGGCTTTTGCGCGGAATACGCGGAATTTGATGGGACGCCCATGAGCAGGAGGCTGCCGTGGACGGAGGACCGGCACGACTGGTTTTACAGCGATTCCTACCGGACGGCGGCGAATATTGCGCTGGATTACGCATGGTTTGGAGAGGACAGGGGACAGCGGGCAGCAGTGGACAGGATACAGGAATTCCTGGCGGAGGACGGACGCAAGGGGGATTATGCCATCTACGAGGTGGACGGGCGAATCGCGGGAAGCGCCGCGCTGCACCCGGTGGCAATTACGGCAACCGTGGCGCAGGCATCGCTGGCATCGGATAACGCATATACCCGGGAGTGGGTGGAGCGGTTCTGGAAGCTGCCGATGCGCACCGGGGACAGACGGTATTATGACAACTGCCTGTACTTTTTCGCATTCCTGGCGTTGAGCGGGAATTACCGAATCTGGTGAGATGGAGAGCGCATAGGATGAAAAAGAGAACAAAAATAAAGCTGAGCGGTGCTTTGCTGGCCGGGGGAGCGGCTTTGCTGTGCGCCTGCGGACAAAGTGCGCCCGGGGCAGAAGCGCAGCAGGTACAGGAGCGGCAGACGGACAGCACGCAGACAGACGGGACACAAAACGAAACGGAGGAGAGAGAAATGCCTGTTATGGAGAGACCGGAACTGACACCGGGATGGAAGGGGACAGACGATACGAATCCGCTGATGACGCAGCGGTTTGGCGCGGACCCCTATGCAATGGTATATGAAGACAGAGTGTATATCTATATGACGGCGGATGCCTTTGAGTATGACGTCGAAGGTAATATAAAAGAAAATTCCTACGGGTCAATTCACAAAATCAATGTTATTTCCACGGATGATATGGTGAATTTTACTGACCATGGAGCAATCAACGCGGCGTCCAAAATCGGATGCGCCAAATGGGCGCGCAATTCGTGGGCGCCTGCGGCCGCGTGGAAGGAAATCGACGGAAAGCCGCAGTTTTTCCTTTACTTTGCGGACGCGGGCGGCGGCATCGGCGTACTGCAGTCGGACAGCCCGACAGGGCCGTTCTATGATCCGCTGGGCCATGCGCTGATCAGCAGAGAGACGCCCAACTGCGCGGATGTGCTCTGGCTGTTTGACCCCGCGGTTTTGATGGACGACGACGGAAGGAGCTATCTCTACTTTGGCGGCGGCGTTCCGGAGGGGAAGGTGGCGGACCCCGGTACGGCGCGGGTCGTAGAGCTGGGGGCGGATATGATCAGCATTGTCGGGGAGCCCCAGCCGATGGACGTACCGTATCTGTTTGAAGATTCGGGCATTCACAAGGCCGGGGATAAGTATTACTATACATATTGCTCCAACTGGCAGGTGGATGCGGCGGGAACGGAGCAATACGGCTTCCATAACGCGGAGATTGTCAGTCTGGAGAGCGACAGCCCGATGGGCCCGTTTACCTTCAAGGAGGTCATTCTGCAAAATCCGGGCAGCGTATTCGGGATTTCCAGCAATAATCATCACTGTGTCTTTGAATTTCGCGGACAATGGTACATCGCGTACCATACCAGAGTGCTGGAGCGCGCTATGGGTGTGGAAAAGGGGTATCGCGCCACCCATATCGACGCGTTTGACATGCAGGAGGACGGAACCATCGGCATGATCAGGCAGACGCTGAAGGGCAGGGAGCAGCTCAAATACGTCGACGCGTACAGTGAGAACCGGGCCGTGAATTTTGCCGTGATGGGCGGTGTGGACACGCTTGCGGCGGACAGCCAAAGCAGGGAATGCGGCAGCATGGCGCTTGGCGATATTCAGAGTGGTGATTTTGTGAAGGTGGCGGGCGTGGACTTTAGCGATACGGCGCCGGTATCCTTTACTGCGCTTGTCCGCAGCCAAAAGGGGCATGCCGCGTCCGGCAATATTTTCCTGTGTATAGACAGCCCGGAAGGAGAGATATTCGGCAGCCTGCAAATCGAATCGCTCCCGGAAACGGACGCTTCGGATTACGGATTTGTTGAGCGCACCGCACAGCTTTCCGGCACAGTGACAGGCGTCCATGATTTGTATCTTATATTTGACGGGGAAGGGTATGAAATCGAGACCTGGCGCTTCGAAAAATAACCGCAATATATGAGTATTTTCTGCGCAAATGCTAGGAAGTAAAAGCAAAGCGTTTTCTGTATAATTAAGACAAAATCAGAAAATTGGGGGTATCGAATATGAATAATTTGCCAAAAGTAAAAATCGGAATTGTAGCGGTAAGCCGCGACTGTTTTCCGGAGTCGTTATCTGTAAACAGAAGAAAGGCGCTGGTGGCAGCGTATCAGGAGGCGTATGACGCGGCGGACATTTACGAGTGTCCGGTGTGCATTGTCGAGAGCGAGCTTCACATGGTACAGGCGCTGGAGGATATCCGGAAGGCGGGATGCAATGCGTTATGCGTGTATCTTGGGAATTTCGGGCCCGAAATATCGGAGACCCTTCTTGCAAAGCATTTTGACGGGCCTGTGATGTTCGTGGCGGCAGCGGAGGAAACGCAGGATAATCTTGTGGGCGGCCGCGGAGACGCATACTGCGGTATGCTCAATGCCAGCTATAATCTCAGGCTTCGCAACGTAAAGGCCTATATTCCGGAATATCCGGTGGGAAATGCCGCAGAGTGCGCGGATATGCTTCATGCGTTTGTGCCGATTGCGCGCGCCGTTATTGGACTGTCCGACCTGAAGATCATCAGCTTTGGGCCAAGGCCGCTGAACTTCCTTGCCTGCAATGCGCCCATCAAGCAGCTTTATAATCTGGGCGTGGAAATCGAAGAAAACTCGGAGCTTGATTTGTTCGAGGCATTTAACCGGCATGCAGGGGACGCGCGGATTCCGGAGAAGGTAAAGGAGATGGAGGCGGAGCTTGGCGACGGCAATCAGAAGCCGGAGATTTTACCGAAGCTTGCGCAGTATGAGCTGACGCTGCTGGATTGGATAGAGGAGCACAGAGGCTACCGCAAGTATGTTGCCATTGCGGGTAAGTGCTGGCCGGCATTTCAGACGCAGTTTGGCTTTGTGCCCTGCTATGTGAACAGCCGCCTTACGGGAATGGGCATACCGGTTTCATGCGAGGTGGATATTTACGGCTGTCTGAGCGAATTTATCGGTACGGCGGTCAGCGAGGACGCGGTAACGCTGCTCGACATCAACAATTCCGTTCCGAAGGATATGTACGAGGAGTCCATAAAAGGGAAGTTCCCGTACACGCATCAGGATACGTTTATGGGCTTCCACTGCGGCAACACCTGCTCGCGGAAGCTGGCGGCCTGCAGCATGAAATATCAGATGATCATGGCAAGAACGCTTCCGGAGGAGGTAACGCAGGGAACGCTGGAGGGAGACATCATTCCGGGCGATATTACGTTTTTCCGCCTGCAGTCCACGGCGGACAACAAGCTGCGCGGCTATATTGCGCAGGGTGAGGTGCTTCCGGTAGCGACGAGATCCTTCGGTTCTATCGGCGTGTTTGCTATTCCCGAGATGGGACGGTTTTACCGTCATGTGCTGATAGAGGGGAATTACCCGCATCACGGCGCGGTAGCCTTTGGTCATTTCGGAGAAGCATTGTATGAGGTTTATAAGTATATCGGCGTTGAGGTGGACGAGATTGGTTTTAATCAGCCCCGCCAGATGCGCTACCGCACGGAGAATCCGTTTGTATAATAAAAGCAGGAGGTATACAGCAGAGTGGAATTGGTAAACAACAAAGAAAAGACAGACGCATACCGAAAAAGAGCGGAGGAATTAGTCGCGCAGATGACCCTGGCGGAAAAGGTCGCTCAGACCGTGCATCAGTCACTGGCGATAGAGCGCCTCGGCATCAAGGCATACAACTGGTGGAATGAAGCGCTGCACGGGGTGGCGCGCGCAGGCACCGCGACGATTTTCCCGCAGGCGGTCGGTCTGGCCGCAACCTTTGACGAGGAGCTGCTTGAGCAGATTGGGGAAGCGGTTTCGACGGAGGCGCGGGCAAAGTTCAACCTGCAGCAGAAGGAGCAGGATACGGATATTTATAAGGGTCTGACCTTCTGGGCGCCCAACGTCAATATTTTCCGGGATCCGAGATGGGGACGCGGCCACGAGACCTTCGGAGAGGATCCGTACCTGACCAGCCGTCTTGGCGTGCGGTATATTATGGGACTGCAGGGGCATGACGAGAATTATCTCAAGACTGCGGCATGCGCAAAGCATTTTGCGGTACATAGCGGCCCGGAAAGCGTGCGGCACAGCTTTGACGCGGTGGTAAACGAACAGGATTTGCGGGAGACATATCTGCCGGCTTTTCAGGCTTGTATACAGGAAGCGAAGGTGGAGGCGGTGATGGGCGCTTACAACCGTACCAACGGGGAGCCGTGCTGCGGGAGTCCGCGTCTGCTGAAAGAGATTTTGCGGCAGGAATGGGGCTTTGAGGGGCATGTGACCTCCGATTGCTGGGCGATCAAAGATTTCCACGAGAACCATCATGTTACCGCGAATCCGGTGGAGTCCGTGTCGCTTGCGATGAATAACGGATGCGACCTGAACTGCGGTTCCCTGTTCCTTTATCTGGAGCAGGCGGTGAAGGAGGGGCTGGTGGACGAGAAGCGGCTGGACGAGGCCGTGATCAACCTGTTCACCTCGCGCATGAAGCTGGGCGTGTTCGACGAAAAGGGACAGAACCCGTTTGACGATATTCCCTATACCGTTGTGGATTCGCCCAAAATGCGCAGCATGAACAGGCGCGTTGCCGAGCGCTCCGTTGTCCTGCTGAAGAACGAGAAGCAGCTCCTTCCGCTGAAGAAGGAAGCGATTCATACAATCGGCGTGATCGGGCCCAATGCGGACAACCGCAGGGCGCTGGTCGGCAATTATGAAGGGACGGCGTCGCGCTATGTGACGGTACTGGAGGGCATTCAGGATTATGTCGGAGAGGATATACGCGTGCTTTATTCGGAAGGCTGTCATCTCTACAAAGACAGGACGAGCGGGCTGGCACAGGCCAATGACCGTATGTCGGAGGTGCGCGGCGTCTGTGAGGCGAGCGACGTTGTGATTGCCGTGATGGGGCTGGATGCTTCCCTGGAGGGAGAAGAAGGCGATACCGGCAATGAATACGGCAGCGGAGATAAGCCGAATCTGTGTCTGCCGGGCCTGCAGCATGATATTCTCAAGGCGGCCAGGGAAAGCGGCAAGCCGGTAATTCTGGTACTGCTGGCAGGCAGCGCGATGGCAGTGACCTGGGAGGAGCAGCATCTGGATGCGATTCTGCAGGCATGGTATCCGGGAGCGCAGGGCGGTGCAGCGATTGCCAGGATTCTGTTTGGGGATGTCAATCCCGAGGGAAAGCTGCCGGTGACATTTTACCGGACGACGGAGGAGCTGCCGGATTTTGAGGACTATTCCATGAAGGGAAGAACCTACCGCTATATGAAGCAGAAGCCGCTGTTCCCGTTTGGATACGGCTTATCCTATACCACATATGAGTATCTGGATGCGGCGTTGGAGTCGGCTCCGATCAGCTTTTCGCCCGACGCGGAGGAGGGCGCGGTTCTGCGGATGAAGGTCCGCAATGCCGGAGCGATGGACGGCACGGAGACGGTTCAGGTCTATGTGGGGCTTGAAAAGGAGGGCGCGCCCAATCCTCAGCTCAAGCAAATAGCCAAGGTGCCCCTGAAAGCAGGAGAGACAAAGGAAGTACGGCTGTCGCTGCCCAAGGAAGCCTTTCTGCTGTATGACGAGGAAGGAAAGCGCAGGCTGTATCCGGGAACTTACCATATTTATGCGGGCGGTTCCCAGCCTGATGAGAGAAGCCGGGAACTGACCGGAAAAACGGTGCAGCACTTTACCGTCTGCGTATCATAAAAGAGCGTCCGGACGCAGCGTATCGTGTATACGCGCGCCCGGATGCTTTTGTGCATAAATCATTAAAAAGGTTTGAGGCGTAAAACGCTTCGGAATGGAGAGAAGAATGAAAATATTGAATGTGACAGACCCGGCTTTCAGAAGGTACGGCAGAGTAGTAGACAATGTAGATGTCTCCGGCCTGGTGGAGGCGTTAAAAAAGACCCCGGTTCCGGCGGAGGTTGTGTATGAGCCCTCCGTGGAAGCGCTGGAGGAGCCTTACGTTGTGGAAGCATTGTCCAGGGTCGCTTACGGGGAAATGCCGATTCAAATCGGATACTGCAACGGACATAACACGATGCTCAACGCGCTCGAGTATCATCGGGATTCGGAGATAAACATAGCGGCTACAGACGCGGTTTTAATGCTCGGCCTTCTGACAGACGTGGAACCGGATCATACTTATGACACCGCAAAGGTAGAGGCTTTTCTCGTGCCGGCGGGGACGGCGGTGGAATTATATGCGACAACGCTGCACTATGCGCCCTGCCATGTAAAGGAGGAAGGGTTCCGGGTGGCGGTGGTGCTGCCCAGAGGGACGAATTTCCCGCTGATCGGCGGGCATGCAGGTCTGGACGAAGGGTGCGGCGGCGTTCCCAATGAAGATGCGCTTTTGACCGCAGTCAACAAATGGCTGATCGGTCATAAAGAAGGCGGTCTGGACGAGGGTGCGTTTTTGGGATTGAAAGGGAAAAATCTGTGCCTGACGGAGGCTTGACTTTGAACAGGCGCGCGACGGATTGTTGAGGAGAAGAAACGATGCTGCATACAGGAAAACGGTTATGGAGACGGGTGGGGCTTGCGCTGGCTGCCGCGGCGGTTGTGCAAATAATATTATCGGGAGGAAGTCAAATGGCGAAAGCGGCGGAAATGACGGGCCAAGGGGCCGGGGACGCGGATATTGCTTCGTATGAGCGGCTCGACGAGCTATACCGGGATTATTTTAAGTTTGGCGCTGCGTGCGAGGCGATCAGTCATTGGCATGACAGGGGGAAGGAAATCGGCAATCCCGCCAAGGAGGAGCTGATCAGTACGGTTTTTAACAGCATTACCTGCGGGAATGAGATGAAGCCGGCTTACAACTTTGATTCCGAATCGGAGACACTCTTTCGGATAGATCCGGCGGCCGAGGAAATGATGGCCTGGGCGGCGGCGCATGACATGGGGATGCGCGGCCATGTGCTGGTATGGCACAGTCAGGTAGATCCGTCGATTTTTGCGGTGGATTACAAGGCGTATTCCGACGGAAAACTGACAACATCCGATTCCGCGGTATTGGACGAGTCGTGTCTGGTAGACAGAGAGACGCTGCTTGCGCGGTTGAAATCCTATATATACGGTATGATAGAGTATACCTATCAGAACGGATATGCACGCACCATTTATGCATGGGATGTGGTAAACGAGGCGGCCGACGAGAGCCAGGAGGACGGGCTGCGCAGGAGCTACTGGTATAAGATTATCGGGCCGGATTACCTTTACTATGCCTTTTTGTACGCGCGGGAGGCGGAGACGCTTTACGCGGCCGAGTATGCGCCGCTGTACGGGTTGGATGCGGCGACGGATGATTTGTCGGAGATTATGCCGAAGCTCTTTTATAATGATTACAACGAATGGTTTGCAAACAGGAGCGATAAGATTGTAGCGTTTCTGACAAAAGAGAAATGGAACGAGAACCATGAGAAGGTCAAAAGCGACGTTATCAAGCCGGACGGCGACGGCACAATATACGGCGACGGTCTGCTCGACGGCATCGGCATGCAGGGGCATCTTGCGGATACACAGAACATAGAGGAGTATATGACCGCGTTGGAGAAGTACTCGGCTGTGGTGGATGAAGTCCATATTACAGAGCTGGATGTCGGATGCAGCAGGACGGATGAGAGCGCGTGGTATTATCAGGCGAAATTCTACTACGACTTCTTCTCGCGCCTGATCGAGGAGGTAAAGAGCGGCGTGAAGCTGACTTCCGTTACGGTATGGGGACTGACGGACGACGCTTCCTGGCGCGTGGATGCGAATCCGCTGCTCTTTTACGGGAATCTGGAGAGAAAGCCGGCGTTTGAGGCAGTCGTTATGGCGGCAAAGGGCGAGGAATTTGATATGATCGTCGCGGACACGATGCAGGAGCTTGGGGATCTGCTGATTACGTTTGAGCCTTATACCGAGGGTGGAAAGGCAAAGACGGTCGTGCCTAAGGAGGTCGGCATTCTCGGGCGCGGAACCGGGCATCAGGCAACGCTGATGCTTGCGCCCAGGATAAACCACACCCAGGACGCTGCAATCGGCTATTCCCTGAAAGTGTCGCGCAAGGAGCAGGACGCGGGCATGAAGCTGAATTTGTCCCGCTTTGCGGGTCAGACGGTGGCGGTGACGGCCTATGTCCTGACAGAGGATAAGGAAATCCGCATGGGGCTGGAGCTGGATGCGGCGGCGCAGCTGATCGCGGTAGAGGCGCAGGCGGATTGGACAGAGCTGTCCGTTGGCTGCACGATACCGGAAGACGCGCCGGCTGCGTATCTCTATATCGAGACAGACGGAAGCGCGGATTTTTATGTGGACGATATTTCCGTAGTCCGTGTGGAAGAAGGCGCCGTACAGGCGCAGGACGCGCCGGCAGATAATGCGGGAGCGGCGGATAATGCGGACAATGCGGGCACGACGGATGAAGCGCAGGAGCCTCAGACGCAGGAGTCGTCCACAAAGGGCGGTATGGCGGCGGGAATTGCGGCAGCAGTACTGATTGTAGGAATTATCGGCGTTTGGCTTTGGAAGAGAAAGAAGAGGTAATGTACAATGAACACATTTCCAATTTATCAGGAGGAATGCCTTGCCGCGCTCCTTATCGAAAAAGAGGCGTTTGAGGGCGTAAGGCGAATCGGACAGCGGGTGGCGCAGGATATTGCGTTGGTTACGGGGCGCTGCCCGCAGCTTACGGCAGAGAAAGCGCAGTGCTGCGGGCCGGTCGTGCTGGCGGCGACGCTGGGCAAAAGCCCGGCGCTGGATGCGCTGGACGCATCCGGTAAGTGGGATGGCAGCGATATTGCCGGAAAAAGAGAAGTCTATAAGATGCAGCTTGTGGAAGCGCCGTTTTCCGACAGGCCGGAGATTGAGAGCGCGCTGGTGATTGCGGGCAGCGACAAGCGCGGGACGATATACGGGCTGTTTCGGCTTTCGGAGCTGTGCGGCGTATCGCCGCTTGTCTACTGGGGCGACGCGGTTCCCGGGAAGCGGGAGAAGGTCGTGCTGGAGCTGGGGGATGGCATCGTGACAAAGGAGCCGTCCGTAAAATACAGAGGCTTTTTTATCAATGACGAATGGCCGGCGTTCGGAAACTGGTGCACGGAGACCTTTGGCGGTGTAAACGCAAAGGCGTACGAGGAGATATTTATTCTGCTGCTGCGTCTCAAGGGCAACTATCTGTGGCCGGCAATGTGGGATTCCATCTTTTCGGAAGAGGGGCCGGGCCTTGCAAGCGCCGAGCTTGCGGATATGTACGGCGTTATTATGGGTGCGTCGCACCATGAACCGATGTGCCGCGCCGGCGCGGAATGGCAGCGGATTTACAAACATTACGGGGAGGACAACACCTGGAGCTTTGTGACGAACCGGGAAGCGATTACGGCATTCTGGAAGGACGGCATTCTGCGCAACAAGCCGTTTGAAAACCTGATTACCGTCGGGATGCGGGGGGAGAGCGACTCGCTGCTGCTTTCGGAGGACGCGACGCTGGAAGAAAACATCCAGGTAATCAGGGACGCCATCCTGACGCAGCATGCGCTGCTGCGGGCGTATATCAACGAAGATTTGTCCAAGGTGCCCCGCATGCTCGCGATTTACAAAGAGGTGGAGAACTATTATTACGGGGATGATACCTGCAAGGGACTGAAGGGCTGGGAGGAGCTTGACGACGTGATTCTGATGCTCTGTGAGGACAATTTTGGCAATACCAGAGGCCTTCCGTCCTTTGCGGACGCCCCGCATCCCGGCGGCTACGGCATGTATTACCATTTTGATTACCACGGCGGGCCCATCAGCTATGAATGGCAGAACTGTTCCAGACTGACAAAGACCTGGGAGCAGATGACGATGGCGTACGAATACGGCGTCCGGGAGCTCTGGATTGTCAATGTGGGTGATATCAAGGGCGCAGAGTACCCGCTGAGCTTTTTTTTAGATCTGGCTTACGACTATGAGACGTACAGTCAGCTCAACAAAACGGAAGAATATGCCGCGCGGTGGATTGACCGGCAGTTTGGCGGCTTTCTGGACGCGGCGCAGAAAAAGGACCTGTTTGCGCTGCTGGACGGCTGGACGAAATGGAACGCGGCGCGCCATCCGGAGGCGATGTCGCCGTCTGTCTATCATCCGTGCCATTTCCGGGAGGGCGACCGGGTATCGGCGGAGGTGCGCGGCCTGATGGAGAAGGCCGAAAAGCTCAGGAAAGCGATGCCGCGGGAATGCATGGATGCTTACGGCAGCATGATTTATTATCCGGCGATGGCTTCCCTGAACCTGATTTTGATGCAGGTGGAGGCGGGCATGAATGCGTTTTACGCGGCGAGAGGAAGCCTTGCGGCCAATGCGCTTGCAGCGGACGTCAAACGCCGCGCGCAGCTTGACGGGCAGTATGTGGCGGAATATCACCGGCTTGCCGGCGGGAAGTGGAATCATATGATGGATTCGGCGCATACCGGTTTTCGTACATGGGATGCGCACAACTGGACGTATCCCACGGTACAGGAGGTGCTGCCGATTGGGCAGGCAAAGATTGTGACTGGCTTTCGCGGGAGCGAGGCGTACCATCTGGGTGCGCACTGGCAGGACGGGGCGCGAATCTGCAACGACGATTTTACCAGACCGGACGCTGCGTCTGTCGTAATCGACCTGGACAGCAGGGGCAGCGTGGACTTTTCCTGGCGGATACAGTGCGATAAGCCATGGGCGCGTTTTGCGCCGCAGGAGGGAAGCGTCGACAGTCTGCGGGACGGCGGCGCATGCATTACGGTGACTTGTGACAGAGCGCTGTTACAGGGCAGGGAGCGGGCCGAGATTGATATTCTCGTAGACTTTGCAAACGGCGAGAAGACCGTGGGCAGGCTTGCACTGGAGGCGGCGCGGGAGGAGTATCCGTATCCGTCCGGCACTTATGTGGAGAAGCAGGGCTATATCGCGATGCGGGCGGAGCATTTTACCGGTCAAAAGACGACGGACGCAAAAGGCTTTGCCGTGATACGGCATCTGGGGAGAATGGGAGCGGCCGTGAAGGCGTTCCCGGTGACGGAATCATGGATTGGCAGAGCGGACGCGCCGTATCTGGAATATGCCTTTGCGGCAGAGCAGGACGCGGAATATGTGCTGCAGCTGCATCTGCCAGCGCGCAACCCGGTAGAAAAAGGCGGGCCGCTGCGCTGTATGGTTTCGGTAAACGGCGGGGACAAAACCGTGCTGAATACGGTATCGCCGACATTTGCTACGGACTGCAGCTGTGCGGAGTGGAATCAGGGCGTGCTCAGCGGCATCCGGCTGGCGGAGACCACGGTTCTGTTGCGACGGGGTGTAAACAAGTTGTTTTTCTATGCGGCCGACCCGAATATTGCGCTGGAATATATCGTATTGTACCCTAAGGGGACCCGGCTGCCGGATTCTTATCTGGGGCCGACGGAAAGCTACAGAGTCCCGTAGGGGAACCCGCGGGATACCTGCAGAGACTCCCTGCGATTTTATCGCAGGAAGGAAGAGGAGAGAGGCATGAGACTGTTTAACGACAACTGGTACTTTCTGAAGACGGCGGCCGGTACGGAATATGAGGATATCACGGGGCGATTTGAGCGGTTTTTGCCGGTGGATATTCCCCATGACTGGCTGATTTATCAGGTGGAGGACCTGTATGAAACCGGCACGGGCTGGTATCTGAAGCGCGTCGACGGCGCTGCGCTGCGTGGCGGGGCGGGGGAACGCGTCCTCCTTGTCTTTGACGGGGTCTATATGGACAGCACCGTTTATGTGAACGGCAGGCGAGTGGGCGACTGGAAATACGGGTATTCCGCCTTTTCGCTTGACATTACGGATTTTATGGAGGACGGCGAAAACCTGCTGGTCGTGCAGGTACGCTTCGTAAGTCCCAACAGCCGCTGGTATTCCGGCGCGGGAATCTACCGAAATGTTTGGCTGCACCGCTATCCGGCGGTATACCTGCCGCTGGACGGTATCTATGTCAGCGCGCGTGCGCAGTCAGAGCTGCCGCCGTTTTCGTACCGTCTTCTGGCGGAAGCGGAATGCGGCGGAGCGGTGGAGGATGAGATCTGCTGCCGGTTTTCTCTCTGGCAGGACGGGATGCTAAGCGCCGGACTGGAGGAGGGCGGACAGATTCAAAAGCGCGGCGGCAGAACGGTGTTTTGTCTGGATACCGTGGTGCGTGATGTTCTGGAATGGGACATCGACGCGCCGGTATGCTACCGGCTTCGGGCAGAGCTGTACCGCTTCGGGCAGGAGGAGGCGGTTATCGATGCGCAGGAGACGGTTGTCGGATTTCGGCGGATGGAATTTGACCCCGCGCGCGGCTTTTTCCTCAACGGGCGCAATGTCAAGGTGCACGGCGTCTGCGAGCACCATGATTTGGGCTGCCTTGGGGCGGCGTTTCATAAGGAGGCGATGCGCCGCAAGCTTTCCATTTTAAAGACGATGGGCGTCAATGCGCTGCGCACGAGCCACAATATGCCCGCAAGGGAGGTGATGGAGCTTGCGGACGAGATGGGGATACTCGTGCTGTCGGAGGCGTTCGACATGTGGGAGCGGCCAAAGACGCAGTATGATTATGCGCGGTTCTTCAAGGAGTGGGCCGGGAGAGACGTGCGCTCCTGGGTACGCCGCGACAGGAATCATCCCAGTCTGCTGATGTGGTCGATTGGCAACGAAATCTATGATACGCATGCGGACGCGCACGGAGAGGAAATCACCAGATGGCTTGTCGGATTTGTGCGCGAGCATGACCCGTGGGAGAACGCGCCGGTCACCATCGGGTCGAACTATATGCCGTGGGAGGGTGCGCAGCGCTGCGCGGATATTGTTAAATTCGCGGGCTATAATTACGGGGAAAAATGCTATGCGTCCCACCATGCGCAGCACCCCGACTGGATTATCTACGGGAGCGAAACCGCGTCGACCGTGCAGAGCAGAGGCGTCTATAAATTTCCGCTGTCGCAGTCCGTGCTTGCCGACGAGGACATGCAGTGCTCATGCCTTGGCAACTGTAACACCAGCTGGGGCGCGGACAGCACGGAAGCCTGTATTATTGACGACAGGGACGCCGCGTTCTGCTTCGGACAGTTTATATGGACGGGCTTTGATTATATCGGAGAGCCGACGCCGTACCACACGAAAAATTCTTACTTCGGGCAGCTGGATACGGCGGGCTTTGCCAAGGATACCTTCTATATCTATCAGGCGGAGTGGACGGACGCTGAGACTGCGCCGATGGTGCATATATTCCCGTATTGGTGCTTTAACGAGGGGCAGCTCATTGACGTGCGCGCGTGCAGCAACGGGGCGGCGGTGGAGCTTTTTGTAAACGGGGTGTCCCAGGGCGTGCAGGAGATTGACCATGCGCACGGGCAGAGCCTTGTGTGCAGCTGGCAGGTGCCGTACAGCGCGGGACATATTACGGCGGTGGCGTATGACGGCAGCGGGGCGGAAATAGCAAGACAGACGCGATATTCCTTCGGTGACGGCAAGAAACTGACAATTGTGTCAGATAAGAACAGTCTTCTCGGAAACGGGGAGAATTTGGCGTTCCTGACGGTGACGGTGGAGGACGCGCAGGGGCATCCCGTGGAGAATGCGGCGGACTATGTTACGGTTCATGTGGAAGGAAGCGGGCGGCTGCTGGGTCTGGACAACGGCGACAGCACGGATACGGATGCATATAAGAGCTGTGTGAAAAGGCTGTTTAACGGGAAGCTTCTGGCGGTGGTCGCCTCACGGGCGGAGGCGGGAAGCGTAACGGTTACGGTTTCGGCTCCTTATCTGGAGCCGGCGCAGTGCGTTCTTCCGGTGAGCGCGGCGGCCCTGACGGAGGGCGTCAGCGTTCAGGAGAATGTATGCGGCGGCGAAGCGTCCATGCCGGCGGCAGCGCGGGAGCTGCCGGTTCCGGTGCGGCAGCTTCAGATTACGGCGGCAGAGGGTACGACGCTGACACAGGAGCGGCCCTGCGTCACGGTAACGGCGCGCATTCTTCCGAAGAATGCTTCGGACAGGGATCTGATATGGAAGGCGGTCAATGCCGCGGGCATCGAAATCCCTTATGCGCAAATCGTGCCGATGGAGGACGCGGACGGCGTGTACCGCGCACAGGTAACGGCGCGGGGGGACGGCGGATTTTATGTGCGCTGTATGTCCAGAAGCGGTACGCGGCAGGTACGCGTTATCTCCCAGCTGGAGTTTTGCGCGCAGGGGCTTGGCGAGGCTTTGCAGAATCCCTATGCGTTTGTCAGCGCGGGCCTGTTCAGCGAAGCCTTCGGCGAGGTGGGCAACGGCAATGAAAAGGGGATATCGACCGCGCGGGAAGGCGCAAGCGGCGTTTTGTTCACAAGGCTTGACTTTGGCGATTACGGCTCCGACGAGATTACGATACCGATTTTTGCCCTGACCTCGGAGCCGTATGCCATTGAAATCTGGCAGGGAAGGCCGCAGGAGGCGGGCAGCGAGCTTTTGCTTGACGGCGTTTATCAGAAGCCCTCTATCTGGAACGAATATCAGGAAGAGACGTGGAGACTTAAAAGGCGCGTAAAGGGCGTGGCAGACCTCTCTGTCCGCATGTACCAGAAGGTGCATATCAAGGGCTTTTGCTTTAAGCGGTATGAGAAGGCGTTCTGCCGGCTTGAGGCCGCAGCGTACAGCAGTATTTACGGCGACAGCTTTACCGTGTCCGGGGACGAGATCACGGGTATCGGGAATAATGTTACGGTCTCTTATGAGAATATGGATTTCGGCGCGGAGGGGGCGTCGGGAATTATCCTGTGCGGGCGTTCCCCGCTGGCGGGAAATACGGTGCATATTCATTTTGTCCGTACGGACGGGCGGACGGATACCCGGATTCTGGAGGTTCCCGGAACGAGCGAATACGAGGAACAGGACATCGGAATCGAACCGCTGCGCGGATGCGGGACGGTGGAATTCATTTTCCTGCCGGGATGCTGCTTTGATTTGAAGGCGTTTTGCTTTAGGAGATAGGAGAAAGATATGAACAATAAGGTACGGTTTCATTTGCCGGGACTGCGGTACAATTATCCCTTAAATATGACAATATTAAGCATGCTGCGGCAGTATCCGGAGTTTTTCAGGGAGAACCTGGAGATTGCTTCCTTTTTCGGAGAATTTCCGACGTCGCTGTGGAACGGCGGACGGTTTTCAAATAATGACCAGTGTGACGCGCCCTTTGTCCAAAATGTGGTCAGAAGCATCAATGCGCAGGGGATACCGGTGCGGTTTACCTATACCAATCCGCTGCTTACGGAGAAGGACCTTGACGATGATTACTGCAATTTCTGTATGGAAACAGCGGACAACGGCATGAATGAGGTGCTGGTCGTTTCCCCGGTTCTGGAGGCATATATCCGCAGGAAGTATCCGCGGTATAAAATCAACAGCTCAACCTGCAAGGAAATCAGGGGTGTAGCGGCGGTCAACGAAGAGCTGGAAAAAGATTACAGCCTTGTGGTGCTGGATTACAACCTCAACAACCAGTTTGAGCTGCTGGAGCAGGTCGTGCATAAGGAGAAATGTGAGATCCTTGTAAATGCCTGCTGTGTGCCGGATTGCCCGCGGCGGGGGGAGCACTACAGGCATATTGCGAAGCAGCAGGAAATCGCGCTGAAAAACCGTACGCTTCCGAAGGAAAAGCAGACCCCGATTCCCGGATGGGGCTGCGAGTACGGGGAACACAACACACTCTATACGATACAGAAATATCCGACATATGTGTCGCCCGAGGCAATATGGGAAAGCTATGTGCCGATGGGCTTCCACAATTTCAAGATCGAGGGGCGCACCGCGAATCTGCTGGATCTGATCAATACCTACAGCTTCTACCTGATGCGGCCCGAGCGGCGTGACGAGGGGAGGCTGCTGTTGACGCTGAATCTGCAAAAGAGCAAGGTGATCTCGGTAATGCGGCCCAAGCCGGCATTGTTTAAACGACCGTAGGCTGTTTATGAAATGATTTATTATATGAAAGGAAGGGGAAAGAATATGGGAGGACCAAAAGCACCAAAGGATCCCGAGCGGAAGCGGCAGGGCTTCTACATTATGAGAAACAAGCAGGTTTCAGGATTTGTCCAGCCGGACGGGACGGGGGTACAGTTTATCTACCTGAATGACGGCAGACTGCTCTCGAGCGCGCGGATTGTGGGGAACATTGCGGATGAAGCGATGCTGGAGATGCTGGCGTCGACGGAAGGCTTCCGAAAGCTGGTGCACAGCATCGGCGTTTCCGTGGAGACGGGAAATTCGGAAGAACAGGTTGAATTTGCACTTCAAATGTACGGGAAGAGGGATACATACGGCTCGGGAACAACGCTTCGGATGCAGGTCCCGGCGGACGGTATGGAGTATATTCTGGAGCTTTCGGCAAAGGAATGGTCCGATGACGATGATATGCCCGGACAGATTCGTTTTGTGTTTGACAAGCCGCAGGCGGCGGGAGAGGACGCGCAGGCGGCAGTTTCGGTAAAGCTGTACCTCAACGACGGCTTTACGGCGCCGGAAACGGAAGAAGAGTCGGCAGTGGACTTTGAGACGCCGTATTATCAGGAGATGCTGGAGCGGTCATTGGTGCAGACCGGGAATAACGCCCGGCTCAAGAAGGCGATTGACAGGGCGAAAAACGGTGAGGACGTGACGATTGCTTTTATCGGCGGTTCCATTACGCAGGGCGCCGGCGCGGTTCCGATACATACGCAGTGTTATGCGTACCAGACCTTTAAGGGGCTGTGTGCGCTTGCGGGCAAGGGAACGGAGGAAAACATTCATTATATTAAAGCGGGCGTGGGCGGTACGCCTTCGGAGCTTGGCATGCTGCGGTACGATCGGGATGTGCTGCGCGACGGGGCGGTCACTCCGGATATCGTTGTCGTGGAGTTTGCCGTCAATGACGAAGGGGACGAGACAAAGGGAGAATGCTATGATTCGCTGGTGCGCAGGATTCTGGCGTCACCGAATAAGCCCGCGGTGATTCTGCTGTTTGCCGTGTTTGCGAACGACTGGAATCTTCAGGAGCGGCTGAGCGTTGTGGGAGAGACTTACCGTCTGCCGATGGTGAGCACAAGGGACACGGTCGTAGAGCAGTTCTATAAGAAATCGGGACAGGGCAGAGTGGTCACCAAAAGCCAGTTCTTTTACGATTGCTATCACCCGACCAATACCGGGCATAAAATAATGGCGGACGGCCTGCTGAAGCTGATGAAAGCAGTGGACGAAAGCCCCATGGATACGGATGATTTGAACCTTGCTTCGGTAAAAGCGCCGCTGGGAGATGCGTTTGAGAATGTCCGTCTGCTGGACCGCAGCCAAAATCCGGCAGCGGCACAGATTACCTGCGGTGATTTTGCGGAGACGGACGAGGAGCTGCAGGGCGTGGAGATGGATCTGAATCTGGCGCCGACCAAACAATTTCCGCATAACTGGATGCATACGCGGGGAAGGGAGCCGTTTGAGATGGACATCTGCTGTACAGGACTGCTGTTGATTTCTAAGGATTCGGGCGCGCCCGACGCGGGCTGTGCGGAGGTCTATGTGGACGGTGAGAGGGTGCTGACCGCAGACCCGCGAATCAATGGCTGGACGCATTGTAATCCGCAGATCTGCTTTCGCGGCAGAGAGAAGAAGACCTATCATGTGGAGGTCAGGATGCAGGCAGGCGATGAACAGAAGGCCTTTACAATCCTTGGCTTCGGCTGCCTGGACTGAGCTATTTCTGATGGATGAGGGACAGCTTGGCGCGGTATTCGCTGGGGGAGCACTTTTTGTGCTCCCGGAATACCCGGTTAAAGGTCGAGATGCTGGAAAATCCTACCTGCATTGCAATATCCGTAATCGATAAATCGGGGGACAGCAAAAGCTCCTCCGTCGCCTTTATGCGCCTGTAATTTAAGTAGTCGCAGAAGGTGTAGTTGGTATACTGCTTAAAGAGGCGCGAAAAATGGAATTTGCTGAAGCTCATTTTGGCCGCCATATCGTCCAGCGTTAATGGCTCTGCGTAATGAAGGTCTATGTAGGCGAGCAAATCGTTAAATTTTTGGAGATATTCGTTCTGCCTGCACGACTGGGAGGTCGAGAGGCGCAGCTTGTCGTTTTGGTAGTTGGTTCCGAGCTTGACGAACATGTTCAGCAGCAGCGAGTAGATGGTCAGCTCGTTGTAAACCGTGTCGGAAAAGTATTCGTACTGTATCCGGAGCAGGATTGCAAGGATATCCTTATAAATGAACGGAGAATCTTTCTTAATATGAAGCGGCGCCGCCAGCATCGGTTGAATCCCCGCGAAATCCTTCAGATTGGCGATCATATTGATATCCAGCAGATAGACAAGGCGCTTCCCGCCATCTTTGGGGGGATAGACCGTGTGCAGTTCGCCGGGCGGTATCATAAAAATCTCACCGGTTTCGATGCGGTAAGTAACCTCGTTGACGCATGCGAAATAGCAGTTGTCGATTGGCAGGATGATCTCCAGCGTATTGTGCCAGTGAAGCGGGTAGCAGAGATCCTGCTCATTGTACCAGACACGGACGGTAGAGCCGTTGCGGTAAGCTACGATTTCGTGGTTGTTGTTGATAATAATAGATCCGGTATAGTCATCGTTTGCCGTGTAAAAGTCAAAATCGTTTCCGTTGATATTTCTTAAATCATCATTATATATATCCTTTTTTAAGCTGCGCAAATCCGTATAAATCCCCTCCCAAGAGCCGCGCCGCAAGGTGGCCTTCCCTGCCTGACGGTGTGCTTTCGTAAAACGTTGACTGGAAATATGTCTTTATTCTACTGTTATTTTAGCATCTTCCGGGCAAAAAGTAAATGCTAATAAGGGCAATTGGTATATTTTTCTGACAAAAAACATACAAAGTGCACAAAGGTTTGGAGGTGGCACGCAATAAAAACAGATAAAATCCCATGAATCGGGGAGGGGAAACGACCGAAAATGAGCAAAATATGAAAAGTCAAAAGCAAGGTGTGAGGAGCGGGAGGGCAAAATCTACAATATAATGAAAACAGTCAGGGAAGAGGCGCAGGGCGCTGATTCCGGGTGCGGGAAATACAGGCGGGCGGAAGCGGCCGCCAGGTTACATGGGAGGCATATATGAAAGACTCTGTTAAAAAAACCATCTTTTTATGCGGATTGGTCGGAATCGTTGCAATTGCGCTGATTGTAAAAAATTTGCTCAGTGAAGATGATTTTCAGGCAAAATATGCAGGCTATGACCTGACCACGGACGTGGCGGGCACGGGCAGAGAGGGGACGTATACCATCTACCTCAACGAGCATCAGGATGCGGCATGCCCGGCGCAGCGGGTTGATATTCCTGTCACCGAGTATGAATCCGGTACAGGCGTGGAGGTTTACGCCGAGTACGAAGGAGAGCAGAATGTTGTGTATACGGGCCAGGATTCGGAGATCAGCTGGAAGCTGAATATTCCGGAGACAGGCTTTTATAACATTTACATAGAATATATGACGGTAGAATCCAGAGGCGTTGCGGCGGAACGCGCGATTCGCATTAACGGGGAGCTGCCGTTTTCTGATGCGGGAAATATTATGTTTACCAGAATCTGGAAAAATGACGGGGATCCGAGAATCGATAACCAGGGAAATGAGATTCGCCCGACACAGATTGAGGAGTATGAATGGCAGCAGGCATACTGCCGTGATGATATGGGTTATATTACCGAGCCTTATCGGTTTTTCTTTGAAAAAGGCGAGAACACGCTGACGATTGAGGCGGTCAACGAGCCGCTTGTCTTAAAGACGATTTCCGTGAGAGGACTGGAGCCGGAAATCGGATATCAGGAATATCTTCAGAGCCGGGGCGGGCAGGAGGCTTCGGGCGAGGGCCGTTCCTATCTGCAGAAGGTGCAGGGCGAGGCGTCCACATTCCGTTCCGAGGCATCCCTCTATGCAAAATATGACCGCTCTTCCCCGACAACACAGCCTTACAGCGTGACGAACACGCTTTTGAATTATGTGGGCGGCGACGCATGGCGGTCGTCGGGCCAGTGGATTGAGTGGGAATTTGAAGTGCCGGAGGACGGCTATTACAGCATCACGGTCAAGGGCCGCCAGAACTATTCCAGAGGCAGCGTGTCCAGCAGATGCGTATACATAGACGGAAAGGTTCCGTTTGAGGAGGTTAAGGAGGTTTCCTTTGACTATTCGAATGACTGGAAGCTGATGACGCTGGGGGATGAGAACGGCGAGCCGTACTGGTTCTATCTGACGGCGGGCAGGCATACCTTCCGGCTGGAAGCGACGCTTGGAAGCATGGGGGCCATTCTCGAAGAGCTCGAGGACTCTACATACCGTCTCAATCAGATATACCGGAAGCTTCTGATTTATACGGGAGCGCAGCCGGATAAATACAGGGATTACAATATCGACAGGGTATATCCGGAAATCATCGAGGCGATGTCCCTGGAGTCAAAGCGGCTGTACAAGGCGGTTGACGATACGGTGCTCTATACCGGGCAGAAGGCGGACAAAATCGCTACGGCGCAGACACTGGCGCAGCAGCTGGAACGCTTTGTAGAACGGCCGGACAGAATTACGATTGAGTTTATCAGCTTTAAGGATAATATCACGGCGCTTGGAACCGCGATTTTGAATATGAGCGAGACGAAGCTGGATATTGATTATCTTGTGATTACAGGGCGGGATGCCCAGCCGGAAAAGGATCGTGCAAACGGATGGGACAGAGCCGTACATGAGGTGCGTTCCTTTACGGCGTCGTTTACCGTGGATTATGACGCGGTCGGCGATGTGTACGATGCAGACAGTGAGGATGTTATCCACGTGTGGGTGCTTACGGGACGTGATCAGGGAACGATTTTGAAGAGTATGGTGGATGACACCTTTACGCCGCAGAGCGGCATCAAGGTCAACGTAGAAATCGTTGCGCCGGATGCGCTGCTGAGCGCCGTTGTGGCGGGGCGCGGGCCTAATATCGTGCTTTCCGTGGGCGCGGACCAGCCGGTGAATTACGCGCTGCGTAACGCGGTGGAGGACTTGTCGCAGTTTGAAGACCTGGAGGAGGTTCTCAAATCCTACACGGCAAGCTCCTATGAGCAGTACCGTCTGGGCGACAGCATTTATGCTATTCCGGAGACGCAGACGTTCAACGTAATGTTTTACCGCAAGGATGTTCTGGAGGAGCTGGAGCTTGGGGTGCCCCAGACATGGCAGGAGCTGATTGAGATGCTGCCGACCATACAGGGCAACAATATGTCGATTGGCATTCCCTCCGCGGCGGGAAGCAGTACGAATGCGGCGGCAAGCACGTCGGTTGCATCGAATGCGGCGGACCTGAGTATGTATTTCAGCATGCTGTTCCAGAACGGCGGCGATTTGTACAGTGAAGGCGGGACCTACACCACTGTCGATGAGGAAGCCGGTGTGGCGGCGATTGAGGACTACAGCGAGTATTTTACAGATTACGGTATTCCGGTGTTCTTTGATTTTGTGAGCCGGTTCCGTTCCGGTGAGATGCCGATTGGCATCGCCTCGTACAGCGTTTATAACACGTTGATGGTATCGGCGCCGGAGATACGCGGATTATGGGATTTCACCCTGATTCCGGGTACGGAGGTCACGGATGCTTCCGGAAACACCTATATTGACCGTTCCGACTTTATTTCGGGCAGCGCGACAATGATGATCAAGACAGAGGACGACATGCTGCGGAATGCTTCATGGGAATTTATGAAGTGGTGGGCGCAGGCGGATACGCAGGTGCGTTTCGGGCGCGAGATGGAGGCGCTTCTGGGATCGTCGGCAAGATATGCGACGGCAAACTTCGACGCGTTCAGCCAGCTTGCATGGAACGCGGACGATATCGAGACGCTTTCGGCACAGTGGCTGCAGACGGTCGGTATACGGGAAGTGCCGGGCGGTTATTATACCGGACGTCATATTACGAACGCGATTCGTAAGATTGTCAACAAAAAAGAGGATCCGCGCGAGACGATTCTGGATTACAGCATTACAATCGACGAAGAGATTACCAAGAAGCGTAGAGAGTTCGGTCTGCCAATAGAAGAATAAAGGACAGGGGGTAAGAAGGTGAAAGAATATATCAGAAAATATTTCAGATTAAGGCGGCATAATCTTCAGGTAAGTATCAAGAAGGCCAAGAGAAGCAAAATGTGTTATCTGTTTCTTGCGCCCTACGCGATTTTGTTTACGATGTTTTACATCGTCCCTGTTGTGAGCTCCATTGTACTGAGCTTTACTTATTACAATATTCTAGAATCTCCGACATTTGTGGGATTACAGAACTATATCAGTTTGATTTTGGAGGATGACATTTTCCTGACGGGCGTAAAAAATACCTTTATGATCGCAGTTATAACAGGTCCGCTCGGTTATATCATGTCCTTCCTGTTTGCCTGGCTGATCAACGAGATTCCCCGCTGGATCAGAACCATTGCGATTGTCGTGTTCTATGCGCCGTCGATTGCGGGCAACGTGTTCGTCATCTTCTCCATCTTCTTTAGAGGAGACGCGTACGGATATGTCAATGCGTTCCTGATGAACTGGGGGCTTATCGGAAGACCGGTGCTGTGGCTTACAGACCCCAAGTACATGCTTCCGATTTGTATGGTCGTTATCCTCTGGATGAGCCTTGGAACCGGGTTCCTGTCCTTTGTGGCCGGTCTGCAGGGTATTGACAAATCGCAGTATGAGGCAGGCTACATGGACGGGATTAAGAACCGCTGGCAGGAGCTGTGGTATATCACCCTGCCGAATATGAAGCCGATGCTGATGTTTGGCGCCGTTATGGCAATCACGCAGTCCTTTGGCGTATGTGATGTGACGATGCAGCTGTGCGGTTATCCGAGTACGGACTATGCGGCGCGGACGGTTGTAACGCATCTGTTCGACTACGGCTATTCCCGTTTCGAGATGGGATACGCATCCGCGATAGCGACAATGCTGTTTTTGATTATGATACTTTGCAACAAGGCAATCCAGAGTTTGTTAAGAAGAGTAGGGACCTGATATGAGAAAAAAAGAGAAGATTATGGAAGTAAAGCAAAAACCAAAAATATTGAAAAAGCGCCAGCCCAACCGGTCGCGCGTGGGAGACTTCTTCGTATATCTCTTCCTGTGCATGGTGGCGGTCGCAATGATATTTCCGCTGGTGTTCGCAGTCAACAGTGCGTTGAAGCCGCTGGATGAGCTGTTTATGTTCCCGCCCAAGATTTTCGCGCAGAACCCGACGCTTGATAATTTCTCGGATCTTTTTGTCACAATGGGAAAATCGTGGGTTACATTTTCAAGATACATTTTCAATACGGTGTTTATCACCTTTGTCGGCACGACAGGCCATCTGCTGATTGCCTCCATGGGCGCGTTCGTTCTTGCCAAGTATGAGTTCCCGGGCGGCAAGACCTTCTTTAATCTGGTAACGGTGGCGTTGATGTTCAGCGGATATGTTACGGCGATTCCGAATTACCTGATTATTAACGGCCTGGGCTGGATTGATACATACTGGGCGATCATTATCCCTTCTTTTGCGGCGCCGATTGGCTTGTTCCTGATGAAGCAGTTTATGGAGGGCCTTCCGATGTCGCTGATTGAGGCGGCCAAGATTGACGGTGCGAGCGAATGGAAGGTATTTATGCATATCGTAATGCCGAACGTAAAGCCGGCCTGGCTGACGCTCATTATTTTCCAGGTACAGGCTTTGTGGAACAATAAAGCTTCGACGTTCATTTATTCAGAGGAAAAGAAAACGCTGGTATACGCCCTGCAGCAGATTCAGAGCGGCGGTATTGCGCGGACGGGGCAGGCGGCGGCAGTTACGGTAATTGTGATGGTAGTACCGATTATCATCTTTATCTTATCTGAAAGTCAGATTTTGGAAACAATGGCAAGCTCCGGATTAAAGGATTAAAAAGCATCTTGGCAGGGGGTAAGATATGAAAAAAATAATGAAAAGAATAAGCGCGCTTCTGCTTGGCGCGGCAGTGCTGGCCGGCTCTTCCACGGTTGCATACGCGGAGAAGGGCTATACCTACAATTATGACTGGTGGGAGGATGTGCAGTATTCTCCGGATCTGTATGAGGTGACAGGAGTATTTACGGCAACCGATATGGGGCTTGAGGATAAGCTCAGCGGCCCGCAGGGCTTATATGTCTGCGGCAGTATGATCTATATCTGTGATACGGGAAACAACCGGATTATCGAGCTGGAGCGGACCAAGAAGGACAGCTTTGAGTGCAGGCGGATTATTGACAGCTTTAAAGGGGATGTGGAGATTACGACATTTTCTTCACCTACGGATATTGCGGTATCCGAGGATGGCTGCTTCTATATCGCGGATATGAACAATCAGCGGATTTTGAAGCTTGACAAGGATTTGAATTACCTGATGCAGTTTGACCAGCCGGTGGATTCCACGATAGATCCTGCTTCCAGGTTTTTACCCAATAAGATATCCATTGATACGGCGGGACGCGTTTACTGCGCGGCGACCAATATCAACCAGGGTCTGATTAAGTATGAGCCGGACGGTGCATTTTCCGGGTTTGTAGGCGCTACGGAGGTTACCTACGACTGGACGGATTATATCTGGAAGCGGCTTGCGACGAAGGAGCAGCGGGCAAAGCTGGCGTCGTTTGTGCCTACGGAATACTCCAATCTCTATATGGACGCGGAAGGGTTTATTTATGCATGTACGTCCAACGTTACGGAGGATGACCTGGCGGATGATTCGGCAAAGCCGATTCGGAAGCTGAATCTGATGGGAACCGACATCCTGATTCGCAACGGCCCGTTTGCGCCGATAGGCGATTTGTGGTGGAACGGCGAGAATTCCGGCTACGACGGACCGTCGCTGTTTTCGGACATTACGGCGCTTGAAAACGACATCTATGTTGCGCTTGACAAGGTGCGGGGGAGACTTTTCGGATATAACGACCAGGGGGACATGGTGTTCACCTTTGGCGGGGCCGGCAATATGGACGGTTATTTCAGGCAGCCGTCGGCGTTAGACCATATGGGACATGACTTGCTGGTACTGGATTCGGTGGACTGCAGCGTCACGGTATTTTCGACGACAGAATTCGGCGGACTGGTTTATGAGGCAATCGAAGCGTTCCAGAACGGTAAATATTATGAGTCCGGGGAGATCTGGAAGGAAGTGCTCAAGCTCAACGGCAATTATGACCTGGCTTACATCGGTATCGGCCGTTCGCTGCTGCGGCAGGAAAAGTACCATGAAGCGATGGAATATTTCGAATTAAAATGGGACGACGAGAACTATTCCAAGGCGTTTAAGCAGTACCGGAAGGAATGGGTGGAAGAGCATATCGTGCTGATTGTGCTGGCGCTGTTCCTTGTCCTGTGTCTGCCGCTGGCGGTCGGAAGGGTCAGGAAGATCAAGCACGAAATTGACACTGCAGATATTTTTTAAAGGATGAATCGGAGGCAGGAATGATCGCTTTTTTAAACAAAAAGGAAGTCTTTACGCATTATTTGGCAACGCTGAAATATGCGTTGTATGTAATCACGCATCCGTTTGACGGGTTCTGGGATCTGACACACGAAAAAAGAGGTTCGCTTGCGGCAGCCAATACCATCTTGTTTCTGACGCTGCTTGCGCGGGTTATGAAGCTGCAGTTTACAAGCTTTGTGTTTTTGAAGGTGTATTGGGAAGGCATCAATATCTTTCTCTATATTGCGAGCGTCTTGTTCCCGCTGGCGCTGTGGTGCGTCGGCAACTGGGGCCTGACGACGCTGTTTGACGGCAAGGGGACGCTCAGGCAGATTTATATGGCAACCTGTTACGGCCTTACGCCGTACCCGCTGATTCAGTTCCCGCTGATTGCGTTCAGCAATGTGGTGACAATCGATGAAGCGGAGTTTTACGGTGTTCTGAGTGTGATATCGCTGCTGTGGGCAGCGCTGCTCATACTCGCCGCCATGATACAGATTCACGAGTATACGGTGAAGAAAACGCTGTTGTTTACGGTGGCGACCGGATTTTCCATGCTGGTTATGATTTTTATCCTGCTGTTGTTCTTCAGTATGATTTCGCAGGGTATCGCTTATTTCATCTCAGTCGGCAGGGAACTCCTTTTCCGAATGTGAGATGGATAACAAGATAGATTATGGGAGAGCTGACTATGAAGAAGGATAAATCATTCAATAAAGATAAAATAATGAAACGATTAAAAAGCATGGCAGTTCCTGTTATCGGTCTGCTGGTGGTCACGGCGTTTATTCTGGTCATTACCCTGTACAAGGGCGACGAGGGAGAACCGGAGTATATCGAGGTCAACGCCTATGCGGGGGAGGACAAAGAGCCGATCATCCTGGAAAACAATGACCTGAAATTCGAGATGAATCCGGAGACGACGCAGTTTGAGCTTACGGTAAAGGAAACTGGCAAGGTATGGTATTCAACGCCGCAGGACGTGCAGGAGGATCCCCTGGCCCTGGAGGCAGAGAAGGATAATCTGCAGTCTACGCTGCTGATTACATACAGTAACATCAACGGAATTGACATGATGTACAGCAGCTACGGCTACAGCATTAAGAAGGGAATCTATGATATTGAGACAGGCGACGATTATGTGAAGGTGAAATACTCTATCGGCGATCTGCAGAAGGAATTTATGATACCGCCGGTAATCCGGGCGTCGGATATGGATGTCCTGATGGAAAAGATGGGAAAGAACAATGCCGTCATGGTTCAGGATTACTATAAGAAGTACGACATCAATAATCTTGGTAAGAAGGACAACGCGGAAGAGCTTCTTGCAAACTATCCGATTCTTGCGGATGAGGTTATCTACGTCCTGCGTGATACGACCAAGGATAATATGAAGCGGAAGTTTGAGACCTTTTTTGAGGAAGCCGGCTATACAGTGGAGCAATACGAGGCGGATAAGGCCCTTGATATGAGAGCGGCAGTTTCTGACAAGCCGATTTTCAATGTCAATGTCATATACCGGCTCGACGGTCCGGACCTGATTGTGGAAGTGCCGCTGCAGGAGATGGAATACAGAGAAGAATATCCGCTGTACAGCGTGACGCTGCTGCCTTACTTTGGAGCGGGCGGAACCAAAGACGAAGGGTTCATGTTTGTGCCGGAGGGCGGCGGGGCGCTCATCAACTTCAACAACGGCAAGACGGCGCAGAACAGCTATTACGCGAATGTATACGGCTGGGATATGGCGCTGAACCGGGAATTTGTGGTGCATGAGACGGAAGCAAGCTTTGCGACATACGGAGTGGCCAACGGGGAAGACGCTTTCCTGTGCCTTCTGGAGGAGGGCGCGCCGTATGCGTCCATACAGGCCGACGTCAGCGGCAAAACCCACAGCTACAATTTCGTCAACGCTGTGTACAATGTCGTACACAGGGAGCAGTTCCAGTACGACAGCTCCAACAAGGACAGGGGCCGGTTGTTTATCTATGAGTCAAAGCTTCCGGAGGAAAAGCTGGTGCAGCGTTACCGCTTTGTGGACAGCAACAGCTATGTGGATATGGCAAAAACGTATCAGCAGTATCTGCTTGAACGATATGCGTCCGATATGGCGCTGAACGACGATACGCAGACGCCGGTGGCGCTGGAAGTAGTCGGTGCCGTGGATAAGGTAAAGCAGGTGCTTGGCGTACCGGTTTCGCGCCCGTTAAGGCTTACCAGCTACAAGGAGACAACGGATATCCTTCGTCAGCTTAAGGAAGACGGTATGGAAAATCTCTCCGTAAAGCTTACCGGCTGGATGAACGGCGGCGTGCGGCAGCAGATATTGACGGATGTTGATTTGGTATCCGAGCTGGGCAGCAAGAAAGACCTGAAAGCGCTGTCGGCTTATGCGGCGGAGAACGGCATAGATCTTTATCTGAACGGTATTACAAACTATGCGATTGACAGCGGCGTGACGGACGGGTTCGTGCTGTACACGGATGCGGCGCGGCTGGTGAGCAAGGAGAAGGTTGAACTCAACGACTACCGGGTCGTTACCTATATCAAGGATAAAGACAGCGCGGATGCTTTCTATCTGCTGCATGCGGATAATATTCTGGAGATGGCCGAGAACCTGAAAGCGGCGGCTGTCAAATACCAGGCGGGCGTATCCTTCCAGGACATCGGGGACGTCGTATCCTCGGACTTCTATAAGAACGCGCCGGTGAGCAGACAGACCGCAAAGCAGAAGCAGGAGGCAAAGCTCAAGGAAATCAGCGACAGCGGCATGCGCATTATGGTCAACAAGGGCAATGACTATGCGCTGGCCTACAGCGACATTGTGACCAATATGGATCTGAACGGTTCGGAATATACCATTATCGACCAGGCGGTTCCGTTTTACCAGCTGGCGATACACGGGTATGTGAACTACACGGGAGAGGCGCTTAACCTGACGCAGAATTACCGGCAGGAGCTGCTCAAGTCGGCAGAGTATGGCGCAGGCCTGTATTTTGCGGCCATGCATGAGGATGCGTTTGCGCTGCAGAAGACCCTGTATACCGAATATTTCGGAGCGGATTTTGCATCATGGCATGACAGGATGCAGGAGATTTATACCCGGTATAATCAGGAGCTGGGGCATACATTCAACCAACAGATGACGGATCACGCGTATGTGGCGGAAAAGACAGCCTGCACGACATACGAGGACGGCACCAGGGTATATGTAAATTATGACTATGAAGATGTGACAGTGGCGGACGGCATTGTAGTTCCGGCAAGAGACTTTTTGGTCGTCAGATGACCACCCGCGCCGGAATTGCGGTAAGTAAAGAATAGAAAGGATTTTGATTATGAAGAAACAGAAGAAATTAGCGGGTCTTCAGAAACGGAAAGCGATTGCGGGATACATGTTTATTCTGCCGTTTATCGTAGGCTTTCTGGCCTTTATGATACAGCCTATGGCACAGTCGTTATATATGAGCTTCTGCGATGTACAGGTGGGGGCAGGCAGCTTTTCGCCGCAGTTTAAGGGAATCGTCAATTATGTGCGTGCCTTTACGCTTGACGCCGAGTTTAACCGTCTTTTGACGGAGGAAATCTCCCGTATGTGTATTAACTCGCTGGCGATTATGGTATTCAGCTTTTTTGTGGCATTGATTTTGAACCAGAAGTTCAAGGGGCGGGCGCTGGTCCGGGCGATTTTCTTCCTGCCGGTAATCCTTTCGTCGGGCGTTATCATCGGTGTGGAAACAGACAATAAGCTGATGGCGAGCATTCAGGACGCGATTGGCCAGACGGCGTCGAGCGGCATCAGCATCACGGGAGCAATCGAGGAAATCCTGCAGACTGCGGGTATCGGAACAAGGGCGTTTTCAAAGGTATTTGAGATTGTGGACGGCATTTATGACGTGGCTATCGCATCCGGCATCCAGATTATTATTTTCCTTTCCGGCCTGCAGACCATCTCCCAGAGCATGTATGAGGCGGCGGATATCGAGGGATGTACGGCGTGGGAAAGCCTCTGGAAGATTACGTTCCCGATGATAAGCTCCCTGTTTGTCGTGAACTGGATATACACGATCGTGGACTTCTGTATGCGTACTGACAATGAAGTGATCAAGAAAATCAGTGAAGAGATTACAATCCAGATTAATTATGGTTTTGCATCGGCGATGTCGTGGATTTATTTCGGAGTCGTCATATTAATCATAGGAATCAGCTCGCTGATCATATCAAAGGGGGTTTACTACTATGAGTGATGCTGCTGTAAAGATGGAGAAGGAAAGCTTCTGGGAAAGAAATCGCAAATCAAGCGGCTATTTGCTGAAGAAGATGACCAGACAGACGGTATACAAAATTATCCGGGCATTTCTGCTTTTTGGCATGTGCTTCCTGATTTTGCAGCCGATTTTGAATAAAATATCAGTCAGCTTCATGGAGGAGCGGGATCTGTATAACAATACCATTATCTCGGTGCCGGAGCATTTTACAACACAGAATTATTTCCTGGCGGCGGATTTGATGGATTACGGCAAGACGCTGATCAACACAATCGGCGTGTCCCTTACAATCGCGCTGCTGCAGATTGCGGTGTGTACGCTGGTTGGTTACGGATTTGCACGGTTTGAGTTTCCGCTCAAAAAAATGTGGTTTGTCTGCGTACTGCTCGTTATCATTGTCCCGCCGCAGACGATATCGACGTCCCTGTATCTGCATTTCAGATATTTTGACATATTCGGGATTATAGGAGCGATTCGGGGGGAAGGCATTAACCTGCGCGGTTCGAAGCTTCCGTATTACCTGATGAGCGCAGGCTGCATGGGCTTGAAGAACGGGCTCTATATCTATATGATACGCCAGTTTTTCCGGAATATCCCCAAGGAGCTGGAAGAGGCGGCTTATGTGGACGGATGCGGTATTTTTTCTACCTTTGCACGGATTATGCTTCCGGACGCAACGCCGATACTGACCTCCTGCTTCCTGTTCTCGTTTGTGTGGGAGTGGACGGACAGCTTTTATGCGAAGATGTTTATGGGCAATACGCGGCTGCTGGCCAGAGAGCTTTCGATGATAGCCGACCGTGTGAACCAGTATGTGTCCCTGGTTGTCGGGGATAGAACGGGTGCGTCCGTAGCGTACACCAGCTGCATGATTTCGACAGGAATGCTGATGGTAATCGTACCGTTGTTAATTCTGTATTTGTTTGCGCAGAAGGGATTTGTGGAGAGTATCAGCAGCTCCGGTATCAAGATGTAAGATTGACAACGGATGAAATTCATGGAAGATATAAATTTCTGATACAGGAATTTATATAGAAAGAAGGAGGATTTACAATGAAAAGAAAAAGTGTAACAAAACTGATTGCGACAGCAATGACGCTGTCCATGGTTGCTGCGGGCATGACAGGCTGCGGCAGCAAAGATGATGCGGCAAATGCGAACACAGACACCAACGCGCCGGCGGATACAACGGCAAATAATGCAGCGGATACAACAAAAACCGAGGCCAATACGGAAGCTGCAGAGCAGACTACGACGGAAGCTGCGGGTGAAGAAGACGGCGGCTATACGGTTCTGACAGATGAGAACGGAAATGTATACGACCTGGGCGGCAT
This sequence comes from uncultured Lachnospiraceae bacterium, assembly GCA_949948735.1. GTDB lineage: Bacteria > Bacillota > Clostridia > Lachnospirales > Lachnospiraceae > COE1. The sequence continues at coordinate 126,576 of CATLGV010000003.1, read as the reverse complement.
GGAGATCATTATCCGTGACTGGTGGTCGGCAGAGGAGCCCTCAGAGCCTACAAACGCATATGAGGAAGCGGTGCAGGAGTGGCGTGAGTGGTGTCAGGAGACATACAATTTCAAGATCAGAGAGCTTGGTATCAGCGAGTGGGCAACCGTACCCGAGGATTTCGTAAACTATGCGACAACAGGCGGCGACGAGAATTATATTTTTGTTCTTCGTATGGACGGTTCCGTAGTATCCGCAATGTACAGCGGCCTGATGTATGACCTTTCTACACTGGACTGCCTTGACTTTACGGATGAAAAATGGCAGGGCGGCGTAGACGATCTGTTCTCCATCGGCGAATCCAAGTACTGTATGTACGCGCTGACGCCCGAGCCCAGAACCGGAACCTACTTCAACAAGCGGCTTCTCAGAGAGGCGGGTATCGATCCGGAAGAGCTTTACACATGGCAGGAGAACGGCGAGTGGACGTTTGACAAGTGCAAGGAGGTAATGGCGAAGGTTCAGAGAGATACCGACAATGACGGTGTTATCGATGTTTACGGTACGACAAACAATACGGGTGAATTCTACAAGACGGCTGCATTCGCAAACGGCGGCTGCCTCGTAGATAAGGGAGACGACTTAAAGTATACGCTTCATATTGATGACGACGCGACGCTTGCAGGCTTGAACTTTGCGCATGAGGTTCTGGCAGAGTACGACCTGGTGAAGCCGGCAGACGCGGAGTGGAATTACTACATGCAGGCATTCCTGAACGGCGACGCTGCATTCTGCTTTGACAATGCGTACATGGCAGGCGCGGACTTCAAGGATATGGAAGACGACTTTGGCTTTATCTGCTTCCCCAAAGGACCGGACGCAGAGGATTACATGAACGTATGGAGCAACAATCCGGTAGTTATTCCGGCATGCTATGATGCAGACAAGGCATGGAAGCTTGCATTTGCATACAACCTGTACACAGCGCCGATTCCCGGCTTCGAGGATTATGAGGGCTGGAAGGCTGGTTATTACAGCAGCTTCAGAGACACGGAGGCTGTTGACCTGACACTTGCAAGAATGGTAGAGAATGGCCTTGTAAACTATGCGGAGGTTGTTCCGGGTCTGGATCAGGGTAATGAATTCTTATGGACGATCAATAAGGACACGACACCGGCACAGCAGGCAGAGGCAATCAAAAATACATGGCAGTCTTATCTGGATGACTTGAACGCAAGATAGGGTGCTTATTCGGGGCTAATGCTTTCGCGGCATTAGCCCTTTTCTTTCTTTGCCCGGCAGAGACGATGTGGTAGAATGGGGTTATAACGTTTACATGGAGAGGATGGAGGATTCATATGGATAAGGGAACCGTATATTGGCATTTGCCGGGACTGTGTTATTTCCGGATGCTAAATCAGATTATCATCAATATGATGAAGGATTATCCGGAGAAGTTCAGGGACGGATATAAAATCGGATCCGTTTACGGCACGATTCCGGGTGCGATTTGGAACGGGGGACGGGCGGTATTCGGCATTCTGAGTAAGGAGGATATTGCCAATATCATCAAGGTGTATAATGACAAAGGGGTTCCGGCAAGGTTTACATGGACGAACTCCCTTCTGGAGGAGCGCCATCTGCAGGATACCTACTGTAACCTGATTATGCGGCTGGCGGACAACGGGCAAAACCAGGCGCTGGTCAACCGGCCGGTGCTGGAGGCGTACATCCGGCAGACATATCCCTCCTATCCATTGATTTCCTCGACGACCAAGCGGATGGTGGACGGCGCGCAGCTGGTGGAGGAGCTGGAAAAGGATTATAAGCTGGTGGTGCTTGATTATGACCTGAACCATGACAAGGCGGTTCTGGATGCGATTGCGCCGTATGCGCACAAGGTAGAGATTCTCGTGGATGAGATCTGTTACCCCAATTGCCCGAAGCGGGCAGAGCATTACCGGGACGAATCGCGCATGCAGCTGGAGTATTCGATGCAGTCGTCCTTCCGGTGCACCAATAAGTCGACAAGACCGTCGTTTGCGGAGTGCATGAAGCGGCCGGGCTTTATCTCGAATGAGGAAATACAGGGATATATCGAGCGCGGCTTTGTCAATTTCAAGCTGGTAGGCAGAGGCCTTCCGCCGGAGTTTGTCAAAGAGTCCTATTTGTATTTCCTTGTAAAGGACGAAGGGAGAGCCTTCATACGGGAAAAGATTGACAAGCTGCTTGCGCAGATTGCGGGAAAGACAGGAAGGTAGGGCGCAGCTATGGGGGAGTATAAGGAGCGGACGGATAATCCGCTGCACCGGCAGTTTGGCGCGGGGAGAAATACAATTTATATTCTGAAAAAAATACGGCAGTACTGTCCTGTGATTTTTCCGATTGCGATAATGGGGATTATCGGCGAGTCGGTCATTTCGTACTACTGGGGCATCGTCGGGAAATTTGTAATTGATTTGGCGGGGGCGGGAGCGGCTTCCGTGGAAGCGCTGATACGTCTTTTGCTGATCGCGGGAGCGGGTGCCGGCGTACTGGTCTTTTGCAGGCAGTTTTCCGATGGGAAAATATGGTACCGGTATATTCTGGTGCGCCAGCAGATGATTACGGAGCGTGTAGATAAGGCGTTATGCCTGAGCTACGAGATGCTTGAGCGGCCGGAGGTGCTGGATGTCCACCAGCGGGCGATGCAGGCGACCGGCAGCAATGACAACGGCGTGGAGGGCATGATGCATCTGATGCAGACGCTCGGGATGCGTCTGGTCACGGTGGCGGTGACTTTTGCGGCCGTTGTGGTACTGGACTGGCGTCTGGTGGGCTTACTGATCGCGCTGGGCGCCCTTCAGTTTTGTTATCATTTATGGACGGTTAAAACCGATAAGGCGGAGGTTTGGGATAAAATGGCTCCGGTCTGGCGGCAGCTGGACTATATGTCCCGCGTTACGCAGGATTTTGACTATGCAAAGGATATCCGGCTGTTTGACTTGAGCGGCTTTCTTATTGAGAAGCAGCAGGCTGTGTTTGAAAAAAAGCAGAACCGCATGAAGCTCCATTTTGGGTTGTGGTTTCGGCATGCGGCGGTGTCGCAGGCATGCGCCGCAGCCGGCAAGGCGGCGGTCTATGCCGTGCTGGTGGGGGCAGTTCTGCAGGGCGGTCTGTCCATCGGTGATTTTACGATGTTTTTGGCGCTGGCGGTCGCCTTTTCCGAGAATCTGTCACAGTTTCTGCATCGGTTTGGCGATTTTCGCAGAGCGTCTCTGGAGGTGGATGATTTCCGGTCGTTTGTGGAGCTGGAGGATGACGATTCGGCGGATGCGGTTCCCGTACCGGATGCGCAGACATACACGTTTGAGTTCCACAATGTCAGCTACCGGTATTTCAAGCAGGAGAAGAAAGCGCTGGATAACCTGAATCTGACGCTGCATCCGGGGGAGAAGCTTGCGGTGGTCGGTTTAAACGGCGCGGGGAAGACGACGATGATCAAGCTGCTGCTGCGGCTGTATGATCCGACGGAGGGATATATTACCCTGAACGGTATCGATATCCGGCGGTTTCGGCGTGCGGATTACTACAGGCTGTTTTCGCCGGTATTTCAGAATATCGAGATTATGGCGTTCCCCATCGCAGAGCATGTCTCGATGAAGACGCCCGGGGAGACGGACCGCAGCCGGGTGGAGAAGGCTGTGGAGGAAGCGGGCCTGACGGAGAAGCTCCGCGCGCTCCCCAGGGGGATTGATACGGAGCTGCTTAAAGTTGTGGACGACGAGGGTGTGGATCTTTCGGGCGGCGAACGGCAGAAGCTGGCGCTGGCCCGTGCGCTGTACAAGGCCGCGCCGGTCGTGGTGCTGGATGAACCGACCTCCGCGCTGGACGCGTTGGCGGAGCAGCAGCTTTATGAGCGGTTTGACCATATGATTGGGGACAAATCGGCGGTCTATATTTCCCACCGCCTTGCGTCCACCCGGTTTTGTGACAAAATCGCGCTGTTTATGGACGGGCGCATGGTTGAATACGGAAGCCATGAGGAATTGATGGAAGGCGGCGGGGAGTACGCCCATATGTTCGCAGTGCAGGCACAGTACTATCAGGAGGAAGAGGAGGCGGGGGCGTAATGGAGAAGAAGAACGAGAAGTCCTTAAAAAAGATCTGCGCCGTCGTCCGTGTTCTGTTCTCTACGGCAGCCCGTCGATATCCGTGGTTTTTCGTGCTGGAGGCGGTACAAATGCTGGTGCAGGCGGCGCAGCCGTTTCTGGGCATATTTATCACGCCGCTTCTGGTCGACGAGCTGTGCGGCAGGCGGGATATCCGGACGCTTGCCGGGTATGTGGCAGTGCTGATTGTGGGAGAGATGATGCTGAATCTGCTGTATGAGCGGCTGAGTACAGTGCTTCAGATGTATCAGCAGCGTCTGGAGGACTATTTTACTATGCAGACGGGGCTGCATTCTATGGGGCTGGACTTTCAGATGACAGAGGACAAGAAGGTGCTGGATCAGCTGGAAAAGGCGCAGACCGGCATGTCCTGGTATTCGGGCGGCGCGTATGGCGTTGCCGAGCAGGTATTTGGTTTTTTCAGAAATATATTGAAGATGTCAGGGCTGGTGACGGTGATCGCGATGCATGCGCCGATGCTTCTGGTCGTGATTCTGGCGTATGTCGCGCTGAATGCGTTGTCGGTTTCCGCAAGAAACAAGGTGGAGCTGGAGGCTTACGGGCGGCTTGCCCAGTCAAACCGTCTGTTTGGCTATTTCGGATGGCAGCTTGTAGATTTCCGGTTTGGGAAGGACATCCGTCTGTATGACGCGCGCAGGATGCTCGTAGGGCGGTGGCAGCAGTATACGAGGAAGAGCAGCGATACATGGAAATGGCAGGCGCAGAAGACCTATCCGTACAACCTGTTTTCAGGAGGAATGGCGCTTCTGAGGTCGCTGGCGACATACTTCTATGCGGGGCTGCTTGTCATACGGGGGGCCTTTTCGATAGGAATCTTTACGCAGATGATCTCCACGGCGGGAGAGCTGGACAATACGCTCAACGGGCTGGTGTGGAATGTGCTGAATCTGGCAAAGCGCTGCAACTATGCGTATGAGTATGTTTTATTTATGGAATACCCGGAGGTGATTCCCAAGGGGGACGTGCCGGTGGCGGCGGGAGAGCACCGCATTGAATTCCGCAATGTTGCCTTTGCTTATCCCGGGACGGATAAGAAGGTTCTGGACGGCGTGAATATCACCGTCGAGCCGGGAGAGCATCTGTCGGTCGTCGGCCTCAACGGCGCGGGAAAGACGACGTTTATTAAGCTGCTGTGCCGGCTGTATGACCCCACAGAAGGGGAGATCCTGATGGACGGGCGCAATATTAAGGAGTATGATTATAAGGAATATATGGCGCAGTTTGCGCCGGTGTTTCAGGATTTCAGGCTGTTTGGCTTTTCTATTGGCGAGAATATCACGTTTGGCGGGGAAGGACAGGAAGCGCTGGAGCGGCTGTTAAAGCTGGTAGAGCTGGATGATATGGTCGGGAAGCTGGAAAAAGGGGCGGATACGCGGATATTTAAGATGTTTGAGGAGGACGGCATCGAGCCGTCCGGCGGGGAACAGCAGAAGCTGGCCATTGCAAGGGCGCTTTACAAAAAGGCGCCGGTGATCATTCTGGACGAGCCGACAGCGGCGCTGGATCCCATTGCGGAGTATGAGATTTACCGGCAGTTCCATACGCTGGTCGGAGAGAAGACGGCCTTCTATATTTCACACAGGCTGTCAAGCTGCCGGTTCTGCGACCGAATCGCGGTATTCTCCGGCGGAAAAATCGCGGAGTACGGCAGCCATGACGAGCTGGTACAGATTCCGGACGGAATCTACGCCGGGATGTTTGAGGCCCAGGCGCAGTATTACAGATAGGGAAACAAAAAGGAGGAGAATGAATTGGGACAGTTACAGAAAAATCAGGCATATAATCCGTATCTGCCGTCGTGGGAGTATATTCCGGACGGCGAGCCCTATGTATTCGGGGACAGGGTGTATGTCTACGGTTCACATGATTTTTATAACGGATATGTGTTCTGCATGGGGGACTATGTCTGCTGGTCGGCGCCGGTGGACGATTTGGGCAGCTGGCGTTATGAGGGCGTGATTTATCCGAGAAACGCGGATCCGCTCAACAGGGACGGCAGGATGTGCCTGTACGCGCCGGATATTACAGTGGGGCCGGACGGCAGGTACTATCTGTACTATGTGCTGGACAAGGTGTGCGTGGTGTCCGTGGCGGTCAGCGACAGCCCGGCGGGCCGGTTTGAATTCTACGGATATGTGCATTATCCGGACGGGACCCGTCTTGGGGAGCGCGCAGGCGACGAGCCGCAGTTTGACCCGGGCGTGTTGACGGAAGGGGAGAGGACGTATCTTTATACCGGCTTCTGCGGCAGGGGAGACAGGTCCAGAAGCGGGGCGATGCTGACGGTTTTGGGCGCGGACATGCTGACGGTGGAGACGCCGCCGTCTATTGTGGTGCCGGGCTGTGAATACAGCGCGGGCACAGGCTTTGAAGGACACGCGTATTTTGAGGCGGCCTCGATTCGCAAGGCGGGCGGGAAATATTATTTTATCTATTCGTCCACGCCGATGCATGAATTGTGTTATGCGGTCAGCGATGCGCCGGACAAGGGCTTTGTCTACGGCGGCGTGATTGTCAGCAACAGCGACCTGCATATAGATACCTATAAGCCGGCGGATAAGCCGATGGCATACGGGGCGAATAATCACGGAAGCATGGTGCAAATCGGCGGAGAGTGGTATATTTTCTACCATCGGCACACGAACGGCACCTGGTACAGCAGACAGGGCTGCGCGGAGAAAATCACGATTATGCCGGACGGGAGCATACCGCAGGTGGAGATGACCTCGTGCGGGCTTAACGGCGGTCCGCTGCGCGGAGAAGGAACGTACGGCGCGTATCTTGCGTGTAATCTTTTTACGGACACGGACTCCGTTTATGTGGGCGGCGACCGGTTCCCCAAAATCATGCAGGACGGCCGGGACGGGGACGAGGAGCCGGGCTATATCGGCAATATGCAGGATACTGCGACGGCGGGCTTCAAGTATTTTGACTGTAAGGGTGTAACGGAGATTGCGATAAAGACCCGCGGATACGCGGACGGATGCTTTGAGGTGCGCACGGCCTGGGACGGCCCGCTGCTGGCGCGGATTCCGATTCAGAGCTCAAACGTATGGGAGGAGTACAGCGCGCCGGCTGCAATCGCCGACGGGCCGCAGGCGGTATACCTGACGTACCGCGGCGGCGGCAATGCGAGCCTGCTGTGCTTTACCCTGAGATAACGCCGGCTGAAGCGGGACTGCCCGAGAACAGGGGGCGTAAACAGGGAGGTGTGCGATGCAAATCAATCCGATTATCAGACTGGATTACCCGGATCCGGACGTGATTCGGGTGGGAGACGTTTATTATATGGTGAGCACGACCATGCATTTTATGCCGGGCTGCGAGCTGCTGCGCTCTTATGACCTGGTATGCTGGGAGCATGTAGCTTATGTATATGACCGGCTGGACAGTACGCCGGGACAGACGCTTGAGGATGCACACGGCATATACGGGAAGGGAATGTGGGCGGCAAGCCTGCGGTTCCACAAGGGAACGTTCTATATATGCTTTGTCGCAAACGACACAGGGAAAACATATCTGTACAGCGCCCGGGACATTCACGGCCCGTGGAAGAAACAGTGCATAGAGGGCTTTTACCATGACTGCTCGCTGCTGTTTGACGATGACGGCCGCGTCTACATCGCATACGGCAATACCGAAATCCGCATCCTGGAGCTGCGGGCGGATCTTGGCGGGCCCAGGGAGGGCGGACTTGACCGCGTTGCGGTGCAGGATACGGGAAATCCGATGCTTGGCTATGAGGGAACGCATTTTTATAAAATAAACGGCAGGTATTATCTGTTTTGCATTCATTCCCGCAGGGACTGCTGGCGCCGTGTCGAGGCCTGCTTTATGGCAGAGACGCCGGAGGCGGCGTTTACCGGGGGCGATGTGCTGGATGACGACAGGGGGTACTGCGGCCAGGGCGTTGCGCAGGGCGGCATTGTTGATACGCCGGACGGAAAATGGTATGCGGTGCTCTTTCAGGACCATGGCGCTGCAGGCAGGATACCGGTATTGGTTCCGGTGTCCTTTGAGCGCGCGTTTCCTGTATTTGGCGTGGGCGGCAGCATTCCGGCGTCCTTTGAGACGCCGCGTGGAAATGCCGATTATATTTATCGGCCGCTCGTGGACAGCGATGATTTCCGTTATCGGGGGCCTTTCACAAATGCGGAGACCGGCAGGCAGACCGTGTCGGAGGCATACGATACCTATGGCTTTAAGAGCTGCTGGCAGACGAACCACGAGCCGGATCTATCCCTGATTCAGAATGACGGCGAAGAGGGCTTCCTTGCGGTGACGACAGGACGGGTGTGCGGCAATATCACGCAGGCGCGCAATATTTTTACACAGCGGATGCGTTTTCCGCGCTGCAGCGCGCAGGTTACGGTGGACGGCGCCCTGCTGCGGGACGGAGATTACGCCGGCATCAGCGTATTTGCGGGCTGCTATGGCATGGCGGCCCTTGCCCGGCGCGGCGGCCGTTATTATGTGGTGCTGACAGAGAATGACGCGTCCTCGCCGGAGGAAGGCTGCAGGGAGACGGAGCGTGTCTGCATCCCGGTGGAGGGCAGCGCGGTGCGTCTTATGGCGGAGGCAGATTTTGACGGGATGCGGGACGAGGCGCGGTTCTATTATGAAGAGAACGGTGCGTTTATCTGTCTTGGCTCGCCGAAAAAGCTTTACTTCTGGCTGGACCATTTCGCGGGCTGCCGGTTTGGGCTGTTTGCGTACGCGACAAAGCAGCCGGGCGGTACGGCGCGGTTTTCGGACTTTGTCTACCATTAGCATTTCATGCAAAAAAGCTTGACACGCTATGAGCCGTCTGATAGAATACAGACAGACTGGACAGGAGGTAAGTATCAATGAGCAATAGAAGCAGACGCATTACAGACAGCTACAGGAACGATATGATTACCTCGGAGAATCGCAGATAAGTGGTTTGCGTTTTGGCGTGGTATCATTTGGTGCCACGACTTTTTTCATGTGAAGAAAGAGTATTTGTCATAAAGCGGGTCCGGACGTCCGTCCGCGCCCTTGATGATATAATCCCGTGGCAGCAGTATCGTGTCCATGGGATTTTTTATGCGCAGGGGTGCGTAAGGAAATCAGCAGCTTTGCTGCGCGCACCCCGCACATCGTCGGAAACGGAGGGATTATATGGAACGTGTTTTAATTGTAGGAGCCAATATCGATAAAAAGCCGCAGGAGTTTGAGCTGGCAATGGAGGAGATGGTAAGTCTTGCGGCTGCATGCGGTATGGAAGCCGTAGGAAGAATGGAACAGAATATGGAGAGCGCCAATACGGCGACCTATATCGGCTCCGGAAAGGTGGAGGAGGTACGGGAGGCGGCGCGCGCGCTGGAGGCGGAGCTTGTGATATTCGATAACGGGCTCTCGCCGATACAGCTTCGAAATCTCCAGCGGGCGCTGGACTGCCCGGTAATGGACAGGACGACGCTGATACTCGAAATATTTTCCGAGCGGGCGCGTACCAGAGAGGCGAAGCTTCAGGTGGAGGTTGCACGGCTCCAGTACATGCTGCCGCGGCTGGTCGGGCTTCACGACGCGCTCTCAAGACAGGGCGGCGCGAGCGGCGCAATGAGCAATAAGGGCGCCGGAGAGAAAAAAATAGAGCTTGACAGAAGACGGCTGGAGCAGCGCCTTACCAGCATGAAGCGGGAGCTGGAGGCGATTTCGGGAGAGCGGCGGACGCAGCGTAAGAAGCGGGCGGAGTCGGGGATCCCGCGGGTCGCGCTGGTGGGCTATACGAATGCGGGCAAGTCAACGATTATGAACGCGCTGCTGTCGGCGTATGTAAAGGATGAGGAGAAGCAGGTGCTTGAGAAGGATATGCTTTTTGCGACGCTGGATACGACGGTGCGGCGGATAGCCCCGCCGGACCGGAACGCGTTTCTGCTCTCCGATACGGTAGGCTTTATCTCCAATCTGCCGCACAGTCTGGTAAAGGCGTTCCGCTCGACGCTGGAGGAGGTTCGGGAAGCGGATTTGCTGCTGCAGGTGATTGATTATGCTGATGAGAATTATACCGAACACATGCGGGTCACGAAGGAGACGCTGCGGGAGCTTGGCGCGGAGCAGATACCGATGATTTATGTGTTCAATAAGGCGGATTTGTGCGGAATGGGCCAGCTTGCAACCGTTCAGGGCGATGACAGGTTGTACATGTCGGCAAAGTCGTCCGCCGGCATCGACGCGCTGCTTGCGCTGATTGAGGGAAAGCTTTCGGGCGGATACCGTGACTGTGAGCTGTTGATACCGTATAAAAGAGGCGATATTGCCTCTTATCTGAAGGACAATGCAGTCGTGTCGGCCACCGATTACCGGGACGACGGCATCTACATGAAGGCAAATGTCAGCGTCCGGGATGCGGGACGGTACGCGCAGTATCTCGTTTAATTCTGATGACGCCTGTCCCAGGCAAAGGAAAAGGCAGCCGGATTGCCGGCTGTCTTTTTTGATTCGACGATTTTTGCTTCGTTGGTAAATGTTCATAATTTATTAAAAAAACAATAATAAAAATGTGATAATATGTATAATAAGCTGTGGAAAATCAATATGCCGGAGGGGAAAACAATGAAAAAAACGGAAAATATTGGTAAAAAATCCATTAAATTATACAAAACCGTGTACCTGTGTGGTATCATAGGAGTTGTCCTTCTGAATGCAGCCGCATGGCAGAGCGTGGCGTTCTGCGACTGGTATATCCGGCATGTTTTCCCGCTGTGGGTAAATACATACGGCAGGCTGACGAGCATAGCGCCGCTGAGCGTCGGGGAGATTATGCTGATTTTGGCCGTTGCCGTTACTGTGTTCGGAATAGGTTTCCTTATTTGGAATAGAATAAGAAGAAACCGCTATCAAAAGACGCTTCGGCGGTTTTGGGGGGCATATGCGTGGACGGCGCTTGCCGTATGTTATATTATGACGCTCAACTGCTTTATCCTCTATCATGCTTCAGGATTTTCGGAGAAATACATGGCGGGCGCGCAGGAGGCCGGCATGATGGTGGTCGACGTCTCGGACAGCGCGGTGACGCATGCGGGCAGCTCCGGACGGGGCTATACGCAGAGGGAGCTGGCGGCGCTTCGGGATTATATCGTGGAGCAGTGCAATGCGCTGGCGGAGACCTTTCCGCGTGATGACAGGGGCGCGGTGGTCTATGAGGGAGACCTGATTGCGGAGGCGACAAGGGCGATGCAGCAGCTCGGAGAGGACTATGACCAGCTTCAGGGGTTTTACGTGACGCCAAAGTACCTGACGTATTCCGGATTTTTCAGCCAGCAGTATATCATGGGCTATTACTTCCCGTTTTCCATGGAGGCCAATATCAATTCCGTGATGTACATAACCAACGTAGCTCCGACCGTGTGTCACGAGCTTGCACATACCAAGGGCTTTATTTATGAGAATGACGCCAATATGATCGGCTATCTCGCCTGCGTCCGGTCGGAGGATCCCTTTTTGCAGTACTGCGGGTATCTGAGCGTGCTCAATTATGTCAATAATGACTTTTACGATTCGATTGGCAGGAGTAAAGAGGTGTATAAAAAGCATGTAAAAATCAGCAATACCGTGGCGGACGACAATATCTTCCTGACAAGAGAGAACTGGGAGGAAGTGGAGAAAAAGGCCGTCGTGAAGACTGCCACCGTAAAACAGGTATCCAATACGCTGATGGAGACGACGCTGAAGCTCAACGGCGTGGAGGAAGGGATGGCGCAGTACAATGAAGTGGTGGCGCTGCTGCTGCAATACTATGACGGAGTGCTTTATTAGAATATCCCGGGAAATGCGCGGCGGACCCGGCCGGTCAGTGCGTTGTGTGCCGAGGATGAGACGGAGGCGCGATTATGGGCGATATGCTTTCTTATGTTGACGAGTTTGGGGGCTTTACCTTTGTGGAAAAGCCCTTTTGCGAAGTAGACGGACTGATATTTTCACATCTTTCTTATTATGTTTATGATAATATTGTTCCGGGAATGGCGGACAGGCAGCCGGGAGTGGCGTTTCCCGATATTGCCAGGCAGATGGACGGGCAGAACTTTATTTCCGTCAAATGGGAGGAGGAGAAGAACCGGCAGCTTTTCTATAAGGTGATGAGCGCGCGGCGTTACAGGAATACGCGGGCGGCTTACTATGTATGTGAGACGGACGCGGAGGAGGCCGTACAGTTTTGCGCGATTACCTTCCTGCTTGGAAGCGGCGAGGCCTTTCTATCCTTTCGGGGAACGGACGACGCGCTGGTGGGCTGGAAGGAGGACGCCTATATGGCGTACAGGACGCCGGTGGGCGCGCAGCTTCGCAGCGTGGAGTACGTGCGGCAGGTGGCCGCGCTGCTTGCGCGAAAGAAGAACCTGCGGTTTTATCTGGGCGGCCACTCCAAGGGCGGCAATCTTGCGGTCTATGCGGCGATGAGCTGCGACGCCGCGCTCCGCTTGCGGATTGCGAGAGTCTACAATATGGACGGGCCCGGCTTCCGGCCGGACTTCTTGGAGACGCTCGACTATGACGGCATCAGGGACAAGGTGCTCAAAATCGTCCCGGACGAATCCTTTGTCGGGATGCTGATGGAGACAAAGGAAGACTACACCTTGATTAAAAGCACGCAAATCGGCATAGCGCAGCATGTGGCGCTCAGCTGGTGCGTGGAGGGCGACCATTTTCTGCGGGCGCAGGAGAGCGTGCATGCGCGCAGGGAGCTGTATGACCGGATTAACCGGTGGATATTTGCGCTGGAGCGGGAGCAGGTGGGGGATTTTCTGGAAAACCTCTTCCGCCTTGTAGAGATTACGGAGGCAAGCACGCTGACGGACCTGAAAACGGTTGGCGCGGATTTTCCACAAAAGCTGCATTCCGTCCGACAGGCATACAAGGGGATGAATGAGGAGACGAAGCGCATGCTGTGGGAGATCAGCCGCTTTATGGCAGAGCTGATTGCCGCGGATCAGCAGGAGCGCATCCGCAAGTCGAAGCTTATCGACAGGCTGCGGCAGCATCTGGAGCATTGATGCGGGCGCGGACAGCGGCGTGTAACTATTTTCATGGGAATCTCATCCAAATAGGATTGACTTTTCTGTAAAAACGCGATAGAATACACATTGTAAGTGCTTACAATAGAGTGAGCAGGGCAAAAGAAACCAAGTAGTCGGATAGGAGATAATAACATGGAATTTTTGAATGCGGCAATGAGCGGAAAAAAGACAAGACCCATTAAGGTACTCCAGTTCGGAGAAGGCAATTTCCTGCGCGCGTTTGTTGATTACATGATCGACATTGCGAATGAGGCGGGTAAGTTTGACGGTGACATTGTTCTGGTAAAGCCGATTGATTTTGGCAATCTTGATATGTTTCATAAGCAGGACTGCCAGTATACGGTATGCCTCAGAGGGATTGTCGACGGCGAGCCCAGGGTGATTAAGCGGGTGGTTACAAGCGTTGCGGATGCTGTGGACGCGTATGCGGAGTATGAGAAGTACAGCGATTATGCCAGGTTGGATTCCCTCAGATATATTGTATCCAATACCACGGAGGCCGGTATTGTATTTGATGAAACGGATCAGTTCGAGGCAAAGCCGCCCAGGACTTATCCGGGTAAGCTCTGTAAGTTCCTCTTCGAGAGATACAGGCACTTTAACGGCGCTGCGGACAAGGGACTTGTCATGCTGCCGGTGGAGCTGATCGACGACAACGGCATTCATTTGAAGGAGTGCGTTGTAAAGTTTGCGAAGCTCTGGGATTTGGAAGAGGGCTTTTTGAAATGGCTGGACGACGCGTGTATCTTTACTTCGACGCTGGTTGACCGTATTGTTACGGGATATCCGAGAGACGAGGTGGAGGAGCTCTGGAAGGAATTCGGGTATCAGGACAATATCGTGGTAACGGCGGAGCCGTTTGGACTCTGGGTAATCGAGAGCGCGAAGGATATCAGCAGGGAGCTTCCGCTTCCCGACGCGGGGCTTCCGGTTATTTACACGGACAATCAGAAGCCGTACAAGCAGAGAAAGGTCCGTATCCTCAACGGCGCGCATACTTCCTTTGTCCTGGCTTCCTATCTTGCGGGCAACGATTATGTAAGGGAGTCCATGGAGGATGAGATTATCGGGAATTTTATGCATGCGACGATTTATGACGAGGTTATCCCGACGCTGGATCTGCCCAGACAGGATTTGACAGACTTTGCCGAGGCGGTAGACGGCAGATTCAAGAATCCGTACATCAAGCACGCGTTACTTTCGATTTCGCTCAACTCGGTTTCCAAGTGGAGAGCGAGATGTCTTCCCTCCCTGCTGGGTTATGTGGAGCGGAAGGGAGAGCTGCCAAAGCATCTGACATTCTCGATTGCGGCGCTGATGGCATTCTATACGGGCAGCGAGATTCGGGAGAAGGCGTTGATCGGGCATCGCGACGGCCAGGAGTACAATATCCTTGACGACAAGGCGGTATTGGAGTTCTTTGCCGCAAACAGCGCAAAGCCGTCCAGGGAGTTTACGGACGCTTATCTGAGCAATGCAGAGTTCCACGGACAGGACCTGACGAAGGTTGCGGGGCTTGCGGACGCGGTGGCCGCTTATCTTGAGGATATCCGGACGCTTGGCATGCGCAGGGCAATCGAAAAAAATTTCTGATTTCACCCGGCGGAAACGGTGTGGAAATAAGGAGTGCTATGGCAAATTTTATTAAAATCAATGAAAATGACAATGTGGCTGTCGCGCTGGAGACAATTCCGGCGGGCGCCACGGTAACGGTGGACGGCGGGAGCGTGACGACGGAGACGGAAATCCCCGCGGGGCACAAGTTTGCGCTTGTACAGATGCCGGAGGGAACGCCCGTTATCAAGTACGGCTTCCGTATCGGCAATACGACGGCGCCTGTGAAGAAGGGGGAGTGGATTCACACGCACAACCTCAAAACAGGCCTCGGAGACTTACTGGAGTACAGCTATGAGCCGGCATTTGCGCCGGAGCAGTTTACAGAGGACGCTACCTTTATGGGGTACAACCGCGAAAACGGCAAGGTTGGCGTGCGCAACGAGCTTTGGATTATTCCGACGGTCGGCTGCGTAAACAACGTGGCAAGCAGGATTGCGGAGCTTTCCAAAGGGCTGGTGCGGGAGAATATCGAAGCGGTCTGCGCTTTTCCGCATCCCTACGGCTGTTCACAGATGGGAGACGATCAGGAGCATACAAGGCAGATCCTTGCCAATCTGATCAATCATCCGAATGCGGGCGGCGTACTGGTGCTGGGGCTTGGCTGCGAGAACAGCAATATTGATGTATTGAAGGGCTATATGGGCGACATCAATCCCGACAGGGTGAAGTTTCTGGTAGCGCAGGAGAGCGACGATGAGATTGCCGAGGGTGTGGAAATCGTCAGGGAGCTTGCGGAATATGCCGCACAGTTCAAGCGGGAGCCGATCAGCGTATCGAAGCTTGTGGTCGGCATGAAGTGCGGCGGCAGCGACGGCTTCTCCGGTATAACGGCCAATCCGACCGTCGGGCGGTTCTCGGATATCTTAATCAGCAAGCGGGGGACGACGATTCTAACGGAAGTGCCGGAGATGTTTGGCGCCGAGACGATTTTGATGAACCGGTGCGCGGACGAGGAGCTGTTCCATAAGACTGTTGATTTGATTAATGATTTTAAGAATTATTTCAAGCGCCACGACCAGACAATCTATGAAAATCCTTCCCCGGGGAACAAAAAGGGCGGCATCTCCACGCTGGAGGACAAATCCCTGGGATGTACCCAGAAGTCGGGGAATGCGATTGTAAAAGGGGTTCTGGCATACGGAGAGACGGTGCGCACGCCGGGATTAAATCTGCTGAGCGCACCCGGCAACGACCTGGTGGCGGCGACTGCGCTCGCAGCGAGCGGCGCGCATATCGTGCTGTTTACAACCGGACGGGGGACGCCGTTTGCATGTCCGGTGCCTACAATGAAGATTTCCAGCAACTCACGGCTGGCCAGCAAGAAGGACAACTGGATTGACTTTAACGCCGGGGTAGTGGCCGAAGGCGAGGGACTGGATACGGCAGGACAGCGGCTCTTTGACGAGGTGGTGGCGATTGCTTCCGGTAAGGAGGTCAAGAGCGAGCTTGCAGGCTTCCATGACATGGCGATTTTCAAGCAGGGCGTCACATTATAACACGGAAATACCAATAAAATATAGATAAAACAATGGAGGATGAGTATCATGGCAAAGAAAGTAGTTACAATGGGAGAGATTATGCTGAGACTCTCTACACCCAACAACGAGAAGTTCATTCAGGCGGACGAGTTCGACATCAACTATGGCGGCGGCGAGGCGAATGTGGCGGTATCGCTTGCAAATTACGGACACAACGCAAGCTTTGTGACGGCGGTTCCCGACAATGAGCTGGGCGAGTGCGCGGTCGCTTCCCTGAGAAAGTACAATGTCGGCACGGAGAATATCGCAAGATGCGGCGAGCGTCTGGGCATTTATTATCTGGAGTCCGGCTCGGCAATGCGCCCTTCCAAGGTCGTATATGACAGAGCGCATTCTTCTATCTCCACGGCTACGGCGGCGGATTTTGACTTCGATAAGATTTTTGAGGGCGTTGACTGGTTCCATTTCACGGGCATCACACCGGCGGTATCCGATTCTGCGGCAGTGCTGACAGAGGAGGCTTTAAAGGCGGCGAAGAAGCACGGCGTAAAGGTTTCCGTAGACCTGAACTTCAGAAAGAAGCTGTGGTCCTCCGAGAAGGCGCAGAAGGTTATGAAGAACCTGATGCAGTACGTGGACGTCTGCATCGGCAACGAAGAGGATGCGGAGCTGGTACTGGGCTATAAGCCGGGCAATACGGATGTAACAAGCGGTGATTTGGAGCTTGCGGGTTACAAGTCCATCTTCGAGCAGATGGTAGCTGATTACAATTTTGAGTACTGCATTTCCTCTCTGAGAGTCAGCCATTCCGCTTCCGACAACGGTTGGTCGGCATGCATTTACTCCAGAGACACCAAAGAATTTTATCATTCCAAGGAATACAGCATCCATCCGATTGTTGACCGTGTCGGCGGCGGCGATTCCTTTGCAGGCGGCGTGATCTGCGGTCTGTTAGACGGCAAGGATTTCAAGGCAGCCCTGGAGTTTGGCGTGGCGGCGTCCGCATTGAAGCACACGATCCCCGGAGACTTCAATCTGGTATCCAGAAAAGAGGTTGAGACGCTTGCGGGCGGAGACGCTTCCGGACGCGTACAGCGATAGGCAGGCGCAGAGAGCATTTAGCATCCAGAAGAATAAGAGCGTCCCAAAGGCGCTCCTATACAAATAAAATTAAAACGAAGCGGAGGAAAAAGACATGGCAAACAATAATCCATTTTCACTTGAGGGCAAGGTAGCGCTGATTACGGGCGCGTCATACGGTATCGGCTTTGCGATTGCAAAATCCATGGCGGCAGCGGGTGCGACAATCGTATTCAACGATATTAAGCAGGAGCTTGTGGACAAGGGCCTTGCGGCTTACAAGGAAGAGGGCATCGACGCGCACGGTTATGTATGCGACGTTACAAACGAGGATGCAGTCAACGAGCTGGTAGCAAAAATCGAGAAGGAAGTCGGCGTGGTTGATATTCTTGTAAACAACGCGGGAATCATCAAGAGAATCCCGATGTGCGAGATGACGGCGGCGGAGTTCAGACAGGTAATCGACGTTGACCTGAACGCACCGTTTATCGTGTCCAAGGCCGTGATTCCTTCCATGATTAAGAAGGGCCACGGAAAGATTATCAACATCTGCTCGATGATGTCCGAGCTTGGCCGTGAGACGGTTTCCGCTTATGCGGCTGCAAAGGGCGGCTTGAAGATGCTGACAAGAAATATCTGCTCCGAGTACGGCGATCAGAATATTCAGTGCAACGGCATCGGGCCGGGCTATATCGAGACGCCGCAGACGGCGCCGCTGCGCGAGAAGCAGGCGGACGGCAGCAGACATCCGTTTGACTCCTTTATCGTAAACAGGACGCCGGCGGGAAGATGGCTGCAGGCAGAGGAGCTTGGCGGGCCGGCAGTGTTCCTTGCGTCTGATGCATCAAACGGTGTAAACGGACATATCCTTTATGTTGACGGCGGTATTCTTGCTTATATCGGAAAGCAGCCCAAATAAAACGAAAAGAACTTCAGAAACATAGCGGTATGGAGGTAGACATGAACGAGGTATTAGAGAAAATCAGTAAAATCGGTATTGTGCCGGTAGTGGTATTGGATGACGCGAAGGACGCAAAGCCTTTGGCGGAGGCGCTGGTAAAGGGCGGCCTGCCGTGCGCGGAGGTAACCTTCCGCACGGCTGCGGCAGAGGAGTCTATCCGCATTATGGCAAGCGAGTTCCCGGAAATGCTGGTCGGCGCGGGAACGGTGCTCACAACGGAGCAGGTTGACCGCGCGGTCAACGCGGGCGCGAAGTTTATCGTCAGCCCGGGCTTAAATCCGAAGATCGTAAAGTATTGTATCGACAAGGGTGTTCCCGTAACGCCGGGTACGGCGAATCCTTCCGACGTGGAGGCTGCAATCGAGCTGGGGCTGGAGGTTGTCAAGTTCTTCCCGGCGGAGGCGGCCGGCGGACTGAATATGATTAAGTCCATGGCGGCGCCTTATACCCAGATGAAGTTTATGCCGACGGGCGGTATCAGCGCGAAGAATATCTGCGAATATCTTGCGTTTGACAAGATTATTGCGTGCGGCGGTTCCTGGATGGTAAAGAAGGATCTGGTTGCGGCAGGAAAGTACGACGAGATTCAGGCGCTGACAGAGGAAGCGGTGCGGACGATGCTGGGCTTTGAGCTGCGTCATATCGGCGTGAACTGCGAGGACGAGGCGGCAGCGGATCAGGTTGCTTCCAGATATGACGAGCTGTTCGGATTTACGAAGAAGGTCGGAAACAGCTCCATCTTTGCAGGCATCGAGGTAGAGGCGATGAAGAAAATCGGGCGCGGTGCGAACGGGCATATTGCAATCGGCACGAACAGCGTAGTGCGCGCGAAGAATTATCTGGAGTCCGTAAAGGGCGTGAAGTTTATCGAGGATACCGCGGTTGTCAAGAACGGCAAGCTGACCGCGATTTATCTGGATGAGGAAATCGGCGGCTTTGCGGTGCACCTTGTGCAGAAATAAGGGAACGCTTCCGGCGTATTTCGCGGACGGTGAAAACAAAAGAGGCATCACTGTAAAGTGATGCCTCTCATTACTGTAAAGTGATGCCTTTTGGTATTTCGTGGACAGGCAATTGTGGCAGCGTTTTGTAAACGCGCAGACAGCCGGGACGGGAAAGGTGTGGTTATCGGATGCTATATAAGATTAACATGATTACGGAAGAGGATGGGTGGATTGCCATCGACACGAACGGCTGGGGCTCGGATCCGGTGCGGGCGCTTGTCGCGAGTGTGGCGGGGGAGCTTGGCGGCGAGGTGGTACAGCCCTACGAAGGGGACGCCCAGTTTTTGATCAAGGGCGACCCGTATAAGCTTTTGTTCCAGTATGACGATGTATTCGGGACGGTGGTTATCCTCAACGATATAAAGGATAAGGACGAGGTGGTCGCGCTGCTGGAGCGTCATTTTGCATTGCTGAAGGAAAGCATATGAGGAGAGAATATGATAGATAATAATTGTTCTTACTGTGTTGAGGGGGAGCTGGTGGCGAAGTTCGGCATTAAAATCTGCGAGCTGGAGGCTTCCAGGGTTTATTTGTTTAAGGAGCAGAGCCATAAGGGACGGGTGATTGTCGCGAGCAAGCATCATGTCAGTGAGATGACGGAGCTGTCAAAGGAGGAGCGCGCGGCCTTTATCGAGGATGTGAATCATGTGGCGGAGGCGGTTCACAAGGCCTTTTCGCCGGATAAGGTCAATTACGGCGCGTACGGCGACACGGGCCATCACCTGCATTTTCATCTGGTGCCCAAGTACAGGGACGAATTCGAGTGGGGCGGCACCTTCGCGATGGATCCGAAGCAGAAGACGCTGACGGACGCGGAGTATGACGCGCTGATTGCGGAATTGAAGAAGTATCTCTAGGTATCGGGGTAAGGGGCTGTAGGAAGGACGGCTCCTTTTTCTTTTGCGGTAAAAGTGACCCGGAGGATATGGGGGTAAAGTTCGGATTGAACATCTGACGATTCCGCGATATAATTTGGAGAGACGAGTATATTTCGACGGAGGGCGTTGAAAAAATACATTTTAAGGCGGGGAATAAAGGATGTTCGTCAGAGTGGCAATCGTGGAGGATGAGACAGCGCTGCATGAATATTACGGGAAGCTGGTGGAAGCGTGGGGGGATGCCCGGGCTGTCCGGATTGCAGTCACGTTTATAGAGAGCGCGGAGGAATTTCTGTTTAAGTATGACAGGCAGAATGCGTTTGATATTATTTTTCTTGATGTCTGCATGAAGGAGATGAACGGCATGGAGCTGGCGCATGAAATCCGGAAATTTGACCGGAATGTGCAGATTATTTTTCTTACCGGAAAACCGGAGTATGTCTTCGAGGGATATGAAATCGGCGCTGTCAGATACCTGATAAAGCCTGTTGGGGAGAGCGGGATGGCGAAAGCCCTGGACGCCTGCATGGAAAAGCTCAGACGCGGCAGAGAGGACTATCTCACGATACAATATCACGGGGAGAACCTGAGGCTTTCAAAAAGCGGGATTCTGTTTGTAAGGGTCGAGGGGCATTATCTTAAGATGCAGACGACAGACGGCGTTTATGATTGGAAGGCCAGTCTTAAGGAAATGCAGGCCAAATTGGATTCTGACAGGTTTGTCATGGCGAATCGGTCGGCGCTTGTGAACCTCGAATATGTCAGCAAAATTACACGCGGGGAATGTATCCTTGAGAACGGGGAAGCCATACCGGTCAGCCGCGGCGCGTACGGGCCGTTGAACGATGCGTTTATGAAATATTTTTTCAAATAGCGCTTATGCGGTAGCAGGACGGAATCAGGAGGCATGCGATGTTTCATTTGGGCGACAGAAAATATTTGAATTATCAGGTAGCGGTGATGTCCCGGCAGGTCGAGGAAGTGAATGCGATATATACGACCATGCGCGGCTGGCGCCATGATTATCACAATCATCTTCAAAAGCTTAAGGCGCACCTGGTCATGGGACAGATTGAGGAAGCCCAAAGGTATCTGAATGCGCTTGAAGGAGATCTCGACGGGATAAAGGTGAAATACACCACAGGCAATGTCAGCCTGGACGCAATCCTCAACAGCAAGCTGAGTATCGCCGAAAAGGAGCAGATTCGGATTAACTGCAAGGCAGAAATCGGAGAGAATCTGGCAGTCGGCGATATTGATTTGTGCGTCATTATTGGAAACCTGATTGACAATGCGGTGGAGTCGTGCCGGAAAATGCCTGCGGATTCGGATAGATTCCTGCGGATTTATCTTAGTATATGGAAACAGCAGCTGTATATTTCCGTTACCAATTCCACCGGCGAAACGGTCAGGAAGCCTGACGCGGAATACATTTCAAACAAACGCGGCGATCATGGACACGGCCTGAAGCGTATTGATCTTGTGGTAGAGAAATATAACGGATATATCAGGCGTGCCAATGAACCGGGGGTATTTTCGACAGAGATTATGCTGCCGCTGTGACCGCATTCTGCTTATCGGGGCCGAGGAGTCTGAAATCATGCAGACCGCAATCGTGCACGAAAAATAACAATTCGTGTACGATTTTTTTTATTATACGAAAAGATGATATAATGCAGACAGACATTATACCCGTCCAAATGGGTATGAGCAGTGTGAAGGAGGAACACAATGATACAGGCCATCTACAAAAAAAATGCGGGAAAGTTTTTGTTTAGCCTGATTCCGGTGGTGATTGTCGGCATCATGGCGCCCATGCGTTCTTATATTATGCAGCTTCTGATTGACTCCCGGGATTACAGGGAGCTGCTGGAAAAGTGCCTGATTGCCGTTGGCTTTAGTATCGGGGTATTTTTCTTTGAATGGTTGAGCAGGAAAAGCCAGACGGTCGTTGTGCGGGAGCTGGAAAAGGATTTGCGCAATCAGCTGATGCGTAAGCTGTTTTCCGTTTCCGCGGATCAATTTGAAAAAAAGGGGACGGCGTACTATCTGTCCAAATTTACGACAGACATACGAATCATATTGGACGATGGCGTCAACAATATATACGGCATGCTCATGCAGCTTGTCTTCCTGATTGTGGCGGTTATTTATCTGCTTTGCGCAGAACCCTTTATCCTGCTGATTGTGGCGGCAGTCAGCGCCGTGCAGTTTGGCGTTCCGAACGTTTTGAAGAAGAAAATCGCATCCTCGAGAAAAGAATATACGGAGGCCGTGGAGGTATACCTGGACGGTGTCAAGAACGATTTGGGCGGGCACAAGGTCATAAGAACCTTTGACGCCGTGAAGCAGATTTTGGGGAAGCAGGAAGGCCTGAGCGACTTTGTGAGCAGAAAAAACGAGTATGCCTCCCGGACGCTGTACTGGGCGCAGACGCTGGCGTCCTTTGTAAATAACGGCGCGTTCCTTATCGTTCTGGGAAGCTGTATGCTCTTTGTCGCGGCAGACAGAATCACGGTTGGAGAAGTCGTTGCCATCACCAATATGATGAATTTTGTTTTGACTCCGTGTAAGATGCTTGCAGGCGGCATGATTCAGTTAAAGGCGATGGAGAAGGTGAAAGCGGAGTTGGAGGCTTTGCTGGCGCAGGTAAGCGAGAATGATAACAAAGAAAAGATTGAGGAAGATATACAGGAAATCTGTCTGGACAATGTGGTTCAAAGAATCAGCGACGGATTTTCGCTGAATCACTTGACGCTGGCCTTCGAGAAGGGAAGGAAGTATGCGATTGTCGGTAAAAGCGGAAGCGGAAAATCAAGCGTCATAAAATTGCTTACGGAATACGGACCGGCATATACGGGCCGTGTTCTGGTCAACGGGCGGGAGCTGTCAAAGCTGAACCGGGAGAGCATCATGCACGTGAGCCCTGTCTGCTATCAACAGACCTACATATTTAACGATACCGTTTTTAATAATGTGGCCCTATATCAGGACTATTCCAGGGACGAGGTCGTTGAAGCGCTGCAGAAGGCAGGCGTTTATAATGTCATCCGGAAGCTTCCCAAGGGTGTAGAAGAAGAGATTTTGGAGAACGGGAAAAACTTTTCGGGCGGAGAGCTGCAGAGAATCGCGCTGGCAAGGATTTTTCTGAGGAAAAAGGCAGCGGCATTTCTGGATGAGATAACGTCGGGGCTTGATAACGCCACCGCTTATGAGATTGAGAAAAGGCTGCTGGAGGAGGATATGACCATTATCAGTATCACACATCGGTATAGCAAGGCGCTGATGCAAAAATATGATGAGATTATTGTGATGGATGCCGGCAGAATCGTAGAAAGAGGAAGCTTTGACGAGCTGATGGCAAAAGAAGAGGAATTCTTTCATTTATACAAAATTCTCAGCGAATAAGGAAATGGGCGTGCGGGATGCGAAAAGGTGCGCATGCGATAAAACAGACAGCATATACAAACGGAGGTCAGCATGATACTAAGCGTCAGCAGGAGAACCGATATCCCCGGTTATTATTCGGACTGGTTTTACAACAGAATAAGGGAAGGCTTTGCCTGTGTGCGCAATCCGATGAATCCGCACCAGATCAGTAAAATCAATCTGTCGCCCGAGGTTGTGGACTGTATTGTTTTCTGGACGAAGAATCCTGCGGGTATGCTGGAGCGTCTGGAGGAGCTGCAGGCGTATCCGTATTATTTTCAGTTTACATTGACGGGATACGGCGGGGATGTGGAGCCGGGGCTGCCCGATAAGCGAGGGGCGGTTATCCCGACTTTTCAGCGACTGTCTGAGAAAATCGGCAGGCAGCGGGTGATATGGCGCTACGACCCGGTTTTTTTGAACGAGAGGTACACCTGCGCCTATCATCAGACAGCGTTTGCCCGGATTGCGGACAGCCTTGCCGGATATACACAGCGGGCAGTAATCAGCTTCGGGGACATGTATGCCAAAATGCGGCGCAACGCGGCTGGCTTACAGCTTCGCAGCCCTTCGGCGGAGGAGATGCGTTCTCTTGCCAGAGCGTTTGCTGCCAGCGCGCGGGAGTGCGAGATGACGGTCGAGTCCTGTGCCGAGTCGATTGATCTTGCAGACGTCGGGGTAAGGCACGGACACTGCATCGACAGGGAGCTGATAGAGCGGCTGACCGGATGCAGGCTGACCGGCGGCAAGGATAAGAGCCAGCGGGCGGAGTGCGGCTGCCTTGAGAGCGTGGACATCGGTACGTACAATACCTGCGGAAACGGCTGCAAATATTGCTATGCCAATTACAGCGAAGAAAGCGTCCGCAGGGGCAGGAACGCATATGATGTGAATGCGCCGCTGCTATGCGGCAGCGTGGGCGCAGCAGACAAGATTACGGAGAGAAAGGTCAAGTCTCTTTGCAATCCGCAGATGGATTTTTTAACCGTAAACCGTAAATCCGACAGCTTCATATAATGTTCTTGCCGCTGCATTTACCGCGCGGACAGTGACGATGGATGCGCCGTCAGAAAAAGCGTCGTATACGGCTTTTGCGCATACCGCCGGCAAGAATATCGTTTGCGATTTGCGCCCATACCGCGAACTCCCCGGCGGAATGGACCTGCATGACGCTGCGGCTGTTTAGGGGGCATTCTCTTTTTTGCTCCGGAAGTATTGCCAGATAAGTCTCGCCGTCTTCGCAGGCATCGGCGGAGGCGCTTTCTCCGGGCGCGTTTTCTTCCCCCCGGAATATAGAGACGGTTTCCTCCGATGCAAGAAGGCTGAGCCAGATGGGCATATGCATGGATTTCATTTCGTCGATAACGGCTTTCTTCTGCTTTGGCGCAAGCTGCTCGATACGGACATTATAAATGAAGGAGATGCCATGCTCCCCTGCTTTGGGCCTTACGCAGGAATAAAATTCCCCGTCAGTATTTTCCATATGTACGGCGTCTCCGAATAAACGGATGTAGAAATTTGCCCCGTCGTCGATGTGCCGTATGATTTCTCTGTCTGTCATATTTATATTGATGCTCCTTTCATAGACGGCAAGCCTGGGCTGTAAAGCGCAAACCCGTAGAATTGAGAATAAGTAAAGCTTTGTTAATTATTCTAACATATTGCGGTGGACATGGAAACCGCCTGTTTTCTGAAAACACAATAAAAATTTCCCACAAATTGCCTCCGATATGATACAGTAATAAACAGAACGGCCTTTCTGCGGCAGGGCGCAGAAGGCGGGAGCGTGGGGGAACATATGAAGAATCTGACGACGGGAAAACCTTTGAAGCTGATACTTGTTTTTGCAGTGCCGCTGTTTATCGGGCAGCTTTTTCAGCTGTTTTACAGTCTGGTGGACACCCGCATTGTGGGGGAAACGCTGGGGGAGGCTTCCCTGGCGGCGGTGGGGGCGACGACGACCTTAAGCGATATGCTGACAGGTCTTCTGAACGGCTTTACAAACGGCGCGGCGATTATCGTGGCGTCTTATTTCGGCGCGGGGAACGAGCGGTATATGAAGAAGGCGGCCGGCGGCACGATTGTGCTCGGCGCGGGCTTTGCGGTTCTGGTCAGCGCCCTGTGCCTTCTGTTCCTTTCGCCGATTCTGCGGGTATTAAATATTGACGCGGACATTCTGGCGGAGGCCAAAAGCTATATCAGTGTGATTCTGGCGGGGCTTCTGGCGGCGACGCTCTACAATATCTGCGCGGCAATCCTGCGCGCGGTCGGCGATTCGTTTACGCCGTTGATTTTTCTGATTATCGCGTCCTTTTTGAATATCTTTCTGGATTACCTGTTTATTCTGCGGTTCGGCGCGGGGGTGGCGGGGGCTGCGTATGCGACGGTGATTTCGCAGGCGCTTTCGGCGCTGCTGTGCTTTTTGTATATGCGCAGGAAATATCCGCGGCTCCTTCCCGGCAGAGAGGATTTGCTGCTCTCGGCGGAGATTGTGCGCAGACTGCTGCCCTCGGGAATCTCCATGGGCTTTATGGTATCCTTTGTCAATCTGGGGACCGTGGCGCTGCAGACCAGCATCAATACCTTCGGGACGAATATTATTGTGGCGCATACGGCCGCCAGAAAGGCGACGTCTATTTTCATGCTGCCGTTCTCGGTGCTGGGGACGACGCTGGCGACGTACTGCGGGCAGAATCTCGGCGCAGGGAAGTATTCCAGAATCAGGACAGGCATCCGGGATACGGTGCTTCTGACGTTTGGCTGGTGCGCGCTGGTCATTCTTGCCGCCTATACGGTGTCGCCGCAGCTGATTTCCATGATTACCGCGTCAAATGAACGGGAGATTATCGACACGGCGTCCCTTTATCTGCGGGTAAATACATCGTTTTATTTTGTGCCCGCGGTGATCTGCCTGTTCCGCAACAGCATGCAGGGCTTTGGCGACAGTAAGACGCCGGTGTTTTCCAGCTCGCTGGAGCTGATTGGGAAGACTGCGATTGCCTTTTTCCTCGCGCCGGCCATCGGTTATATGGGGATTATTATGGCGGAGCCGATTGTGTGGTTTGTTATGGTGATACCGCTGATTGTCAATATGGCGCGGAATCCGATTTTCAAAAAAGAGGATGCGGGATGACCGCAAAGGGCATCAACAGGAAGCTCTGAAAGTTTCTTTGATAAAAATTCCTTTTATTCTTGACTTTACAAGTTGTAAATGTTACTATTTTAACGTATTCATTTAGAACAATGAGCCGACTTGTTCTGCAAATCATTCCATTTGAATTGCAGGGCAAGTTGTTTTTTGGTCTAAAAGGTTAATTAATTTATTTTTAATGGAGGTTCTTATTTATGAACAACGGAGTAGTAAAATGGTTTAATGCACAGAAGGGCTATGGCTTCATTACCAACGAGAGCACAAAGGAGGATGTATTCGTACACTTTTCCGCAATCATGTCAGACGGATATAAGACGCTTGAGGAAGGCCAGAAGGTTACGTTTGACATCGAGCAGGATCCGAAGAACAGCTCGAAGCTTAGAGCGGCAAATGTAACGCTTGTATAGTCAGGCGTACAGGAACAAGATTTATTTTATACAGTGTAAGTATCTGTCACTCCGGCCATTATAAATGTTTGTTGTGATAAATATAAGGTAAAATAGAGTCTTCTAAAGGGCTGTCTGCTTTACGGTTTATACCGTCAAAGCGGCAGCCCTTTTGGTGTGGGGACTAAAGCAGCCTGTCGATTCTGGCCATCGCTTCCAGCGTATTTTCACGGCTGCCAAAGGAGGTAAGCCGGAAGAAATTGCGGCCGTTTTTGCCGAAGCCTGCGCCGGGAGTGCCGACCACCTGCGCATTGTTCAACAGAAAATCAAAGAAAGTCCAGGAGTCCATTTGATTTGGGCATTCGAACCAGATATAAGGGGAGTTGATTCCGCCAAAATAGCGGATCCCCTTGCGCGCAAGCCCCTGCGCGATAATGTCTGCGTTTTCCTGATAATATTTCAGGTTTTCCTTACACTGCGCCATGCCTGCGGCGGAGAACGCGGCTGCGGCGCCCTTCTGCACGATATAGGATACGCCGTTAAACTTGGTGGTCTGGCGGCGGTTCCACATTGCGTTTAAGGACATCCGTACGCCGGTGGAGGCGGTGAAGGATAAGTCCCTGGGGACAATCGTGTAGCCGCAGCGGGTACCGGTGAAGCCTGCCGTTTTTGAGAGCGAACAGAATTCAATTGCGCATTTCTTCGCGTTTTCAATCGAAAAAATGCTGCGTGGGAGCGTTTCGTCCGTGATAAAGCATTCGTACGCGGCGTCAAAGAGTATCACCGCGTCGTTTGCGAGCGCATAGTTGACCCATTGGGTTAGTTGTTCCCGGTTATAGGCTGCGCCGGTCGGATTGTTCGGCGAACAGATATAGATGACGTCCACGTGCACGGCAGGGTCGGGCATCGGCAGGAAGCCGTTTTCTGCGTTTGCGTCGATATAGACAATGTTTCTGCCGTTCATAATGTTGGTGTCCACATAGACCGGATATACGGGATCGGGAATCAGAATGACGTTGTCCCTGTCAAACAGGTCGGTGATATTGCCGGTATCGCTCTTGGCGCCGTCCGAGACAAAGACCTCGTCGGCCGCAACGGCAACGCCGCCGCGCGCGTAATAATCGACGATGGCGTTGCGGAGGAAATCATAGCCCTGTTCGGGACCGTAGCCCTTGAAGGTTTCGGCGCTGGCAAGCGCGTCAACGCCTTCGTGGAGCTGCGCGATGATCTCGGAGCCTATGGGGAGCGTGACGTCCCCGATACCCAGCCGAATCACCTTTTTGTCGGGATGGGCGGCAGTATAATCGTTTACGCGGTGGGTGATTTCAGAGAACAGATAGCTTTCCTTCAGATTTAAATAATTTTCGTTTAATTTGGGCATAAAAATCCTCATTTCTGCTGTAAACAGCATTTTTAATAGTTGTCCTTATAAGGAACACTAAGCTAATCATAACCGCATTGCAATTATTTGTCAATCGCGGTATAGTAAACAGGAAGAGAAATCTTGCAGGCAGCAGGAGCTTTTATGCGGGCAAACAGAGAAAACGGCTTTTGAGCGGTAAAGGGAAGGGCAGAAGATACGAATGGCGGAGAAAAGGGAAAAGCTTCCGGATGTACTCAGAGGCTTTGCGATTATACTTGTCGTGCTGGGGCATTGTATTCAGGAGGGCAGCGGGGAGGGCTTCCGTGCGGAGGCCCTGTATTTTGGCGACAGGCTGTATCAGTTCATATACAGCTTTCATATGCCGCTTTTTATGATGATCAGCGGTTATCTGTGCTGGGGAAGCATGCGGCGCGCGGGGACAAGGGCGGCGCGCAGGGCGCTTTTGCGGCGGCGTACGGCTGCGCTGCTGCTGCCGGTGTTTTTGTGGACGGCAGTGGATTATGCGCGGATTCTGATAACGAATCATTTGACGGGCGCGCCGCAGCCGGAGGCGGTTTTGTTTGTGTATTTTTACAGGGCGTTCAACAATCTCTGGTTTTTATGGGCAGTATTCTGGTGCTTTTTGATTGCGTATTTCATGTATTATTTTTTCCGCAATTCCGTCATACTATATGTGATCGGATTTGTCATGCTGTTTTTTATTCCGGACGGGATGGGGCTGGGTGCGTATAAATACATGATGCCATTCTTCTTCTGTGCGTTTTACGGGCACGGGTATATTGAGCGGCGCGGGGGACAGCCCTGGAAGCCGGTAAGGCTTTGGCTGCTTGCGTCCGCAGGGCTGGCGTTTGCGGGATTATTCCTGCTTTTTGACGAGAATGCGCTGATTTATATTACCGGCTACAAGCTGATCGGAAAGAACGTGCCGTATCAGCTTTGGATAGATTTTTACCGGATGCTCACAGGCTTTGCCGGAAGCTTTTTTTTCATACTGCTCTGGAGCTGTATTGTGGAGAAGACAGGGTGGGAGCTGCGGCTGCTTGGCAGGCTTGGCGCGGACAGTATGGGGATTTATATTGTGTCGGGCTATCTGCTGGTGTTCGTGGTGCAGCGTGTGGTGCGGGCCGCGGCGCCGTCGTACGGCATCAATATACTGGAGACGGTCGTGGTGCTGGCGGCTTCTGCGGCGCTGACGGAGCTTCTGGCGCGGATTCCGCTGCTGCGGCGTTTTGTCGGAAAGCGCGGGGGAGATTAAGGAGGGAAACAAAGGATGTTTGAGAAGGAGACAGCGGATGCACAATGTGTCGTAAAAGAGTTTTTGGAGCAGGCAGGGCTGCGGCCGGGAGAGCTGGCGGTAGTGGGCTGTTCCACCAGTGAGATTGCGGCGCATGGTATCGGTTCATATTCGAGTGCGGAGCTTGGCGAGGCCGTGTTCCTTGCGATGCGCGAGGTGTTTGACCAGAAGGGGATTATGATGGCGGCACAGTGCTGCGAGCATCTCAACCGCGCGCTGATTCTGGAGGCGGCCGCCGCGGAGCGGTTCGGCTATGAGCCGGTAAACGTTGTGCCGGTGCCCAAAGCGGGCGGGGCGTTTGCGACGGCGGCGTGGAAGCACATGGAAAGCCCTGTTGCGGTAGAACGGATACAGGCCCATGCGGGCATTGATATTGGCGATACGCTGATCGGCATGCATTTGAGGCCCGTCGCGGTGCCGGTACGGATTGCGCACCCGCAAATCGGCGGCGCGCATATTGTGTGTGCCAGGACGCGCGCAAAATATATCGGCGGAGAGCGTGCGCATTACAATGACGCGCTTGCGTAGGAGGTCAAAAGCAAAACGGCCACAAACTTTACAGAACTTTCATAAAAAATCTTTTCTAAATTGCGGATTGTGTGTTATAATCGGTATGTCTATAAAAATGCGAAGCGGGAAGGAAACAAATGTCACAGGAGCTGCAGGAACAGGAAACGCAGGCACAGAGCGTGCCGGAACAGGAGCTGCAAGAGTCGGAGGACTTTGAGGCGGAAGAATTCAAAAAGAAAAATCCAAGGGATTTTTTCGGCTTGCTCGTTTCCGTGTTCGCCGTTGTGACGATATGCATCTGCACCGTATTGCTGGTTTTGGTGGTCAATCTCCGAAATGACATGAATGCCCTGCGGGAGGATGTCCGCCTGTGGACGAGCGAGGCTGCCGCGGCAGCGTCCGCATCTGCTCCACCGCCCACGGAGGAGCTTACATCCGCGGCGGATCAGGCGGAGACGGCGGCGGTATCGGATACGATACAGGTGGACGAGCTGGAAAACGTCATGTGGGACAGGGACGCGGGTACGGATGCGGACAAAAATGCCAATATCCGGCGCGTTTATCTCACCTTTGACGACGGGCCAAGCTCCAATACGGATAAAATACTGGATATATTGGCAGAGTACGGCGTGAAGGCGACCTTTTTTGTTGTAGGTAAGGAGTATTACAGCGAACAGTATAAGCGCATCGTGGAGGAAGGGCATACGCTGGCCATGCATTCCTACAGTCATGTATATGCGGATATATATCAGTCGGTGGACGCGTACAGCAGGGATTTGACCAGGCTGCATGATTACCTGTACGAGCTTACCGGCGTAGACTCGGATATTGTCCGCTTCCCGGGCGGAAGCAGCAACACTGTCAGCCGTGTGGATATGCATGACGTCATTGCGTATCTTGACGGGACAGGCATGGTGTACTTTGACTGGAATGTTTCGAGCGGCGACGCCGCGCGGACGCCTGTGAGCGCCAGCCAGATAGCGGATAATGTGCTGCGCAGCATCGGCAATTACAACAACGCCGTGGTTTTATTCCATGACGCGGCGGACAAGGATTCCACGGTGGAGGCGCTGCCGATTATTATTGAGAAGATATTAGAGTCTGAGGATACCGTATTACTGCCGATTCTGGCAGATACGCCTCCGGTTCAGCATTTGCATTGAGGCAGGGGCGCTTGGACTTTATATATACAAGAAGATAACTAAAATAAAAGTTGGAGGAGTTTACAATGGGTTTTTTTCAGGATTTAAAACAGGATTTGTCACAAACAGTAAATGATTTGGGGACAGACGAGGCTGTAAATGAGCTGGGACTGGAGGACGGCATGGCTGCAGGCGAAGCTTCCACGGCCTCGGAGGACTTGTTCGGTAACGCCGAAGACGATGATTTTGCGGATTTGGAGGCAATGCTCGAGCAGGGCGTTGAGGCGCTTGGCAGTGAGCCGGAGTCTATGGAGGAGATGGATGCGGATGAGGCGCTGCTCAACAGCCTGGACGACTTAGACGCGGACGAGGACGAGGAAGTCCTGCAGGAGGAGATTCCGGAGCCGGAGACAGCAGAGGAACCGGTATATGAAGAGGAAGCGCCGGCGGAGGAGCTGCCCGAGGAGACTGCGGCGGTCGAGGAACTTGAAGAGGCAGAAGAAAATAATATAATAAGTGAGGCGGATATGGAAATGGAAGGACTTTTGAACGAAGCAGAACAGAATACAGAGCTGGAAGCGCTCTTAAACGAGGTGGAACAGAATGTAGAGGAGCCGGCGTATATGGAGGAAGCGGCGGCGCAGACGGCGGAGGAGCCCGGTATGGCGGTTTCGACAGATACGGCGGTTATCACATCGGGAATGAGCATCACCGGTGATGTAAGCAGCAGCGGCAACCTGAATTTAATCGGTAATATTACGGGAAATATCGAGATCCTTGGCAAGCTGAACGTTACGGGCAGCATTACCGGAAATTCCGCGGCGGCGGAGATTTATGCGGAAGCCGCGCAGATTAACGGCGAAGTAAAGAGCAAGGGAAGCGTGAAGATCGGGCAGAGCTCCGTTGTTATCGGCAACATCTTTGCAACAAGCGCGGTTATCGCGGGTGCGGTAAAGGGCGACATCGATGTTCACGGTCCGGTTATTCTGGATACATCGGCGATTGTGATGGGCAATATCAAGTCCAAATCCGTGCAAATCAACAACGGTGCGGTTATCGAAGGTATGTGCTCGCAGTGCTATGCGGACGTCAGCCCTTCATCCTTCTTTAATGATGTGAAGAAGAACAGAAAATAATCTATGTGAGAGGCATTTATGGCAATGAAGAGAATTTTGTTGAAGCTGAGCGGGGAAGCCCTTGCGGGGAAAGCGAAAACAGGCTTTGACGAGCCTACCGTGACGGCGGTTGCGATGCAGGTGAAGGAGATCGTGGACAGCGGCATACAGGCGGCGGTTCTGATCGGCGGCGGTAATTTCTGGCGCGGGAGAACAAGCGAGACGATTGACCGTACCAAGGCGGACCAAATCGGGATGCTGGCTACGGTGATGAACTGCATTTATGTATCCGAGATTTTCCGGCATGTCGGAATGGATACGGAGATTTTCACGCCATTCCAGTGCGCGGCGTTTACGGAGCTGTTTTCCAAGGATAAGGCGGCGGCGGCGCTGAATGCGGGCAAGGTGGTGTTCTTTGCGGGCGGCATCGGGCATCCGTATTTTTCTACGGATATGGGAACGGTGCTGCGGGCGGTTGAGATTGAGGCCGATATGATTCTGGCCGCGCGGGCGGTTGACGGGGTATATGACTCGGATCCGAAGCTCAATCCGAATGCGAAGAAGTACAGCACGATACCCATCCGAGAGGTGGTTGAGAAGCAGCTTGGCATTATGGATCTGGCTGCGGCGGTGCTCTGCATGGAGAACAAAATGCCGATGACAATATTCGGACTGAATGAAGAGGGCAGTATTATCCGCGCCGCACAGGGAAGCTCGAGCGGTACGGTGATTACGGTCACAGAATAGATACGGGAAGGAGCGGGATAAACAATGGATGCGAGAGTAAAGACTTACGAGGACAAGATGCAGAAGGCGGTTGATTTCCTCTTATCGGATTATCAGACAATCCGCGCGGGACGTGCCAATCCGCATGTCCTTGATAAGATAAAGGTCGATTATTACGGGACGCCGACGCCCATCCAGCAGGTCGGCAATATTACGGTGCCGGAGGCGAGGATGATTCAAATCGCGCCGTGGGAGAAGAGCCTGATCAAGGAAATCGAGAAGGCGATTATGGCTTCGGATGTCGGCATTACGCCAAGCAACGACGGTATTGTGATTCGTCTGGTATTTCCGGAGCTTACCGAGGAGCGCAGAAAGGAGCTTGTAAAGGACGTCAAGAAAAAGGGTGAAGAGGCGAAGGTTGCCATCCGCAATATTCGCCGCGACGCGAACGACGCCTTTAAGAAGCTTGCAAAGACGGAAATCTCCGAGGATGAGATTAAGGACCTGGAGGACGCCGTACAGAAGCTTACGGATAAGTTCATCAAGGACGTGGATAAGGCAATCGAAGAGAAGTCAAAGGAAATCCTGACAGTATAATAAGTATCATAAGCATAACTGGGGGCGGTGCATACGGATGTAGTGCCCCCTTTTCTGATATTATAGCATAAGAGAGGTATGAGTATGAGTGTGCCGAAGCATGTAGCGATTATTCTGGACGGAAACGGGCGGTGGGCCAGGGCCAAGGGGCTTCCGCGCTCGGCAGGCCATGTACAGGGGGCCAGAACGGTGGAGGACATCTGTGAGATTGCATGGAATATGGGGATAGAGTATCTTACGGTTTACGCTTTTTCCACGGAGAACTGGAGCCGGCCGCAGGACGAGGTGGATACGCTGATGAATCTGCTGCGCAGCTATATGAAGAACTGTCTGAAACGGGCGCAGAAGAACAATATGTGCGTGCGGGTGCTGGGCGACAAATCACGGTTGGATACGGATATCCGGGAGAAGATAGCGGACCTGGAGGAAGCGACGCGGGACAACACGGGACTGCATTTCCAGATAGCGATCAATTACGGCGGGCGCGATGAGCTTGTAAGGGCAGTGCGGCGGCTTGCGCAGGATGTGGCGGACGGGCGGCTTGCGCCGGAGGCTTTGAATGAGCAGCGGCTTGCGGACGCGTTGGATACGGCAGGGCTTCCGGATCCGGATTTGCTGATCAGGACTTCGGGGGAGCAGCGGATTTCCAATTATATGCTCTGGCAGCTTGCATATACGGAGCTTTATTTTACGGAGGTGCCGTGGCCGGATTTCAACAAAAAAGAACTGGAGAAGGCTGTGGAGGCGTATCAGAAGCGGGACAGAAGATACGGGCTCGTGTAAAGCGCCGTATGCGCTATGGGGAGGGAGGAGGAAGGAATGGCTTCCAATATTCTTGGTAAAATAAGTAAAGAGCGGGTGATCAGCGGAGTGGCGCTTGTGGTGATTGCGCTGGCGGCGATACTGCCCGGCGGGCTTGTACTGGCGGCAGTGCTTTGCGCGGTATCCGTTGTGGGCTTTCTGGAGCTGACGAAGGCCTGCGGCGTCAGGGAGAAAGACGCTTCGGGCGCCAATGCGCTTGAGATAACGGGAATCGTGGTAATCACAGCTTATTATCTGGCGCTGTGCGCTGTGCGCACCGATATTCTGCGGCGTTATCTGCCCGCGGATGCGGCAGATGCGGATGCCGTTATTGTGACGGTGCTGCTATCAGCGCTGATACTGATGATGTTTGTGTACGTTTTTTCCTTTCCGCGTTTTACGGCGAATCAGGTGATGGCTGCATATTTTTCCCTGATATATGCGCCGGTGATGCTGTCCTTTATTTTTTTGACAAGGCAGCTTACACACGGCGTTTACCTTGTGTGGATGGCGTTTATCAGCTCGTGGGTGTCGGACACCTGCGCGTATCTGACGGGAGTAATGCTCGGAAAGCATAAGCTTGCGCCGGTGCTCAGCCCCAAGAAGTCGATTGAAGGGGCTGTGGGCGGCGTCGTGGGCGCGGCAGCTGTCGGCGCGCTGTTTGGCTGGTATCTGAATCGGGCGCTCGGCCTTGACGGGATGGCGGCAGTCCTGGCAGCTGTGGGCGGCGCAGGCTCGGTGATTTCACAGGTAGGGGATCTGGCGGCGTCCGCAGTCAAGCGCAGCCACAATATCAAAGATTACGGCAGGCTGATACCGGGACACGGCGGGATTATGGACCGGTTTGACAGCGTAATATTCACGGCGCCTATTACGTATTTCCTGATTTTACTATTTATGAAATAAGACAGGCACAAATGCAATATATTTAATACGAAAGGAAGTAATGTTGTGAAAAAGATAGCGATACTTGGCTCCACAGGCTCCATCGGGACGCAGACGCTTGAGATTGTCAGGGAAAATCCGGATTTGCAGGTGGTCGGGCTGGCTGCGGGCGGCAATGTGGAGCTGATGGAGCGTCAGGTGCGGGCGTTCGGGCCAAGGCTTGTGTCTCTGGAGAGCGAGGCGGCATGCAGGGATCTGCGCGTCCGGCTGGCGGATATGGACGTCCGTATTGTGCCGGGGATGGAAGGCCTGCTTGAGGTAGCCGGGATGGAGGAGTCGGAAATCCTTGTGACGGCGATTGTGGGCATGATCGGCATCCGCCCGACAATTGAGGCGATCAAAAAGGGAAAGGACATCGCCCTTGCCAACAAGGAAACGCTGGTGACGGCGGGCCATATCATTATGCCGCTTGCCGCGCGCAGGGGCGTATCCATTCTGCCGGTCGACAGCGAGCACAGCGCAATATTCCAGGCTATGCGCGGAGAGCGCAGAGCGTGTGTCGAGAAGCTGCTGATTACGGCCTCCGGCGGGCCGTTCCGCGGCAGGACGAAAGCGGAGCTTGCCAGGGTACAGCCGGAGGATGCGCTCCGGCATCCGAACTGGACGATGGGCCATAAAATTACGATTGATTCCGCAACCCTTGTCAACAAGGGCCTTGAGGTGATGGAGGCCCGCTGGCTGTTCGATGTGGATTTGGCGGATATACAGGTAGTGGTGCATCCGCAGAGTATCATCCATTCCATGGTGGCGTTTCAGGACGGCGGGATTATTGCACAGCTTGGCATGCCGGATATGAAGCTGCCGA
Organism: uncultured Lachnospiraceae bacterium; assembly: GCA_949948735.1. Taxonomy (GTDB): domain Bacteria; phylum Bacillota; class Clostridia; order Lachnospirales; family Lachnospiraceae; genus COE1. Next base: position 90,083 of record CATLGV010000003.1, on the reverse strand, counting down.
TACAGTATGCGCTGTTTTATCCGGACAGACGCCCGATGCGCGGAAAGCGTGTAGATTTCTACGAATTGGGCAGTATAACCTTTGAGAAACCGGATATGGAGACCTTTACGGGATTAAAGCTTGCGATGCGCGCGGCGCGGGAGGGCGGCAGTATGCCGACCGTATTCAATGCCGCCAACGAGAGGGCGGTCAGCCTGTTCCTGCAAAAGAGGATTCGGTTTCTTGAGATTCCTGAAATCATCGAACGGTGTATGGAGGCGCACGGGCGGGTCGATGATCCGGATGTCGATGCGATTCTGGCGGCGGAGCAGGAAACCTATGAGCGAATCAGCGCAATATATGAGTAAAATGCCGCAGACAGCATGGAAGTGAGGGAAAAAGGAAAGCATGGTAGAGACGATAATCGTATTTATACTGGTATTTGGCGTGGTGGTGATTGCACACGAGCTTGGGCACTTTTTGATTGCGAAGCTCAACGGAATACGGGTGGTGGAATTTGCAATCGGCATGGGGCCGGTTGTAAAGGCCTTTACCGCGGGTGACACGCGATATGTCCTGCGGCTTCTGCCGATTGGCGGCGCATGCATGTTTGAGGGGGAAGACGGTGTCTACTCGGATGACAGGGAAAAGGGGGAGGCGCAGGAGGACCTGCCGTCCGCGCCGCGCGGGGCCTTCAACGACGCGAAGGTATGGGCGCGAATCGCGACGGTGTTTGCGGGCCCGTTCTTCAATATTATTCTTGCTTTTCTGCTGTCGCTGGTGATCGTAGGCTTTTCGGGGGAGGTTCTCCCGCGCGTCATTGCCCTGACGGAGGGGTATCCTGCGCAGGAGGCCGGCATGCGGGAAGGCGATATGATCACGAAGCTCAACGGCCAGCGGGTGTATCTGCGGGAGGAAGTGATTATGGGCTCTTATCTGAACCGGGGGGAGCCGGTGTCGCTGGAATATGAGCGTGACGGCAAACGCTATACGACGACAATTACCCCGCGTTACAGTGAGGAGGACAATCGGTATTATATCGGATTTTCTGTCGGGGAGCCTGTCAAATGCAGGGGCTGGGATCTGATAAAGTACGGCGCCTGCGAGGTGCGTTACTGGCTGCAGACGACGGTTAAGAGCCTGTTTATGCTGGTACAGGGAAGGCTTTCGGCAAATGATCTCTCGGGCCCGGTGGGGATTGCGGTGATGATTGACGAGACCATTGAGGAGGCAAAGCCGTACGGCGTGCCGACGATTGTACTGACGATGATCAACTTTGCGGTGCTGTTAAGCGTCAATCTCGGCGTAATGAATCTGCTCCCGCTGCCGGCGCTTGACGGCGGCAGGCTGTTGTTTTTGCTGCTCGAGGTGGTGCGCGGGAAGCCGATACCGCCCGAGAAGGAGGGCATGGTTCACTTTGTGGGCTTCGTTGCGCTGATGATGCTGATGGTGTTTGTATTTTATAATGATTTGACGAAGATTTTTTCGTGATTCGGAAACCGCATATAAAGAAAGTCGAGGGATGAAAATGTATCGGGACAATACGAAGGAGGTTCATATCGGCAGTAAAGTAATCGGCGGGGGGAACCCGATTCTGATTCAGTCGATGACCAATACAAAGACGGAGGATGTGCGGGCGACGACGGCCCAGATACTGCGTCTGCAGGCGGCGGGCTGCGATATTATCCGCTGCACGGTGCCTGCGCCGGAGGCGGCGCGGGCGCTTGGCGAAATCAAAAAGCAGATTGCGATTCCGCTGGTGGCGGATATTCATTTTGACTATAAGATGGCGATTGCGGCCATAGAGAACGGGGCGGATAAGATACGCATCAACCCGGGGAATATCGGCGGCAAAGAAAAGGTCGGCGAGGTGGTGCGGGCAGCCAGAGAACGCGGTATTCCGATACGCGTCGGCGTCAACAGCGGTTCGCTGGAGAAAGCGCTTGTGGAAAAGTATCATGGCGTGACGGCGGAGGGTATCGTGGAGAGCGCGCTTGACAAGGTCGGCATTATTGAGGATCTGGGCTATGACAACATGGTAATCAGCATCAAATCCTCGGATGTGATGATGAGCGTCCGGGCGCATGCGCTTCTGGCGGACAAAACGCCCTATCCGATTCATGTGGGCATAACGGAGTCCGGCACCGTCACAAGCGGAAATATCAAGTCGGCAGTCGGCCTCGGTATTATTCTGAATCAGGGAATAGGGGATACCATCCGCGTATCTCTGACGGGAGATCCTGTGGAGGAGATTAAATCGGCGAAGCTGATACTGCGCACGCTCGGGCTCCGCAGGGGCGGTATCGAGGTGGTATCCTGCCCGACCTGCGGCAGGACCAATATCGATTTGATCGGGCTTGCGAATCAGGTCGAGGATATGGTGCAGGGCTACGATTTGGACATTAAGGTTGCCGTGATGGGCTGCGCGGTCAACGGGCCGGGAGAGGCCAGGGAAGCGGATATCGGCATTGCGGGCGGCATCGGCGAGGGGCTTTTGATAAAAAAGGGCGAGATTGTAAAAAAGGTGCCCGAGGACAGGCTTCTGGCAGTATTGAAGGACGAGCTGGATCACTGGCAGTAAATGGAGTTGGACATACATGGAGAAGAGATTTTTTGAGGCGTTTCCGAACCTGAAGCTTTCCGGCGTACAGAAGGACTTGTTTGAGCAGGCGTCGGTGGAGAAGATTACGGTGACAAAGCGCAAGGATATCCTTCGCGTTTACATCCGGAGCGAGAGGCTGATGGACAAAGAGGCCGTATATGCGGTGGAAGGCGAGATTAAAAAGCAGCTGTTCCCGAATGACAATATTGTCATAAAAATATATGAGCGGTTTATACTGTCCGAACAATATAATCCCGAGAAGCTGATGGCGGTCTACCGGGAAAGCATCAGTATGGAGCTGAAGGCGTGCGAGCATCTGCTGTACACGGTGTTCGGACAGGCGGACGTGCGCTTTCCGCAGGAGGACGTCATGCAGCTTACGCTTGAGGATACCGTGATTGCGCGGTCCAGGGAGGAGGAGCTGGTCCGGATTCTGGACAAGGTGCTGAACGAGCGCTGCGGCTTTCGGGTGCGGTTTGAGATTACATATAAGGATGCCGGGACAAGTAAGTATAAGGAGGACGACGCGCTTCGCATTCAAAGAATCGTAGAGACGATCGGAAGCCGTATTGCCGCGGGCGCGGAGGGTACGGCGGCTTCTGCGGATGCTGCGCAGGGGGATTCCGCGGCGGCTTCCGCTGTAAAGGCGCCTGTCGTGAAGGCTTCGGCATCAGGCAGGCAGACTGCCGGGAGAGAGGAAAAGGCATCAGGCAGGGGCCGGCAGTCCGGGAAGGGAGAAGGCTTCCAGCGGCGGCTGCCGAAGAAATCCGATAATCCCGACGTAATCTACGGGCGCGATTTTGAGGAGGACGCCATCAACATAGAAGAAATCTGGGGTGAGATGGGCGAGGTTGTCATCCGCGGCAAGGTGCGTACCCTCGACAAGCGCGAAATCAGAAACGAAAAGACGATTGTGAGCTTCGAGATAACGGATTTTACCGATACCATCAAGGTCAAAATGTTCGTACACAACGAACAGCTTGACGAGCTTTATGCGGGCCTGAAGGAGGGCGCTTTTGTCAAGGTGAAGGGCGTGACGGTAAACGATACCTTTGACAGAGAGCTGACGATTGCCACGGTGGTCGGACTCAAGAAGATTCCCGACTTTACGACCGCCCGCATGGATAACAGCCCGCGCAAGCGGGTGGAGCTTCACTGCCATACGAAGATGAGCGATATGGACGGCGTATCGGATGTAAAGGATATTATCAAGCGCGCCAAAAAGTGGGGGCATACGGCGATTGCCATTACCGATCATGGCTGTGTGCAGTCCTTTCCGGATGCGAATCACGCGCTTTCGCCGGATGATGATTTCAAAATCCTCTATGGCGTGGAGGGGTATCTGGTCGATGACCTGAAACAGATTGTAACGGACGGAAAGGGGCAGTCCCTGGACGGGACCTATGTTGTGTTTGATATTGAAACCACAGGGTTTTCTCCGGTCAGTAACCGCATTATAGAGATCGGCGCCGTGAAGGTGGCGGACGGAAGGATTACGGACCGCTTTTCGTCCTTTGTAAACCCGCAGGTGCCGATTCCGTTTGAGATTGAGAAGCTGACGGGAATCAACGACGGCATGGTGCTTGAGGCGGATACGATTGAGGTGGTTCTGCCGCGTTTTCTGGCGTTTGTGGGCGACGCGGTGCTTGTAGCGCATAACGCAGGCTTTGACGTGGGCTTTATCAGGGAGAATGCCAGACGCCAGCAGATACCGGTGGATTTTACATATGTGGATACGGTGGCGGCTGCGCGGGTGCTGCTGACGGGGCAGGCGAAATATACGCTGGACGCGGTGGCAAAGACCCTGGGCATTTCCCTTGAAAACCACCATCGGGCGGTGGATGACGCGGAGTGCACTGCCGAGATTTTTGTGAAGTTTATCGAGATGCTCAAAAAGGACGGAATCAGCACGCTTTCAGAGCTCAACGAGCTTGGAAGGAGTAGCGTGGAGGCAGTCCGGAAGCTGCACTCTTATCATATTATTATCCTGGCGAAGAACCAGACCGGCAGGATTAATCTGTACAAGCTGATATCTGAGTCGCATCTCACCTATTTTTATAAGCGCCCGCTGATACCCAAAAGCCTCATCGAGAAGCACCGGGAGGGCCTGATTATCGGGAGCGCGTGCGAGGCCGGCGAGCTGTTCCGCGCGCTGCTTGACGGACAGAGCGACGAACAGCTTGCGCGTATTGTCCGGTTCTACGACTATCTGGAGATACAGCCCATCGGCAACAACCGGTTTATGATTGCCTCCGAGCGGCATCGGGATATTCATTCGGAGGAGGACCTGATTGCATTGAACAAAAGGGTGGTGAAGCTTGGCGAGCAGTTCCACAAGCCGGTGGTGGCCACCTGCGACGTTCATTTCCTGGATCCGGAGGATGAGGTGTACCGCAGAATTATTATGGCGGGAAAGGGCTTTAAGGACGCGGACGAGCAGGCGCCGCTGTTTTTGCGGACGACGGAGGAGATGCTCGATGAGTTCGCTTATTATCTCGGGAGCGAGAAGGCGGAGGAAATCGTTATTACCAACACGAATATGATAGCGGATATGTGTGACAGAATAGCGCCGGTCAGACCGGACAAATGTCCGCCGGTTATTGAGAACAGCGACCAGCAGCTGACGGAGATCTGTTATCGCAAGGCGCACGAGATGTATGGGGATCCCCTGCCGGAAATCGTCGAGGCGCGGCTCAAGCGGGAGCTGAATTCCATCATCAGCAACGGCTTTGCCGTGATGTATATTATTGCGCAGAAGCTGGTGTGGAAGTCCGTTGAGGACGGATATCTGGTAGGCTCCCGCGGCTCCGTCGGCTCCTCCTTTGTGGCGACCATGGCGGGAATCACGGAGGTAAACCCGCTTAGTCCGCATTATTACTGCCGTAAATGCCATTACAGCGATTTTGAATCCGCGGATGTGAAACGGTTTGCCGGTATGGCGGGCTGCGATATGCCGGACAGGAACTGCCCCAACTGCGGGGAGAAGCTCGAGAAGGACGGCTTCGATATTCCGTTTGAGACCTTCCTTGGCTTTAAGGGCAATAAGGAGCCGGATATTGATTTGAATTTCTCGGGAGAATACCAGAGTAAGGCGCACAAGTATACGGAGGTTATTTTCGGCTACGGGCAGACCTTCCGCGCCGGCACGATCGGTACGCTTGCGGACAAGACGGCGTTCGGCTATGTGAAGAACTATTATGAGGAGCGCGGTAAGCATAAGCGCACCAGCGAGATTAACCGCATCGTGGAGGGCTGCGTGGGCGTCCGGCGCACGACGGGGCAGCATCCAGGCGGCATTGTGGTGCTGCCGGTCGGGGAGGAGATCAATTCCTTTACACCGGTGCAGCATCCGGCAAACGACATGACGACGGACACGGTCACGACGCATTTTGACTACCATTCGATAGATCACAACCTGCTAAAGCTTGATATTCTCGGGCATGATGATCCGACCATGATTCGCATGCTGCAGGATTTGACGGGGATAGATCCGACGACGATACCGCTTGATGACAAGGATGTCATGTCGCTGTTTCAGAACACGTCGGCGCTGGGCATTACGCCGGAGCAAATCGGGGGCTGCAGGCTGGGTGCGCTGGGCATACCGGAGTTCGGCACAGACTTTGCGATGCAGATGCTTATCGATACACAGCCGCAGTACTTTTCGGATCTGGTGCGTATCGCGGGACTCTCCCACGGGACGGACGTGTGGCTTGGCAATGCGCAGGAGCTGATCAAAAGCGGGCAGGCGACGATTTCCACCGCGATATGTACCCGGGACGATATAATGACTTATCTGATCGGCATGGGCCTGGAATCTGAGGAGTCCTTCAAGATTATGGAGGCGGTACGAAAAGGAACCGTTGCGAAGGGGAAATGCGACAAATGGCCCGAGTGGGAGGCGGATATGCTGGCGCATGACGTTCCCGACTGGTACATCTGGTCGTGCAAAAAGATACAGTATATGTTCCCGAAGGCGCATGCGGCGGCGTATGTAATGATGGCGTGGCGCATTGCCTACTGCAAGGTGAATTATCCGCTGGCATATTATTGTGCCTTCTTCAGTATCCGGGCGTCCGGTTTCTCCTATGAGCTGATGTGCCTGGGTAAGGACACGCTGGAGCGCTATATGGCGGATTATAAGAGGCGTGCCGACACGCTGACCAACAAGGAGCAGGACACGCTCAAGGATATGCGGATTGTGCAGGAGATGTACGCGCGGGGCTTTGAATTCCTGCCGATTGACATTTTCCGCGCCCATTCCAGAAATTTCCAGATTGTTGACGGGAAGATTATGCCGTCTCTGAGCAGCATTGACGGACTTGGCGAGAAGGCGGCCGATGCGATTATGGAGGCGGCCAAGGACGGGCCGTTCCTCTCAAAGGATGATTTCAGGAGCAGGACCAAGGTTTCCAAGACCATTGTGGATTTGATGGGCGATTTGGGGCTGCTTGGCAATATACCCGAATCCAATCAAATCAGCCTGTTTGACTTGGTGGGGTAAGGCGCGGCATATGGATTCCGCCTGATAAACAGCAGAGATTTGAAAAAATTTTTGCTGTTTTTTTTTGTGCCCGAAATTACGAAATATGGTATGCGGAAAGAAGTAAGGGACTATATCTTGCGCAGCCGTTCCCGATATTTTGTACGGACGGCACAGACGGGCATTTTCCGACAAAAATAAAAGCTTGTTATTTCGATGGTTTTCATGTAAAATGAATGGAAAGTGGTGCAAAGTGGAACAAAGTGGTACGAAGTGGTGGTGATTGGCATGTTCATGGGTGAATACAATCATACGATAGACGCCAAGGGCAGGCTGATTATCCCTTCCAAATTCCGCGAGATACTCGGAGATGATTTCGTGGTAACGAAGGGGCTGGACGGCTGCTTATTTGTGTACGACAACACGGAGTGGGCCGCTTTTGAGGAAAAGCTGAAGGCTTTACCGCTTATGAACAAGGAATCCCGTAAGTTTGTCCGCTTTTTTCTTGCGGGCGCAGCCGGCGTGGAGGTGGACAAGCAGGGAAGAATACTGATACCGTCCGTATTACGGGAGTTTGCGGCGTTGGACAAGGACGTCGTGCTTGTGGGTGTCGGCGGGCGGATAGAGATCTGGAGTAAGGACAGATGGACGGATGCCTCCGAATACGACGATATGGACGATATTGCGGAACACATGGCCCAGCTGGGCTTAATGCTCTGACGGCGTGCGGCAGGGCAGTGGGACAAGCCATTTGGGCGTGTATGAGAGGGACTGCAGACATTGGAAAGGCATGGTGCAGAAATGGAATTTAAACACACCTCAGTATTATTGAAGGAAACGATTGAAGCGTTGGAGATAAAGGCGGACGGCGTATACCTGGACGGCACGCTTGGCGGCGGCGGACATGCATACGAGATCTGCAGGAGACTCGGAGAAAAAGGCCGGCTTGTAGGCATTGACCAGGACGCCGACGCGATAGCGGCGGCAGGAGAGCGTCTGGCAGAGTTTGGGGATAAGGTAACCATTGTCAGGGATAATTACTGCAACGCCAGACAGGCGCTGGGGAAGCTGGGCATTACGCATGTGGACGGTATCGTGCTGGACCTGGGGGTTTCGTCCTATCAGCTGGATACGGTGGAGCGGGGGTTTACCTACAAATACGATACGCCGCTTGACATGCGCATGGATCAGCGGCAGAAGCTTTCCGCAAGGGATATTGTGAATACGTACAGTGAGCTCGACCTGTATAAGATAATCAGGGACTACGGGGAGGAGAACTTTGCGAAGAATATCGCCAGGCATATTGTGGCGGCAAGGAAGGAAAAGCCGATTGAGACGACCTATGAGCTGAATGAGCTGATAAAGGCGGCAATACCGGCCAAGATGCGCGCTGTGGGCGGCCATCCGTCCAAGCGTACCTTTCAGGCTATCCGCATCGAGTGCAACCATGAGCTGGAGGTGCTCCAGAATTCGCTTGAGGATATGGTGAACATGCTGAGCCTGGGCGGCAGGCTCTGCGTGATAACCTTTCATTCCCTGGAGGACAGGATTGTCAAGCACGCATTTCGGGAGCTGGAGAATCCGTGTACCTGCCCGCCGGAATTTCCGGTGTGCGTATGCGGGAAGGTTCCTTATGGCAGGGCGGTCCCGAGAAAGGCAATTTTACCTTCGGAGGAAGAGCTTGCGGCAAATTCACGGTCAAAAAGCGCAAAGCTGAGGGTTTTTGTAAGAATATAAATTTGGAAAGGCATGGTTGACAGAATGGACTATAATTATATAGACGGCAGCACGGTCAGAAAGGCGGAAACGGCTCCTGTCAGAAGAACGCCGCCGGGCCCTGCGCCGCAGCGCGCGCACAGAGCGCAGCCGCGCAGGACGGCACGCGGACGCCGTCAGGTCAGGGTGGCGCCGATGAACATAGGATATATTGCGGTTGTGGTATGTGCGCTCGCCGTTACCTGTGTTGTACTGATATCGTATATCGGGCTGCAGTCGGCGATTACGGGACACATCAACAATATTTCCCGGCTTGAGAGCGAGCTGAATGACCTGAAGCTTTCGAATGACGAGCTGTATACAAAGATTATGAGCAGTGTGGATTTGGAGGAGATTAAGCGGATTGCGGTAAATGAGCTTGGGATGAAATACGCGAAGGAGGGGCAGGTGATTACCTACTCCGGCGAAGGAAGCGATTACGTGCGACAGTACAGCGATATTCCCGAGTAAAGCGGTAACAGCCCACAGACTGGAAGTGAGAGCGGATGGCAGAAGCAAGGAGAAAAAAGCAAAAGCGTGTACGGTATAAACAGCCGCACAGACATCAGAAGATTAAGACGAGGAAGCTGGCAGCGATGATGGTGATCATCCTGTTGGCTTTTGCGGGGTTAGGGGTACGGTTGTATGTGATATCGCGCGACAATCAGGACAATTACCAGAAGAAGATCCTCTCGCAGCAGCGGTATGATTCCAAGACGCTGCCGTTTAAGCGCGGGACAATCACCGACGCAAACGGTACAATACTGGCGGCCAGCGAGAAGGTTTATAATGTCATTCTCGACTGCAGGGTGATGCTCTCCGACGAGAAGAGCAAGGAGCCGACGCTTGCCGCGCTGAGCGAATGCTTTGGCCTGGAGCGCAGCGCGTTAAACGCGTATGTCGAGGCGAATCCCGCCGCGCAGTATTATGTCCTGAAAAAAAGGCTGACATATGAAGAGATAGAGCCGTTTCTTACCCGAAAAGCGGAGCAGAATGAAGCGGCGGCCAAGGACAAGGAGAAAAAGACAGGCACAATCAACGGCGTGTGGTTTGAGGAGGAATACATCCGGCGGTATCCGAACAATGCGCTGGCATGTGACGTCATTGGATTTACGGGGACGGACAACAATGGCACCTACGGCCTTGAGGAATACTATAACGATGTGCTTAACGGCACGAACGGCAGAGAGTACGGTTTTCTCAACGATGACGTGACGCTCGAGCGGACGACGGTGGCCGCGGTGGACGGCAATTCGCTTGTGACAACGATTGACGCGAATATACAGGCGATGTGCGAGAAGTACCTGAAGCAGTTTAATGACGAGCACAAGGATGAGGCCCGGGAGGGACTGGGATTTTATGACGCAGGCGTCATTGTAATGAATCCGAACAACGGCGCGGTTCTGGCAATGGCGAGCTATCCCAATTTTGACCTGAACAATCCGCGGGATATTTCCGAATACTACAGCGAAGAGGAAATTGCCCAGATGCAGGAGAACGAGACCTATTTCGATACCCTGAATACGCTCTGGCGGAATTTCTGCATTTCCGATACCTATGAGCCCGGTTCTACCGCAAAGGCGCTGACGCTGGCCGCAGGGCTTGAGAGCGGGCGGATTGTCGGGAATGAGAGCTACGACTGCGGCGGCGCACTGGACATCGCCGACCGTCATATCCAGTGCAATGTGAGAAGCGGGCATGGGACGCTCACCGTGAGCCAGGCCCTGGAGCAGTCCTGCAATGTGGCGTTTATGAAGATGGGCGAGGCCATCGGTGCAGCCAATATGCTGAAATTCAACAATATATTCAACATCGGGCTGCGGACCAACATTGACCTTGCGGGAGAAGCGCGGACGGCTGCGCTGGTATTCAACGAGAACACGCTCAAGGAGACGGAGCTTGCGACATCCTCCTTCGGGCAGGGGTATAACGTTACCATGATAGAGATGGCGGCGGCCTTTTCCTCCGTTATTAACGGCGGCTATTACTATGAGCCGCACGTGGTGAGCAAGATCGTAAATTCCAACGGAGATACGGTAAAGAATATTGAGCCGAGAGTTTTGAAGCAGACGGTTTCGGAGACCACCTCAGCGCAGATGCGCAGGTATCTGTATATGGCGGTTGCCGAGGGAACCGGAAAATCCGCGCGTCCGGCAGGCTACGCTATTGGCGGGAAAACGGGAACCGCGGAGAAGGTTCCGCGGGATCACAAGCATTATGTGGTTTCCTTTATCGGCTTTGCGCCGGTAGACGATCCGGAGATTGTGATTTACTGCGTAATCAATGAGCCGAATGTAGCCGCTCAGGATCATGCGTATTATGCGACAGGCATTGTGAAAAATATCCTTACGGAGCTGCTTCCTTATTTGCATATCAGCAGGACGGAGGAGATGACGATTACAGAGCAGGAGGAGGCGGATAATCTGCTTCAGAACCTTGTCCCGCCGGAACCGGAGGCAGAGAACCCGGATGCAGAGAACCCTGAGGGAGAAAATCCCGGGGAGGGAACGCCCGGGGAAGGTACGCCGGAGCCCCCCGAGGGGGAGAATCCCGATGCGGCACAGCAGCCGGGGACGACGACCGGAGCCCCGCTTAATATTGTGGATCCGGTTACGGGAGAGCTGATCAATGTGGTGACGGGGGAACCGGCAGAGCCTGTTCACGGGGTCGAGCCGCTGCCCTCGGAGCAGGGGGAAAGCAACCCGTAAATGCCGCCGTCAGCCGAAGATATACATATCCCTGAAAAAAGAATAATAGATTATATTAATTACTTTTTTGAGGGCTGCAGATGGCGATCAAAAACAATGCGGGCAGAAGAAATATGACCGTGCAGAAAAAGAAGACCTTTGTGCTGTGCACGGCGTCCATACTGGTGCTGATAATATTGATGGTGCGTCTTGGTTATCTGATGATATTGTGCTCGGCGCATTATTCTGAGCTGGCGCAGATGCTGCATGAGAGAGAACGGGATATCAAGGCCGCGCGCGGGCGGATTATCGACGCTACCGGTACGGTCCTTGCGGATAATAAGACGGTATGCACAATATCGGTGATTCACAGCCAGATTACGGATCCGGAGCTGGTGATCGAGACTCTGAGCAGGGAGCTGGGGCTGTCCGAGGAATATGTGCGCAAGCGTGTGGAAAAATACAGCGCCAGAGAGCGCATCAAGAGCAATGTGGATAAGGAGACCGGGGATCGGATACGGAATATGGATCTTGCGGGTGTGAAGGTAGATGAGGATTATAAGCGGTATTATCCGTACGGAGATCTGGCGTCCAAGGTGCTGGGCTTTGCGGGCGGAGACAATCAGGGCATTATCGGCCTGGAGGTCTCCTACGAGGAATATCTGACCGGGCAGAAGGGGCAGATTCTGACGCTTACGGATGCCAGAGGCATCGAGCTTGAGGGCATGGGGGAGCGCAGGGAGGAGCCGGTTGCGGGAAAGGACCTGTATATCAGCCTGGACATCAATATCCAGAAATACGCGATGCAGCTTGCGAAGCAGGCATACGAGACCAAGCAGGCGGCGGGCGTTTCCATTATTGTAATGAATGTCAACAACGGGGAGATCCTCGCAATGGTCGATGTTCCGGAATTTGACCTGAATGAACCGTTTGTGCTGATTGATGAATTTGCGGCGCAGATAACGCCGAATGCGGACGGCGGCGACAATAAACAGGATTTGCTCAATCAAATGTGGCGTAACGGCTGCATCAACGATACCTATGAGCCGGGTTCGACCTTCAAGATTATAACGGCGGCCGCGGGGCTGGAATCCGGCGCCGTGACGCTTGCGGATAACTTTTCCTGCCCGGGCTTTATTGTAGTGGATGACAGAAAAATACGCTGCCATAAGGTCGCGGGGCACGGTGCGGAGGATTTTACGCACGCGGTAATGAACTCGTGCAATCCGGTATTTATTACGGTGGGCCTCAGGGTCGGTGCGGAGCGGTATTATGAATATTTTACCCAGTTTGGACTGAAGCAGAAAACCGGCGTCGATTTGCCCGGAGAAGCAGCTACCATTATGCATAAGCTTGAGGATATCGGGAATGTGGAGCTTGCGACGATTTCGTTCGGGCAGTCTTTTCAGATAACGCCGCTGCGCCTGATGACGACCGTCGCCGGCCTGATAAACGGCGGCAGGCTGGTAACGCCGCACTTTGGCGTGAAAGTAATGAGCCCCGACCAATCGGTGACGGAGGAGTTTGTATACCCGGTTTCGGAGGGGATTGTCTCCGAGGAGACGACGGAGAAGCTCAAATATGTGCTGGAGCAGGTTGTTGAGAACGGCGGCGGCAAGAACGGTTATGTAGAGGGCTTCCGGGTCGGCGGCAAAACGGCCACCAGCCAGACGCTTCCGCGGGGAAGCGGGAGATACATCGCTTCCTTTCTGGGCTTTGCGCCCGCGGATAACCCCCAGATAATGGCGCTTGCGATTATCGATACGCCGCAGGGCATGTATTACGGCGGGCAGATAGCCGCGCCGGTTGTGCGGCAGCTTTTTGAAAATATCCTTCCATATTTAGAGGAAATAGGCTATAATTAACTGTTAAAGGCCGAGGGAAGTGAGGAGAAGGATGATGGATTTAAACGGAAAGAACGTACTGGTGGCGGGTACGGGCATCAGCGGCATCGGTTCGGCGGCGCTGCTGGAGAAAAACGGCGCGCTGCCGATTGTGTATGACGGAAACGAAAAGACAGACCCCGAAGCGGTCCGGGCAAAGCTTTCAGAGAAGCTCGGCGCACAGACCGGGGCCAGAATCATTGTCGGCGCGTTTCCGGAGGCGCTTGCGGAAGAGCTTTCGCTGGCTGTGCTCAGTCCGGGCGTGCCTACGGACGCGGATTTTGTATTATATATGAAGGAACGGCAAATCCCGATATGGGGCGAGATAGAGCTTGCTTACCGGTTTGCGAAGGGGAGCGTGCTGGCAATTACCGGCACCAACGGAAAGACGACGACAACCTCCCTTGTCGGACAGATTATGCAGGAGTATCGGGACAGCGTATATATCGTCGGAAATATCGGCAATCCTTATACGGCCGCCGCGCCGCTTATGACGGAGCAGACCGTGTCGGTGGCGGAGATTTCGAGCTTTCAGCTGGAGACGATTGAGCGATTCCATCCGCAGGTCTCTGCGATACTCAATATTACGCCGGATCATCTCAACCGGCATCACACAATGGAGAATTATATTGCCGCCAAGGAAGCGGTGGCGAAGAATCAGACAAAGGCCGACTATTGTATTCTCAATTACGAGAATGCGTACACAAGAGCGTTTGGCAGCAGATGCCCCGCGTCGGTCGTCTATTTTTCCTCCGCAAGGCGGCTTGAAGACGGGCTGTTTTACGAGGGAGACGAAATCTGGCTGGCAAAGGACGGCGCCGCGAAGCCGCTGTTAAATGTTCATACGGATATGAATCTGGTCGGACTGTGCAATATAGAGAATGTCATGGCGGCCATCGGAATCAGCATGAGCGCGGGCGTTCCCATGGACAATATCCTTGCGACAATCAAACGCTTTGTGGCGGTGGAGCACAGGATAGAATATGTGGCGTCAAAGGCCGGCGTGGTCTACTATAACGACTCCAAGGCAACCAACACGGATGCGGCGATACAGGGAATCAAGGCGATGGATAGGCCGACAGTGCTTATCGGAGGCGGATATGATAAGGGCAGCGAGTATGACGACTGGATACGCGCCTTTGACGGAAAGGTCCGGAAGCTGGTGCTGATCGGACAGACGCGGGACAAAATCGCACAGTGCGCGCAGCGCTGCGGATTCCCCCCAAAGGATATTATTTGCGCGGATACCTTCGAGGAGGCGCTCGCCATATGTACAAGAGAGGCGCAGCCGGGAGACGCGGTGCTTCTGTCCCCCGCCTGCGCGAGCTGGGGGATGTTCCCGAATTATGAGATAAGAGGGAAGCAGTTCAAGGACTATGTAAATCAGTTGAAGGAGTGAGACCGTGGCGAAAAGACCGAGAGAAGTCCGGTACGGAAAACATAATATGGACTATGTGCTGCTGACGGTGGTGCTGTTTCTGGTATGCTTTGGGCTGCTGATGATTTATTCCACCAGCTCCTATGTGGCAAGCGCGGATTATAATGACCCGGCCTTTTACCTGAAGAAGCAGGCTGTTTCTACCGTGCTCGGATTTGTAGCGCTTTTCTTTGTATCGAGAATACCGTACAGGGTATGGCAGCGGTTTGACTATCTGGCGCTTATCGTGTCGGCAGTGCTGGTTTTGCTGCTGCTGACGCCGCTTGGCGTTACCAGAAACGGCGCGACAAGATGGATTGACCTGAAGATCGGTCTGACGCTGCAGCCCGCGGAGGTGGCAAAGCTGGGTATCATCGTTTATCTGGCGAGTGTGATCGAGCGTCTGGAGGAGCTGGGGAAGAATATCCTGCGCACGCCCAAAGGGCTGGCAATCATCCTGGTGCCGCCGACGATTATCGCGGGAATGATCTATTTGATTTCGGATAACCTGAGCTCGGCGATTATCGTTATGGGAATCGCGGTGGCGATGCTTTTTGTGGCGGTGCCGGATTACAAGTGGTTTATTATTATCGGCGTAGTGGGGATTGCGCTGGTCGCGGCGGTGGTGCTGTATGCGTCAGGTGCGGACGCGACGTCGAGCTTCCGTCTGGCGAGAGTCAAGGCATGGCTTGAGCCGGAGGCGTACAGCACCGACAGGGCGTTCCAGACGCTGCAGGCGCTGTATGCGATTGGCTCGGGCGGCATATGGGGCAAGGGGCTGGGCATGAGCATGCAGAAGCGCGGCTTTCTTCCCGAGGCGCAGAATGATATGATTTTCTCCATTATCTGCGAGGAGCTTGGCCTTTTTGGCGCGATGATGATTATTCTGCTGTTTGTGGTTCTGATATGGAGCTGCATGGTGATTGCGAATAAGACGGCAGACCGGTTTGGCGCGCTTCTGGTCGTCGGCGTTATGGCGCATTACGCGATACAGGTTATTCTCAATATCGCCGTTGTCACCAATTCGATTCCCAATACCGGTATCACGCTTCCGTTTATCAGCTACGGCGGGTCGTCAGTATTGTTTTTGCTGTCAGAAATCGGCATTGTTTTAAATGTAAGCAAGAATTGTAAATAACAGAGGGAACAATGGGACGTGTGCTACATATAATAATATAATTCCTATTTTTATGTGGTGAAATTCTATGTCCCATGATAAACAAAATGCCGGTTTCATCCGTATGGAGGGCGGGCGTCCTCTGGAAGGGACGGTGCGGATACAGGGCTCCAAGAACGCTTCTCTTCCGCTGATTGCCGCCTGCCTGCTGATACCGGATAAGTGTGTGCTTGAGGATTGTCCGGATATTACGGATACGGGGTACATGAGCAGGCTGATTACGTCTGCGGGCGGCAGCGTGCGGCGGCGCGGTTCCCTGTCGGGAACAGGCGTCGACATGGAAATCGACGCCCGGCATATCAACGAAAGCAGAATGCCGGCCAAATATGTGGGCGCCATGCGTTCGTCGGTCATTCTGATGGGGGCGCTGCTTGGCCGTCTGGGAGAGGTCTATGTGGACTATCCGGGCGGATGCGTGATAGGGGAACGTCCGATAGACCTGCATCTGTACGGGCTGGAGCGTCTGGGGGCGCAGATCTGGATTGAGGGCAGCCATATCCACGCATATGCGGATGAGCTTGTGGGGGCGGAAATCCAATTCCCGTCCGTCAGTGTCGGCGCGACCCAGAACACGATTCTTGCGGCTGTGACGGCAAGAGGCACGACTGTGATACGGAATGCGGCGAGGGAGCCGGAAATCACGGCGCTGTGTGATTTCCTGAACCGGGCGGGCGCCGATATTACGGTTCCGGACGATTTCATACAGCAGGGGAAGCTCATCATCAAGGGCACACCGCTCAGCCGGCTTCACGGTGTGACCTGCAGCGTGATTCCCGACCGCATTGTGGCGGGGACGTACCTCTTTGCGGGACTTGCGGCGGGCGGAAGCATTGTGCTGGAAAATACGCCCATTGGCCATCTGGCAGGCGTCTGTGATATTATAACCCGTATGGGCGGCGTACTGTCCGGTGACGAGGAGAGCGGCAGGCTGGCGCTTCTTGCGCCGGAGAGAGGCGCATTAAAGAATGTGCCGTACATAGAGACCATGGCATATCCGGGCTTCCCCACGGATCTGCAGTCACAGCTGATGGTGGCGGCCTGTGTGGCGCAGGGGAGCCTTACGATAAAGGAAACGATTTTTTCAAGCCGGTTCAAAATATCGGAAGAGCTGCAGCGGATGGGCGCAAAGCTTGCGCTGCAGTCGGAGGACACGGCGGTGATAACGGGCGGGTCGGCGCTCGAGGGCAGGAATGTGATCGCAAAGGAGCTCCGGGGCGGGGCAGCGCTGGTGATAGCGGGACTTGCGGCGGAGGGCATAACGACGGTTTCGGACATCTGCTACATCAAAAGGGGCTATCAGGATATTGTGGGAGATTTCGCGCAGCTTGGCGCAAAAATAAGCTACGATTAGGATTTGAAGGTATTAAAATGAGGAACGGTGCGAATATAGAAAAGCTTCCGAATATAGGACGCAAGATAAGAATCATTATTTTTCTCGGCATTATCAATGTGATGCTGCTGGCAATGTACTTTGTCCTCACGCATTACGCGGTGAAAAACGTGATTGTGGACGGCAATCAGCATTATTCTGCCGAGGAGATTAAGGAGATGGTCATGCAGGGCGCCTTTGGCGACAATTCCCTTTATCTGTCGATGAAGTATAAGAATAAAGGAATCGAGGGCGTCCCTTTTGTGGAGACCATGGATGTCGTGGTGCAGTCGAACGATACCATCCGAATCACGGTATATGAAAAGGCTTTGGCGGGATACGTGGAGTATCTCGGAAGATATATGTACTTTGACAATGAGGGCGTGGTGGTCGAGGCCTCCAAGGTGACCACCATGGGTATTCCGAAGGTGACGGGCATTCCCTTTGACCATGTGATTCTGTACGAGAAGCTTCCGGTGGAAAATGACAATATTTTCCAGAACATCCTCACGATAACAAAGCTTTTGAACAAGTACGACGTCATCTGTGACAGAATCCAGTTTGACAGCAGCTATAATGTGACGCTGGGCTACGGCGGCGTGAAGGTCCACATAGGACAGCTGGAAAATCTTGACGAAAAGCTGATGCAGCTTCCCTATATTTTACCTTCTCTTGCGGGCAGGAAAGGGACGCTCGATTTGCAGAACTATACTTTTGATAAAAAAAGCGTAAGTTTCCAGCAGGAAAATTAGTGCTTTACCATAAAATAAAGAAGAAAAGTAAAAAATAGGTTGCGGAATCATTGAAAAAATTATATGATAAGTTAGATGGCATTTAAAAGGAATTATGAAGGAGGAAGGAAACTTGCTCGAGATAAGATCAAACGAGACAGACGCTGCAGCAAGAATTATTGTTGTGGGTGTTGGCGGTGCAGGCAATAATGCGGTAAACCGAATGATAGATGAGACAATTACAGGCGTAGAATTTATCGGCGTAAATACAGATAAACAGGCTTTGCAGCTCTGCAAGGCGCCAAAGCTTTTGCAGATTGGGGAGAAGCTCACCAAGGGGCTTGGCGCAGGCGCGAAGCCGGAGGTTGGCGAGAAGGCGGCGGAGGAAAGCTCCGAGGAGATTAAGGAGTCCATTAAAGGAGCGGACATGGTGTTCGTTACCTGTGGTATGGGAGGCGGTACCGGAACCGGTGCGGCCCCTATTGTGGCTGCTATCGCGAAGGAGATGGGGATTCTGACGGTCGGCGTTGTCACGAAGCCGTTCCGGTTCGAGGCCCGCACCCGTATGACGAACGCGGAGGCCGGCATTGAGAAGCTCAAATCCCATGTAGATACGCTGATTGTTATCCCGAATGACAAGCTTCTGGAGATTGTGGACAGGCGTACCACGATGCCCGACGCGCTGAAGAAGGCGGACGAGGTGCTCCAGCAGGCCGTACAGGGTATTACGGATCTTATCAATGTGCCTTCCGTTATTAATTTGGACTTTGCCGATGTACAGACCGTTATGAAGGACAAGGGTATTGCGCATATCGGCATCGGTTACGGCAAGGGAGAGGACAAGGCTGCCGAGGCGATCAAGATGGCGGTGGAGTCCCCGCTGCTTGAGACGACGATCAGCGGCGCTACGGACGTTATCCTGAATATTTCGGGCGATATTTCCATTTTTGATGCAAACGACGCGGCCAGCTATGTACAGGAGCTTGCCGGTGATGATATCAATGTTATCTTTGGCGCGATGTACAATGAGGATATGGCGGATTCCTGCACGGTTACGGTGATCGCGACCGGTATTGTGCCCGGTGTGGCAGGCAGAGGCCCGATGGGCAAGCTTGGCAGCAATTTCTCGGTGGCGCCCAAGAGCGTTCCGCCCACTCCTGTCAGACCCAGACCGCAGGCACCGGCCGGACTGCAGGGTACACGTCCGATACCGCCGACCAGCGTGCCGGGTAACGTACCTGGCAGCGCTCCGATGAAGCCGCTGACAGGCATTAAGCCGCCCGCGGATATCAGAAGCAATGTGAAGGAGCAGTCCATCAAGATTCCGGATTTCTTAAAGAGATAAAAATAAAGTCGAAAAATAAACATAATTAAGCCCCATGCTTTGACAAAAAAAGCATGGGGCTTTTTGTATACTGAAAAGGTCTTCATTACAGAGAACAGGCCGGGAGGTGATGAAAATTTATGAGATATACCTGGATGTTTATTGGATAGAAAATGCTGTACTGGATGCGATGATACTTGCGCTCACCCTGTTTTTACAGGGGAAAAAGGTGGCGCTGCGGCGGATTGTGCCGGCAGCGGCTCTGGGCGGGGCGGGCGCCGTTTTGGTGTTGATTCTGGGGATAAAATACGGGATTTTATATATTGCGGCAGTGCTGGCAATCGACGCCGGAATGTTTCTGATTGCGGCAGGGCCGCGCGTGCAGGAGCTGACGATGAATATCGTCTATTTTCATGCGCTGGCGTTTGTATATACGAAGCTGGATATGTGTGTGGAACGGCTTGGCGCGGCAGACAGTCTCCGCAGCATTACGCCGGTAATATTTACCGGATTGATCATGCTGGTATCAGGCTATCAGATGAAGAAACGCGCACAGCGGATTTATCCGGTTGCCATTAGCGAAAACGGGGAAAATGTCGAATTGAAGGCGCTCTTTGATACGGGAAATTCCCTGACGGAGCCTGTCAGCGGCAGGCCGGTGTCCATTATCGAGGAGAATGCGACGACCAGGCTGTGGCTGGAGGCGCGGCCGCAGAAATACAAGGTTATTCCGTTTCACAGCATCGGCAGGGAACACGGAATTCTCGAGGGAACAACAGTTGACGAGCTGGTGATTTGGAAGGGTGACAGGCAGATTGTCGAGAAGGATGCGGTGGTCGCGCTGTACAAGGGAAAACTTTCCAAAGACGGTTCGTATCAAATGATATTGAATCAGGGATTATTTTAACGAAGAGGGATAATAATGAGGAGGAACGAAATGGTTTTGAATGTATATTTACCGGGGAGAATGAGAGTTTCTATGAGAAAAAGGGACTGCCGCCAGGCGGGCAGAGGCGCGGAGTGCCGGCAGGAGATACACTATATCGGAGGCTCGGAAATCCTGCCGCCGCCTCTGGATACGGAGGAGGAAAACGAGGCGATCAGCGCCCTGGATACGGAGGAGGCGACGCAGGCGCGCGCCACGCTGATAGAGCACAATCTGAGGCTTGTCGTCTATATTGCGAAGAAATTCGACAACACGGGCATTGGCATAGAGGATTTGATCTCTATCGGGACAATCGGGTTGATAAAGGCTATTAATACATTCAACCGGGATAAGAATATCAAGCTGGCGACCTACGCGTCCCGGTGCATCGAGAATGAAATTCTGATGTACCTGAGAAGAAATAACAAGACGAAGCTCGAGGTCTCCATTGACGAGCCGTTGAATGTGGACTGGGATGGGAACGAGCTGCTGCTGTCCGATATTCTGGGAACGGATGAGGACGTGATTTACCGCGACCTTGAGAACGAGGTTGAACGCAATCTGCTCAAGAAAGCAATATCGAGGCTTGGGGAACGGGAGCAGACAATCATTATGCTGCGCTTCGGCCTCGGGAAATATAATGACAAGGAGATGACGCAGAAGGAGGTTGCGGACTATCTTGGGATTTCGCAGTCCTATATATCCCGTCTGGAGAAGAAGATTATGAAGCGTCTGAAGAAAGAAATGGTGAGCTGAGAACCTCGTATTTATACCGCTCCGGTACATATGTCATGGCAGGCTGTAAGTCTGTCCGTGGCATGAAATATTAGGAGGGTATAGGAAATGGCACAGGGTAAAGTTGAAATATGCGGTGTAAATACAGCGAAGCTCCCCATACTGAAAAACGAGGAAAAGCAGGAGCTTTTTGCGCGGATAGAGCAGGGCGACCAGGAAGCGCGTGAGGCCTATATTAAAGGAAATCTGCGCCTGGTGTTAAGCGTGATTAAGCGGTTTTCGCAGTCCAACGAGAATGTGGACGATTTGTTCCAGATAGGCTGTATCGGGCTGATAAAGGCAATTGACAACTTTGATTCCAGTCTGGACGTAAAGTTCAGCACCTATGCCGTTCCGATGATTATCGGCGAGATTCGCCGTTTCCTGCGGGATTCGAGTAACCCGATACGTGTGAGCCGTTCTCTGAAGGATACGGCTTATAAGGCGATTTATGCCAAGGAAAACCTGACAAAGAAAAATCTGCGTGAGCCGACCATTATGGAGATTTCTGAGGAAATCGGCATTTCCAAGGAGGATATTGTCTATGCGCTGGACGCGATTCAGAACCCGATGAGCTTATACGAGCCGGTATATACGGAGGGCGGGGATACGCTCTATGTGATGGACCAAATCAGCGACAAGAAATGCAAGGAGGAGAACTGGGTCGAGAATATTTCATTAAGCGAGGCGATGAAGCGGCTGGATGAGCGTGAAAATGAGATCATTAAGCTGCGTTTTTTTGAGGGAAAGACACAGATGGAGGTCGCGGAGTATATCGGCATATCACAGGCCCAGGTGTCGCGGCTTGAGAAGAATGCGCTCCAGACAATGAAGAAGTATTTGATGTATTAATTGTTGACTTCAAACGAGAATCGCTTTACAATAAAAGATATAATAAACAAACTCTCTACCCCGGTTTCGTTTCCCGGGGTAACTCTATGGTGCAGAGGATGCAGGAATTGAGAATATATGCGGCGGCAGTTCTGGAAACGGATGCCGCGCGGCGGATACCGCTGCTGGACAGGGACAGACAGGAGAGGCTGTCCGCCGTAAGACACGGCGGAGAATATCTGCGGAGCATCTCGGCAGGGCTGCTTCTTCGTTATGCTTTTTTGCAGAGCGGCCGCAGTCAAAAACAGTGGCAGCAGGCCCGAATCATATACGGCGAATACGGGAAGCCCCACATAAAGGGACTGGTGGATTTCTGGTATTCGATATCGCATTCGGAGGGCTGGGTGATCTGCGCGGCCGCACAGACGCCGGTCGGCGCCGATATACAGAAGAGGCGTCCATGGAGGCTGCAGACGGCGGCGCGGTTTTACGCGGAGGACGAATATGACAGGATTGTCGGTTTGGACACGGACGCGGCGCGGACAGAATGCTTTTACAGGATGTGGACGGCCAAGGAGAGCTGTGTGAAGCTGACGGGGCGCGGGCTTGGCGCGGGCGTCAGCCGGTATGTGACGGATGCGGATTATCACAATATCCGTGCAGAGGGAGACTGCCTGTATCCAATCAGAATATACGAGACGATAACGGACTACACGGTATGCGTATGCAGTGAGGGAGCGCCGTTTCCGGAGGAAATGATGTTTGTTGACTTGCATGAGGTTTGATTTTTCATAAGGTGGAGGGACAAAATGCTGAAAGAAATCGGAAAAAATGCCGTCAAAAAGGGCGAGACAATATTTAAAAAGGGTGATGAGCTGAAACAGCTCGGGATTGTGCTTTCGGGAAAGGTGCTGATGATTGGCGACTGTATCCGGATGGTCCGGCCGCAAGGCTCTTATCTGGCCCTGAATGATATGAATGCGGAGGTCTATACGGCAAGCTATCTTGCAATAGAAGATTCCGTTGTCTATGCGCTTCCGGTTACGGGGGAGGATACCCTTCGCAATATCATCGCAAAGAGTCTGGATTATCGTGCGATTATGATATCCTCCCAGTTTAAATACGCGGTAGAGCTGTCAAGGATCAAGAACAGCCTGGCAGACGATGCGGAGCGGCTTTTCTCCTTTGCCAAGCGGGGCTATGAGGAATATCTGCGGTTCAGTAAGGTCTTTGAGCTGCCTGCGACGGCGATTGGGGAGCTGGATGAGCTGCAGATTTACGAGGGGCTGCAGGACATTAACGAATACAGGGTCGCTTATTATGAGGAGGGCGCGAAGATTCCGCTTTCAGCCAACAAGCAGTATTTCTCCTACAGTGAGGAGATGGTCAGCTTTCAGGTGAACGAGATTATTTCGCTGGCGGCTTCCATGAAGGACGAGTGCGCGTCGATGGTGGAATACAACAAGCGGCTGATGGATTTGATTGCACTGCGTCCGCACCACAACCTTTTCGAGTATCTGTGCGCGAAAGCAGTGGAGATTAAGAAGAAGGACGACGTTCCGATGGAACTTCTGACACTCCTGTCAGAAATTATTGATGAGATGAGCCTGCAGCATAAGGAGCTGCAGAAGCTGGTGGCGGATCTGCCGGCCTTTGACGCGGCGGCGCTGCAGAACCGGATGGCGAGCATCGCATCCGAAAAGCTTCTGATGGAGCAGAAGAAGTCCAAGGAGGAGCGGGAAGCGGAGATTAAGCAGGATGTGGCATCGCTTGCAAATTCCATGGCGCAGATTATAAAATACGGCGCGCTCAGCGAGGCGGATGAGGCTGCGCTCAGGAACAACATAGAATATCTGATTACGGTGCCGGACAGATTGTCGGTGGAGGATGACGTGCGGAAGGCGAAAAAGACTGTTACGCCGATTGTATTCAGGCTGTACCTGTCCTGCTATCGCCGCATCAAGGAAGGTCTGATTGCGCCGCCCAAGGCAGTGGAGCTGTTTATGAACTTCGGTTTTCTCGACGAGCGTCTGCTCAATCCGGAGCACCTGGAGTTTTTGTGCAGCATTGAGCCGGAGCAGAATGAAGGGCCCTGCAAGGTTGTTACGATGATGGAATGGCTTGATATGATATATGAGGGCAAGCGGGATCCGTCCAAGAGCGAGTTTGACGAGGACTATGCGGAAAACCTCAGGACGCTCAAGAAGCAGGGCGATATTACGGAGAAGCAGCAGAAGGCGCTGCTCGAGGATATGGATAAGCGCGTCGAGTACGAGATTATGAACATGCAGATGAGCAATACGCGTACCGTATACGGGCATCCCTCCGCATATATGCCGGTTCTGTACAAGGAGGCAATCTACGGGACGCTCGATAAGATCCTGGTAACGAAAAAGCGTATTAACGAGAGCGTTCAGGAGCTGCTCAAGATTGACTATTCCGTATTTTACAGGGAGGTTATCTACTCCAACAGCAATCTGAAGATTATCAACGAGACGGTGATGAAGAACGTATATCCGGATATTATTCTGATGCCCCTGTTTGGCCTGAACGCATCCATGTGGCAGGAGGTGGGCGGAAAGAATAAGGGAACGCCGGGACGCTTCTGTTTCCCGATTATGACCAACAGCAATATCGACGATATGATGGTCAAGATGTTCGGCCGGTTCCGCTGGGAGCTGTGCAGATGCATACAGGGTATGGCATGGAACGACGTAAAGGTAAGATCACTGACTTCCGAATATATGGATTATATACAGTTTTACCGCAAAAACCGGGATTTGTCGGATGAGGCGCGGGAGAAGCTTAAGCTGCAGATTCAGAAGGGAAGGAATAATACCCGTGAAATCTTCCTGATTGACTATGAGAACTGGATCAAGAGCGAAGCGAACGGCTCCATGAAGCTCAACAAGGTGGCAAGAGAGCTGCTGGCGACCTATTGTCCGTATGAGAAGTCGCTTCGTACCAAGCTCAATGCCCAGCGGCCTTATGAGATTGCGATGGCACGGAGCATCCGTAATGCCCAGAAGAAGAAGCAGGAGTTTGAGCTGAAGATAAAAGCGATTCAGAAGACGGCGGAGGTGCCGGAGGAGATTATGAATACATATCGGTTTTATGCGGATATGTAAAAAAACCGGGTGCCGGCGCACCCGGTTGCAAAAAGCGAAGCAAAATAGCTTCGCTTTTTGTCTTAATGATTCACATTGTCGCACATTCTTTCTTGATAACGCTGCGATTGTCGCATATTCTTTTTAAGATTAGGGTGTCAAAAGGTATGACTTCTTTTTCAATAAACGCTGCTACGCGGGTGTGTTTCCCTCGTGCGGTGTATCCGTATCCTCGTCTGTTTCGTCCGGCGGGGGGAGCAGGATGTCGACCAGCTCGATACGGTTTTTGTCGACCTGCTTTGCCGTCAGCGTGACACCGTCTTTAGTCACAACCGATTCCCCCTCTGTGGGCAGGCGGTCCAGAAGCTCGATAATGATACCGCCGATGGAGTCGTAATCCTCGGAATCAAAGGAGGTGCCAAGTGCGTCGTTGATGTCGTCCAGCTTCATGCTGCCGCTGATTTCATATGCGCGTTCGCCGATTGTCTTGAGCAGCTCATCCTCGTCCGCGTCGTACTCGTCGCGGATTTCACCGACAATTTCCTCCAGCAGATCCTCCAGCGTAATCATACCGACCGTAGCGCCGTATTCATTCAGGACAAGCGCCAGATTGGAAGCGCTGCGCCGCATCTCCAGCAGCAGATCCGCAGTCTTTTTATACTCATATGTATAGTAGCCCTCCCGCATAATATCACGGATACGGAAGCCCTCGTGATCCGTTACAAGAAGGAAATCCTTTACGTTTACAATACCGATAACATTGTCGATATCCCCCTCGTAGACGGGGATACGCGTGTACATGGACTGCCGGAACAGCTCGAGCAGCTCGTTATAGGAGGTTTCGACGTCAATCGTTGTCATATCGATGCGCGGTATCATCACATCCTTTGCAACAGAATCGCCGAATTCAAACACGTTGTAGATCAGTTCTTTTTCTTCCTGCTCGATCACGCCGTCCTCGTGGCTGACGTCGACATAAGTCTTCAGCTCGGTCTCTGTCATAATCGCACGGGCAGAGGAATCGATATGCAGAAGCTTCAGGAAAAGACCGGATATTTTATCAATAATAAATATAACGGGCGTGAGCGCCTGCATCAGAAAATAAATGATTCTTGCATAGGCAAGGGATAGTTTTTCGTTGTTGCACATAGCCCATGTTTTGGGGACAATCTCGCCGAACAGTAGAACAGATAAGGTGAGTACGCCGGTTGCGATGCCGACTGCGCCGTTTCCCCAGAGCCGTATGGCCAGTGAGGTCACAAGAGAGGAGGCGCTGATATTCACGATATTGTTACCGATGAGAATTGCGCTGACCAGTTTGCTTTTGTTGCCGAGAATTTTTTGAAGTGTGCGGACGCGTCCGCTGGGATTCTCTTCCAGCATCGCGCGCACCTTAACCATGCTGATTGTTGTTAAGGCAGTTTCCGCCGATGAAAAAAAAGCAGATAGCGCTAAAAGCACTACAATCACTACAAGCTGTATGGCACCAGAGGTATCCAAGACCAAACCACTCCTTTATAAAAAGATTTTGATTACAGGCATTTCTGCACTGATATATGCATAGATTATAACAGTGATACTATCAGAATACAAGACAGAATCCAAAAAACAGGGGGTATAATCTATGAAATCGGTCTTGAGTACGGAGAGAATCGTGGCGCTGATGAAGTGCCTGATAGCGTCCTATCTGATTACGGGAGTTCTCCTGATGGTGGTAGCGGCGCTGTTGTACAAGTTTTCCCTCAATGAAAGTGTGGTTGAAATCTGCATTATTGCCATCTACTGCATTTCTTCACTGCTTGCGGGGCTGTTCTTTTCCAAAGGGGCGGCGAGCCGGCGTTTTTTGTGGGGAATGATAGCGGGGGCGGCATATTTCCTGATTATATGCGGAATCTCCATGATTGTCGAGCAGGGCTTCACCCTGCTGAGCAACGCGAGCATTACGACGCTGTTTATCTGTCTCGGGAGCGGGATGCTCGGGGGGATGCTGGGATAAGCGGCGGGCTGTATGCCGGTTGGTGCAAATGCTTTGGCGGGAGCGGAGGAAGATTCCGGAAGCACTATACTTTGGGAGAAAAGCGTGATATAATGTCCGGGTAGGCAATGAGCAGTGCAGGCACTGCGTTTTAGAGAAAGGATGTTATATGAAGTACATAAGAAACAAATTCATGGCGGGATTCTGGGCGCTTTTGATGGCGTTTATGATTGTGGCGGCCGCGGCAGTACCGCAGCTGAGTGTAAACGCGGCGCCGGCAGAGGTGCCGCAGCCGGCGCTTGGCATTGACGTTTCCCGGTATCAGGGAGAGATTAACTGGGATTTGGTGGCGGCGTCGGGCGTACAGTTTGCGATGATTCGGGTGGGCTACCGCACACAGGCGACGGGCGTGCTCAACGAGGATCCCTATGCGCGGTATAATTTACAGGAGGCGCAGCGGGTCGGCATCAAGGCCGGCGTATATTTCTTCTCTTCCGCGGTTACGGAGGCAGAGGCGATAGAGGAGGCGCAGTTTACCGCGAATCTGATCGACAAGTATCAGATCACGTTCCCGGTGGCGTTTGACTGCGAGGGCTTCCGCGACAGCTCGAGCAGACAGCACGGGCTGGACAAGTCCGTGAGGACGGCGTTGGCGGTCAAGTTCCTGGACACGATTGCGGCCAGAGGCTACACGCCGATGTTCTATGCGTCCAAGAGCGAGATGACAGGCAGCAAGGACTGGGATATGGCAGTTTTGAACCGGTATAAGGTATGGGTTTCATGGTATCCGACGGATCCGTTCCCGATAACACCGGCATGCACCTATACCGGCGTTCATGCGATGTGGCAGTATACGAATAAAGCGGCGATTGCGGGTATCAACGGTGAGGTTGATATGAATCTGTCGTATTTTAACTATACGGAGGCCGCACAGGCCAAAGACACAAGCGGAGCGCCGCCCGTGCAGGCAGACACGGCGGCTAACGTGCAGTATACGGAGGTTTATGAGGTCGTGACAGCTGCGTCGGTTGTTAATCTGCGGACGGTGCCCAGCACGGACAGCGACGATACGATTGTCGTTCCGATTCATGCAGGCGATATGGTATTCCGTGTCGGTATCGGCAACAACGGCTGGTCGAAGGTGGTGCTGAACGGGCAGGTGTTGTATGCGTATACGGCGTATCTGAAGAAAGTAGCGTAAGCTGAGCGCAGGAAAGGGCGTCAGGGAGAGCATTTGCTTCCCTGACGCCCTTTGGCTGTCAGCGCACCTGCGAAAACAGAAAGATAACCAGTCCCAGAATTACAAGGACGATGCCGGTTGCCCGGTTGAGGGTTTTGGGCGTCGCTTTATTGG
This sequence comes from uncultured Lachnospiraceae bacterium, assembly GCA_949948735.1. Lineage (GTDB taxonomy): Bacteria > Bacillota > Clostridia > Lachnospirales > Lachnospiraceae > COE1. The sequence continues at coordinate 61,710 of CATLGV010000003.1, read as the reverse complement.
CGAATACGGCGGCAATTCTTGCCCACAGCAGGGTGAACACAACGCACAGGCTCCAGATAAGCCAGTCCGGCGCACCGCCGATTGCGAAGTGTGAGACTGCGCCTGTAAACGCGGTGAACGCCATGATAAATACGCTTGTGCCCACGGCGGTCTTTAATTCGTAGCCGAGCACGGTCGTCAGGATGAGCAGCATCATCATGCCGCCGCCCGCGCCGATAAAGCCGCATATAAAGCCGATGAGAACGCCGCACAGAATGGACTGTACCGCTCTTTTTTTGGCCGAAACGCCCTGCATGGACTCCTTCGTGGTCATTACCGGACGGACGATGAATTTAATTCCCAGCAAAAAGGTCATCAGCACGGAGAAATTTCCCATTGTGGCGGGCGGAACCAGACTGGCGATGTAGCTGCCGACAACGGTGAAGGACAGTACGCTTATCATCATAAGCAATCCGTTTTTGACGTCCAGATTTTTATTTTTTCCATAGGTATACGCGGATACCGCGCTTGCGAGCACATCCGATGACAGCGCGATTCCCACGGCCATATAGGGGTCCATATCGAGAAACGTTATCAGCATCGGGCTGATTACGGCCGCCGCGCTCATACCCGCAAATCCTGTGCCCAGTCCGGCGCCCATGCCCGCAAAAAAAGTTACTGCAATGATAAAAAGCCATTCCATATCAATTCTCTCCTTCCAATATCGTGTCCAGATTTTTGCCAATCCTGCGAATGGCCTCCCAAAAGGCCTGACGCGTTTGTGCGTCTATATCTGTCATAAGCCGCTCCCCAAAGGATGTCTGCAGGCGGCGGCCTTTTTCTATGATCGGTGCCGCCTGTTCCGTACAGGTCAGCTGCGTCTTTCGTCTGTCGCCCCGGAGCGTCTCACGCTCCAGATAGCCCTTCCGCACCAGCTTATCGACATTAACCGATACCAGGTTCGCCTTGATTTTGCGTACTTCGACAATATCGCTTGCCGTGTTGTAGTCCGGGTTGTTCGCAAGGAACATCAGTATGTCAAACGCGGTCTGAGGAAGCCCGAGCTCCTGGCATAAAGGCTTGCATGCCGCGCTGTATGCAAGAGACACCTTTCGGGCAAAGTCCATGCTCATATTCATTATCAGTCTCCTTTTTACGGTGAATTGTGTCGGTTTGCTTTTGCTTCAAATTTGTACTATTCATTTTTGAACGAATATAACACGATTTGCTTCTCCTGTCAAGTGGCGCCGGCGCCTTTGGGGGGAGTTAATATCTGATTTTTCCGGTATCTTTCACGGAATCAATAAATTTGCTTTTGCGTATTGACATGGCGGAGGCGCTGTGCTATATTAATACCACGACAGACATAGCATGATAGACGTAGCAACGACAGACATACCAACGATAGCCGTAGCACGCACCCGCTAAGGGGCAGAAGGGAGAGGATGAAGCCACATGAACAGTATCAGCAGTGATGTGATACGCGGGTATAATGACACGATGATTTTATATCTGCTGTTGGAGGGGCCTTCTTACGGATACGAGATTTCCAAGCAGATTAAGAGCCTGTCGCAGGAGAAGTACCTGATAAAGGAGACAACGCTGTATTCGGCTTTCACACGTATGGAGAAGAACGGATATATCGAGTCCTTCAACGATAACACGGAGAACGGGCGGCGCAGGACGTATTACCGCATAACAGAGCCGGGGCGGGCGTATTACCTTGAAAAATGCGCGGAATGGGCATTGACGAAGGAAGTTGTGGAACGCTTTATAAAGGAGGGGAATTATAGTGGAGACAATCAGTAACTATTTGGAGACAATGTTTGCGAAGCTCCCAAACACAGCGGAAACCAGAAAGGCCAAGAATGAATTGTGGCAGATGATGGAGGACAAATATACGGAGCTTAGAAATGAGGGCAGGACCGAGAACGAGGCGATTGGCATTGTGATATCGGAGTTTGGGAATCTGGATGAAATCGCCGAGGATCTGGGCATAAAGAATCTGATGGTGCAGGAACAAATCGGCGGCTTTAAGACGGTCACGCTCGAGGAGGTAAAGGCGTATCTCAGGGACAAAGCACGCGCGGGATATATGCGGGCATTGGGGGTATTTCTGTGTATTATCAGCGTATGCGGCTTTCTGGTCAGGGTGGGAGACAGCTGGAGCAGAAGCGGGCAGTTTGCGCTGGTATTCATGTTCAGCATGATCGCGGTGGCTGTCGGGCTGTTTGTGTTTTCGGGAATCACAATGGGGAAATGGGAATATTTCAAGACCCACCAATGCAGCATAAGCTTTGCAACGGCGGAGTATGTGCATAATCAGCGGGAGAGCTTCCGCATGACGCATGCGATGATGATCACGATTGGCGTGATTCTCTGTATCCTGAGCGTATTGCCGCATATGATATTCGGCATGCTTTCATGGAGCGTGGGCTTTACGAATGTGCTGATGTTTATTATTGTCGGCGTGGGCGTATTTCTGTTTGTGGCGGCAGGAAATATCGGCGGCGGATATGCGACGGTATTATCCCTGAATAAGAGCGACACCATGGGTGCGGCATTTGTGCCGTCGCAGCGGCAGGTGCGGTATAACAACAAGACCGTGGAAGCGGTTATGTCGGTTTACTGGCCCAGCGTGACATGTATTTACCTGTGCTGGAGCTTTCTGACGTTTCACTGGCATTATACATGGATCGTGTGGGTGATAGCAGGAGTCGTTGAGTCGCTGATTAAAACCATGTATCGTGAATAAGGAAAGCTGCGGAAGGAGGAAGGCAGAAATGAAGAATAAATATATTATAGCGATTACCGTAGTCACGGTGTGCTGCATCATTATAGGAACGGCCGTGAACATCATGGGGGCGGGCATATTTGACAAAGAGGCGAAAAGATCCGGGGGCATGGAAATCAGCGAATCAACCGCCGACGAGCAGGCGCTGGAGGCTTTTGACAGCATCAATATAGATGCGGAGGTGCTGGATCTGCGGATTGAGACGGGGGACGCTTATCAGGTCGAATTTGAGTATACAAAAGGGCTTGAGCTGGCCTGCGAGGTGAAAAACGGCACGCTCTATGTAAAGCAGACTGTAAAAAGAGGATGGGGCTGGAACTTTTTCGCCGGCAGAAACAAAGCGGCGCTGCATGTGACAATTCCGCAGGGAACGGCCATGGAGACGGTGAGCGTCGGAATTGACGTGGGCAATATTGAGATGACAGGCATTGAGGCTGCCAAGTGCGGCATAGATACGGACGTAGGCAATGTTGAAATCAGTGCGTGCGGCTTTGACAGCTCAAGCATTGACAGCGATACAGGCAATATTACGGTGGACGATACGGCGCTTGGCGACGCTGTCTGCGGCAGCGACGTGGGCAACGTAAAGCTGAAGGACTGTACCTTCGACAGCCTGGAAATCGAGACGGATATCGGAGATACCGTGGTCGACGCGGCGCAGCCGCTTACCGGATATGATCTGGATCTTGAGGCAGAGCTGGGCAGCGTACGGGTAAACGGCCGGAAGGAGGGCACCCGTTATTCCAGCCGCGGAAGCGGCCTGGGCAGGATAGAAATCAGCACGGACATGGGAAATATCTCCGTTTCCGGAAAACAGGATGAATAAAGGAAATTGCGACAACCGCAGAACCGGTTGGGATGGAAAATGCGGCAGGCTGTCAGGCTTGCCGCATTTTCTTTGAACGCAGGCTGCCGGGCCTGCTTTTTTTTGTATGTATCGAAATGGAAATATATGCTATACTATAGACAATATGACAGGAAGCGGACAGCTTCGGAATGGAGGAACAAATGAATATTGCGGTATTTGCGTCACACGGCGGCAGCGATATGCAGGCGATCATCGACGGCTGCAAGCAGAACCGGATCCGTGCGAGGGTGGCAGTGGTAATCAGCAACAATAAGGATTCGATGGCGCTGGAACGGGCGCGGCGGGAAGGGCTTCCCCATTATCATCTGAGCGCGAAGCTCCTTGGAAGCGAGGAGGCTTTGGCGGAAAAGATACTGGAGGTTCTGGCAGAGTATCAGATTGACATGATTTTTCTTGCAGGATATATGCGGATGCTGCATCCGTCCGTTTTGAATCGGTATCACAACCGTGTGTTTAATATTCATCCGGCGCTGCTGCCCAAGTACGGCGGCAGGGGGATGTACGGCATTCATGTCCACGAGGCCGTTATCGCGGCGCATGAGCAGGAGACCGGCGTCACCATACACCGTGTCAACGCCGAGTATGACAGCGGCGAGATCGTTGCGCAGACAACGGTGTCGGTCCTGCCGGACGATACGGCCGAGGTGCTGGCAGCGCGGGTTTTGGAGAGAGAGCATGCATTTCTGGTTGAAGTAATCTCCGATATTGCAAATGAAAAGATAGAGCTGGGGTAAACGGATATGAGCTTTGATTTGAAAAAGGACGGAAAACGAATTGTCGTAATATGTATTGCGGCCCTGCTTATGGCGGTCAATATCAAAACCTTTGTGCGGACAGGCGGCCTGTATCCCGGCGGCGCGACCGGGCTGACGATATTGATTCAGCGGGCAGCCGAAAGCTTTCTGCATGTCGAGCCGCCTTACACGCTGGTCAATCTGATATTGAATGCGCTTCCCATTTATATCGGCTTCCGTTTTATCGGAAAGAAATTCACGCTGTATTCCTGCCTGATGATTGTTCTGACCAGCGTCCTTACGGATATTATTCCGGCGCATGTCATTACATATGATATCCTGCTGATCAGCATATTCGGCGGGATGATTAACGGCTTTGTCATCAGTCTGTGCCTGATGATGAACGCGACGACCGGCGGGACGGACTTTATATCCATCTATCTCTCGACCAGGAGCGGGGTGGATTCATGGAATATTGTTCTGGGATTAAACGCGGTGATTATTTTGGTCGCGGGCCTGCTGTTCGGGTGGGACAAGGCCTTGTATTCGATTATCTTTCAGTATGCTTCCACGCAGGTGCTGCACATACTGTATAAGCGGTATCAGAAGCAGACGCTGTTTGTTGTCACCAACAAAGGAAAGGCAGTGTGCGAGGCGATTTATTCCGTCAGCAACCATGGCGCGACGATACTTGAGGGAGCGGGCTCTTACGAGCACGAGGAGAGAAATATTATTTATTCCGTCGTGTCCGGAGAGGAGAGCAAGCGCGTCATCCGGGCCGTAAAGCAGGTAGATCCCGCTGCCTTTGTGAATGTGATTAAGACGGAGGAGCTGTCGGGGCGTTTTTACCAGAAACCGACAGAATAACGGATGAGAAATTTCTGGATTTTTTGCGGCGGCTATGCTACAATGGCGTCAGACATGATACCGGATAAAATCGAGGCATGCCCGGCGTATTCGGGCAGGGAAGGAGCGGTGCTTTAAGATGAAAGAGGTAACAAAGCTGATGGATTACAGGCCGAGCGTAAAGGTTCTGGACGCTACGCTGCGGGACGGAGGCCTGGTGAATGATTTCTATTTTTCGGATGAATTTGTGCGGGCGCTTTATCAGACCAATGTGAAGGCCGGCGTGGATTATATGGAGTTTGGCTATAAGGCATCCACAGAGATGTTTGACGAGAGCAAGTTCGGCAAGTGGAAGTTCAGCAGGGATGAGGACATCCGTGCGATTGTAGGCGACAATAACACGCCGCTTAAAATATCGGTCATGGCCGATGTGGGCCGGTGCGATTATAAGAACGACATTCTCGACAGGGCGGACAGCCCGATTGACCTGATTCGCGTGGCTACATATTTGAATACGATACCGGCCGCGGCGGATATGATAGAGGACGCATTTCGGAAAGGGTATGAGGTCTGCTGCAATATTATGGCGATTTCCAACAGCCGGGAGAGTGATTTGAAGGCTGCGCTGGATCTTCTGGGCAAGACGCCCGTCAACGTATTTTATATTGTGGACAGCTACGGCTCCCTGTATCCCGAGCAGATTGAGCGGCTTGCGGATATTTATATGGAGTTTGCGGTCAAGTACGACAAAAAGCTGGGCATCCATGCGCACAATAACCAGCAGCTGGCGTTTGCGAATACGATAGAGTCCGTCGGCGACGGGGTAGACTGGCTTGACGCTACTTACGCGGGTATGGGGCGCGGCGCGGGCAACTGCGCGATGGAGCTTTTGCTGGGCTTTTTGAAGAACCCCAAGTACAGCACGTATCCTGCGATACAGTTTGTGGAGAAGTACATGAACAAGCTCAAGGAAGACGGTATTGTATGGGGCTATGATCTGCAGTATATGATGACGGGACAGCTTAACCAGCATCCGAGGACGGCGATTGAGTTTACGAAGCAGAAGCGCAGCGACTACGCCGAGTTCTATAAGGAAGTTGTCGCGTTGGATTAAGGCCGTTGTCCGGAGGAGAATATGGAAGCATCTGTATTTGAGCGCATATATGAGGTCGTAAAGCAGATTCCCTGCGGGCAGGTCGCGACCTACGGGCAGATTGCCGCGCTTGCGGGCAATAAGCGCTGGGCGCGGGTCGTGGGGTACGCGCTGCATGTAAACCCGGATCCGGAGAAGATTCCGTGTTACAGAGTGGTCAACAGGGAGGGCAGGGTGTCGGAGGCGTTTGCGTTTGGCGGCGGGAACCGGCAGATAACGCTGCTTGAAGCGGAGGGCGTCCGGCTGACGGACGGCTGTGTGGACCTGAAGCGGTATCAGTGGGAAAAACCACTGTACTGAAGACCTTTAATAAAAAGACAGAAAAGAAAAAGATACAAAAAGAAACGGAATGAAAGTGCTTCTTCATTCCGTTTTGATGTTATCTGCTGAAAAAATCTGCCGTTCTAATCATGGTGCGGATGCGCGCCGATGACATTGATGGCAGTCACGACTGCCGTAAGGATTTCTGTTTTTGCCTGCGTGGAAGAGGTGTTTACCTTGTGAAACAGGGCACCTGTATCTGTGCGGACATAATTGGGCTTTAAACGGTTGAGTGCATAAGTGGCCATATCGAGCTTGCAGGCGTCGCAGGAGCACACATTGGGCATCGTTGGCAATAACTTATTTAACTGATATTCTACATCCTCTTCCGTTATATTTCTTAAACCTTCCATGGCAATCCCCCTTTGTCAATTGAAACAGGCAAACGATATGTTGACATATCGCTACATACTATATTAGTACAATTTCGTCAATTAAGCAATTTATTTTTGCATAATTGGCGAAATTTGTTGAAAAAGCCTATGGATGCATAAAAATCCCATTTTTCCGGAAAGCTATTCTGGAAGAAATATAATGAGATTTCTCAATAGAAAAGGAGGCTGGTATTTATGTCAATGATTTTAAAGGAAGTCAGTGAATTCAGTGTGCAGGCGTTCCATAAGGACAGCTTTGTGACTGTAACCAAAAAGGATATTCTGGGGAAATGGTCGGTGTTTTTCTTCTATCCGGCGGATTTTACCTTTGTGTGTCCCACGGAGCTTGAGGACCTGCAGGATAAGTACGGAGAATTTAAGAAGCTGGGGTGCGAGATTTACGCGGTCTCAACGGACTCTCATTTTGTGCACAAGGCATGGAAGGATGCGTCGGAGCGGATTAAGAAGCTGGAATATCCGATGCTTGCGGATCCCACGCATGTGCTGAGCGTTGACTTTGACGTGCTGATTCCGGATGCCGGACAGGCGGAGCGCGGGACTTTTGTGGTCAACCCGTCGGGACAGATTGTAGCATATGAGGTCAGCGCCGGCAATGTGGGGCGCAATGCGCAGGAGCTTCTGCGAAAGGTACAGGCGCTGCAGTTTGTTGCGGCGCACGGGGATGAGGTATGTCCTGCAAACTGGCAGCCGGGCAGCGAGACGCTCAAGCCGAGCCTGGATCTGGTTGGATTGCTATAGCGGAGGATATGCCGTATATGGATACGAAAAAAATTCGCACGAAAGATTTGTATGACGTTATCATTGTCGGCGGAGGGCCGGCAGGACTCTCTGCGGCAATATATCTCGGACGCGCGAAGTACCGTGTTCTTGTCATGGAGAAGGAACGGTTTGGCGGACAGATAACCATCACGGCGGAAATCGTAAATTACCCCGGCGTGGAAAAGACAAGCGGAAAGGCGCTTACGGACCGGATGCGTCTGCAGGCGGAGGCGTTCGGCGCGGAATTTGTGCTTGCCGAGGCCACGGAGCTTACGCTGGACGGGGATATCAAACGGGTGGTGACCGCAGACGGGGCAGAATACCAGACCATCGGTATTCTCCTTGCGCTGGGGGCAAGCCCGAGAAAGCTGGGATTTGCGGGGGAGAAAGAATTTCAGGGGAGAGGCGTTGCCTACTGCGCGACCTGCGACGGTGAGTTTTTTACCGGACGGGAGGTGCTCGTGGTCGGCGGCGGCTTTGCCGCGGTAGAAGAGTCGATGTTTCTGACCAAATATGCCAAAAAGGTCACGATGCTTGTGATTACCGAGGATTTTACCTGCGCGGCGGGCGTGTCGGAGCAGCTGAAAAATTACCCGCAGATTTCGGTACGGTTTCAGACAGAGCTTATTGAGGCCGGCGGCGGCACCGTGGTGGAGTATGCCAGGATACGGGATAACAAGACCGGAGAGATCACGGAGTACAGGGCCGAGGACGGCGGGAACATCGGTATTTTTGTGTTTGTGGGCTATGCGCCCGCTACGGAGATTGTCAGGGATAAGATTGTGCTCAATGAGCAGGGGTATGTCGTGACAAACCAGAATCAGGCGACCAGCCTGGAAGGCGTATATGCGGCGGGAGATGTGTGTATCAAAAATCTGCGTCAGGTGGTGACCTCTGTGTCGGACGGCGCGACGGCGGCGACCTCCCTCGAAAAATATGTGTCCGAGTGCAGGGAGCGTCTCAGGCTGCCCAGGGCGCAGCAGCCGGAGACGGCCGTAAAGTCCAGAGCGCCGGAAACAGCGCATGCGGCGGCAGCAGCCGGAGACGGAGCGGAGGAGGGATTTATTACCGCCGAGATGCGGGAGCAGCTTTTGTGCGTGTTTGACCGCTTCGCACGCAAGGTAATTGTCAGGGCGTACCTGAACGGAACCGGCGCTTCCGGGGAGCTTGAGCGCTTCGCAGACGAGCTGAAGGGAATGCATGACAGACTGGAGCTGGCGTTCGAGAATCTGGAGGAGACCGGAGAGCCGTTTCTGGAAATCTGTACGGAGAGCGGCAGCAGCGGCATCCGCTATTACAGCGTGCCGGGAGGGCATGAGTTTAATTCGTTTATCATAGCGCTTTATAATGCCGCAGGGCCGGGGCAGAAGCTCGGCGAACGCGTTGTGGAGCGGATTAAGGCGATAGAGGGGCGCCATTTGCTGCAGGTGATGGCGACCCTGTCCTGCACAAACTGTCCCGAGGTGGTAATGGCGACTCAGAAAATCGCGTCCGTATCGGACGGCATTGACGCGGAAATGTATGATTTGTCAAAGTTTCCGGAAATAAAGGAGAAATATCAGATTATGGCGGTGCCCTGCCTGATTATCGACAAGGGAGAAAAGGTGCTGTTTGGCAAAAAGGGTATTGAGGAGATTCTGGAGGCGGTCGAAGGGCTGTAACGCAAAGAAAACCGCTCCGGCACAGGTCGAAATAGGGATAGAAAAATGCGCGGCGCTGTGATAGAATAGTCACAGAAAGCCTGCGTTTTTGAAGGCTTGTGAAAGGAGCGAGGGTGCGGATGAGGTATCAACTGGAGAACGAACGGATGAAGGCGGAGATAGAAAGCTTTGGCGCGGAGCTGAAGTCGCTGGTGCGCAAGGCGGACGCGCGGGAATATATGTGGGAGGCTGACCCTGCATTCTGGGGAAAGACCTCCCCGATTCTGTTTCCCTTTATCGGGAAGCTTGAGGGCGCGCAGTATCATTATAACGGGAAATCCTATGAGATGGATAAGCACGGCTTTGCGCGCGATATGGATTTTGCGGCGGTGCAGCGGGAAGCGGACCGCATTGTCTTTGCACTGGAGAGCAATTCGGACACGCTGGCAAAGTTCCCCTTTGCGTTTAGGCTGGAGGCAGAATACGCGCTTGAGCCGGACGGAATCTCCGAGACGGTGCGCGTGATAAACAAGGGTGATAAGACCCTGTATTTTTCCTTCGGCGGCCATCCTGCGTTTGCCTGCCCGCTAAAGGACGGGGCGCAGAAGGCGCGCACGGAATGCTTCGTGAAGCTTTACGGCACAGAGGGAAGAGGGGGCGCAGCCTCTACGGAAATCGGCGTGCCGGATGGGCTTTTGACAGGGAATAAGCGGGAGATTTCTCTGGAAAACGGCGTTTTTCCGATTGTGGAGGGTATCTTTGACCATGATGCGCTGTGCTTTGCCGGTGAGGGCATCACTGCGGCGGCGCTGCTGGACCGGAATCAAAAGGAGTATGTGCGGCTGGAGGCGGATTGTCCCGTGTGGGGCATCTGGTCGATGCCGGACAGCCGCGCAGGCTATGTCTGCATCGAACCGTGGTGGGGCATCTGCGACAGTAAGGGCTATGCGGGGACGCTCGAGGAGCGGCCTTATACAAACAGCGTTGAGGCGGGCGCGTCATGGGCATGCGCGTACCGCATTGCGGCCGTATAGTGGCAGCCAAAGCCCGCAGCCTATGAAAGGAGCACGGATAAAAATGCAGCGGCAGAGATACGAATATGAGCATGTGACGCATTCCTTCGGTCCGGTATATGACGAACATGCCAGGATACTTATTTTAGGCTCCATGCCCTCTGTAAAGTCCAGAGAGCAGCAGTTTTATTACGGGCATCCGAAGAACCGGTTCTGGAAAGTGCTTGCGGCGGCGCTTGAGGAGCGGATACCGGAGACCGTTGAGGAGAAAAAGCGTCTGCTTTTGCGAAGGCACGTGGCATTATGGGATGTGATCGCATCGTGTGACATTGTGGGTTCCTCGGACAGCTCTATCCGGAATGCAAGGGCAAACGACATGCGTGTCATTTTGGATAAGGCGGACATCCGTGCGGTCTTTGTAAACGGCGGGAAGGCGTATGAGCTTTTTACGCGCTACTGTAAAGCTTTGTGTGCGGGCGAAGGCGCGCCCCGGCTGATAAAGCTTCCTTCCACGAGCCCGGCCAATGCGGCGTGGAGTCTTGAGAAGCTGACGGATGTATGGAAAACGGAGATACAAATATATGCAGAAGAATTATCGTACAAAAAATAAGGACGCGATAATGGCGTATCTGGAGCGTCACAGAGAGCATAGCTTTACAGCCTACGACATCCATGAATATATGTGCGGAATGGGGCTTCAGGTGAGCCTGACCACCATATACAGGAATCTGGATAAGCTGACGGACAGCGGCGAGCTGATGCGTTATAAAACGGCAGAAGACGAGTTCTGCCGTTATCAATGTGCCAAACCGCATGCGCGGTGCCACGAGCATATACATATGCAGTGCAGGGCGTGTGGAAAGGTCCTGCATATGGAATGCCACTTTATGGAGGAGCTTACCGCGCATCTCTACGAGCATCACAAGTTTTCGCTGGAATGCGCCGGTTCTGTTTTGATGGGTCTGTGCAGTCAGTGCAGCGGCAAATAGGAAAACCGGCTGAAAATGACATCGTTTCCCCTGGACGCTTCGCCGCAGGACGCATAGAGTGCGATATAATTTCCCGTAAAGCAGCCGCCGGCTTCGGTCGTCAGATACTGCGCTTCACCGCTTCCGACAGGAACAGGGCTGCCCTGTGGTGTGAGGCGGGAAAAGGCGTAGGTCTCCCGTGAACCGCACAGGCGCAGCGTTACGGAGTCCGATTCATAATCGACGGCCTGTTCAATCGCGGTGAGGGAACCGATTTGACGTCTTAAAACCAGCTGCCGCCTGCCGTTCTTTATAAGAAGCGCGGCCTCGTAATGATGGCGGTTGTTCATATATATGGACAAGCCGGCCTCATCGCCCTCCGCCGTCCCTTTCATACAAAAGGAGACCTCCGCGGTAAAGTCAAAATGCTCCTGACGCCTGCAAAGCAGCGCCTTGCGGCTGTCCTCGGAGATGCCGCAGTGATTACCGTGCAGTATCAGGCCGTCCGGCGTGAAGCTGAAGCATTCCTGCAGAGGGTTATAAATCGTATTCCATGAGAGATGCATTTGAGCGGTGTCAAACAAATCCGTCACGCTGCTTCCGGGGATATAGAAGCGGCTTTGAAAGTCCGGATTTCTGTCGGGAAGCAGCGCGGTGGATACAGTTTGTGTGATATGGCCGTCTTCCCCGATAACAGGCCATCCGTCCCTCCAGACAACGGGGGCGAGCATGGTCTCGCGCCCGAGATTGTGGCGGAACGGGTAGCCGAGCGGACGGATTCCAAGGCACACAGCCCACCAGTTTCCCGCCGCGTCCTCCACAAGGTCGGCATGGCCTGCCGCCTTGATCGGAAGCTCCGTGCTGCGGTTGGTCAGGATGGGATTGCGGGGACAGGCTTCATAGGGGCCGTAGATGTCCCGGCTTCTGGCGATGGTCTCCATGTGGCAGTATTCCGTTCCGCCCTCTGCAATCATCAGATAATACATATCGTTTATCTTGTACAGGTGCGGCCCTTCGGGATTGTTTCCGCCGGAGCCGTTCCAGACGTAGTGCTTTTCGCCGGCGGCTGTAAAGCGATGCCTGTCGTCAAGGCGGATTTCCGCGATGTAAATGCCCTTGTCGGTGCCGCTGTAATATATTTTGCCGTCGTCGTCAAAGAGGAGCGAGGGGTCGATTCCCTCAAACGGAAGCCATACCGGATCGGACCATTCGCCGTAAGGATTGTCCGTCCATACGAAGAAATTGCCGCTGTGGTCTCCGCCGACGTTGGTGACGATACAGTAGAAGACGCCGTCATGGTACCGGATGGTGGGCGCATAGATGCCCAGACAGTTCGGCGCGCCGTGCGCGAGCGTTACCTGCGTGTCTCTGGTAAGCACGTGGCCGATTTGTTCCCAGTGTACCAGATCCGCACTGTGAAAGAGCGGGATGCCCGGGAAATACTCAAAGCTGCTGGTTACCAGAAAAAAGCCGTCGTCTGTGCGGCAGATGCTGGGATCGGGATGGAATCCCGGAAGAATCGGGTTGGTATAAGTCATGGCAGTGCCTCCTGTTTTGAAATATTATGAAAAGTGTATGCCCAAAGGGAGGCGGTGTCAATACAATTTTTGGTCGTAATAATTGCGTTTTTTAGCCGTTGTAATTGCGCCGCCTGTCGGTTATAATAAAGTTAGGAAATTATTCAAATACCGTACGGCCGGCGTCAGGGAATACTGGGCGGCGGATTACAAAAAAGAAGCGGTAACCGTATATAATTTTGAAAAGGATAGTATGGAAGAGTATTCTTTTGGAGAAGCGGTTCCGGTTGGAATTTATGAGGGCTTTTCCGTAAAGATAAAAGCCTAAAGGATAGAATCAGACAAATTTCGGAAAGGGGCCGGAGCGCGAAGGAGCATTTTTCAGCGTATTGCGGTCAAATGGGGGATAATATGGAGCTGTGGGATATTTATGATGCGGATAAACGCAGGACAGGGCGTACGATGAAGCGCAATGACTGGCGTCTTGGAGAGGGCGAATATCACCTGACGGTGCTTGGCGTGCTTGGGCGTCCGGACGGCAGGTTTCTGATTACAAAGCGTGTGATGACCAAGGCGTGGGCGCCCGGGTGGTGGGAGGTGCCGGGCGGCGGAGTCATGGCGGGAGAGTCCTCCGAGGAGGCCGTGCGCCGCGAGATTCGCGAGGAGACGGGGCTTGACGTATCCGCCTGGGACGGCGGCTATCTCTTTACATACAAGCGGGAGAATCCCGGAGAGGGAGACAACTATTTCGTGGATGTATACCGGTTTATCGCGGATTTTGACGAGAAAGAGGTGCGGCTGCAGGAGGCGGAGACCGCGGGGTGCATGCTTGCGACAATCGGCGAGATAAAGGCGTTTGCCGAACAGGGGATATTTCTCCATTACGGCAGCATCCAAAAGGCATTTCTTCCGTTTAACGCGGAGAGTGCGGACGACAGATAAAAGGACAAATCAAAAAGGAGAATGGATGAGATGAGAAAGTGTAGGATGGGGAAGCTGAAATATTTTGCGGGATTGGTTCTGGCCGTGATGCTGATGGGAATGCCTGTGCTGGCGGCGGAATACACGGTGACAGAGGCAGACGCGGTCCTGTATACCAATGACCAGACGGTTATTCTGGCGGATGCCGATGACAGTACGGTCGTGCTGCCCGAGGTAGCGGCGGATCTGCCGGTGAAGGTTACGGGCGTGACCAGCAACGGGTATTTCCGGATTGACCTGAATGGAGAAACCTTCTATATTCAGGGCATAGGACTCAGCCCTGCTGCCGCGGCCACGGAAAACGCGGTATCCGATACGGCGGCACGCGAGAAGGAAGTATATCAGATACTGATTGCGCAGAAGGCGGTATTTCCGGAAGGGATGTCCTGGACCAATGCGGATTACGTGCCGTGGAAGGGCGGACACTACATAGGCGGCTTTGGCTGCGCAGGCTTTGCGTTTGCGCTGAGCGACGCGGCGTTTGGGGACGTCCGCGCAACGGTGCATTATGACTATACCAATATCCGGGTCGGGGATATTCTGCGGGTGAACGGGGATACGCACTCTGTTATCGTACTGGAGGTAAGAGAGGACTCCGTTATTGTAGCGGAGGGGAATTACAATTCATCCATTCACTGGGGAAGAGAGATACCGATAGCAAGCCTGCCGGGAGCGGGCAATTACATTATGACAAGATATTAGTACATTGAAACACTGATAAAGGCATTTGGCGGAAGGCCGGGAAACCGTGAATAATCAATCTGCATATTATATTGATAGAATAAATATGAGTGGAGAGAGACAATGACAGAGTTTACACCGGCAATGCTTTTTGGTGAGACCTTAAGGAGAGGAGCGCCCGAAGCGGCGGCGTGGATTAAGGGAAATGAGGATTATCCGCAGCTTAGCGGGACCGTCCGGTTTTTTGAGACGCCCTACGGGGGCTGTCTGGTGGAGGCGGAGATTTTCGGGCTGCCCAATATCGCCACGGTCGGATCCTCCAATTTTTACGGAATGCACATCCATGAAAACGGGGACTGTACGCAGCCCTTTGACCGTACCGGCAGCCATTACGCGAAGGAGCCTGCGCCGCATCCGCTCCATACTGGCGATATGCCGCCCCTGATGGGGAATCAGGGCTATGCGTGGCTTGCGTTTTACGACAAGAGGTTTCTGATATCGGATATCATAGGCCGCAGCGTGGTGATTCATGCGATGGCTGATGATTTTATGACGCAGCCGGCAGGGAATTCCGGCGCAAAGATCGGGTGCGGCGTTATCCGGGCGGCGAACCCTTAATTCATAAAGGAGCACACCTTTGTCAGGCATAGGAGTAATATAATGAACGAAAAGACGACAGAAGATTTGCTGGCGGGATTAGCGCGCATGTGCGGCCTGGGGAAAATAATTGCAGCTGTTGAGCCTGTATCCGGCGGTCTGATGCACAGAATGTACAAAGTAAGAACGGACAGCGGCGTATACGCGGTGAAGCATTTAAACGCAGAGATTATGAAAAGGCCGCATGTGTTCGAGAATTACGCAAGAGCGGAAAAAATAGAGGGCATACTTGAGAACAGCGGTATTCCCATTGTGCCGGCTATGGTCATTGGCGGCCATAAGATGCAGAAGCTTGACGACCAGTATTTTTATGTATTCAGGTGGCAGGAGGGAAAAATTGCCGATTGGAATCAGATTTCAAAGGACATGTGTTTTAAGGCCGGAAGCATTCTTGGAAAAGTCCATGCAATTGCCCCTGGGAATATTGAACAGCAAACGCCCCAGACAAGTCATACAGACTGGCGGGGGTATGTGCTGAAGGCAAAAGAGCAAAACGCCGGGATTGCCCCTTTATTAGAAGAGAACGAAGAGCTTCTTGTTTACGTCGAAGGCGAATTGAACAAAGCAAGGGCGTCATTGCCGGCGGTGCAGTGTCTATCCAATGAAGATATGGACCCTAAGAATATCATGTGGGACAATGGAAACCCGTGGATGATTGATTTGGAATGCCTGGACTATGGCAATCCCGTATCGCATGTCACGCAGCTGGCATTGCAGTGGTCAGGGATTGTTACTTGCAAGCTGGATGTTGACAGGATGCTTGCTTTCTTTGACGGATATTTGGAAGCATATGATAATTGTTTCCGGGGGTACGGCGACGTCGCAGGCGTGGCATATACCTGGGTTGAGTGGCTGGAGTACAATATCCAGAGGGCTTTGGGAAAATGCATGGACGAGGCGGAAAGAGAGCTGGGTGTTTCTGAGGTGCGAAGCACGATGAATAGAATCAGGTATATCCATAAAATGATGCCTCAAATCAGGGAAGCGCTGGATACGCGTCTGCGAAAAAGAGATGTAACCCGGTATGATAATAACGACGGGCGATGACATATGCTTTCAAGGTTAATCGAAGATATAAGAGGGGACGGGATGGAGACAAAGCGTTTGATACTGAGGCCGTTTGAGGAACGTGATGTCAGGGGCTGCTTTGAGAACTTCGGACAGGATGAGCAAATCGGCAGATACATACCGGCTTTTCCGGTGCGTACGCCGGAGGCGATGGCGGCGGTGCTGGCGCCCTTTTACGGCAATGAGAATATCCGGGTGATGGTGGAGAAGGAGACGGCCTCACCCATCGGGTATATTTCGGCGGATATTCCTTATGAACGCCTTGGCGTTGCGGAAATCGGCTATGTTCTGGGAAGCGCCTTTTGGCATAAGGGCTATGCGGGCGAGGGGGTACGCGAGCTTATCCGGTATCTGTTTGCCCGGAGAGGGCTTTACCTGATCGAGGCGAAGGTCAATGAGACAAACGCTGCCTCTGTGCGGCTTCTGGAACGGCTGGGCTTCCAGCGGGAGGCCTGCCTGCGCGGGCGGCGGATGGATTGGGTCTCGGGGGAGCGCAATAACCTGCTTGTTTATTCCCTCCTGCGGGAGGAAGCGCAATATTTTTTATAAAAAAGGGCTTTTCGAGTCCAAAATATTGTGCTATACTACAGAAAGTATGAATAGAGGAGGAATTTGGTATGAAGCACATCAAGACATTGACGACCAGAGATTATAAAGAGTCTGCTAAGAAGGGCGGATGTGGAGAATGTCAGACATCCTGCCAGTCAGCCTGCAAGACATCCTGCACCGTAGGAAATCAGAGCTGTGAAAACGTGGCGAAGTAAGCCGCTGCATGGTGTGCGCGGCAGGATTTCGCGATAGAAATCTATGGAGACGTTGATTCAATCGGCGCTTCCTTATCAGGCAGCTTGAGATAAGCAGCGATTCATCGCTGCTTATCTTTTGTGCAGATGACAAAGAGACATCGGTCAGGCAGAAGGCGTTTGCCCGATATTATAAACAGGAAGGAACGAGACAAATTGATACATCAGTATAAAAACAACGGCTATTCCATTGTGCTCGACGTCAACAGCGGTTCCGTGCATGTGGTGGACGATGTGGTCTACGATACGATTGCCTGTATCGTGGAAAAGCAGCTGGAGCATATGGATAAAGAGCGCTTAAAGGAGATTTTGAGAGCTGAGCCCGGGCTTGCGGCATACGCCGCCAATGCGGGGGAGCTGGATGAAGCCGTGGACGAGATCTGCGGGCTTCGCGAGGCGGGGATGCTCTTTACCGAGGACATTTATGAGAAGAGCATCGAGGCCTTTCAGAACCGCAGTCCGGTGGTGAAGGCACTTTGTCTGCATATTGCGCATGACTGCAATCTCAAATGCAGATACTGTTTTGCGGAGGAGGGAGAGTACCACGGGCGGCGCGCGCTGATGAGCTTTGAGGTCGGCAAAAAGGCGCTTGATTTCCTGGTGGCCAACTCCGGCAGCCGCGTCAATCTTGAGGTGGATTTCTTTGGCGGGGAGCCGCTGATGAACTGGCAGGTGGTTAAGGATCTGGTGGCCTACGGCAGAAGCCTGGAGGAGCCGCATCATAAGAAGTTCCGCTTTACGCTCACGACAAACGGCGTTCTGCTCGACGACGAGGTCCTGGCGTTCGCCAATAAGGAAATGGCGAATCTGGTGCTCAGCATCGACGGCAGAAAGGAAGTCCACGACAAAATGCGGCCCATGGCGGGCGGTCAGGGAAGCTATGACTTGATTTTGCCGAAATTGAAAAAGGCGGCCGAGAGCAGGAATCAGACCAATTATTATGTGAGGGGTACCTTTACACACTACAACAAGGACTTTGCGGCAGACGTCTGCCATCTGGCGGATCTGGGTTTTGAGCAGATATCGGTGGAGCCGGTGGTTGCGCCGCGGGACGCGGACTATGCCCTGAAGGAGGAGGATATTCCCGGGCTGCTGGCTGAGTACGACAAGCTGGCGGCGGAGCTGTTAAAGCGCCGTAAGGAGGGAAGAGGGGTAAACTTCTTCCATTTTATGATTGATTTGGAGGGCGGTCCCTGCGTGTACAAGCGGCTTTCCGGCTGCGGCTCGGGTACAGAGTATCTGGCGGTCACGCCCTGGGGAGACTTTTATCCCTGCCACCAGTTTGTCGGCCAGGAGGAGTTCCTGATGGGGAATGTGGACGAGGGAATCACCAATACGGCCATCAGGGATGAGTTTAAGTCCTGCAACGTGTATTCCAAGGAGAAATGTAAGAGCTGCTTTGCGAAGTTTTATTGCAGCGGCGGGTGTGCCGCCAATTCCTACAATTTCCACGGAAATATTCACGACGCTTATGATCTGGGGTGCGAATTACAGCGCAAACGCGTTGAGTGCGCCATTATGATGGAAGCCGCAAAACACGGCATGGAGGTTCAAAATGAAAAAGAATAAAAGTATTTTGACGCTGGTCATAACGCTGCTTGTGATAATCGGGCTGGGTTATACGGTGATTTTCGGCATCGGCACGGAGAAGGCAGGCGCAGCCTCAAAGATTAAGCAGGGGCTGGATCTTGCCGGCGGCGTAAGCATCACTTATCAGGTGGTCGGCGAGGAGAAGCCCTCGGGCGAGGATATGGACGATACGATTTACAAGCTGCAGAAGCGTGTGGAGGGATACAGCACGGAGGCGCAGGTTTATCAGGAGGGGGATGACAGAATCAATATCGAAATCCCCGGCGTATCGGATGCCAACGCGATTTTGCAGGATTTGGGAAGGCCGGGGGCGCTGTACTTTATCGAGGAGATAGACAGCGAGGGCAATCTCAACTACTCCTATACGGGAGAGGGGGAGACAGGCTATTCCCTGAATAAATCCATTGAGGAGCTGAAGGCGGACGGCAGCATTGTGCTGGAGGGCACGGACGTGGAATCCGCGCAGGGCGGTACCGCGAGCGACAGCTTTGGCAACAGCCAGTTTGTTGTGGACCTTATTTTTAACAGCGAGGGCACGCAGAAGTTTGCGGACGCGACGACAAGGGCGTATAACAACGGCGTGGGCAGCAGGCATCTTGCGATTTACTATGACAACGATTTTGTCAGCGTGCCGACCGTGCAGGCGGCCCTGCTGGACGGAAAGGCCCAGATTACGGGAATGGCAAGCTTTGAGGAGGCGGACAGGATTGCGAGCCGGATTCGTATCGGCGGACTGAAGCTGGAGCTGGAGGAGCTTCGCTCCAACGTGGTAGGTGCGCAGCTTGGCGAGGAGGCGATTAATACCAGCCTGCAGGCGGCGGCAATCGGTTTGATTATCATTGCGCTGTTTATGATTGTGATATACCGCGTGCCGGGCGTGGCGTCCGTTCTTGCGCTGATTATTTACACGATTTTGACGGTGCTTTTCCTGAATATGTTTGAGATTACGCTCACGCTTCCGGGTATTGCGGGTATCATCCTCTCTATCGGTATGGCGGTCGATGCGAACGTGATTATCTTTGCCCGTATCCGGGAGGAAATCGGAGCGGACAAGACCGTGCGCAGCGCGATTGATACCGGCTTCAAAAAGGCGTTGTCCGCGATTGTGGACGGAAACGTTACGACCCTGATAGCGGCGGTAGTGCTTGCGCTCAAGGGCTCCGGCACGGTAAAGGGCTTTGCGTATACGCTTGCGCTTGGTATCATTCTGTCCATGTTTACCGCGCTGGTAGTTACGAGGCTGATCTTAAAGTCGTTCTTTGCCATCGGCCTGAAGGACGCGAAATTTTACGGCGTTTCCGGAGAACCGCGTACCGTGGATTTCCTGGGCAAAAGAAAGCTGTTTTTTGCCGGCTCCGTGCTGGTGATTGTGCTTGGTTTTGTGTTTATGGGCGTGAACAAAGCCGCCGGCGGCAGTGTGCTCAATTACAGCCTTGACTTTATCGGCGGTACGGCGACAAACGTGACCTTTAACGAGGATATGGAGCTTGCCGAGCTGGATTCTGACGTGGTTCCCGTGTTCAGTAAGATTACGGGCGACGGTGCGGTGCAGGTACAGAAGGTGGCGGGCTCTAACGAGGTTATTTTCAAGACAAGGGAGCTGAATGTGGAGGAACGGCAGGCGCTGGAGGACGCGCTGGCTGCAGGCTTCAATGTGAACAGGGAATTGATTACGGCGGAGACTATCAGCTCTACCGTCAGCTCCGAGATGAAGAGCGACGCGATTGTCGCGGTGCTGATCGCCGCGGTATGCATGCTGATTTATATCTGGTTCCGTTTTAAGGATGTGCGCTTTGCGGCAAGCTCTGTGACTGCGCTTATCCATGATGTGCTGGTGGTGCTTGCGTTCTACGCGATTGCAAAGGTTTCCGTGGGCAGTACCTTTATCGCCTGCATGCTGACGATTATCGGTTACTCGATCAATGCGACGATTGTTATCTTTGACCGTGTCAGAGAGAACCTTGGCACGATGCAGAAGAAGGAAACGCTGGATCAGCTGGTGAATAAGAGTATCACGCAGACGCTTTCAAGAAGTATTTTTACCTCGCTGACGACCTTTGTGATGGTGGCTGCGCTGTTTGTGCTCGGCGTAACTTCGATTCGGGAGTTCGCGCTGCCGCTGATGGTCGGTATTGTCTGCGGCACGTATTCCTCTGTGTGCCTGGCGGGCGCGCTGTGGTATGTCCTGAAGACAAAGCTCAAGAGCGAAAAGAAGAATTAGTGTAAACAGAGGCTGCAGCAAAATGTGTTGCAGCCTTTTGACACGCGGACGGGGGAGCAGAGTATATGGGAACGGAAAACGGGAAGAGGGGAATCAGCGCCGCCGTACTCAAATGGATAGCGGTCATAACGATGCTTGTGGATCATTTCGCCATCGCGGTGTACTGGCAGCTTGACACGCGCGTATATGAGATATACCGGATACAGCGCTATATCGGGCGGATTGCCTTCCCGATTTACTGCTTTCTGCTGGTGGAGGGCTTTTTTCATACGCGCAGCGTGGGACGCTATATCGGCAGATGCTTTTTATTTGCACTGTTATCGGAGATTCCCTTTAATATGGCAATTTATGGCAGGGTCTGGTATCCGCAGGGCCAGAATGTATATTTTACATTGACGCTCGGGCTCCTGGCGGCTGCGGTATTACGGAAGCTGTCGGGGGATACGGCTTTGCGCGCGCTCCTGCGTCTTGCGGCCATTGCCGCCTTTGCCTGCCTGGCGCAGCTTCTGGAGGTTGACTACCACTGGAAGGGTGTATTGTTTATCGTGATGTTTTACTATTGCAGGCGCTTTCCGAACTGGGTGCGCAATGTTGTCGGCGCGGCGGCGTTTTCCTATGAGATTACCGCGCCGCTTGCGTTTATTCCGATACAGCTGTATAACGGGAAGCGCGGCCGGCAGATGAAGTATTTATTCTACGCCATATATCCGGTGCATCTGCTTGCCTACGGTCTTATAAGGTTTTGGATGAACGGCAGCTTCGGCGGCTAGGCGGCAGAACATAAGGAGCGCATTCCCTGTGTGAAGCGCTTCGGAACGGAGGAGAAATGTACGAATATGAATTAAAGGTGGGTTACAGTGCCACGGACAAGGATTTGCGGATGACGGTTCCGGCAATTCTGGACTGCTTTCAGGACGCGGCGATTTTTGAGGCTGAGAACGGCGCGATTACGATGGCGTATCTGGGGGAGCGGCAGCTTGCGTGGCTTTTGGGCTCCTGGCAGATCGTTCTGCTGCGGCGTCCCGCCATGAACGAGGTCGTCCGGGTGACGACGTTCCCATATGATTTTAAAGGGTTTATGGGGTACCGGAACTTTACGATGACAACGCCGGACGGAGAACTGCTGGTAAAGGCGGCTTCCATATGGACGCTGATCGATATGCGGCGGCTTGTGCCGGCCCGGCCGTCACAGGAGCTTCTAAACGGCTATACGCTTGCGCAGAAGCTGGATATGGCATATGCCCCGCGTAAAATCGCGGTGACAGGTGCAGGAAGGGCGCAGGAGGCGTTCAGGGTCCGCAGATACCAGATTGATTCAAACCGCCATGTAAACAATGTGGAATATATCCGGATGGCGATGGAGTTTTTGCCGGAGAGGGAGGCTTTTAACGCGCAGATTAAGGAGCTCCGCGCAGAGTACAAGAAAGCCGCGCATTTGGGAGACTGCATTTGGCCGGTCGTTTATGCGCAGGACAACCGGATTCAGGTACAGCTGGGGGACGCGGAGGGCAGTACATACGCAGTGGTTGAGTTTACGCTGCACGGAGGTCCGCATGAGTAAATGGATGGTGGCGGCCAAGCGGGCCGATTTTGGGGCGATAGCGGAAAAGTACGGCATCAGTCCGGTGCTGGCACGGATTATCCGGAATCGGGATGTTGTCGGGGAGGAGGAGATTGGGCGTTTTCTCCATGCGACGCGCAGGGATTTATATGATCCCCTGCTTTTAAAGGATATGGAGAAGGCGGTACGCATTCTGCTTGAGAAGATCGCCAAAGGCAGGCGTATCCGGATTATCGGCGACTATGACATTGACGGCGTATGCGCCGCCTACATCCTGTACCGCGGGCTTACGGAATGCGGCGCAGAGGCGGATACGGCGATTCCGCACAGAATCAGGGATGGCTACGGGCTGAATGAGACGCTGATACAGGAGGCGTTTGACGCGGGTATTGATACGGTGGTTACCTGCGATAACGGCATTGCGGCCGCGCCACAGATTGATTTTGCCAATTCCCTTGGGATGACGGTGGTGGTTACAGACCATCACGAGGTACCGTACGAGGAGGAGGGCGGAATACGCCGTTACAGGCTTCCCAATGCGGCGGCAGTGGTGGATGCCAGGCAGGAGGCGTGTACCTACCCGTTTCCGGAGATCTGCGGCGCAGTGGTGGCCTATAAGCTGTGTCTTGCGCTGCTGGCGCAGAAGCAGGGCTGTTCCTGGCAGGAGGTCATGGAGTCGGAGCTGGGGCTGGAGCTGCTGGAGTTTGCTGCGTTTGCTACAATCGGAGATGTGATGGAGCTGAAGGGGGAGAACCGGATTATCGTAAAGAGCGGGCTGGCGCTGATGGCAGAAACGCGCAATCCCGGCCTGAAGGCGCTGATGGACGTGACCGGAGTCGACGCCGCCCATATCAAGCCATATACGATTGGTTTTGTGCTGGGGCCCTGCCTGAACGCGACAGGGCGGCTCGACACGGCGGACAACGCACTGGCGCTCTTTATGGCCAGGGACCGGACGGAGGCGGCCGCGCTTGCGGGAAATCTCAAAGCGATGAATGACAGTCGGAAGGAGCTTACGCAGAAGGGTGTTGAAGCGGCGATACGCCAGATCGAGGAAGGGGATATTTCGTCGGACCGCGTATTGGTCGTATTTCTGCCCGACGTGCATGAAAGCCTTGCAGGGATTATCGCGGGACGAATACGGGAAAAGTACTGTAAGCCTGCGTTCGTGCTGACAAGGGCGGAGGACGGTGCAAAGGGCTCGGGACGTTCGATCGAGGCGTTTCATATGTACGATGAGATGACGAAATGCAAGGAGCTTTTCACGAAATACGGCGGGCATAAGCTGGCGGCAGGCCTGTCCCTTCCCGAGGAAAACATAGAGCCCCTGCGGCAGGCGCTGAATGCGAACTGCAGCCTTACGGAGGAGGATTTTGAGGAGAAGGTGCTGATCGACGTGCCGATGCCGATGCGCTATGCTTCGCCGGACTTTATCGAAGAGCTCAATCTGCTGGAGCCGTTTGGGAATGGGAATCCCAAACCGCAGTTTGCGCAGAAGGATGTGCATTTCTTAAGCGGCCATATTCTGGGGGCCAACAAAAATGTGGCGAAATATACGGTGGCGGATGCGGACGGCGGCAGATATGAGCTGATATATTTCGGTGACATCGGTGCTTTTGACGCCTATCTTGCGGGGCGCTTCGGACAGGCTGCCGCGGCGCAGCTTTACCGCGGGCACGGGCAGGGAATTATGCTTTCGGTGGTATATTATCCGGAGATAAATGAATTTCGGGGAAACAGAAGCATACAGATGGTAATGAAGTACTATCAGTAAGCAAGTTGCGAAAATTTATAGAAATGCTTTATCCTTTGTTAAGAAACATTATGCTTTTTTTAGCCTTTATACATACTTTTGACACATTTCTCCTTTATAGTGATATACAGATAGTTGAAACACTCACTATCTCCCCCCCTCATAAGAAAATATACGGCAAAGCCCCGGACATGTCCGGGGCTTTGTCGTTGGAGGATATTCACTCCTTGCGAAAAAAACAGGGATATGGTATCCTTAAATGTAAAGCCTGTATGCCCTTGCCAGACAAAGGTATGAAAAGGCTTTCTGTTTCATAGATTATATGGCGGAGACAGCATAATGGGGTGGGAAAATGGTAAAATGCAGTGATTTGTTAAAGGGGTTGACGTACGAATGTGTCAAGGGCAGTGTGGATGTAGCGGTTTCTGAGGTAATAAACGATTCCAGAAAGGCTGTGGAGGACTGCCTTTTTGTATGTATTGAGGGCGCTAATTTTGACGGACACAGCGCTGCGGCCGAGGTCGTGGGACGCGGTGCGCGCGTGCTGGTGGTAAGCCGCACGGTCAGCCTGCCCAAGGACGCGGCGGTTACCGTGATAAGGGTAGCGGATACCCGCTATGCCATGGCGTTTATTGCGGCAAATTATTATGGGAATCCTGCCGACAGTATGAAGATTATCGGCGTGACAGGAACGAAGGGGAAGACGACGACAGCCTATCTGGTCAAATATATCCTGGAGAAGGCCGGTTACAGGGTGGGGCTTGTAGGAACGATCGAGGCCATTATCGGCGACCGGGTAATACCGGCCTTGAATACGACGCCGGAGGCGCTGACCTTACAGCGGTATTTCAGGGAAATGAAGGACGCGGGCTGCGAGGTGGCGGTTATGGAGGCTTCTTCACAGGGCTTCATGCTGCATCGGACGCAGGGCTTTGTATTTGATTACGGGATTTTTACGAATATTGAACCGGACCATATCGGGCCGAATGAGCACGCTGATTTTGAGGATTATGTGGCATGCAAGGCGATGCTGTTTCGGCAGTGCAGGGTAGGCATTGTCAACTGCGACGATAAGCACTGGCAGGATATTATCCGCAATCACACCTGCAGGATTGAGACCTACGGCTTTTCCGAGGAGGCCGATTTGCGGGCAAGCGATTTAAAGCTGGTGACGGGCGCCGGGTTTCTCGGCATTGATTTTAAGGTTTCCGGATTGCTGGACATGGAAATCGAGACGGATATTCCCGGCAAGTTCAGCGCGTACAACGCGCTGACGGCGATTGCAATCTGCAGGCATTTCGGCGTGAAGGAGGAGGACATTAAGCGGGCGCTGGCCGGTGCTACGGTCAAGGGCCGGATAGAGATGGTCAGGGTCTCGGAGGATTTTACGCTGATGATTGATTATGCGCATAATGCGATGGCGCTCGAGAGCCTTTTGACCACGCTGCGGGAATATCATCCGAACCGGCTGGTCTGCCTGTTTGGGTGCGGCGGTAACCGTTCGAAGCTCAGACGCTACGAGATGGGGGAGGTAAGCGGAAGGCTTGCGGATTTATCGATTATTACATCGGATAATCCCCGTTTTGAGGAGCCGCAGGATATTATAGAGGATATCAAGACCGGAATCGCCAGAACCAGCGGGCAGTATGTCGAAATCTGCGACCGCAGGGAGGCGATTCGATATGCCATTACGCACGGCCGCAAGGGCGATATTATTGTTCTTGCGGGAAAGGGACATGAGGATTACCAGGAGATCAAAGGGAAAAAATATCCTATGGACGAACGCGTATTAATCAAAGAGATACTGGAAGAATTAAAACAGGGGTAATGACAGACGGATGACAGGCAGATTTGCGAATATCATTGTGGATATATCCCACGAGAAGGTCGATCGGCCGTTTCAGTACAGGATACCCGAGGTGCTGCAGGGAAAGCTGACGGTTGGAACGGCTGTGATGATTCCCTTTGGCGCGGGAAATAAGCGGATAAAGGGATATGTGATGGAGATCACCGACATCGCGGCGTACGATGAGGCGAAGCTCAAGGCGGTGGATTCCGTGATAGAGGACGGCGTCGGGGCGCAGGCGGACGCACTGCGGCTGGCCTGGTGGATCAAGGAGCATTACGGCTCCACGATGATAGCGGCGCTTAAGACTGTGCTTCCGGTGAAGCGCACCTTAAAGCCGGCGGTTAAAAAAATAATCTGCTGCAGGGTGGATGCGGCGTCTGCGCTCGCGCATGGCGCGGAGTATGAGGCAAAGCGGCAGAAGGCGAAGGCAAGGCTGATGCGGGCGCTGGCCGGGCAGCCGGTGCTTCCGCAGGCGCTGGTGACCGGTAAGCTCCATGTATCCACACAGACGATACAGGCGCTGGCACGGGACGGACTGATTGCGGTCCGGGAGCAGAACACGGTCAGAAGCTCCTTGCCGGAGGGGCTGGAGGACGGCTGGCAGGAGGGGGCTCCTTCCGGGACGTCCCAGGGAACAAAAAAGGAGCTGTCCCCGCATCAGGCGGAGATTGTGACACAGATTATGCAGGATTTTGACGCGGGCGTGCGGCAGACCTATCTGCTGCATGGCGTTACCGGCAGCGGTAAAACGGAGGTCTACATGGAGCTGATAGACCGGGTAATCCGACAGGGCAGACAGGCGATTGTCCTGATACCGGAGATTGCGCTGACGTATCAGACGCTGCTTCGCTTTTACCGGCGCTTTGGCAGCCGGGTTTCCGTTATGAATTCCAGGCTTTCCGCAGGAGAGCGCTCCGACCAGCTGGCGCGGGCCAGAAACGGCGATATCGATATTGTTATCGGGCCGCGCTCCGCATTGTTCACGCCGTTTGAACGCCTGGGGCTGGTCATCATAGACGAGGAGCACGAATCCAGCTATAAAAGTGAGAATATGCCCAAATACCACGCAAGGGAGGTCGCGGAGGCTCTCTGCGGCATGAAGGGCGCAAGCCTCCTGCTGGGCTCGGCGACGCCGTCTCTGGTCTCATACTACAGGGCGAAGAAGGGCGAGATCAGGCTGTTTGAGCTGAAGGAGCGGCTTGCGGGCGGACAGCTTCCCAAGGTCTATGTCGAGGATCTGCGGGAGGAGCTTCGGCAGGGGAACCGCTCTATTTTCAGCAGAAGGCTTCAGGCGCTGCTTGCGGACAGACTGGAAAAGGGGGAGCAGAGCATCCTGTTTCTGAACCGCAGGGGCTATGCGGGCTTTGTCTCCTGCAGGGCATGCGGCTATGTGATGAAATGTCCGCATTGTGACGTCTCCCTTTCAGAGCATGCGGGCAGGGACGGACGGGAAGGCAGAATGGTGTGTCATTATTGCGGATATGAGGCAGAGCGGGCGCGTCTGTGTCCGCAGTGCGGCTCCAAATATATTCTGGGCTTCCGGGCGGGAACACAGCAAATCGAGGAGCTTCTGCACAGGGATTTTCCCGGGGCGCGGATTCTGCGGATGGATGCGGATACGACGCGCAGTAAGGACAGCTACGAACGAATATTGTCGCAGTTTGCCAATGAGGAGGCGGATATTCTTGTCGGTACGCAGATGATTGTAAAGGGGCATGATTTTGCAAAGGTGACGCTTGTGGGCGTTCTGGCGGCGGATATGTCGCTTTACGCCGGCGATTACAGGGCGGCGGAGCGCACCTTTCAGCTTTTGACGCAGGCGGCGGGAAGAGCGGGGCGAAGCGCGCTTGCGGGCGAGGTCGTCATCCAGACCTATCAGCCGGAGCACTATACGATAGTGCATGCGTCGCATCAGGATTACGAGGCCTTCTATGAGGAAGAGATGGCCTACAGGGATTTGATGCGCTATCCGCCGGCGGCGCATATGATGGCAGTCCTGATCTTGTCTGCGGACGAATTGGCGGGCGCGGAGCATGCGCAGCTGCTTGCCGATAGGGTAAAGCGGGCGTTCGATGGGAAGGATGTGCAGCTTGTCGGCCCCTCCGCCGCCGCGGTAGGCAGAATCAACGACATATACAGGAATGTTTTTTATATAAAGCACAGAGAATATCAGGTGCTTGTTGAGATAAAGGATGCATTGGAGCTTTATATGAATCAGGCGCAGTGGGAAACGGACAGCGTGCAGTTTGATTTTAATCCGATGAACAGCTATTAATATGGGGCAGCCCAAACTTGCAGGCTATGAAAGGAGCATGGTTATAAAGATGGCAATCAGAACAATCAGAGAAATAGGGGATCCTGTGCTGAACAAGGTGTCAAAGGAGGTGACGGAGATAACGCCGAGGATAAAGGACTTAATCGGTGATATGTTTGAGACGATGTACGAGGCCAACGGAGTCGGACTGGCCGCGCCTCAGGTGGGCATACTAAAGCGGATAGTCGTTGTGGACACGACGGGGGAGAATCCGGTGCTTTTGATTAATCCCCGCATTGTTGAGACAAGCGGCGAACAGACCGGCAGCGAGGGGTGTCTGAGCGTACCGGGAAAGTCCGGTATCGTTACACGGCCCAATTACGTAAAGGTTGCCGCGTTCAATGAGCGTATGGAGCCGTTTGAGATAGAGGGCGAGGAGCTGCTGGCGCGGGCGTTTATCCATGAGATCGAGCATCTGGACGGACATCTCTATGTCGAAAAGGTAGAGGGCGATTTGGTGGACGTGGAGATGGCAGACGAGGAATAAGCAGGCAGGAAAAAACGGCAGACTGCGGTTAAATGGAGGTTCAAGGTGAAAATCATTTTTATGGGAACGCCGGATTTGGCGAAACGGATTTTGGAGGCGATTGTCCGTGCGGGATATGAGGTGGCGGCAGTCGTCACACAGCCGGACAAGGCAAAAGGACGAAGCGGGCAGGCGCAGTTTCCGCCTGTGAAGGAATGCGCGCTGCAATACGGCATTCCGGTACTGCAGCCGGTAAAAATCAGGGAACCGGAGGCAGCTGCGGCGCTGCGGCAATACGAGGCGGACCTTTTTGTCGTAGTCGCGTTCGGGCAGATTTTGTCCAGGGAACTCCTCGATATGCCGCGGCTGGGGTGCGTGAACATCCATGCATCCCTGCTGCCGAAGTACCGGGGCGCGGCGCCGATCAACCAGTGTATTCTCGACGGGGAGCAGGAAACCGGCGTGACGATTCAGCAGATGGGCGAGGGCGTTGATACCGGGGATATTCTTACCATGAAGGTTGTGCCGATTGCCCCCAGGGAGACCGCCGAAACGCTGTACGGGAAGCTTTCTGAAGCGGGTGCGGAGCTGATTGTCGAGACGCTGCCAAAGCTTGAGCGCGGAGAGCTTACGCCCGTGAAGCAGGATGAAAGCCTTTCGAGCTATGCAAAGAAGCTGGACAAGGCGTCGGGGGAAATTGACTGGAGCAGGGACGCGGTCACGATTGAGCGTCTGGTGAGAGGCCTGAATCCGTGGCCGAGCGCGTACACCTTTTATCAGGGAAAGAGCGTAAAGCTGTGGGACTGCGATGCTGTGGACACGCAGTGCGCGCGGCAGGCGCCGCCGGGGACAATCCTTTCGGTGGCAAAGGACAGCTTTGACGTGGCCTGCGGGAGGGGCGTCCTCCGGGTGTCTGCACTTCAGCTGGAGGGAAAGAAACGAATGGATACAAAAACATTTCTGCTCGGCAATCCGTGGCAGCCGGGCATGCGTTTGGGAAAGGAGTAAGGAATATGCCGTATTATTATGGTTTTTTTGACCCGACTTATATCCTGGTATTAATCGGGGCAGTGTTGTCAATGTGGGCGTCGTTTAAAGTGAATTCGACTTTCAATAAGTATGCAAAGGTGCGAAGCGG
Organism: uncultured Lachnospiraceae bacterium; assembly: GCA_949948735.1. Lineage (GTDB taxonomy): Bacteria > Bacillota > Clostridia > Lachnospirales > Lachnospiraceae > COE1. The sequence goes on along the minus strand of CATLGV010000003.1, from coordinate 31,641 downwards.
CTCGGGTATGACGGGTGCGCAGGCGGCGGAGGCGATTCTCCGGTATAAGGGTATTCACGATGTGCGGGTGGAGCATATACGGGGAGAGCTGACCGATCATTATGACCCGTCGAGGAAGGTCGTAAGGCTTTCCGACAGCGTGTACGGGTCTACCTCCGTTGCGGCAATCGGCGTTGCCGCACATGAGTGCGGACATGTGATACAGCATCACGAGAGTTACGGGCCGTTAAATATCCGGACGGCGCTCGTTCCGGCGGCCAATATCGGCTCGAAGCTTGGCATCCCGATTATTCTGCTTGGCATTCTGCTGGGGAGCAACATGGTGCTGGTGCAAATCGGTATCTGGGTGTTTGCGCTGGCGGTGCTGTTCCAGATTGTGACGCTCCCGGTGGAATTTAACGCGTCAAGCAGGGCGCTTGTCTGCATCGAGGAGTACGGAATTGTGAGCCATGAGGAGCGCGCCAAGAGCGCAAAGGTACTGCGGGCAGCTGCGTTTACGTATGTCGCTGCCGCCGCGGCGTCCATCTTACAGCTGCTGCGGTTGATTATGCTTTTCGGAAGAAGGAATAACGATTAGAAAGGTTGGACGGCTATGCAGGAAGTAAACAGCCGGCTGCTGGTGCTGGAGCTGCTGCTGGAGGTTACGGAAGACCGAAACGGCAGGGTGTATTCGCATATAGCGGTGCGCGATGTGCTGAATAAATACAATTATCTTTCGCAGCAGGAGAAGTCCTTTATCAAACGGCTTTTTGAGGGGACGCTGGAGCGGATGCTCACGCTGGACTTTGTGATTGATCAGTACGCCAGGGTAAAGACGGACAAAATGAAGCCGCAGATTCGGGCAATCCTGCGGATGGGGACGTATCAGATCCTGTATATGAACAGCGTGCCGGACGCGGCGGCCTGCAACGAGGCGGTAAAGCTTGCGCAGAAGAAGGGATTTTCTTCGCTCAAGGGCTTTGTCAACGGCGTGCTCAGAACCGTTGCAAGAAATAAAGATACGATCACATATCCGAATCTGTCCGTTGCGTATTCCATGCCGGCGTGGCTGGTGTCGCTGTGGGAGGAGCAGCTGGGAGAAGAGCGGACCAGGACGCTTCTGGCGGGACTTTTGGCGGAGCATCCGGTGACGGTCCGCTTCCGGCGGCCGGAGCGTATGGCGGACGATATTGCGGCGGTGCGGGCAGCCCTGGAGCGGCAGGGCGGCGTTATTGGGCCGCATCCTTATCTTCCGTATGCGTACAGGGTGCTGCGGACCGATGACATGACGCAGCTTCCCGGCTATGAGGAGGGCGCGTTTGTGATACAGGATGTCGGCTCCATGCTTGCGGTGGAGGCGCTTGGCCTGCAGGAGCAGGAGGGGCCGCTGCGGGTATTGGATTTGTGCGCGGCGCCCGGCGGAAAAAGCGTGCTGGCCGCGGATTTGCTGGAGGCGGCAGGCATTACGGACTATTCGATCATTGCGCGGGATATTTCGGACAATAAGGTTCAGGTTATGGCGGAAAGCTTTCGGCGCTGCCGGCTGACGAAGGCTTCCGCGCAGGTATGGGATGCCGTGCAGCCGGATGCGGCGCTTACGGGAAGGATGGATATTGTGATTGCGGACGTGCCCTGCTCGGGGCTTGGCGTAATCGGCAAAAAGCGGGATATCAAATATAAGGTGACGCCGGACTCGGTCGCAGAGCTTACAGCGCTGCAGGAGCGGATATTGAGGACTGCCGCGGCATATCTCAGGGAGGGCGGCAGGCTGCTTTTCAGTACCTGTACGATCAATCGGGAAGAGAATGAGAAGCATTTTGAGTGGATAAAGAACGAATTAAATCTGACACCGGTGTCGTTAAATGACGCGCTGCCGGCGGCTTTGCATTCGGAGACCACCGGGAAGGGCTGGCTGCAGCTGCTGCCGGGGATACATGATACGGACGGCTTTTTTATCAGTGTATTTGCGAAATAATGTGAGGACGCCGGCGACAGGCGGGAGTCAGATACCCCGCCGCAAGCAGCGGGGCATTTGACCCTCGCGGCATTCGTCAAGGTCCTTTCGGACTTTGACTCATTGCTCGCGGGAATAAAGGATAACGGAGGCGCGGCGGATATGGAACTCAATAAACTGGATATCAAATCGCTTTCGCTGGAGGAGCTGACCGCGCAGATGCAGCGGCTCGGCGAGAAGGCGTTCCGCGCAAAGCAGCTCTATGAATGGATGCATGTCCGGCTTGCGCGCGGGTATGATGAAATGACGAATATTCCAAAAAGCCTGAAGGAAAAGCTGGAGCGGGAATATGCTTATACCGCATTGTCGGCGGTGACGGTGCAGACCTCCCGGATTGACGGGACAAAGAAGTTCTTGTTTGCGCTTGCGGACGGCAACCGGGTGGAGAGCGTGTGGATGAAATATCGTCACGGCAACTCGGTCTGCATTTCGTCGCAGGTAGGCTGCCGCATGGGCTGTCGGTTCTGTGCGTCCACATTGGACGGACTGGAGCGGGGGCTTGAGCCGTCGGAGATGCTCGACCAGATATACGCGATAGCGCGCAGCACGGGGGAGCGCGTATCGAATGTAGTCGTTATGGGGACGGGGGAGCCGCTGGACAATTATGACAATCTGCTGCGGTTTTTACAGCTTTTGACCGATGAGAACGGCCTGCATATCAGCCAGCGCAATATTACGGTATCTACCTGCGGACTGGTGGAGAATATGCGGCGTCTTGCAGACGAGCGCCTGCAGATAACGCTGGCGTTGTCGCTGCACGGCGCGACGCAGGAGAAGCGTGAGGCGCTGATGCCGGTAGCAAAGCGGTACCGGCTTGAAGAGGTGATAAGCGCATGCCGGTATTATTTTGAGCAGACGGGGCGCAGGATTACCTTTGAGTACAGCCTTGTGGGCGGCGTAAACGATACGGATGCGGATGCTGCGGCCCTCTGCGGACTGCTGAGAGGGCTCAACTGTCATGTAAACCTGATACCGGTAAATCCGATAGAGGAGCGGGATTATGTGCAGTCGGAGCGCAGGGCGGTGCTGCGGTTTCGGGAGAAGCTGGAGCAAAATCATATTCAGGCGACTGTCCGCAGGGAGCTTGGACGGGACATCAGCGGGGCCTGCGGACAGCTGCGGCGCAGATATGCGGATGAAAAAGCCGGAAAGCAATAAGCCATACGACTTATTGCTTTCCGGCTTTTGGTTTGGGGAAACGCTGATGAAAGCGCTTCCTCAGAAATCCATTACGGCATCCGTATCAAACAGCAGTGCCTGGAGTCTTGAAATGTCATCCAGATTCGGGTAATAAGCGCCGTCGACAGGCTCTATGGAAACGGTTGTAAGAGCGGGAGGCGCGTACGTGACATTCTGAAGGCATACGTTCAGAGAGCTGCAGAGCGCCGCCAGCAGCTGTATCATCATTTCTTCATCGCTTGGGAACGGAACGGAGCCGTCAAACCATTTTGTGGCCATGTCCGTAACGATGACAATATACAGATTCATCAGAGGCTCAAAGATGATCATTTGTTCATAGACGATGGTTACCTGATAGGTACCGTCCGCCTGCAGCTCACAGCCGGCTACCGCGTAGCGTGCGCCGCCAAGCATCTGCATCATGGCAGTACGAAAATCGTTCTCAAGCGCTTCCGGACATTCCATGCCGATAAAATTGTCAAGCTCCAGGCTGATCAGTTCGGAATCGAGAACCGAGTTATAGAGCAGGGCGGCCTCCTCCGCGGTGCCAAGGCCCAGCGCGACAAACGCCCGGGAATCATTGCGGTAGAAGACGTCAAGCAGGGCGCCCAGGTACTGATCGTAGGGCACGGATGCGGCGCCGGGCGGCGTCGGAACGGCCGGATCATTGACGTCCCCGTACAGGCTCTGCGCAATACTGTCCGGGTTGGGAGCGCTTTGCGCGGCGCTGACGGTTATGCCTGTCGACAGTACACAGACAGCCAGAATGGCAGCCACGCATTGTTTCAAAATGTTGTTTTTCATTCAGAACCTCCTTGTAAATGGTGTGAAACAGTTTCGACAGTTATCAGCTTCATTATAATATATATGGATTTATTTGGGAACCATAAATTGTAATTACCTGAGTGCCGGCCGCGGGCTGACGGTTTACGCCGGGTGTTGACTTTGAAGACATTTTCCGATATAATAATTTACGCACAGGCACAGGATGCCGCAATTCGGAGAGTTATCGAAGTGGTCATAACGAGCTGCACTCGAAATGCAGTGGTCCTTTACGGGGCACGTGGGTTCGAATCCCATACTCTCCGCCAGAAAATCCAGCCCGCAGGCAGTGAGACTGTCCGCGGGCTTTTTGATTTCGATATTCGGACGGCCGGGCGGACGGGGTTGCGGCTTCCGTTGTTTTACCCTTGCCCTTTTGGGTTTTCTATGCTAATATTGATAGGATGTGACAGGTGTTTTCGGGGTACCGATACGCACAAGAGACAGGAGGAGAAGCGGTGAAGTTATTTTCAATAACGGATGTCGGAAAAAGACGGGAATTGAATGAAGACTACTTATATACTTCGGATAAGCCTGTTGGGAACCTGCCTAATCTTTTTATGGTTGCGGACGGTATGGGAGGGCATAACGCGGGGGACTTTGCTTCCAGACATACCGTCGAAAAGGTGGTAGAGGTAATCGAAGGCCTTCGGGATGAGTACGACCCCGAGAATATTATGCAGAGAGCAATCGACGAGGCAAATTCATATATCTATAAGCTGTCAAAGGGGGACGGTACGCTCAAGGGCATGGGGACGACACTTGTTATCGCGACATGCCAGGAGAATACGGTGATTGCGGCCAATGTAGGCGACAGCAGAATGTATGTTGTGAATGATTTTATTACGCAGATTACAACAGATCACTCCCTCGTGGAGGAGATGATCAATCTTGGCGGCATTGACAGGGAAACAGCCAGAACACATCCGGACAAAAATATTATTACGCGTGCAGTCGGCGTCAAGGAATATGTGATTGTGGACTTTTTTGAGGTTCATATAGGGGAGCAGGAGAAGCTTTTACTTTGTACGGATGGACTTACCAATATGCTAAAGGATGAAGAAATACATCGGATTATCACAAACAGTACGGATATCGGCGAGGCCGGCAGGAGGCTGATAGAGGCCGCAAACGCAAAGGGCGGGCGTGATAATATAGCAGTGGTTCTGGTAGAGCCGCATGGAGGTCAGAATGATTAAGTTAGGAATGGTGATAGGCGACCGCTATGAGATGCTGGAGAAAATCGGCACCGGCGGTATGTCTGACGTATATAAAGCAAAGGACCAGAAGCTCAACCGCTTCGTGGCAGTCAAAATATTAAAACAGGAATTTTCGGAAAACAGAAACTTCGTATCCAAGTTCAGGGTCGAGGCGCAGGCGGCGGCGGGGCTGATGCATCCCAATATCGTCAATGTCTATGACGTCGGTGAAGAAGATAATATACATTACATAGTAATGGAGCTTGTGGAGGGCATTACACTTAAGAAATACATTGAAAAAAAGGTGCGGCTGACGACGAAGGAGGCCATCAGCATCGCGATTCAGGTGGCGATGGGCATTGAGGCGGCGCACAACAATCACATTATTCACAGAGATATAAAGCCCCAGAATATTATTATTTCCAAGGAGGGCAAGGTAAAAGTAACGGATTTCGGCATCGCAAAGGCAGCTTCGAGCAATACCATTACCTCGAATGTGATGGGCTCCGTGCATTATACCTCGCCGGAGCAGGCAAGAGGCGGTTTCTCGGATGAGAAGAGCGACATTTACTCCATGGGAATCACACTGTTTGAGATGATTACGGGACGGGTGCCGTTTAACGGGGACACGACCGTTTCGGTTGCGATAAAGCATATTCAGGATCCGATGCCGACACCGCGGGAATTTGTGCCGGAGATACCGGTGAGCGTCGAGAATATCATAATGAAATGTACGCAGAAGAATCCGGACAGGCGCTATCAGAACATGGGAGACATGATACGCGACCTGAAGCATTCGCTGATCAATCCGGATGACGCCATTGCGCAGGTCGACACGGCCGATGAGGCCGGTCAGACGCGGGTCGTCGTGCCGGAGCAGCCCGCTCCGCCGATGCCTGCGGTTTTGGAGACCGTATGGGAGGACCGGGTGCCGCGGCGGGAGACATATGCAGACGAGGAAGAGCTTCGGGCGATTCCCAATCAGGTAAAGCCTGTCAAACGACGCGCGGCAAACAACACGGCGCCGCAGGACTATTATGAGGGACCTTATGAGGAGCCGTACGCGGATTCCTATAGCGATTCATACCGGGAAGAGAGCCGTCCGGCAAGAGGCGGCGCGAATAAAAAGCCCTCGAATGCGAAGGGAAGCGGTAAGAAGACTTCAAACAAAAAGAATACCAACAAAAAAGCCTCCAGAAGGAACAGAGAGTACGAGTATTATGAGGATAACGGGGTCAACCGTCAGAATATCGGGAATCTGGACTATGAGGAGGAGCGAAGCTACTACAACGACGAATATGACTACAATCCCAAGGCGGAGGGGATAAGAACCGTATTTACGATTATAGCGGCAATTGTGATCGGCTGTATCCTGCTGTACTTTGTCGGCCAGGCGACGGGCCTGTTCGAACAGCTGGATTCATCATCAAACAACGACAACAGGACGCAGACGGAGGTTCAGCGGGCGGTTATGCCGGAGTTTGTGGGGAAGGACGCAAGCGAGGTGCAGAAGGCACTCAACGACGCGGGCCTGGGCTATAAGCCCACCTATGTCGAGTCCTCCGAGTACGAGAAAAACATTGTCATATCGGCAGCGCTCGAGGACGGCCAGGCGGTGCTTGCAAATGACAAAATACTGATGAATACGACAATCGTCGTGACGGTAAGCGCCGGTGCGGACGGGATTCATGTGCCGCCGGTGGTCGGCATGTCGGAAGCGGAGGGAACCGCGACGCTTGTCGGGGAAGGGTTCAAAGTCAATAAGCAGGAGGAATTTTCCTCACAATATGAGAAGGGAACCATTATCGCACAGCTGCCGGAGGGAAATTCATTGGCGGCCATCGCGTCGGAGATCACGATTGTGATCAGCAAGGGGAGCGAGAGCGTAGAGATTACCATGCCTAAGGTTACGGGAAGCTCGCAGGAGGCGGCTGTCAGCAGTCTTGAGGCGGCGGGCCTTACGGTAGGGGAAATCGAGGAATCCTACAGCGCGGAATACCCGGCAGGACAGGTGTGCTATCAGAGCTACGAGGCCGGGGCAAGCGTAAATCAGGGGGCGGTTGTAGACCTCAGGGTCAGCATCGGCGCCGAAGCGGCGACCTACAGCTGCAGCCTGTCGATACAGGCGCCGGAGGATTATGCCGGCGGGAACGCGGAAGTGATTTTGATGACGGCGGACGGCACGGCGCAGCTTTGGTATTCGCAGAATGTGACCTCCTTTCCGGTGGCGATTAACCTGAGCGGCTTTTCGAGCACTACCGCATACGGCATCGTGACCATCACCTATTTGAAAAACGTTGCGCAGGCGGTGACGGACGCGGACGGGAACGTAACGACGCAGATGGTTCAGACGGTCGCGCAGAAGCAGGAAAACGTCCAGTTTACAAAGAATTAGGAAGCATCGGATGCAGGGGAAGATTGTAAAGGGAATCGCCGGATTTTATTATGTGCATACAGCCGGCGGGCAAATATATGAATGCAAGGCAAAAGGCATCTTTCGCAGGGAGCAGATCAAGCCGCTTGTCGGGGATGACGTGACGATAGAGATAACGGACGAGAAGGTCTTTGAGGGAAATATTATGGAGATACATCCGCGCAGGAGCGTTCTGGTGCGCCCGGCGGTGGCCAATATCGACCAGGCGCTGCTGATTTTTTCCGTTACAAGGCCGGAGCCGAATTATAATCTGCTGGACCGCTTTCTGATTATGATGCGCAGGCAGGGACTTCCGTGCATATTGTGCTTTAATAAAACGGATATTGCCGCACCGGAGGCGTGCGGACAGCTGGCGGCGGTTTATGAGAAGAGCGGATGCCGGATTTTATTTGTAAGCGCACTCAGAAACGAAGGGATGGCGGAGCTGCGCGCCCTGCTTGCGGGAAAGACGACAACGGCCGCGGGGCCGAGCGGCGTTGGGAAATCGTCGCTCGTCAACCGTCTGCAGAAGGATAAGGAGATGGAGACAGGCGCCATCAGTGAGAAGATTGCGCGCGGAAAGCATACAACGCGGCACTCGGAGCTGATCGCCGTCTCGGCGGACACTTATATTATGGATACGCCCGGATTTAGTTCATTGTCCCTTTTTGAGACGGATTGCGAGGAGCTTGGGCAGTTTTATCCCGAGTTTGCGCCCTATGAGGCGGCGTGCAGATTCCGGCCCTGCGCACATATACACGAGCCGGTCTGCGGCGTGAAGCAGGCGCTGGCGGCGGGGGAGATTCATCCGGTGCGCTATCGCAGCTATGTCGCTTTTTATGAAGAACTGAGAGAAAAAGAAAAGAGGAAGTATTAGCATGAATTATTTGGCGCCTTCAATATTGGCAGCAGATTTTTGTGAGCTTGGCACACAGCTGGACGTGGTAAGCCGCTCCGGCGCGCAGTATCTCCATGTCGACGTGATGGACGGGATGTTCGTTCCCTCCATTTCCTTTGGTATGCCCGTGATGGCTTGTGTAAGAAAGCGTACGAAGCTTTTTATGGATGTACATATGATGGTCGAGCAGCCGCAGCGCTATGTGGAGGAGATGGTCCGGCTGGGCGCGGACGGCATAACCATCCATACGGAAGCATGCGACTGTGTGGCGGATACGCTTGGACTGATACGGCGGCTGGGCGCCAGAGCGGGGCTTGCGGTTAATCCGGAAACGCCGGTGAGCGCGCTCCTGCCCTATATGGATATGGTGGATATGGTGCTGATTATGACCGTGCGGCCGGGATTTGGCGGTCAGAAATATATGCTGCCGTGTATGGACAAGATAAGGGAGATACGCGGCGTGATAGACGCAAAATATCCCGACGTGAAGGTGCAGATTGACGGCGGCGTGCTTCTGGAGAATGTGAAGGCCAATCTGGATGCGGGCGCAAACGTGATTGTGTGCGGATCTGCGGTGTTTCACGGGAATATCGCGGAGAATATCGGGAAATTTTTAGAGATTATGCAGGAAAAATAAAATATGCCGCAAATTTGCGGGCAGACAGAGGAAAGCTTGCCGGGCCGTTGAGGCAGGGCAGAAATGGAGAGAGATATGAAACTGGGCATTGTAGGGCTTCCGAATGTGGGAAAAAGCACATTATTTAATTCACTGACAAAGGCGGGCGCGGAATCGGCAAACTATCCGTTTTGCACAATTGATCCCAATGTGGGCGTGGTGGCAGTGCCCGACGAACGCATCCGGCTTCTCGGAGAGCTGTACCACACAAAAAAGGTAACGCCGGCGGTGATAGAGTTTGTCGACATCGCGGGACTGGTAAAGGGCGCATCCAAAGGAGAGGGGCTTGGGAACCAGTTCCTTGCCAATATCCGTGAGGTGGACGCGATTGTGCATGTGGTGCGCTGCTTTGAGGATACGAATATCGTGCATGTGGACGGGAGCATCAATCCGCTCCGGGATATTGAGACTATCAATCTGGAGCTTGTATTCTCCGATATCGAGATACTGGAGCGGCGGATTGCCAAAGTATCGCGCGGCGCCAAAAACGACAAGACACAGGCCAAGGAGCTGGCCCTTGTCCAGCGGCTCAAGGAGCATCTGGAGGAGGGCAAGCTTGCCAAGAGCTTTGTCACTGAGGATGAGGAGGAGCTTCTCTGGAGGAACGGTTATAATCTGCTGACTGACAAGCCTGTCATTTTTGCGGCAAATGTGTCGGAGGATGAGCTTGCAGACGACGCCGCTTCCAATGACGGCGTTAAGGCGGTCCGCGAATATGCGGCGGGCGAGGGCGCGGAGGTATTCGTTATCTGCGCGCAAATCGAGCAGGAGATTGCGGAGCTGGACGAGGAAGAGAAGCTGATGTTTCTGGAGGATTTAGGATTAAAAGAATCCGGATTGGATAAACTGATTGCGGCAAGCTATCGTCTTCTGGGACTGATCAGCTTTCTTACGGCGGGCGAGGATGAGTGCCGCGCATGGACGATTAAGGTCGGCACGAAGGCGCCGCAGGCGGCGGGGAAAATCCATACGGATTTTGAGCGCGGCTTTATCCGCGCCGAGGTGGTAAATTACAGGGATCTGCTTGAAAACGGTTCTCTTGCGGCAGCGCGGGACAAGGGGCTTGTCGGCCTGGAGGGCAAGGAATATGTGGTGCAGGACGGGGATGTGATTCTGTTTCGGTTTAATGTATAGGACAAGCGGGTCGTTGACTATGGGAGATTACGACAGCGGCAGCGTATGTTCGGATAGCATCTGCTGACATACAGGCTGTGGTCGAACGGAGGTTGAATATGCCGGATACAATGGGTGTGAAGGAGATTGCGTTTCCGCATTTAGGGCTTTATCTTGAGAATGTGCCGAAGTCCTTTTCGATATTTGGCTTTGAAATCGCATTATACGGGGTGGTCATCAGCATCGGTGTTGTGCTTGGAATCCTGATGGCGGTCCATATTTCCAAAAAAGAGAAGATGGACCCTGAAATTATATGGGATTTCGCGATTTATGCGATTATTTTTTCGATCATCGGCGCGCGGCTGTATTACGTTGCCTTTTCATGGGATTTGTATAAGGACAATCTGCTGAGTATTCTGAATACCCGCATGGGCGGCATGGCTATTTACGGCGCGGTTATCGGTGCGTTTGCGACGCTGTTTATCTATTGCAGGATTAAGAAGCTATCACCGTATCAGATTGGGGACTGCGGTGTATATGGGCTTGTCTTGGGGCAGATTATAGGCAGATGGGGGAATTTCTTCAACCGCGAGGTTTTTGGGCGGTACACAGATTCCCTGTTTGCGATGCGGCTGCCGGTGGATGCGGTAAGACCGTGGGATATTGCGCCCTCTCATATGGAAGGGATGGCGCAGATGGGGGCGGTGAATTTTATTCAGGTGCACCCGACCTTTTTATATGAGAGCGCGTGGAACCTGCTGCTGCTGGCAGGGATGCTCTGGTATTGGAAACGAAAGAAATATCATGGACAGATGTGCCTGATGTATCTGGGCGGATACGGGATAGGCAGGTTCTTTATAGAGGGCATTCGTACGGACCGGCTTTTGATACCGGGAACCCAGATTGCGGTCTCGCAGCTTCTGGGCATCGTAATGTTTGTCTTTGCGGCGGCTTTGAACCTGGTGATACGGCTGCGTTTGCGCAAAAAGGCCGCTTTGGAAAAAAACACGGAGAAATGACGCACGTGTCATTGTAATGGGGATACGGGATTACGGAAATAAGAGAAAGGCAGGGGAAGGATATGACAAATGAGAGAATTGAGGAGCTGATTCAGGAATTGGCGCTGCAGGAAAAGGCGGATATGATACACGGCAATGAGCTTTTTGCCACAAAAGGGGTGGAACGTCTCGGCATCCCGCCCTTTGTAACCTCGGACGGACCGATGGGGGTGCGCAAGGACTTTAAGAAGGATACGTGGTCGGATATCGGGCTTTCCTATGACACAGTATCCTATCTGCCCAGCAATACCGCGCTTGCCGCTACCTGGAACCGGGAGCTTGCTTACGAGACCGGAAAGATATTGGGGAAGGAGACAAGGGGCCGCGGGAAGGATATGATTCTCGCGCCGGGAATCAATATCATGCGGACGCCCCTGTGCGGCAGAAGCTTTGAATATATGGGTGAGGATCCCTGCCTTGCCGCCCAGATGGCCGTTCCGCTGATAAAGGGCATCGAGGAGAATGACGTGTCGTCCTGCGTGAAGCACTTCGCGCTGAACAATCAGGAGACGAGGCGCCTTGACGTGAATGTGGAGGTCAGTGAGCGCGCGCTGCGGGAGATTTATCTTCCGGCGTTTGAGGCTGCCGTTAAGAAGGGAAAGGCGAAGGGCATTATGGGCGCTTACAATAAGCTTCGCGGACAGCACTGCTGCCACAATGACTATCTGCTGAATCAGATTCTGCGCGGGGAGTGGGGCTTTGACGGCATTGTTGTTTCCGACTGGGGCGGCGTGCACGACACGCAGGAGGCCCTCACAAACGGACTGGACATGGAAATGTCCGTTACCAATGATTTTAATGAGTATTTCATGGCGGATCCGCTGATCAGGCTGATTGAGGAAGGAAAGGTTGACAGAGAGGCGGCGCTTGCCAGAATCGATGAAAAGGTGCGCCATATCCTTCATGTGATGAACGCGCTGCATATGCTTGACGGGGAGAGAAGCGCGGGCACCTACAACGATATCCGTGATAAGGAGGCAATCCGGCAGACTGCGCGGGAATCCGTAGTCCTGCTTAAGAACGATAAGGGGATTCTTCCGCTGGATTCAAAGAAGATCAGGAAGCTGCTGGTGGTGGGCGATAACGCAAACCGCATGCAGGCGCCGGGCGGCGGCAGCGCGGAGATCAAGGCGCTGTATGAGCTGACGCCCCTGACGGGCTTTCACATGGTGCTTGGCGGAAATACGGAGATTACATACAAGACGGGATATTTTAACGACGATATCGGCAATATATGGGCGGATACTTCGGAGAGCGGAAACGGGCAGGCGGACAGCCTGAATCAGGATAAGCCGGAGCATGCGGCTGCGGAGGCCGGGAAAAAGGAGGCGGAAGCCCAAAAGCGTGCGTATCGGAAGGAGAAGAACGAGCAGTGTATGCGGGAAGCGCTGGAGGCCGCGAAGGATGCGGATGCGGTTATCTATGTCGGCGGGCTGACGCATGATTATGATACGGAGGGACAGGACCGGGCAGACATGAGACTTCCGTATGAGCAGGACAGGCTGATTTCGGAGCTGCTTGCAGTTAGACCCGACACTGTTGTCATAATACAGGCGGGATCGCCGGTGGACATGAGCGCATGGGTGGATAAGGCGGATACGCTCTGCTACAGCTGGTACGCCGGCATGGAAGGCGGCTATGCGCTTGCGGAGGTGGTGTTTGGTCTTGTCAATCCGTCAGGGCGGCTTCCGGAGACGTTCCCTGTCAGCGAGAAGGACTGTCCCGCCGTGGTACTGGGCGAGTTCCCGGGCGGGGACAGCGTAAGCTACGGCGAAGACATATTTGTGGGTTACCGTTATTATGACACCTATGACGTAAAGACCGCGTTTCCGTTTGGCTACGGCCTTTCTTATACGGATTTTATCCTCTCGGGGCTTTCGGCAAAGGTGCTTGAGGATACGGCGGACAGCAAACGTGTGGAAGTGCGTTTTGGCATTTCCAATATCGGCGACAGAGCGGGCGCGGAGGTTGCGCAGGTTTACGTGGCGGATAAGTTCCCGAAGGTCAGAAAGCCAGCCAAGGAGCTGCGTGCTTTTGAGAAGATTTATCTGGAGCCGGGCGAGACAAAGCAGATTGCGCTGGAGCTGGATATCAATGCATTTTCTTATTATGACGAGGAAAGCCGGCGCTTTAAAGTGGATGCGGGCGATTATATGATACTGCTGGCAAGATCTGCGGAAGAGGTTGTGGATGTAACCGATGTCAGGCTGTCCGCGAATTAATTTTCCATGAACAACGCACTCTCCCTGTGCAGAGACATACAATATATTAAGTGTCTTTGTGCGGGGGGAGTTTTTTGTTATATTCGGATTTTAAGAAAAAGGAAGTTATCAGCATTAAGGACTGTAAGCGGCTTGGGCATGTCTGCAACATGGAATTCGACGAATGCAAGGGATGTATCTGCAAAATTATGGTGCCGGGCTGTAAGGGAATCTGGGGGATGCTGACGGACGATTCCGTGATCGTTATTCCGTTTCAGTGCATACGGCAAATCGGGCCGGATATTATATTAGTGGATATATGACGGTTGACACAGGCAGAAACTTCCATTATACTGAAATAATAAGACAATTGAGCCAATTATCAGATTTTGGAGGTTGAAGATGAAATGTCCATTTTGCGGCCATGAGAATACCAGAGTGATCGATTCGAGACCTGCCGAGGAGAATAATTCGATTCGCAGGAGGCGGGTATGCGATGAATGCGCCAAGCGCTTTACAACCTATGAGAAGGTGGAGACGATTCCCCTTATCATTATTAAAAAGGATAACAACCGGGAGGCATACGACCGTTCCAAGATAGAAGGAGGGGTTTTCCGCGCCTGCCATAAACGGCCGGTCAGCGCCGATGACATTAACCGGCTGGTGGACTCTGTGGAAACAGAGATTTTTAATAAAGAGGATAAGGAGATACCCAGCCAGGTAATCGGGGAAATCGTTATGAGCAAGCTCAAGGAGCTCGACGCGGTCGCCTATGTGCGCTTTGCGTCGGTATACCGGGAATTTAAAGACATCAATACGTTTATGGATGAGCTGAAGAAGATACTGGATAAATAAAAAAGTGATAAAAGCAGAAACAATCAGGAAAGAATATGCTGCTTGTCTGCATATCCTTTGAACGCAGGCCGCCGGGCCTGCGTTTTTGTATGGAAATTTATACAAGAGAGTTGCCAAAACGGCTTGATTTTTTGCCGTTTTTTGTATACAATTATCACGGCTGTGAAGATGGTACTTTTTAAGACTATACTTTAACGGTAACAATTACATATTGTAAAGAAAAGGAGTAAAGCATGACTAAGAGAAGACACAAATTCAGTAAGGTTCTTTTCGTAAGCATGTTGCTTACACTGACTGTTGCACTGGGCGGATGCGCAGGTGATAAGGAGGATGGAGACTCTTCACGGATTGCGATCGGTATTCCGCAGGATTTAAGCAGCCTGGACCCCAACATAGCAGAGGGCTCGGGAACACAGGAAATCCTGTTCAATATCTATGAAGGCTTGTATAAGCCGGACAGCGATGGCAATCTTATCCCTGCGGTAGCAAGCGGCTATACGATGTCAGACGGTGGAGCAACCTACACGTTTACGTTAAGAGACGGTATTCAATTCCACAATGGCAACCCTGTTACGGTGGCGGATGTAAAGTATTCGATTGAAAAATGCGCCGGTTTAAACGGGGGAGACCCGTTGATATCGGCGTTTTCCAATATTGAGAGCGTGGAGACGCCGGATGACAGGTCCATTGTTATCCGCTTGAAGGAGCCGAGCACGGTATTTCTGGCGATTTGCGCGACAATCGAGGCGGCAATCGTACCTGCCGATGTGGCGGATTTGGAGACGAATCCAATCGGTACCGGTCCGTATAAGTTTGTATCGCGCTCTCTGCAGGAGAATGTTGTCCTTGAGAGCTTTGACGATTACTGGGGTGAGAAGGCGCATATCAAAAACGTGACGTTAAAGGTTATCGCGGATTCCGACGCGATTGTAATGAACCTTGAAGGCGGTGCGGTGGATATGATGGCAAGGGTGTCGACTGCACAGGCTGCCGCGCTCAGCGACAAGTTCGAGCTTCTGGAGGGGACGATGAACCTCGTACAGGGCATGTATTTAAATAACGCGGTAGAGCCGTTTGACAACGAGCTTGTCCGTCAGGCGCTGTGCTATGCGGTAGACAAACAGGAGATCCTGGACTTTGTATCGGAGGGCAAGGGGACGCCTGTCGGGAGCAGCATGTTCCCTGCGTTTGGCAAGTATTATATGGAAGAGCTGAACGATGTGTACGCTACGGATGTGGAGAAGGCAAAGGCGCTGCTGACAGAGGCCGGATATCCGAACGGCTTCAGCTTTACGGTCAAGGTGCCCTCCAATTATCAGCAGCACGTTGACACGGCGCAGGTGCTTGCGGAGCAGTACAAGAAAATCGGCGTTACGGCCAACATCGAGCTGATTGAGTGGGAGAGCTGGCTCAGCGACGTTTACCAGAACCGGGATTTTGAGGCGACGGTAGTCGGTGTGGATGCATCCACGCTGACCGCGGGAGCGATGCTCAGCAGATTCCGTTCGGATGCGCATAATAATTTTATCAATTACAGCAATGCCGAATATGACGCCGAGTACGAAAAGGCGCTGGCGGCAGAAGCGGTCGGGGACGACGAAGCGGCTACGGTACATTACAAGGAGTGCGAGACGATTCTGACGCTGACGGCGGCAAATGTATATATTCAGGATATGTGCGAGCTGGTAGCCATCAATAAGAAATACGCGGGATATGAATTTTATCCGCTTTATATCCAGGATCTGGCGAAGCTTTATATTGTAGAATAGGGACCGCGGGGCGCGGTGGACATATAAAGGAGACGGGAATATGAAATATGCGGCAAAAAAGCTTGTGACGATGTTGATAACGCTTCTGAGTATTTCATTTCTCGTCTACTTTGCTTTTGACATTATCCCCGGGGACGCGGCGCTGGCGGCGCTGGGGACCGATTCCACACCGGAGCGGCTGGAAGCGCTGCGGGAGCAGCTTGGACTCAACCGCCCCTTTTTGGAGCGGTATTTTGAGTGGCTGGCCAACTTTGTGCGGGGAGACTTCGGCGTTTCCTACAAGTACAAAATGCCGGTAGCGGATATGATTTCTTCGAAGCTGCCGATTACCGTGATGATGGCGCTGATTTCGTTTGCGATGATGGTTGTGGTATCGCTGCCGCTTGGCGTTTATACCGCCATGAACAGCGGCCGGCGCATAGACCGGCTGATTATGGTCGTCAATCAGATTATGATGTCGGTGCCGCATTTCTTTATGGGCATCGTCCTTACCTATATATTCGGTCTGGTGCTGAAGTTGTTTACGCCCGGCGGTTTTGTTTCCTATGAGACGGATTTCTGGAGATTTATTTCATATCTGATTTTTCCCTGTATTGCGATAGCGCTGCCTAAAATCGCGATGTCGGTAAAGCTGCTGCGCGGTTCATGCATAGAGGAAGCCGCAAAGGACTATGTAAGGACGGCGTACAGTAAAGGAAACGACACCCGGGGGGTCCTGTATAAGCATGTGCTGCGCAATGCTATGATACCGGTGATTACCCTGTGGGGGATGACGCTTGCGGACATGCTCGTGGGCAGTATTGTGATCGAGCAGGTTTTTAATATTCCGGGAATCGGGCGGATTCTTCTGACCTCGATTTCATATCGCGATTATCCGGTCGTGGAAGCGGTTATCGTACTGATTGCGGCGGTAGTTATTGTAACGAACTTTTGCGTGGACATTATCTATCAGATTGCGGATCCGCGTATCAGCGTGGGCGGACGCTGAGGGGGCGGCAGTGTGAGAAGAACTTCTAAAACTCAGCAGCAGAAGCTGCTTCGTTAAGAAGTACTAAGTCTGCGCAGCAGACTTTTCTCACACCAGAGAATGCCCAGAAAACAGGCATTCTCCGCTCAGATTTGAGTCGCAGCTTTGCTGCGACATAGCGGTTAGCGTATGAAGAGCTTGAAAAGGGGCATGGTGCAAGAATGAAAAAATGGAAGGCATATCCTGTCAATTTCAGAATAGGCGCAGTGATAACCGGTATCATGCTGCTGCTGATTGTGATTGGATTTTTTTATACGCCGTATAATCCGACCGCAATGGATAACAGCGCAAAGCTTGCGGCGCCGGGCCTGCGGCATATTATGGGCTGCGACAATTTCGGACGCGACATTTTCTCAAGAGTGCTCAAGGGAATGGGGAACACCTTCCTGATTGCGCTTGCGACAGTGGTAATCGGCGTTGTCTGCGGAACTGTTGTGGGCGCCTTTACCGGCTATTACGGCGGCTGGCTGGATGAGGTTCTGATGCGCGTCAACGATGTGGTTTTTGCCTTTCCGAGCATTCTGCTTGCGCTGGTGTTTGTGAGTATCTTTGGCACCGGAAAGTATAATGTTGTGCTTGCGCTGGGGATTGCTTTTATTCCGAGCTTTGCGCGTATTGTGCGGGGCGAGTTTATCAAATACCGTGATATGGATTATGTCAAAAGCGCACGGCTTGCCGGCGTTTCCAACCTCCGAATCATTTTTGTCCACATTCTGCCCAATACCCTGACGGTGATGCTTTCCTCCGTTATGATTGGGTTTAACAACGCGGTGCTTGCGGAGGCGGGGATGAGCTATCTCGGGATTGGCGTGCAGCCGCCGGACGCGAGTCTTGGCAGTATGCTCTCGGAGGCGCAGACCTATCTCTTTTCCGCACCGAATTACGCGGTTTTTCCGGGGCTTATGATTATCTTGATGGTGCTGGGCTTTTCGCTTCTGGCGGATGGAATCAAAGAAAGGTAACGGGAAATATGGAAGATTTGCTGCTGGAAATCAAGGATCTGAATATAGAATTCCATGACCATGACGCGCCGGAGCGTGTTGTAAGCGGGCTGAGCATGAGGCTGAATCGTGGAGAAATCCTGGGAATCGTGGGAGAATCCGGATCGGGAAAATCCATGACGGCGATGGCGATTGCGGGGCTTTTGCGGCGGCATGATATGAAAATCAGCGGGGAAATCTATTTTGAAGGGACGGAAATCCTGCATGCGGGGCGTTCGGAGCTTCGAAGGCTTCAGGGGGATGATATCGGGATTATTTTTCAGGAGCCGATGACGTCGCTAAATCCTGTCAAAAAAATCGGATGGCAGGTGGAGGAGAGCCTGCGCATCCATCGTCCGCAGCTGAGCCGGGAGCAGCGCTATGCGCTGGCGATTGAATGCCTTAAAAGCGTGGAGCTTGACGAGCCCGAGGTCATTTATAAAAAATACCCGCATGAGCTTTCGGGCGGCATGCGGCAGCGCGTGATGACGGCGTCGGCAATGATTTGCGATCCCAGGCTCCTGATAGCGGATGAACCGACGACGGCGCTGGACGTTACCATCCAGCTTCAGATTGTAAAGCTTCTGCAAAAGCTGAATCGGGAGAAGAATACGTCTATTCTGTTTATTTCCCATGACCTGAGCCTTGTAAGGAAGCTGTGCGGCAGGATACTGGTCATGCATGACGGCAGGGTTGTGGAGGAGGGGGATTCGCATGAAATCTTTACGCATCCCAGGCAGGCCTACACAAAGGAGCTTATCGGCGCGATACCCAGAATGGAAAAGCTGCAGCAATTCTGAGGGCCGGGTACAGGAAGTCTGAGGCCCAATGGCGGTGAGAACAGCTGGCTATGGAAGGAGTAGGGTTGACTTTATGGAAAATATACTGGAAGTTGACGGCTTAAACGTGTATTATACGAATAAGGGGAATATTCTGGGGAAAATTACTTCAAGGCGCGCGGACCGGCAGCATGTTCTTAAGGATGTTTCTTTTTCCATGAAGAAGGGCGAGATTCTGGGGCTGGTGGGCGAGAGCGGCTGCGGCAAAACGACGCTTGCAAAGGCGATTCTGGGCATGCAGAAGCAATTTGACGGCCGAATCCGCCTGCGATGCCGGAATCCGCAGATGGTGTTCCAGGATCCGTACGCCTCGTTGAATCCTTCCAAAAGAATCGGATGGATTTTGGAGGAGCCGCTGCGGGTAAAGAAGGGGAGCGAAAGGCTTTCGCGCGAGGCGCGCAGCCGTCGCGTGGATGAGATGCTTGCAAGAGTGGGACTCGATGCAAAAATCAAGGAGCATTATCCCGGAGAGCTGTCGGGCGGCCAGCGGCAGCGCGTCGCGATTGCGGCGGCGCTTCTGTGCGACACGGAATTTCTGATAGCCGATGAGCCGGTCTCGGCGCTGGATGTTACGATACAGGCACAGATTATCCGGCTTCTTTTGAAGCTCCATGCACAGATGGGGATTTCCATTCTTTTTATTTCCCATGATTTGCGGGTCGTTTATCAGATGTGTGACAGGGTGATGATAATGAAGGACGGCGTGCTTCTGGAACAGGGAGAGGTGGACGGTGTCTATCGCAATCCGCAGACGGATTACACGAGGCTTCTGCTGGAGGCGGCCAATATTGAGTAAGAGGGCACGGGAGGAAGCTTTAATAGATAGCTTTAAATAAGGAGGCTTTGGGGAATGCTGCAGGGATTGTATCCGAAGGAATATCTTGCTTCTACTTATGAAATAGATTTTGAGGGAATGTATGGCCGCGGATACCGGGGCGTCATCTTTGATATCGACAATACGCTGGTGCCGCACGGCGCGCCTGCGGACGAGCGTGCGTCTGCGCTTTTTGTGCGACTTAAGGAAATCGGGTATCGGGTTGTTATGCTTTCCAATAATAAGGAGCCGCGTGTGAAGATGTTCTGCGACGCGGTTGACGCGCCTTATATTTATAAAGCGGGGAAACCGAACCCGCAAAATTACAGGGAAGCAATGCGCCGGATGGGGACGGCTGCGGATACCACGCTGTTTATTGGCGATCAGATTTTTACGGACATCTGGGGGGCGAATCGGGCGGGCATATATTCGATTCTGGTAAAGCCCATACATCCGAAGGAAGAGATTCAGATTGTCCTGAAGCGCCGCTTGGAGTGGATTGTACTGTTTTTTTACAAAAGATATGCTTCAAAGGCCCTAAACGGCGCGGCAGATCAGGAAAGGGGAGAACGCGGAAATGACTGAGGTAAACGGAACAACCCGTACGTGCGGCTTGATTGGCAATCCGGTGGAGCATACCATGTCGCCGATGATACACAATACGCTGGCGGAGCAGCTGGGCTATAACATGATATATGTGCCGCTTCGGGTCGCGCAGGGGCAGCTTGCCGACGCCGTAAGGGGGGCGTATGCCCTGAATCTTCTCGGCATGAATGTCACGGTGCCGTACAAGCAGGAGGTGATACCGTATCTGACCGATATGGATTCGATGGCGGAAAAGATAGGCGCGGTCAATACGCTTGTGCGGACGGACGGCGGTTATAAGGGCTATAACACGGATATGACCGGATTGCTGCGCGCGATGCAAAGCGACGGGATTAAGATTTGCGACACGGATGTCATTATTCTGGGCGCCGGCGGCGCGGGTCGGATGGCGGCCTTTTTATGCGTGTCAAACGGGGCGAAAAGCGTGTATCTGCTCAACAGAAGCGTAGATAAGGCTGCAAAGGCCGCAGAGGAGATTCGCGCGGGACTTGGAACGGACTGCGTTGAGGCAGTGGCGCTTGGCGATTATGGCAGGCTGCTTGAGGGGGACAGGCGGTATCTTGTGATACAGAGCACGAGTATCGGATTATTTCCGGATACGGAAAGCGCGGTGATTGAGGACGCGGCGTTTTACCGTCATGTAAGCGCCGGCTATGATTTGATTTACAACCCGTGGGAGACAAAATTTATGCGGCTTACACGTGCCGCAGGTGCGCCGGCCTACAACGGATTGAAGATGCTTTTGCATCAGGCGGTGGCGTCATTTGAGCTGTGGAACGGCTGTAAGGTGCCGCAGGAGCAGGTGCTTGCCCTGTACGAGAGACTCAGAGCGGGTATGGGCAAATAGGTTTCGCATTGGAGGGTGAAGGTGGAAAATATTATTTTAATGGGCTATATGGGCAGCGGGAAATCTACGGTGGGAAAGAACCTGGCAAGAATAGCCGGATATGCCTTTATGGATACGGATGAAATGATAGAGCGGCAGCAGGGCAGGACAATCAACGACATATTTGAGCAGGAGGGCGAGGAGGCCTTTCGGGATATGGAGACGGCGCTGCTTGCCCGATTGATTCGGGAAGGCAGGAAGGGGCTTGTCCTTGCCACGGGCGGCGGAATGCCCGTCAGGGAGGAGAACCGCAGGCTTCTGGGGCAGCTTGGGTATGTCGTCTATCTGCAAGCGGCGCCGGAAACGATATATAACAGGCTCAAAGGGGATACAAAGCGGCCGCTTCTGCGCTGTGCGGATCCGTTGGCGCGCATACGCCAGATGCTGGAGCAAAGGGACGCCGCTTACCGGGCGGGCGCACAGTATACGATTGCGGTAGACCGGCTGCGGCAGGCGGAAACGGCGCAGCGGATAGCGGATATGGTAAAGAATCGGAGGGAGGAATGCAAATGAAGCTGTTGGTGATAAACGGGCCCAATTTAAACTTTCTCGGCATACGGGAACAGGGGATTTACGGCACGCAGGATTATCAGTATCTGGTGGATATGCTGCAGAATAAGGCAAAGGAGAGCGGCTGTGAGCTGGAATGCTTTCAGTCGAATCACGAGGGCGCGATTATAGACCGGCTGCAGGAGGCCTATTTTGACGGCACGGAGGGGATTGTTATCAATCCGGGGGCCTATACGCATTATTCGTACGCGATTCGGGATGCGCTGGCGAGCCTTACGATGCCCAAGGTGGAAATACATATTTCGGATATTACAAAGAGAGAGCCCTTCCGTCAGAATTCCGTGACAAAGGATGCCTGTGATTATCAGATATACGGGCAGGGGCTGGCGGGGTATCTGGCTGCGGTTGATTATATTCTGGCTCAAAGCAGGTAAACGGCCCGGACGGGAAGAACGATGCGCGTTTCCAGAGTTTTAAGAAAATTTACGAAATTTTCTTGAAACTCTGGAAAAATTTGTTTCGGTTTGATATAATGTAGTTGGATGAGCATTTGCATGACTTTAATACTACATAGGATGAATATATATAAAATGGTGTCGGCAAACGATTTTCTTTCACACATTTTATTTATATTCATTTTTTTTACTCAAATATAAGTTTTGTAGTTCTTATTCACGGATTGTTCAATAAAGCGCAACAGAGAAACGGGGGAAACAGTATGCAAAAACAAAACAACAATCAATTCACCAGCATTGAGAAGAAGATTTCAAGGCGGTTCGGGCAAATTATTATGCTTTGCTGTATTATTCTGGGTGTGATAACGTCTGTCCTGAGCTATATTTCGTCTATCAGCGCCGTGTCGGAGACCATCAACAACACCTCGGACGTGGCGGCCGCTTATGTGTCCGCGGCATTGCAGGAATATGTGTCAATCGCATATGAGACCGGAAGCATAGCGCGTCTTGCGGATCCGGAGCGGTCTGCCGAGGAGAAGGCGGCTATTTTAGACCAGCGCATCAGGGATCATCATTTCAGCGGCGGCTTTCTGCTTGACAGCAACGGCATTGACATGATTTCGGGCGAGGATCTCTCCGACAGGGATTACTTTAAGGAGGGTATAAAGGGAAATACATATATTTCGACGCCGGCCTACAGCAATGTACTGAAAACGGTATCCTTTGCAGTGGCGGCGCCCTTGTGGGAAGGCGGTGTGCCGGGGACGACGCCGGTGGGCGTTGTGGTCTATATACCGGACGGCGAGTTCCTCAACGATATTATGCGTTCTATCAAGGTTGGAGAGGGCGGTACGGCCTTTATGCTGGATTCAAACGGCATTACAATCGCGGATCTCGATTCGTCGCTTGTCGGCGTGGAGGACAGCATTGCGCTTGGCGACACCAACCCCAGGCTCAGAAAATACAGCAATATCTGTAAACAGATGATTGCAGGCGGGAACGGTACAGGTACTTATTCTTACGGAGGCGTGACAAAGGTAGTGGCATATTCACAGGTTCCGGATACGGATGGCTGGAGCATCGGCGTCGCGGCTGTCAGGAACGAATTTCTGGGGAAATTCTATCTCGCGCTGGGGCTTACGGTGGTCTTTGTGATTGCCTTTACGGTGTTCGGCGTCTGGAACGGCATCCAACTGGGCAAGGCAGTCGCCAGGCCGATTATAACGTCGGTTGACCGGCTCAAGCTTCTGGCGCAGGGAGACCTGCATTCCGCGGCGCCGGTACCGGTGACAAATGACGAGACGGCAATCCTGATGAACTGCCTCTCCGAGACGATCTCGGATTTGAATACGGTTATTGCGGACATCAGCGATCATATGTCCAAGCTGTCTGCGGGAAACTTTATGCTGACCATTGATGAAAATTACAAAGGGGATTTCGCACAAATCAGCGACTCCTTCCGCGGCATTATCGCCTCACTGAGCGGCGCGATGAAGGATATTGATAAGAACGCGGAGAGTGTCCGGATGGGCGCGGTGGATCTGTCCGGCGCGGCGCAGCTTCTGGCGGAGGGCGCTACCGATCAGGCAAGCGCGATTGAGGAGCTGACGGCGACAATGACGGATATATCGGAAAAGATTCACATCAACGCCAGGAATGCGGAGAAGGCGCGGGCGACTGTCGAGGGAATGAACGACCGGATCCTTGAGAGCAACGAGCAGATGAAGCTGAATACAAACGCCATGGCCAAAATCCGGGAGGCGTCGGATAAGATAGCGGAGATTATCAGCAGCATTGAGGAGATAGCGGATCAGACCAACCTGCTTGCCCTGAACGCGTCTATTGAGGCGGCAAGGGCAGGAGAGGCAGGCAAGGGCTTTGCGGTGGTTGCAACGCAGGTCGGCACGCTTGCGGAGCAGAGCTCGGAGGCGGCAAAGAATACGAAGGATTTGATACAGAACGCCATTATGGCGGTGGAAGAGGGAACCAGGCTGGCAAAATCTACGGCGGAATCGTTAATAGCGGTTGTGAACAACGCCAGAACAGTCGGCGAGTCCATTTCGGAGATTGCGGAGGCTTCCGACAATCAGGCAGAAGCGGCGGCACAGATTACGGAGGGCATCAATCAGATTGCCGGCGTAGTGGAATCAAATTCCGCGACCTCGCAGGAAAGCGCCGCAGCTTCTCAGGAGCTGTCGTCGCAGGCGGATATGCTCAAGGAGCTTGTCGGAAGATTCCAGTATTTTGACTGATTTTATGAAAGAGAATCCGGCTTTTCGCGAAATGTAAAAAATAGTAGTTGAAATGTGGCTGATTTTGTTATAAAATGGTCAATGGATTGTAAACGTGAAAAGTGAATATTAGGAGGAATAGTTTATGATATCAGCAGGAGATTTCAGGAATGGTATTACAATCGAGTTCGAGAATAATATCTATCAGATTATTGAATTCCAGCATGTAAAGCCGGGTAAGGGCGCGGCCTTTGTCAGGACGAAGCTGAAGAACATTATCAACGGCGGCGTTGTGGAGAAGACCTTCAGACCTACGGAAAAATGCCCGCAGGCGCGTATTGATAGAAAAGATATGCAGTATTTGTATGAGGACGGCGACTTATATTATTTCATGGATACGGAGAACTATGAGCAAATCGGCCTGAACGCGGACAGCGTTGGGGATGCGCTGAAGTTTGTCAAGGAAAATGAGATGGTTAAGGTGTGCTCGCACAACGGCAATGTATTTGCGATTGAGCCGCCTCTGTTTGTAGAGCTGGAGATTACCGATACCGAGCCGGGCTTTAAGGGCGATACCGCTACAGGCGCGACGAAGCCGGCGACCGTTGAGACGGGAGCTGTTGTGTATGTTCCGTTGTTTGTAGAGCAGGGGGACAAGATTAAGATTGACACAAGAACCGGAGAGTATCTGTCAAGAGTCTAATGCCCGACCGGCAAAGGGCGTATCGGCGCTTATATGATTTTAATAAAAGACAACGAGAAGTGATTTTTTGGAATCCTTTATCGTTGTCTTTTTTTGCGCGATAAAGAGGAGCGGAATAAAAAGGAGGAGTTTTATAGTTGATGGAGTTTACCAGCTTTACGGTCTTAATAAAAAATGAGGTGCAAAAAAGGGTTGGCGGCGCGTACCGGATAAGCATCGGCGACGTGATGAAAAACAACGGGGTGATTCTGTGCGGACTGACCTTAAAGCAGGATGACAGCAATATTTCGCCGACAATATATCTGAATTCTTATTATGAGGATTACAGGAGCGGACAGACGACGCTTGGCGGAATCGTGGATGAGCTTTTGGAGATATATGAGCGGAATCGGGTGAACAGGAGCGTTGATATGCGCAAGCTCCTCAATTACGGGGAGGTCAGACACCGAATTGTCTACAAGCTGATTAACACGGAGCAGAATCAGGAGCTTTTAAGGGATGTACCGCATATCGGCTTTCACGATTTATCGATTGTTTTTCAGTTCCTGATAGCGGAGGAATGCTTTGGCAGCGCGACAATCCTGATACACAATGCGCATTTGAAGCTGTGGAATGTCTCTGTGACGGAGCTGTACAAGGCCGCGCGCCATAATACGCCGGTGTTAAGCAAATACGAAATCAAAAGCATGCAGGAGGTGCTGCAGGAGCTGTCATGCTGCGGGGACAGGGCGCAGGCGGGAGAGGAGAAGCCGCTGCTTCCGCTTTATGTGCTGAGCAACAAGAGCAGGGTGCATGGCGCGGCGTGCATTTTGTATCCGGATTTGCTCAGGGATTTTGCCGAAGCGGTGCAGCGGGATATTTATATTATTCCGTCATCGGTGCACGAGGTATTGCTGCTGGCGTCGGACGGCAGGCAGGAGGCGGCGCATATAAAAGAAATGATACAGGAGGTAAACGATACGCAGGTAAAAACGGAGGAGGTGCTCTCGTATTCCGTGTATTTTTACGCGCGCGGGGAGGGCAGGATTCATATGCTGTAGCCGTGGCAGAAAAAACACCAGAATTTTTTCAAAAATCATTGATAAATTCTTGACAATTATCCATATTATGTTTATCATTTATTACGTGTAGTGTGTTAATGGGATTTTCTGGCACACTGTAAAGTAATCATATCAGTAAAGGAGAAAGGCAATGAGTAAAAAGTGGGTATATTCATTTAAAGAAGGCGATATGAGCATGCGGAACCTTCTCGGCGGCAAGGGCGCGAACCTCGCAGAGATGACAAGCATCGGACTGCCTGTACCACAGGGCTTCACAATCACAACGGAAGCCTGCACACAGTATTATGAAGATGGACGTAAAATCAACGACGAGATTATGGCGCAGGCTATGGACGGCGTTGCGGAGATGGAAAAGGTAAACGGAAAGAAGTTCGGAGACCTCAAGAATCCTTTGCTTGTATCCGTACGTTCAGGCGCTCGTGCATCTATGCCCGGTATGATGGATACTATCTTAAATCTTGGTTTAAATGACGAAGTTGTCGACGCGATGATCAAGGGTAATCCTGATCCTGCGTTCGAGCGTTTTGTATACGATTCCTACAGACGTTTTATCCAGATGTTCTCAGACGTCGTTATGGAAGTCGGCAAGAAGTATTTTGAGCAGCTGATTGATAAGATGAAGGAGGAGAAGGGCGTTCAGTACGATGTGGACCTCACTGCGGCGGATCTGAAGACGCTGGCGGAGCAGTTTAAGGCTGAGTACAAGAATCAGCTGGGTAAGGACTTCCCTTCAGATCCTGTAGAGCAGCTGAAGCTTGCGATTGAGGCTGTGTTCCGTTCATGGGACAATCCTCGTGCAAACGTATACCGTCGTGACAATGATATCCCGTATTCATGGGGTACTGCAGTCAACGTAATGCCGATGGTATTCGGTAACTTAAATAATGAGTCCGGTACGGGCGTTGCATTTACGCGAGATCCGGCTACGGGCGAGAAGAAGCTGATGGGTGAGTTCTTAAAGAACGCGCAGGGCGAGGACGTTGTTGCGGGTGTCCGTACACCGATGCCGATTGCTCAGATGGAGCAGGAGTTCCCGGAAGCATACGCAGAGTTCATCAAGGTTTGTGAGACGCTCGAGAATCACTACCATGATATGCAGGATATGGAGTTTACCGTTGAGAATAAGAAGCTGTATATGTTACAGTGCCGCAACGGTAAGAGAACGGCGCAGGCAGCTTTGAAGATTGCATGTGATTTGGTGGATGAGGGCCACAAGACAGAGGAAGAGGCTGTTGCCATGATTGATCCCCGTAATCTTGACACATTGCTGCATCCGCAGTTTGACGCGCAGGCGTTAAAGGCTGCGACACCTGTAGGAAAGGGTCTGGGCGCGTCACCGGGCGCTGCATGCGGTAAGATTGTATTTACGGCTGAGGATGCGGAAGCCTGGAATGCAAGAGGCGAGAAGGTAGTTCTTGTACGTCTGGAGACATCTCCGGAGGATATTACAGGTATGAAGGCTTCTCAGGGTATTCTGACTGTCCGCGGCGGTATGACCTCTCACGCGGCGGTTGTTGCACGTGGTATGGGTACCTGCTGTGTATCCGGCTGCGGCGATATCGCGATGGATGAGGCAAATAAGAAGTTTACACTGGCTGGCAAGGAGTTCCATGAGGGAGACTATATCTCCATTGACGGTACGACAGGTAATATTTATGACGGTCAGATTGCTACCGTTGACGCTACGATTGCCGGCGAATTCGGCAGAGTTATGGCGTGGGCGGATAAGTTCAGGAAGTTAAAGGTAAGAACCAACGCGGATACGCCGGCGGATGCGAAGAAGGCGAGAGAGCTTGGTGCGGAGGGTATCGGCCTCTGCCGTACAGAGCATATGTTCTTTGAGGAGGACAGAATTGCGGCATTCCGTGAGATGATTTGTTCTGATACCGTGGAGGAGAGAGAAGCGGCATTGGACAAGATCCTTCCTTACCAGCAGGGAGACTTCAAGGCGCTGTATGAGGCGCTGGAGGGCAACCCGGTTACGATTCGTTTCCTGGATCCGCCTCTTCACGAGTTTGTTCCGACAGAGGAGGAGGACATCAAGAAGCTTGCGGACGCACAGGGTAAGTCTGTAGAGACCATCAAGAATATTATCACGTCTCTGCATGAGTTCAATCCGATGATGGGCCACAGAGGCTGTCGTCTTGCCGTAACATATCCTGAGATTGCCAGGATGCAGACAAAGGCGGTTATCCGTGCGGCAATTGAGGTACAGAAGGCACATCCGGACTGGTCTGTAAAGCCGGAGATTATGATTCCGCTTGTATGCGAGATCAAAGAGTTGAAATTCGTCAAGAAGGTTGTCGTTGAGACAGCGGACGCTGAAATCGCGGCAGCAGGCGTTCAGTTAGCATATGAAGTAGGTACGATGATCGAGATTCCGAGAGCGGCTCTGACAGCGGACGAGATCGCAACAGAGGCTGACTTCTTCTGCTTCGGTACGAATGATCTGACACAGATGACATTCGGCTTCTCACGTGACGATGCAGGAAAGTTCCTGGATGCTTACTATGATACCAAGATCTTCGAGAACGATCCGTTTGCGAAGCTTGACCAGACAGGCGTTGGCAAGCTGATGGAGCTGTCCATCAAGCTCGGCAAGCCGGTTAATCCGAAGCTTCATATCGGTATCTGCGGCGAGCACGGCGGAGATCCTTCTTCCGTAGAGTTCTGCCATAAGATTGGTCTGGATTATGTATCCTGCTCACCGTTCAGAGTGCCGATTGCAAGACTGGCGGCGGCACAGGCGGCGATTAACGACAAGTAATACACTCGGAAACCAGCAAATAGCATAGTGGTTATTCATAGGTATCAATAAAGAGAAAGCCCCTGTTACTTTATACAAAGAGTAGCAGGGGCTTTTTTTGCGTGCTGTGGAATAAGGAGGTTCTGAGTATCAGTAGGATGAATGTAAGGGGATGATATGACCGCTATTGCAGGAGTGAAAAATTTGATAAAGGAGGGCGTTGAAGATATGACAGCAAAAGTATGGAATGAAAAGCAGGTGACGGAACTGTATCTATTAAGGGAAAGGTACAATATACCGTTAGAAGTTATTGAAGAGGTAAGGCGAATCGCAAAATGTCTGAATGCTATTTATAATTCAAAACGGGATATAAAAAATGACGATGGAGGCTTTGTGCTTTTGCTGTTATGTGATGGCGAAGCACGCGGACGGGGCGATTCCGGATACGCCGGAGGAATGGCTGGATGAGTTCGGGACATTTCCATTTACCAGGTACTGCCGAAGCTGATCGAGCTGTGGGGGCTGAATGTGAGGACGGATGCGGAGGCTAAAAAACTTCGCCCAACAGACCGGACAATGACAACGCTGCTGTTCCTGCTCCGGTGCGTGCCGCTGGGGCTTTCTATCCGGGATCTGAATCTGCTTACTATCGGGATGGTGAATGATATGTATGTGGAGAGCCGGAATCATGGGTGTCGGGAGGCATATGTGGAATTGGCTACGCAGGTGGATTTCGACAATTTTTGAGCGTGTTCGGATTGTGGGGGCAGCCTTTTTCTGGTATACTTATTAATAGGAAAAGGCTGTATTTTCCTATATATTTTTGAAAAGGGGAGCTGGTGGATATGCCAGAAATAATATACGGGAAAAATAATCTCAGGTTGACTCTTATGTGTTTAGATGGAGAAGGGCGGATAATCGGTTCACAACCATTTACAGAGTTTATCCATGGAAAAAGAGATTTAACAATATTGCAAGGGTATTACGGGCCAGAACTATTTAGGATTTTAGTAGAAGATGCAGGTTATGTACGTTATGAAGATAATAAATTTTCGTTAAAAACAATATTAGAGATAGATACTATGCGGACAGTAATGCGCATGATGGGCAAAATTGCTGAGGCTGTAATTGTAAGAAGATGTAGGGACAACGAAGATATAAATTTGAATTGGCTTCGTATTGCAAGTAGAAAAAGAGTTAGAATGGAAACAGCAAAAAAATTTGAGGCGTGGGGAACGGGACTCGAAAGCACAAAAAAGGCATATTCTCAATACTATAATCCGTCGGATACGCAGAGGGATATTATCTGGATCATGGGGAATGGAATGCGGGCACAAATGAATGGGAGTACCAGAACTAGCGGTATGGATGCTGGATTACAGGTGAAAGTTAGCGGTGATGGTATGTCATATATTTATAACGATCTTATAACAAGTAGATATGAGGTTCCATTGGTTTATTTCGATATAAATGGCGATTTTTATAAGGTGGCGGATAGAGTATTTACGGAGAGAAAACTTCAAGGACTGTCGCCATTGTCTGTTGAAACAGATTTAATTCATGCACGAGCAGTTGATTCAGAAGCGTATTATGAAGTATGTTTTTATGTTGATTTAGTGACGGCACTTGTTAAAGGAAAGATGGAAGCAAGCGATTTAATTAATGAAGCTGAAAAATATCCTACCATGAAAAATGCAGTGCTTGCTTCTACGTTTGAAAGTATACCAAGTGATATACAGATTATTCATTAAAAAGTGATAGAATCGAAAGGATACAAGATGGATATTCATAGTATTGAAAGCAATGTTAAGTTCCCAGATATGTCATTTTATAATATGGAAAAGCCAGGTGAAATGGCTCTATATATTGCACATTGTGACCTATATCCATTTCGGAGTGTGATTGAAAATAATAAAATAGCTTTGGATATGATTGCGGAAGGATATCACCAGATGGCAGCGGAAGCAAGGGAACAAGGGGATTTTGTTACAGAGTCATGGGCAATGACAAGTGGTTCATTGCATACAAGCCGAGTTTGGATGTATACACAGTATTCCCTTTTATTAACAATGGTGTCGATTTTAGAGGAGGCAGTCAATACTTTATGCCGTGTACATATGAATATGAAGCATTTAACCAAAGAACTTAAGGATATTAAGGGAAGTGGGCTTGAGCGGGCGGCAAAGTATTTAAAGGAAGTTGTTGAAATCAAAGGATTTACTGCAGATCGGCAATGGGAATATATAACTGTAATTCGTGATGCGAGAAATATGGTTGTACATAATGGCGGAAGACTCGTTAGAGATTTTGAGAAGTTTGAAAAATTTGGAATTGATTACAGAGAGGAAGATAAGCAACTTTATTTGGACTATAAGGATATACTCAAAATGTATGATGCGATTTTAGAATTTATAGATAGAGCATTCAGATTAGAACCATAAAAATTTATATAAAGAAAGTACCAGGCATCGGTTAGAAATAGGATAATCAAAGTTCTTTAGGGTTTGCCAATCTATTTTAGGGTCTGTCGATAGGGTTTGGCATTAAAAACAGCATAGTTTTTTAGGGTTCTTCGAGAGGGTCTGGTTTTAGGGTCTTACGTGAGGG
>CATLGV010000002.1 GCA_949948735.1 uncultured Lachnospiraceae bacterium | reverse complement strand
CCAGCCTTATTCCGGAGGCCGGGTGTGGGCAGCGCCCACATAATATTTCCCTGCTGCTAATGTCCGGTTGGTGCGCAAAAAATTTGAAATATATGTATAGAAACAGATAAACGGGCAATACTATTAACAGAAAAGGAATTCGACAACATAAAAACAATTCGATTCGACAGCAAATTTTTACATATCTGATTCCTATCAACAAAGGTTTTTCATCCATAGACACAAGATTTTTTACAGCCTCGGTTCGTCAAAACTGGACAATAAATATTATTACAATAGTAGTATGTGTTGGATTTTTTGTTGTAATAAATATGTGCGATGGACAAAAGACAGTACATTTGGTAATAAAAGAAGATACCCTCTCCACATCTTCCTCCAAGCTTAAATCCATATTTTCCTCAATAATCGGAAGTCTGAATTTAATAGACCTCCGCTGCCTGTTGAAATTTAAAAGATTTTAAGCATGTTTTAATCTAATCTCATTGTATTGTTATTCCTCCAATCAGGATTGAAAAATTATAATTGCTGTTAGAAATACTCTCCTTTCAGATAATCCTCGTAATCAATAAACGCAGTTTCCGGGGAATCTTCCAACAAAAACATAAAGCAGCTTTCGATAATATCTACCCATGCAAGCAAATGTTTGGTTTGTTCCTCTGTCAATAAGTGATTGCTCCCCAGCATTCCATAAGGAGAAGCCCATACCCTTGTCAAATGTATAATTGCTACAATATCAGATACAATCCCTTGCTCAATAGTTGATGCAGTAAAATCATCTTTCAATATTCTCAAACATTCCATTATCTCAAAAAAATTTTCTTCATGTAATTCTCCGCAAAAAGGGCGTAAACTTCCTAAAAATCCATTTTTCCATTTCAAATCATTAATATTGCTATTTCTTGAAGAATGAAATGATAGGAGTTCTTTTGCTTCATTTTTATCCATACTATCCTTTACCTCACTTGTGCAACGCCCGTTGCACTTTTACATTTTGATAATCATATTCTTTTCTACTACAAATTTTACTCTTTACCTTCCTTTTTACTCAATATTTTTATCGAGTTCAAATAATTCTGTTCCACATCACTTAGAGTACGTTCTTTATATTCTCCGGTTGCTTTTTCCACCGCCTGCTTATGCGTCACACTGCCGTTTCCTGCCAACAGCTGTTCGCCGCTCATTGTTAGAATCCGGTCTAAGTGCTTTGCACATTTTCAATAATTGATACTCATTTCTCAGCGCAATCATTAAACTATGCACTTAACTATTTCATTAAATTCTCTATTCAAATTCAATTTCTTCTTCTGCCTTACTATATACATCAATCTGATTTTCTATATCGATTCTATTGACAAGCCATCCTCTTACCATACACAATTTTATAAATTCATCAATACGATTTACACCACTCATCTCCTTTAACGTAACAACTACACCAAATTGTAATCCTCTTCCTGCTTTTGGAGCAAGTCGTTCCTTTGTTTTAATACTTAATCCCCACATTCCCGCTGGATAAGCTTTTCGAGGTCTTGCATTTTCTTTAATTGCCTCACTAATATGTTTTATATTATCCCATTTTCGATACAGTTTACGTGCATCTTCTTCATAAATATTTTGAATCCCTTCATCTGCTTGTTTGTTGTAATCTATGGATTTAATTGTGGCTTTTCCATCTTTTTCAATTATTCGTCCAAAATGGAGATCCATTTCTGTACTTGTATAATCTACACCCTGATTTCTATCGCTTTTCGGAAAATATGCTAATGTTGCCTTTGCGAAAAAAGGATGCGCATTCATATCTTGTGGAACAGGAAGGTTATACGTATATGTTTCATATTCGTCAATGGTTCCATTCATAATAAACCTAATTTCATCATCTTTGGAATGTGTAATATCCTCAATACGTTTTGGTACAATCCCATACCCCATAGCAAAATATTTATTATCCTGACGATTCCATCCTGCCGCAGAATCAATTATCAATGCTTTTGCAACTTCTCTGCTTAATCCTACAATATGGATAAGATATGCCATTTTTCTTGTAATCCAAGGTGCGGCAAATGAAGTTCCACATACCGTTGCCATGCCTAAAGGTTCACAAACTGTAATTTTTTCCTGTTTATCTCCTCCATAGTAGCAAATATCTGGTTTATAAAAGAAAGATAATACCGGTCCCACCCTTGTATAGGAAGCCGGCTTACCGTTAAAATCAACAGCATTAACTATTAATGAGTTAAGCGAATCTGCTGGAGCACCTATTTTCACTGCTCCTGTCATTTTTCTTGTTTTATTTGTCCCTGCGACAACAAATATAACATCATACTCACATTGAACCTTATCTAATTCTGCTGCTTCGGGTGATATAAAATTGGGATCAATTTCCATCGCCGAACCTAATGAAAGATTCCATACCTTAATATCTCTGTTACCCGCTATGATATCTCTAATCATTTTAAGGATTGTAAACGAACTGAATCCCCCTGCTGTTGCTACTCCAAAATGTCTTACCCTAAATCGTCCGCAACCATCATCCAGTTTGGGATTAAAAGCTGGTCCATCCACAATTATTGAAGTTACCGCTGTTCCATGGAAACGATCTTCTGTAGTAATTGTAATGTTCGGATCAACCATATTATGTGAAACAACCCAATTATGAAAATATACCCTTTTGTCAAATTGAGTATCAATAACACCAACTATTGGTTCATTTGTGGGTTCTGGAATCGATATTATACTTCCTGATTCATCTTTCACAATATCTTCATCTATGACAATTTCTGCCAAATCTCTAACATGCATAGCAATTAGATATGGGGCATTATTTTGCAAAATCTGAATTTCTCTACTGTCAAGTCTAAGAGTTGTTTCATCAATCATTTTAGCATGTATCATATCAATGCCAAATTTGCTTAATAATTCTACTGTATTTACTCCCGTTTTATAAATCGTTACAATTGATCTATCTTTGATTGTTTCATCTACACGATCTAATCTAAAATTTTCTACATAATTAGAATCTACGACCACTCGTAAAAAACTGGATTTAGCCATTATATTTACATTATATTTTCCACTATTTATTAATTGGGTATCTTTATCTGTTATTTCACCATTATAATATTTATTTAGAACCAATTCACATTTTTCTAAATATTGTATTGATTTCCGCAAAGCTTCAAAAGAAATAAAATAAGTAAAAACATGCTTCTTTACCTTTTCATTTTTTGCGTTATTCTCGTCCACAAATTTTGCTCCTCTAATTGACATGTTGGGATGTGAATTTTTTTCTCCAAGCAAAATCTGCAGCCTATTGCTCTTTGCAACAATGCACTTATAATGAACGCTAATTAGAACTCCGCCTATCGTCATCTCATTTTTCCAATAGTTCTCTAATTGTTTTAACTGTTGTTTCATATTTCCGACATGCTCAGCTGTAACTTTTGAACCTTTTGGAAGATTCGTCGGTCCAAAACCATTCACATTTTTCCGCTTCTGAAACTGTCCTCTAAGTTGTAATATATTATTCATCCATGCTCTCCTTAAGTTCTCTGGCTACAGTGCTCCTGGGAATCCTCGATAAAATTTCTATTTCTCTAATTGTAAATTTCTGAGATTTTAATTCTTTCAAATTTTGAGGCTGTTTACCATTAACTGCATAGTACAATCGTCTAAAATAATCCATTCCGTCATCAGGATCACTAAACGCAACCGCTGTCCTTATTAAATTTTTTAAATCTCCCGGATATGGAATTGGTTCCATCAATCCAATGATTTTACGGAATAATCGGATATCCTTATTTGCTAATTTAAATTTTACTAAAAACTTATTTAAAAATTCTTCTGCGATTGACATTAAATCTCCTTTTGTATACCTGTTGAAATCTATCACTGAATCAAATCTTCTAATTAAAGCTTTATCAAAATGTTCATATAAATTGGTTGTCGCAACCAGTACAACTCTTTCATCCATATAATCCATTCCTTTAAGCATAGAAGATGTCGCTCTTCCCATTTCTCGCAAATCATTTGTATTAGTTCTGTCTAGCGCAATTGCATCTATTTCATCAAATAGTATTATTACATTTTCTGGATGAACGAAATTATTTATTTCTTTAAATAAAGAAGCAATATTTTTTTGTGTCTGCCCTAATTTACTATCAATAACAGCAGCAAAATCCACCATATAAATATCTCTGTTTAAGATACGAGACAATTGTTTGACCGCTTCCGTTTTCCCTGTTCCTGGCGCTCCTTGAAATAAGAATTTATTTATTCCAGCTTTATGCGCAACTGCATGTACAATTCCAAGAATATCCTGTGTAACCGCATCTGGAAGCCATAAACTATCTCCAGATGATTCAATTTTTTCAAATAACGCTGAGTCATTTTCACTCATTTGTGGTACAAATGTATTCGCATTTGACATTAATGCCATAATATACTCGGCTAATTGGTAATCTCCTGATTCATCAAAGTCTTTTGCGATCTCATATGCTTCACTCCTAAAACCTGCATCATTTTCTTCTGAATAGTATTTTATCAAATTAAGAACGCTTTTCTTCTTCATAATGCTCCACCCCTGTCTTTTTCTTAATTGTATATTAATGGGACATTTTTGTCAATATTGGGACAAAATTTTTGTTGACTTTTTTTGTTAAGTCGTGTTATAGTATTTATGAACTTAAACTAAATAAAAAATTCCAATAAAAAAAGAAACCAGCATCTAAGCAAATAGAACACTGGTCTCTGTGTACAAATGTACTTCACCCAAAGTAAGTTTAACACAGAACAATTTCCCAGACAATCAAAACTTTTGTTCGACTTGATTTCTTTTCTTATTGTTTATATAGAATATTCACAAAAAAATTTGAAAGGAAACCAAAAAATGAAAGCAACAAAAATCAAAATGAAAACAGGATGTTCACAGTCCAACAATACTACTGAAATATCCGAAATTTATGTAGAAGGATGTACTAATCCAGGATACTTTGCCAAAGAATCCTTATATGATTACCTAAAAAAGAATCCTGATTCCATTCAGGTAAACATTTATCCTTATCCAAACTTAATCCCTGCACTCAGCAGTAATCAAGAAAAATATGTTCGTTCAGAGCCAAATGATACTCCGAATGATAATCTTTTAAAATTGCCAAGAAACTAATCAATATTTACATCAAACACGTAGATGAAAGATGCCATCTACGTGTTTGTGATTTCTATAATAAATTTTTAAATCATCCGAAAATGTTTCAACGCTTCCCTTATAACCGCTTCTTTCTCTGATGGACATTTCGGCTGTCTGAAATTTTCCGCTTTATCTGTGCAATATAAAGATTACTAACTTGTAATCCACAGCTCCTCCTACACATCGCCATACTCTCCGCCTTCATCAAATCCATCTGGCCAAGGTTTACTCCCACCTCCATCTGCTGCTAATCATTGAATTTTTCCAGCAGGCATACCGTCTCCACACTCACCGTCTGCGGGAACATGTCCACCGGCCGGGCGTGCTTGAGCGCATACCCGTGCGCACACAGATATTTCAGGTCCCGTGCCAGCGTAGCGCTGTCGCAGCTCACATAGACGATTCGCTGCGGCGCCATCTTGACCATCGTCGCAAGGCATTCCTCGTCGCAGCCCTTTCTGGGCGGATCCACGCAGATTACGTCCGCGCAGATTTGCTCCGTCTCGTACAGGCGCGGCAGCACCTCCTCCGCCCTTCCGACATAAAAGGCCGCGTTGGCGATACCGTTTCGCTCCGCGTTTGCCTGCGCATCCCGAATCGCCTGCTCCACCACCTCCACGCCGTACACCTGCTTCGCCCGTTTCGCCATAAAAAGACTGATCGTACCGATGCCGCAGTACAAATCCCAAACCGTCTCCTCTCCCGTGAGTCCGGCATACGCAAGCGCAAGGCTGTAGAGCTTCTCTGTCTGGACAGGGTTTACCTGATAAAAAGAAAGCGGGGAAATGGAAAACGTAATCCCCTCCGCGTCCTTTCGCGAAAGCGCATCCCCGCCCGCGTCAATCTCCTCCATGGCGCGCATGTGAATCGTGTCCGTTATCGCATCCGCTCCCCACAGGGTACGGCAGCGCGTTCCCATAATCACATTCGTCCGCTCCACATTGACATTGACGGAAATGCTCGTCATCCCCTTCACCGCACAAAGCGTCTTTACAAGCCTGTCCTCCCCCGGCAGCCTGTCCCCGTTTATCACAAGGCAGACCATCAGCTCTCCCGAGGAAAAGCCCTTGCGAATCAGTACGTGCCGGACAAGGCCGGTACCGTCCTCCTCGCAGTACGGCGCCGCTCCGCTTTCCTTCATATATTCGAGAATCCGCTCCAGGATTTCGCGATTCTCCGCGACGCCGATTTTGCAGTCCGTATTAGGGACAATCACATGCGTCCGGCCCGCGTAAAAGCCCGTCACCGTCTCGCCGTCCCGATTCCTGCCAAACGGGAACTGCGCCTTATTCCTGTAATGATATGGCGCTTCCATCCCGACCACAGGCTCAAGAACCGCATCCAGAAGCGCCTCCGAAAAGCCCCCGATGCGCAGCAGATTATTCCGCACCTTGTGATATTTGAAAGCCAGCTGCGACGGGTACGCAAGCGCCTGTATCTGGCAGCCGCCGCACTGCATATGAACGCCGCACGCCGGCTGCGTCCTCTGCGGCGACGGCGCGATAATCCTTGTCAGTCTGGCGTAGGCGTAGGTCTTCTTCGCCTTCATCACCTTTGCCTCCACTACATCTCCGATAACGGCGTCCTTTACAAAAAAGGTGAAGCCGTCCACCTTTCCGATACCTTCCCCGCTGCTGCCGATATCCCCAATTGCCACCGTTACCAAGTCATTCTTTTTATATTCCATCCCCGCACCCGTTTCTTCCGCCCTCCGCAGCAATCCCGGTCTTTGCCGGGCACTGCAAAGCGATTGCTGTCCATCTCAACCAAATACTGTGCGCCGCAGCGCCTATTCCAGCCGACTCGCCCTCAGATTGGACTCAAATAATCTGTTAAAGCCCAGCCATCCTGTCTCCTGCGTCGATTCCAAAAGCTCCGTAAAGGTCTCCAGCTTCGCGTCCGTATTGTCCGCATAACAGAGTGCCACTGCCTCTATAACCGCCGGCTTCTTAGGAGAGCCAAACTCGTACTCCCCGTGATGCGCCAGAATGCAATGCTTCAGCTCCATCTCAAGAAGCTGCGGAAAGCCCGGAATCTCCCGCACTTTTTCGCCGATCATCTCCGACCCTATAACGATATGACCCAAAAACTGCCCCGCATCCGTGTAGTCGTTTGTCGGGAACGCGCTGATTTCCCGCACCTTGCCCATATCGTGGCAGATGGCCGCGGTCAGCAGCAAATCTCTTTTCAGCACCGGATATGCGCTGCAGTAATAGTCGCAGAGCTTTGTCACGCCAAGCGTGTGCTCCAAAAGCCCCCCGATAAAGCCATGGTGCACCGTTTTCGCGGCGGAGGACTTCTTAAAGGCCTTCGCAAAGGCCTCGTCCTCAACAAAAAATTTCTTTAAAAGCGCATTTAAATATGTATTTTCAACGCTGTCAATCAGCCTCAGAAGCTCGTCAAACATTTCGTTGATGTCCTTTTTGCTGACCGGCATGTATTCCCGCTCGTCATACTCGCCCTCACCGCATTTGCGCACGCGCTTGATATTCACCTGCAGCGCGCCGTTAAAGCTCGTGACCTCCCCATATACCTCAATATAATCAAAGCTGTCGAACTCTGCGATTCCCGCATTGTTCGGATCCCAGATTTTCGCATCGATTGTTCCCGTTTTGTCCTGCAAAATCACATTGTCGTAGCTCTTTCCGTTCTTTGTAACCGCCGAACTTTTATGCTTGCAGAAATAAATGTCAAATACCCTGTCCCCGTCCTTATAATCCTTTATATATTTCATCATTTCCTCCATTCCAAAGCATCGCAAATATGTTTACTTTATTATTCCGGATAAAGCGTCGGCTGCGCAAGAAACCGTATTTCCTCATATTCCTCCACGCCCGACCGCAGCACCACAATCTGAATATTCCGCTCAAGCGAAGCCGTCCTGAGCACGTTCATGTAATCCGCCGCCGTCTTTATTTCCTGCTGCCCTACCCGTATCAGAATATCCCCCTTCTGAATGCCGTTCTGCATTGCCGGTGAATCCATGTCGATATCAAATATATATGCACCCTGAGGCAGTCCCAATTCCACCCGCGCCTGTGTGGAAATATCCTGCACATGAATCCCAAGATAAGGAATATCCTCGCCGTTGGAAAGCTTTGTGATCATGCCCTTCAGCTCCGTTATGCCAACCGCGGATAACAGGTTACGGGTATCCGAATGATTGTAGGCATTATCAATCACGCCGATCACTTCGCCTTCCAGATTGACCAGGATACCGCTTGGATCCGCGCTCGCGTAAATATCCGTCGTGATCAGCTCGTACTCGTTATCGGCGAGGGAAATGGCGTTATCCTTGGACGTAACCATCCCGTAGCATACCGTATCCTTATATCCGAAAAGATTGCCCACCGCAACCACCGGCGTCCCGACAATCCCCGAATAAGCAGAGCTGCCAAGCTTAGCCACGGATACATAATCCAGCGTGGCCGCGCCGATATATTTCAAATCCACCGCAAGCACTGCAAGCTTTGTGTTCCCGTCATATTTCTTGATGGAAGCGTCCGCTTCCGTTCCGTTGCAGAAGCTCACACGGATATTCTCGGCGTCCTCCAGCGGCCCCTTTTTCGTCAGAATCAAAAGCTCCCGATTGTTGTTGGCAATAATGACGCCCGCCGCCGTGCCCTCACTCTGGTAGGTGTTGTTAAAAAGATCCACATCCGAGTGCACCGCCGTCACCGTCACCATGCTGGTAAGCGCCTTCGCGTAAACGCTGTGCAGCTCCTCATAGACGCTCCAGTATCCCCCCGGCGGCGCCACGATTTCCTCCTGCGGCTCTGTTTCATCCGTTTCCGGCTCCTCCGGCATCTCCCCCTCAGGAATGCCGTCCTCCTCGCCTTCCACCGCCGTTTCCGGTTCCGGGGCCTCCTCCGGTTTCATATTCGCGGTAATCTGGTCAATCATCTGGCTCGGGCTGATAAACGGCCGGCCGGCCGCCTGTGTATTCCCCTCCGTCTTGCTCTCGTCCTCCGTAAGCATGTCCTCCGGCAGCATCTCATCCTTCTCCTGCGGAAAAGTCACCACATTGGGCGCCTCCTCCGGATAAAGCCAGTTATTGAGCACTGGCTCCAGCAGCAGAAACGTAAGGCAGGCGAGCACGCCGAACAAAATCGCAAATGTAGCCGTCGTTATCATCCGCTGAAAGAGCTTGCGCTTGTTAATCGGCCGCTCCTTTATCCGCTCCTGCAGAAATTCAAAATCGCTCGCTTCTATCGGCGTTTCCGCCGCGGCCTGCCGCTCCTGCACCTTTTCGTTATTTCCCTTTCCATCCATATCGTGTTTTGACCCTTCTATAAAATCCGATTGAAAATTCCTTTGATAATTGCCGTTATAAACCACATGCCGTTTTCTTACGGCATATACCAGTATATCCGATACCCGCGGTAATGTAAAGAATCCTGACTAGTGTTTTTCCTGAAAACATGCTATACTGGTAGAAGCGACGAATTTTTTGCCTGCGGACGGATACGCCGTCCGGCAGCGCAAAGTAAGCGTACCTTTAATTGACAAAGGTATCCTCAATTGACAAGGCGTGTATGCTCTTGTCAATTGAGGATATCCCTGGAGGATGGACATGAATAAGAAAGCACTGCGAATACTGGAATATCATAAAATAATCGATATGCTGACTGAGAAGGCAAGCTCCGCTCCCGGCAAGGAATGCTGTAAGAGCCTGCTTCCCATGACGGATATTCAGGAAATAAATACGGCGCAGCAGCAGACGGCGGATGCGTTCAACCGTCTGGTAAAGGGCGGGCGCATTCATTTTAACGGCAATAAGGATATCGGCTACAGCCTCAAATCCCTTGAAATCGGCAGCGCGCTGTCCGCCGTCGAGCTTCTGGGAATCGCACGCTCCCTTGCGTGCGCGGCAAAGGCAAAGGCCTTCTCCCGCACCGAGCACGATGAAGAAATCGAGGACAGCCTGCAGGCATATTTTGCCAATTTAGAGCCGCTTACGCCGCTCCAGAACGAAATCAACCGCTGCATTCTCTCGGAGGAGGAAATCGCCGACGACGCAAGCCCCACGTTAAAGCATATCCGGCGCAGCGTCAATCTGACGAATGAGAAAATCCATTCGCAGCTTACCAATATGGTAAACGGCAGCTTCCGCACTTATTTGCAGGACGCCGTTATCACCATGCGCAACAACCGCTATTGTATTCCGGTAAAAGCCGAATATAAGGGCAGCGTATCGGGAATGGTGCACGACCAGTCCTCCACCGGTTCCACGCTCTTTATTGAGCCTTCCGTCATTGTGGATCTCAATAATCAGCTCAAGGAGCTGAGCCTTCAGGAAAAGGCCGAGATTGAGCGCATCCTGGCGGAGCTGAGCCTTCAGGCAGGCGAACACATTGAAGCGCTGGCGAACAATTTCCGCCTCCTGACCAGGCTGGACTTTATCTTCGCCAAAGCAGGACTGGCCATGGACATGAACGCCTCCCGCCCCCTGTTCAACGATGCGCGCTACATCAACATCCGCAAGGGGCGGCACCCGCTTTTGGACAAAAAGAAGGTCGTTCCCATAGATATTTATCTGGGAAAGGATTTTGACCTGCTCATTGTGACAGGCCCCAATACCGGCGGCAAAACCGTATCCTTAAAAACCGTCGGCCTTTTTACCCTGATGGGGCAGGCAGGCCTCCATATTCCGGCGCTCGACCGCTCGGAGCTTGGCGTGTTTACCGAGGTGTATGCCGATATCGGTGATGAACAGAGCATTGAGCAAAATCTCTCCACCTTTTCGGCGCATATGACGAACACCGTCTCCATTCTGAATAATGCGGACGAAAACGCGCTCTGCCTCTTTGACGAGCTCGGCGCAGGCACCGATCCTACGGAGGGCGCTGCGCTTGCAATCGCCATTTTAAAGCATTTGCACGACAAGGGCATCCGGACAATGGCGACCACGCATTACAGCGAGCTGAAGGTTTTTGCCCTCACCGCGGCATACGTCGAAAACGCCTGCTGTGAATTTGACGTGGAGACGCTGCGCCCTACGTACCGCCTTTTAATCGGCATTCCCGGCAAGAGCAACGCCTTTGCCATCTCCTCAAAGCTGGGGCTTTCCGACGAGATTATCGCCTCGGCCAGAGAGCATATCGGCGAGGCGGAGGAAAGCTTTGAGGACTTGCTCGCAAATCTGGAGCAGAGCCGCAAAACAATCGAGGCAGAGCAGAATGAAATCCAGCGCTACAAGGCCGAAATCAGCACGCTCAAACAGAAGCTCGAGCAAAAGCAGGAACGGCTCGACACGCAGAAGGACAAAATCCTGCGCGACGCAAACGAGGAGGCTCGGAAAATCCTTCAGGACGCCAAGGAGGTCGCAGACGAAACCATCCGGAATTTCCAGCGCGTCAATCTCAACAACGCCTCCATACAGGATCTGGAGAAGGCGCGCACTAAGGTACGCGACAAGATTTCCGAGAAGAACGCAAAGCTTTCCGCTCCGGAAGAAAAGGCCACGCACAAGCTTTTAAAGCCGACTCAGATAAAGCCCGGCGACATGGTAAAGGTAGTGTCCATGGGCTTAAAAGGCACCATCGCCTCCAAGCCGGACGCCAAGGGCGATCTGTTCGTGCAATGCGGCATCATCCGTTCCAAGGTAAATCTGCGGGATTTGGTTCTGATCAAGGAGGAAGCGCCGTCCGGCGTCACCGGCTGGAAAAACAGCAGACAGGGCAGCAGCGGCGGGCATATCGGTATGTCCAAGGCGGCAAGCCTCTCCCCGGAAATCAATCTGCTGGGCAAAACCGTGGATGAAGCGCTCGCCCAGCTGGACAAATATCTCGACGACGCATATCTTTCCCATGCGCCCAGCGTCCGCATTGTGCACGGCAAGGGAACCGGTGCGCTCCGTCAGGCGGTACAGCAGCATTTAAGACGGGTTTCCTATGTAAAGTCCTTCCATCTGGGAGAGTATGGGGAAGGTGACGCCGGTGTCACAATTTGTGAATTTAAATAAGCAGCCACAGGAAAGGAATACGGAACAATGGTAAATAAACAAAAAATCTTAATTGTGGATGACGATGAGAATATTGCGGAGCTGATCTCCCTCTACATGACGAAGGAGTGCTTTGAGACCAAAATTGTCTACGACGGCGAAACCGCGCTGCGCGAGGCGGCCTCCTTTGCGCCCGACTTAATCCTGCTTGATTTGATGCTGCCGGAAATCGACGGCTATCAGGTCTGCCGTGAGATTCGGAAGAAGTCGCAGACCCCGATTATTATGCTTTCCGCTAAGGGAGAGGTCTTTGACAAGGTTCTCGGCCTGGAGCTGGGCGCGGACGACTATCTGGAGAAGCCCTTTGACACCAAGGAGCTCGTTGCCCGTGTGAAGGCTGTGCTGCGCCGTTACAAGACAGCGGCGCCTTCTGTCGAGGCGCCCTCCTCCAAGCAGGTAAGCTACCCGGATCTGACGATCAACCTCACCAATTACTCCGTGATCTATAACGGAAAAACCGTGGATATGCCGCCAAAGGAGCTGGAGCTTCTGTACTTCCTCGCCGCATCGCCCAACCACGTATATACGCGCGATCAGCTTCTTGACCAGATCTGGGGGTACGAATATATCGGGGATACCCGCACGGTTGACGTCCACATCAAACGCCTGCGGGAGAAAATCAAGGATCACGACGCCTGGCGCATCGCTACCATATGGGGCGTCGGCTACAAATTCGAAGTGCGAAGCCAGGGAGGCATGGCATGAAGCGGACACTTTACCTGAAATTTGTGCTGGCCTATCTGATTTTTGCGTTTTTCGGCTTTATTGTCGTCGCGACCTTTACCTCCAGCATGACGCTGGAGCAGATGAAGCGCGAGCGGGCCGATGCCTTATACCGGGAGGCGCTGCTGATTTCCGATTCCTATGCGGCGGATTTGTACAACAGTGAGGTTACACTGGAGTCCGTCTGGCGTCAAATCGAGGCGATCGGCACCTACGTGGACGCCTCGATTTGGATTGTAAACCCCTCCGGTCTGATTGTCCTCAATTCGAGCACCC
Organism: uncultured Lachnospiraceae bacterium; assembly: GCA_949948735.1. Lineage (GTDB taxonomy): Bacteria > Bacillota > Clostridia > Lachnospirales > Lachnospiraceae > COE1. The sequence goes on along the minus strand of CATLGV010000002.1, from coordinate 204,025 downwards.
CGCCGGATATTGAGAATCCGGTCACGATTCCGAATTTCAGCCCCACCATTACAGGCAGCTCCTTCTATACGGTGGGGAACTTTTTCGGCATGTTTGACGGCGACATGATTTCCGCCTTTGCCCCTATTACCTCCCGCTTTAAAATACGGGGCTATGTGATTGTCCACGCCTCCATGGAGAAGCTGCAGCAATCCTGCAATTCCCTGCTCAACATCTCCTACCTGACGCTGGTCATCCTCTTTCTGCTGTCGCTGATTATCCTGTTATTCTTCACAGAGCTGGTTTATGTCCCCCTGCGTAAGATTACACATGCCACCGAGCAGTACGCCGTCGGCAATTTCCGCTATGAATTTCAGGTGGACAGCGAGGACGAAATCGGGTATCTTGCCGCGTCGCTCGCCTATATGGCCAGTGAGGTCGCCAAAAGCGGGGACAACCAGAAGCGTCTGGTTGCCAATATCTCACATGACTTCCGCTCTCCGCTGACCTCGATGCGCGGCTATCTTGAGGCCATGCTGGACGGCACCATCCCGCCCGAGCTTTACGAAAAGTATCTGCGCGTCGTTTTGAACGAAACCGACCGGCTGACCAAGCTGACCAATTCCCTGCTGACGCTCAACAACCTGAACACAAACGGCATGATTCTGGAGCGCTCTGACTTCGACATCAATCAGGTCATCAAAAATACAGCCGCCTCCTTTGAAGGAACCTGCCGTGAAAGAATGATCTCCATAGAGCTGGTGCTTACCGGAGAGACCATGCCTGTCAACGCCGATATGGTGAAAATCCAGCAGGTACTCTACAATCTTGTGGATAACGCCATTAAGTTCAGCCACAAAAATTCTTCCATCAAGATTGAAACCGTTGAAAAGTCCAATAAGCTCATGGTATCCGTAAAGGACAACGGCATCGGGATCCCCAAGGACAGCCTCCGGCTGATCTGGGACCGCTTTTACAAGACGGACATTTCCCGCGGAAAAGACAAGCGCGGCACCGGGCTGGGGCTCTCCATCACGAAGGAAATCATCAATTCCCACAACGAGAATATCAATGTCATCAGCACAGAGGGCGTGGGCACCGAATTTATCTTTACACTGGAAAAATCAACGGCGGATTTTTAATCCGCCGTTGATTTTTCATAAAATGCCGGTACCCTCAAACCAATATCTCCGCCATCAGCCGCGGCAGCTCCGAAAACCTCCGGATGGTGTAGTCCGGGCTGACCGCCTTGCCAAAGCCATACGCCGCGAAGACAAACGGGATGCCCGCGACACGCGCGGACTCCTCATCCCCTGCGGTGTCCCCGACATAGACGGCCTTCGTGACATGATTGCGCTTCATAATCAGCTTGTTGTTCTCACCCTTGGGCAGCTGATTGTTGCCCCAGCACTCAATGTCGTCAAAGCATGCCGAAAGCCGGTGCGCCTCGATAAAGCTCTCAATGTATCCCCGCTGGCAGTTGCTGACTACAAAAAGCTTATATTCCTTTTTCAGCGCAAGCAGCGTCTCCTCCAGCTCCGGATAGAGCACCGCCCCGTGCTTACGCAGATACGCATTCTCCAGCTCGCAGCATTCGTCCATCAGCGACGCCTGCTGCGCGGGCGTCGTCCCCGGAAACAGCCGCCCCGCAATCTCCGTCATCGGAAGGCCAAGACAGCCGGCCAGCTCTTTTGCGGAAATCGGCTCCTTTCTGCACTCCGAATGATTTGCCACCACCTGATTCCATGTCAGGCGGATTGCTTCCAGCGCATCCCACATCGTTCCGTCCAAGTCAAACAATATTGCTTCTACCTTTGTAAGCATCACAAATCTCCATTTCTTTAAGCTATTTCCGCACCCGAGGGCATTTCCTTCTCCGGCGTCATCAGCGCAAGCCTTCCCTCCGCGTCCTCCGCACACAAAAGCATCCCCTCCGACAGCACGCCGGCCAGCTTCGCAGGCTTCAGATTGACAAGCACCATGACCTTCTTACCGACCATTTCCTCCGGCGTATAGTACGCCTTGATGCCGGACACGATCTGCTTTACCTGAGAGCCGATTCTCACCTGGCTGCACAGAAGCTTTTTGGATTTGGGCACCGCCTCGCAGGCAATGATCTCCCCTACCTGAAACTGCATTTTCGCAAAATCGTCGTATGTGATTTCCGCCTTCGCCTCAAGGTCGATTCCCTGCTCCTGCGCGGCTTCGCCCTCCGTCCCGGCTTCCTTTTGCTGCTTTTGCGTCAGCGCCGCGATTTTTTCTCCGATTTCCCTGGGATCAATCCGTGCAAACAGAATTTCCGGCGCATCCGTCACCCGGTTGCCGGACGGATACAGGCCAAAGGTCTTCGTGCTCTCAAAATCCCGCACCTTGCAGCAAAGCTGCCCGGAAATCTTTGCGGCGGTCTCCGGCATAAACGGCTCGAGCAGCCCGGCGCCGATGGAGATACCTTCCACCAGATGGTACAGAACCGTCGCAAGCCGGTCCTTTTTTGCTTCATCCTTTGCCAGCACCCACGGCTCCGTCTCATCAATATATTTATTGCAGCGCTTAAACAGCGCAAAAATCTCCGTCAGGGCGTCAGCCACCCGAAGCTGGGCCATCTTTGCCGCCACCTTGTCATAGACGCCCGTAGCCGCTGCCCTCAGCTCCTCGTCAACCGGCGCGGATACGCCCTTATTCTCCACAATGCCGCCAAAATACTTGTTGCTCATGGATATTGTCCGGTTTACAAGATTGCCCAGCGTGTTTGCCAGATCGGAATTGAGACGCTCCACCATCAAATCCCATGTAATGGAGCCGTCGTTCTCAAACGGCATCTCATGCAGCACGAAATAACGCACCGCATCCACGCCAAACAGCGCCACAAGATCATCGGCATACATAATGTTGCCCTTGGATTTGCTCATCTTGTCATTGTTCTGCAGCAGCCAGGGATGCCCGAAAATCTGATGCGGCAGCTCCTCGCCCAATGCCATCAGGAAAATCGGCCAGTAAATTGTGTGGAACCGGATAATATCCTTCCCGATCAGATGCAGATCCGCCGGCCAGAGCTTTGCATACTGCTCCGTGCTGTTCCCGTCCGCATCATAGCCGATTCCCGTGATATAGTTGGACAATGCGTCCAGCCACACATAAACGACATGTTTGTCATCAAAATCCACGGGAATCCCCCACTTAAAGGACGTCCTGGAAACGCACAGATCCTGCAGCCCCGGAAGCAGGAAATTGTTCATCATCTCGTTCTTGCGCGAGACAGGCTGTATGAACTCCGGATGCCTGTTGATATGGTCGATCAGCCGGTCCGCATACTTGCTCATTTTAAAGAAATATGCCTCCTCCTTGGCCGGCTTGACCTCGCGCCCGCAGTCCGGGCATTTCCCGTCCTTGAGCTGGGACTCGGTCCAGAATGACTCGCAGGGCGTACAGTAAAGCCCCTCGTAAGCGCCCTTGTAAATATCGCCCTGACCATAAAGGCGCCTGAAAATCTTCTGCACCTGCTTCTCATGGTACGCATCCGTCGTACGGATAAACTTGTCATAGGAAATATTCATCAGGTCGCACAGGCCCCGAATCACGCCCGCAACCTCATCCACAAACTGTCTTGGCGTCACGCCCGCTTCCGCCGCCTTCAGCTCGATTTTCTGCCCGTGCTCATCCGTGCCGGTCTGAAAGAAAACCTCATACCCGTCCTTGCGCTTATAACGCGCAATACTGTCCGCCAGCACGATCTCATAGTTGTTTCCGATATGCGGCTTGCCCGACGTGTAGGCAATCGCCGTCGTAATGTAATACTTTCCCTTGCTCTCCATTCTGTATCCGCTCCTCTCCTTTTGACTATAGCAAAAAAACTCCCATCCTTATCATACCATAAGGACGAGAGCTTACTCACGTGTTACCACCTTAATTTACCCCTGCCTCGCGGCAGAAGCCTCTGCGGGTACCGTCATACCCTGCCGCTGTAACGGGCGGACCCTGTCGCAGCCTCATCAGACCCGTGCGCGTCTGCCTCGGTGCGCTGCTCGGAAGCCATATTCCGCATATCTTCTCCCAATCCCTCTCAGCTGTAAATGCCGCGCTTATTATTCTGGCATTAAGGATATTCTCTGTAAAGATACAATATGCGTACTCTCTTCGTCATCGCTTTTCGTTTATTATAAGATCTTGGATATTACAAACTTATCACAAATCCAGTGCGAATGTCAACACCTGATTTGCGGGATTTGAGCTTATCTTTGCCAAAGGCCTGCGCGGTATCCGCAGCCTGAACCGACCAGTATAATTCTCCGGATTATCCGGTTCTGAAATCTCAATATTATCCGGTTCTGAAATCTCAATATTATCCGGTTCTGAAATCTCAATTCCGCCCTCTGTAGCAGCAGTCAACCACCTCAGGCTCCCTCTGCCGGCATATAAGCATCCAGATACTCGGAAATCTTATCCAGGTACTTTGCATATTGGGCGTTGTCATTCTGCAGGCCGTGCCCTGAATGCTCACAGACAATATATTCATGGGGAACGTTATACTGCATCAGCGCGCGCTCCAAACGCCTGGAGGCCGAAAACGCCTGCACTCTGTCCCATGCGCCGTACGCGCATACAGTCGGCACGGAGCTTTCATCAATCCACATTGCCGCGGAAATATCCTTCACCTGTTCAAGATATGCGCCGCTTGCAAGCATATTCACCGTAATCTCTTTCCCCGCCATAACGGAAAACAGCTCTGCTATTCCGCTGTAATCTGCGTCAGGGTCAACGGGATTGGTGTGATCAGGGTCAACGCCCATATTGATCCAGTCCTCCAGATAGAAGCAGGACGGTCCGACCGCGCCAAAAACCATTGTCACGGGAACCGGCGATACGCCGGCGTCACGGTATGCGTACAGCATCGCATGTGTATGGCCTGCCGAACCGCCCCCCACTGCCATTTTATCAATATGATAGCCCAGCTTTTCCGCTTCAGCAAGCACAAAGGGAATGCTTTCCCTGATTTCCACGGACTGGGTGTAGACGTTGGCCTGCGGATTTTCTTCGCTAAACAGCGTGTAATTGATGCCCACCGCCACATAGCCTTTGGCGCAAAGCCATTGAAGCATTTGAGCGTCGCCGCTCTTATCGCCGCCGGTGAAACCGCCCGGATGAAGGTAAATCACCAGGCCATAGCGCTCCCTGCTGCTGTCGGCGGGAACATAAAGATCAAATCGGTTGGCCGCCCCGTCGCCATAGGAAAGATCCGTATATACAGTTCCCACAGAGCTGTCCCAATGAACCGTATATTTCCCGCCAAACGGATCCACCCTTACCTTCAGGAAAGCGGAAACAGCAAATGCCGCAACAAAGGCGGCTGCATAAATAACTCCCCACATCATGCGTTCTCTCCTTTTGGTTCCTTCCTTCCTCATAAAAAATTTCCTCCAAACAACGTACCGCCCAACAGGAGGTTTATTACGGCCCGCACCGCCAGCCGCCCCAAAACGGCAGCGGCAATAACAACAATAATCAAAATGAGTATACGCCTTTGTATCAGTGTCATCTTCATATCCTCCCCTGACAGAACAAACGGTTTATGCTGCATTCGTTCAAGTATATATGTTACAAATGTAACAGCGATATAAATGTAACAACAGTGACGATATTTGTCAATAGGCGCAGAAAAAATGGAACAAAAAGCGAAAACTGTTTCACCGTTCAGCAGTATAAGCCGCGACCGGACGTCTTTTACCGCGATTTTTACGGCATGCTCAACAGCCGATGGAAGGAGGTTATTGCAATCTGTATCGTCGTCGCCATATTTAAAATCCAGTGGCCCGTCATAATAACGGAAACGGCGCTTCCCCTGTAATAGCGGAAACATATCCATATCGTTAAAGGGAAAAACGATAAAAAGCGCCAGACTATAAATCTTATATCAAATGTCATGGGAATAAAGCTGTGCTGCAGGGCATAAAAAAACGCAGGGATAAGGACAGCCGCCCACTTTGTCGTAAAACCGTTTACACCATAGCCCAGATATACGCCATCCTCCGCTATTGTCGTTGTCAAAGGGAGGATAAAAATATTGAGTACGGCAAGGTAAGGGGAAACCGGCGCTATCATCATCGGCGCAAAATACGGAATCCGGCCATAGCAAAGCCCTCCCGCCAAATACATACCGCCCATACCGATCAGCAGCATCTCGGCGATAAACCACACATCCTTAAAGATGCTTGGCTGTCTTTTCCGGTAACGTATCATATCGCGGTATGTCGTATTGCCGCGTCTGCAAATCCCCCATAATACCATGATTGTGACGATATTTACCGCGGACGCGATCACACTCCACCAGTGCGCGATTTGTGTGAAATCCCTCCGGGTCACGATACTGCAAAGGGAAAAAGCGGCGATAAACAACAGAGACCGCATCGATAAAGCAATCCACAGCTTCCGGTTAGCCTTCATCATCTGCATCCCTCCCCGCAGTCCGCACCCTGCAAAAGCATTGTGACCGTATCGAAAATAAACGAATCCCGCCCTGCTTTGGAATACAAATCATAGCCCAGAATTTCCTTCGCGGTATTTTTCGCAAGAAAAGCCGCCTGCATGGCAGAAACAAGAACAAACGCCAGTAATCTTTTGACCGATTCCCTTTGATTGCCTTTGATGGCAAGGGCAAACCCCTTTTGCGTATAAACGCAGTTGCTGTCCGCCAGATAATTCTGCATATCGCTTAAAATGGATATGCCGGCAATCGCCTGATTCTCAAAAAGAAAATCAAAGGTCTGGCTTGCCCAGGATATCAGGCGCGCTTTATCGGACAAGCCGTCGTCCTCTGCGGACGCCGCTACATCCGGCGCAAATCCCGACAACACGTTGTTAATAATCCGCTGCACGCATTCCGTTATAAGCTTTTCCTTACTTCCGAAAAAATAATTGATGGACCCAAGCCCGATACCGGCCCGTTCCGCGATCAGGCGCGACGTAATCCTTTGGGTGTCACCCCTGTACTCTTCCAGCAGATGCGTGGTGATTTCAATGATGTGATTTTTACTCTTCTCGTTATCAGACATAACGACTCCTTTCTGAACAATGTTCACATATATTATAGTGAACATTGTTCAGAAAGTCAACAGCATTTCCGCCTTTCAGTTTCCTTAATTCCCCGTACTGTAATAACGCCTCACGCTCACCCGCCAGAACAGATACGCGAGCAGATACACAAACACCCCGACAAGCGGCGCGATATAAATATACGCTTCGTTGTAGCCCGCCATATCCGGCTTGCGCAGGAAAAACTGCGCCGGAAAGTAATTGACAAACGCAAACGGCACCACATACATCAGAAGCGTCTGTATCAGCTTATTGTAAATGCTGATCGGATAACCCGCGAACCGCCGCATATCCCAGTAGAAGATTGAGCGGATGCTGCCGGTCTCCACAAAATAAAAGCTCAGCGCCGAACAGATAATAAAAATCCCGCCCTGCATCAGTACGCCCCCGATAATGGCGCACAGATAATACAGAATTGTCACCGGATTCCACTCGATACCGACCCTGCCCGCCGACAGTAGAAACAGCAGGATCCCAAGCGTCCCGTGCCCGACGGACGCAATGACGTCCGCATTGTTCAGTATCAATTGAAGCAGCAGCCCCCTGGGTCTTACAAGCAGCCGGTCGAAGCGCCCCTCCCGAATCATCCGCGAAAAATCTCTCAAATCGGCAAACAGCGAGACAACAACCGCATAGGTCAGAAACAGAATGCTGAACAGGAACAGCATTTCGTTTACATTCCAGCCGTTAATTGCATCAAACTTCAACAGCGCCAGATAAATCACAATAATATTTGCCGATTCCCTGACAAACACCGCAATCGAAGCAACCAGCGTATCCACCCGGTACTGCATCCGCGCCTGCACGCTCATCTTCAGCGATTGTACGGCAATCCGAAGCTCCCCCATCTTTATAACCACGCTCCTTTCCCAGTCAATAGATTCGTGCGGAGAATGCCCGTACTTTGGGCATTCTCCTGCGTGAAGAAGGTTCGCACAGCGAACCGTAGAACTTCTTGGCGTCTCGTCCCATGGCGAGACGTCTTTAGAAGTTCTCTTCGCGCTACCCCCCTTGTACCACCAGCTTTTTCACGCCTCTCCTCCAGAAAATCCACGCGGCAAGCCCCAGCACGGCAATCCATGCCGTTTGAACCGCCACGCCCGAAAGAAGCTGCGCGCCGTCCAGCTCCCCAAGATATATCCGCACCGGTGTAAAATATATCGATTCAAACGGCGTGCAGGCAATTACCCTGCGAAGCGCTGCCGGCATAAACCACATCGGCAGCAGCGTCCCGGCAAGAATGCTTACCAGCACATTTTTGATCGTAATAATGCCCCACACGCTGAACAGCCAGAAGCTCCATGTCTGGATAATAAAGCTTAAAAGCCATAGAATCAGATAGCCCAGCGCCACGCTACCAAGCATGGCCAGCAGATGCAGCGCGCTTTTGGGCGGGCACAGCCGCGTGTGCAGCAGCGTAAAAAGCAGCGCGGGCAGGAAGTGAAATATCAGCTTAAACGCGCCTTCCCCGACATTCTCCGCCAGCAGCCGGAGGGTGAAGCTGACCGGCTTGAGAAACTCATTCGTGATGCTCCCGTCGTGAACCTTATCCTGCAGAAACATCTCGTTGTAGCCAAAGGCATTTGAAAGCCCCAGCGTAATGACAAAATTGGTCGCCACCATCCGGTACGTTATTCCGTCAACCTCCGACGCGCCTGCGTACAAGGCCCTGTAAATACATAAATATACAACGATTGTAATCGCTGTGTTGACAATGCCCATAAAAAAATCCAGCCGGTAAGCCATTTTGTCCTGAAATTTCCTTACAGCGATTTCCAAATATGCCCTCATAGCGCCCCTCCCTCCGCTGAAGGAGCATCCAGCCGAAGCCTGCCCTCATAAATATCACGGATAATTTCGTCGATTTCCGGTTCACAGACGGAAATATCCTTCACACGCCTTTCGGCAAAAATCCGTTCCAATACCGCGTTCACGGACGTCCTTCGCACATCAAAGGTCTCCGTCTCTTTGCCGCCGTTTTCGAGCAGTACCTCAATCGTCTTGACGTTCGTATACCTGTCCTTGATCTCTTCAATGCTTCCGTCATAAATCTTCTTACCCTTATCAATAATAATCAGGCGATTGCAGACCTTCTCAATATCCTGCATATCATGGGTCGTAAAGATAATCGTCGTATTCCGCTCCTTATTCATGTACCGGATAAACTCCCGAATCTTCTCCTTGGCCACCACATCCAGCCCGATTGTCGGCTCATCCAGAAAAACCAGCTCGGGCGAATGCAGCAGCGCCGCGACAATATCACCCCGCATCCGCTGCCCCAGCGACAGCTGGCGTACCGGCTGCCCGAGAAACGATTCCATATCGAGCAGCTCACAGAACTGTCTGAGATTTTTCTCATACTGCTCCCTGGGAATCCGGTAGATAAACTTCATCAGCTCAAAGCTCTCAATCAGCGGCAAATCCCAATTCAGCTGCGACTTCTGGCCAAACACAACGCCGATATTCTTTACATACTGCTTTCGCTGTTTATACGGGATAAAGCCGTCTGCCTCCACCCTGCCCGCATCCGGATACAATATGCCCGACAGCATCTTGATGGTGGTCGATTTTCCCGCGCCGTTTGGCCCGATAAAGCCGACGATTTCACCCCGTTTTATCGAAAAGCTGATATCATCAACCGCCTTCTTTATCTCGTATTTCCTGTTAAAAAGCTGCCCCACCGCGGCGGTCAGCCCTTTGCCCCGTTTTGCAACCCTGTAATATTTCCGGGCGCCCTCAACTGCAATCATTGTTTCCATCCCTGCCCTCCACCATAAATTATCCTGACTGCCTCCTCCAAATCCGGCTCCGACAGCCGCACATCCTTTATTTCACACCGTGCCATAAGATACCGCAGCAGCTGCGCCGTATCCAGCTTCCGCTTGTCGTACGTCAATGTGATTTGCTCCCCGTCGACGCAGTACCGCTCCAGCGGCAGATCCTCAAAATCGGGAATCGCCGGCGATACCCGCGCCTCCATGCGGCCAAGCGGTGAAACGCGCTCGAGCATATCCCGCACGCTTCCGTCAAAAATAATGCTGCCGGCGTCCATCATCAGTACCCTGCCGCATAGCCCCTCCACCTCCGAAAGCCGGTTGCTTGTATAAAGCAGCGTAGAGCGGCTTTGGCGCTTGTATTCCTCCAGATAGCGCAGCACCCGGTCCCTTATGGAGACGTCCAGCCCAAGCGTTACCTCGTCAAGCAGAATGATCGGAGGCGCCGCCAGAAACGCGTACGCCAGCTCACACCGCATCCGCTCTCCCAAAGACAGGCTCCCGGGGGTGCGCTCCAGAAACGGTCCGATCAAAAATGCCTGCACAAGCCCCGCTAGACGGCTTTCGGCTATCCTGCGGTCCACCCGGTACATCTCGACGCAGTGCGCAAAGGACGCCCGCACCTTCAGCTCTTCCCACAGCTGCGGCCTCGCCCCCGATATATAAACCAAGTCCCTGCAGAGGCCGGTATTGCCAAGCACACGCTCCTGTCCGTTGATTCGGATAAAACCGCCGTCCGGCTTGAGCATCCCGGTTATCGTGTCCAGCAGCGTCGTCTTCCCCGCGCCGTTGAGCCCGATAATTCCCACGCTCTCCAGGGGAGCAATATGAAACGAGACGTCTCTTAACACTTCCCTGCCGCCGCGCGTCTTCCACACATTTCTCAATACAATCAAAGCGTCACCTCTTTCTGACTTATAACACAAAAAAATCCCACACGTCAATTCATGTGGGATAAACTGCCTGCATGCAGGGACAAACGACGCTTCCGTACCCCCGGCCCTGCATGCCGCATTCAGTCCGTCAGCAGCACGCTGACGACAAACCGCCCTTCCTTCTCGTAGATGTCAACCGTCCCCTCGTACTTTTCCGTAACCGCCCGTATCTGCTGCAGCCCGTACCCGTGCCCCGGCTCCTCCTTGGAGGTGCGCAGCCCTGGATTGGTCTCCAGAACGGATTGGTCGATACTGTTTTTGACCGTTATCACATCAAAGCCCCTGCGCGCGGCGATATTGACCTCCAGCCTTTTCTCCGCGGAATGAAGCGCGCCGCGAATCGCATTGTCAAGCATATTGCCAAGCAGCGCCGAGAAGTCCACGCTGTCCATATACGAAAACGACAGGTTTTCTATCTCAGCCTTAATCTCCAGCCCCAGTTCCCCCGCCTTCGACAGCTTGCTGTTAATGATATAGCTCAGCAGAGAATTGCCGACATGGACATAGGTGTACATCCTGTTAAGCTTGTCCAGTATCTCCCCCGCATACCGCTTCGCCTCCTCCGGCCTGCCCGCCTCCAGACAGGAGAGGATGACCAGCGTATGGTTCTTCATATCGTGCTTCAAAAGCCGAATCTGCTGCTGAGTCTGCTCAAGCTCACCCGCCTTTTCCTGCTGCCGCTCATATACCTCCGTAAGCTGCGACGCTCTTTTTTCCATATCCAGATAATCCGCCGCGTACCGCGTAAGCAGCTTCCCCTGCTCTTCATATTCTGCCTGTTCCTTTTTTCTTTTATGCGCCAGCACAAGCAATGCGGCGCCCTGCAGCAGTACCAGCGCCCAAAGCCCTATCGACACTGTGTTCATCCCTGTACCATGCCCCCGTTTTTACATGCGCAGCAGCTCCATGACCCTTCTGCGCACCTCTTTTTCATAGCTGCGCCCAACGGGCAGCTGCCAGCACCGCGTCCCGTCCGACAGCGCCACCCCGGCACTCCCCAGCCGTTCGATATACGCCGCGTTTATCAGGAAGCCCTTATGGCAGCGGATAAAGCCCTTGCCGCTAAGCGCGCCTTCCATATCCGCCATCGTCTCCCGGATACGCAGCAGCCCTTCCCCGTCGTCCGCGCATGCGGCAGCGTCGCCGGACGCGGACGCCCGCACCCGGAGCAGGAGATAGTTTCCCTCCGCTTCCATATAGACAATGTCCTTTAGAAGCACCCGCATCAGCTCCTGCCCCTTTCGGACTGCCAGCTCCCGCGTATTCTCCAGCAGCTCCCCGCAGATCCGCCCGCACAGCGGATCCAGCTCCTCGTCCGCATGTGTTTTGCGGACAAAGCCAAACGGCCGGTACGCAAAGGTCTGATAGACCAGCGCGTCATGGCTTGTCACAAAGACCAGTATCGTATCCCTGTACTGCTCATAGAGAACGCCCGCAATATCCATCCCGCTGTAGTACGGCATATCAATGTCCAGAAACAGCACGTCAATCCGCTCGCAGCGCATGCGCTCCATCAACACGCGCGCGTCTGTAATGCCGTCGTACCGCGCCGATATTCCCCTGGCCTCAAAGCACTTCCTGACTCTCTCAAGCAGCTCCTCCAGAATCTCCTTCTCGTCGTCGCATAATACAATATGATACATCCTGCCTCCCGCAGCCTGCGCTTCCAAACCGCAAAAGCGTTCCGCCCTGTATACGGGCTGCTTGACAAATCGGCAACTGTCAAGCGGCCCGCGCATCAGAGCGAAACGCCTTTTAATCGGTTCGCAGGCTGTATTCCATCATCTCGTATACCAGCCGGGACCCCTCCGCAATCTCACCGGGAAGAAGCGCCCGCGCCACGCATTTTAACTCCGCCGCTTCCCCGTCCTCCTTCTTAAGATACGCATAGTCCCCGTCAAGCCTTTCTACCGTGTAATCAATCTTCTCCAGCAGCATGCCCTTACTCCGCTAAAATCTCTTCGACCACCGCCGCAAGCTTGTCGCATTTGCAGTTTGCAAAGAAATATTCCCGGAACTTTTCACCGCCAAGCGCGCCCTTGCAAAGCTCCCGGTCCAGCTTCGGCAGAATATCGCAGATATCAGCATGTGTAACCGTCTTTACCTCATCCAAAATCTTTTTATTCCTCTGCTCCGGCACTACGCGCTCCTTCGGGTATCCGCCGCCGCCCGGCGCACAGAACAGCTTCTCAAAAATATATTCCAGATTCAGCTCGCCGCCCCATCCGAAGCCCTCGGCAAACGGAAGCGCCACACAGTTGCCGTCGTTTACCTGTGAAAACAGATAGGCGTCCAGCGGGGATTCGATATGTCCGCAGAGCACCCTGGGGAATGAATTGCACGCAAGCATCGCGCCCTCTCCCGTACCGCAGCCCGTGATCACATAATCCGCCGCGCCGGAATTTAAAAGCACCGCCGCCAGAATCCCGTTCTGCACATAAGTAAGCTGATGCGTATCCTCCGCCGAATACATCCCGTAGTTAAAGACCTCATGCCCCATCGGCTCCACAACCTTCTTCAGGGTCTCGCAGATCATGGCGTTCTTGGCCGCCTGACTGTTCTCGTTAATCAAAGCGATCTTCATGGTAATCCTCCATCCTTTCCTGGTTAAAGCTTTTCAAATCTACAATATTCGCATCCTCAATTGAGGGTATAATCCTATTCTAACATGCCCCTGCGCATGCTTCAACCGGTTTCTTCACCGGTCAGCAGCCCCCGCTTATTCTGCCTTGCTGTAATGCACCATCTGTTCTACGATTTCCGGGAACAGAATCTGATTCTTCACCCGCCGGAACAGGCCGAAATTCTCGCCGTCCCCGCCGAAAGCATTGTTGTCCCACACACAGGCCGTTATACCGTAATACCGCGCCCGCGCCACATAATAAGCGGAAAACTCCTTGCGCGCCTCAAGGTTATTGTTCTTGCTTCTTGCGCCGAATTCACCGATGACCACCGCCGTTCCCTTGGAGATGAACTTGTCATACAGCTTTTTCATAAACATGTCGATATCCGCCGTCCCCTTCTTATTTGCAATAGAAAACACCTCTGTGCTGTTCTGATCGCTTTCCGCCGCCAGGGCAAAGTTGTACGGTGTGTATGCATGCACGGAAACCAGAAGACGATTCTCGGCGGCAGCCTTATCCTCCGGCAGCACAAAGCCGTCCGCCAGCGCGAAATCCGGCGAAGCGCAGTAGCCCGGCACCATGATATAACGGGTCGTGTTATAGCCCTGCCCGTTTTCCCGAATCGCGTCTACCGCCGTCTGATTCAGCTGGTTGACCGAATCAATGCACTCCTTTCCGATATCCGACCTCACGTCAATCCACCACTCATGGTCTGTCTCCGTCTGTCTTGGCTCGTTAAGCGTCTCAAAAATCAGCCGCTCGTCATAATCGGCGAACCGCGCGGCAACCTGCTCCCATATTTTCCGCACATATGCCTTGGACCGGTCCAGCTCCTCATAGGAAGGATACATAAAGCCCTTCTCATTATCGTGATGAATATTTAAAATAACATACAAATCTTCCTCAAGCGCCCAGTCCACAACCTCCTGCACGCGGGCAAGCCATGCCTCGCTGATATTATTGTTCTCATCTACGTGATTGTGCCATGAAACCGGTATGCGAATCGTCTTAAAGCCCGAAGCCGCTATCGTATGTATCATTTCCCTTGTCGTCACAACGCCGCACCATGCCGACTCGTACGCCAGCTCGTCCTGCACGCCGCAATTGCTCGCATCAAAGGTATTGCCAAGATTCCACCCCAGCTGCATCGCAGCCACAAATTCTAACGCGTCGTTTTCCGGAATCTCCACCGCATTCCATTCCGGCACTTCAATAATCCCGTTTCCTGTCATTTCTTCTCCTCCTGTCTCCTGGCTGCCATCCAAAACCGCCGTCTCCGTTTCCGGCGGCTGCTCTGTCTGCGTTTCCCGCTCCTGCGCGTCGGCTCCGGCCTGTTCATCCGATACCGCATCCTTTGATACTGCCGACGGCGCCTCCTGTCCCGGCGCGTTTGTATTGCCTGCCTCCTTCACAGACGCGCATCCTGCCATACAGACTGCCGCCGCTGCAAGCAGGACTGCGCAAATCCTTTTCGCTCTCATATTTATAACCATACTCCTTTCACAGCATGTATTTTCGTCTATTTGCTTTCAATGAACTATTTTATCACAGCACTTTTCATTTTCCAACCCTCATTTTTAGTGAATATTTGAACGTCCAAATAATAATTCACAAAATCTTTTCATCTTTTTTTCTTTTTTTGTGAATTTTATACATTTTTCATTGATTTCATTCCCTGTTTGGATTATAGTTAAGATATAGCAGTTACATATCCGCACATCCAGCATTATCTATTCATATAAGGGTACCGCTGCGCGGACTGTCAATCCCCTGACGGATGACAGATTCACTTCACGTAATTGCTAAGGAGGTATTGTACTTGATTGCAAAAGTAAACGACATTCAAAACGATATATTCAAAGAAATACTTCAGGATAAACCGCTGGCCATTGTCCCGCCAATCAAAACAGAACGGATTCCCCAAGAGGAATACGACCAGCTGGTCGATCCCTACCGAGAAGCCCTTACCCGGGTTGAGACGCGGATGAACGGTCTCAATGAAGATTACAGGAAAAAATACCGCGATTATCCCATACATAACATCCAGGCACGTATCAAGAGCAGAAAGAGCATCGAAAAAAAGCTGTCCTTTCGGAAGCTCCCCATCACCGCGTATGCGGCAAGGGATAATCTGACGGATATCGCAGGCATCCGCGTAATCTGCTACTTTATCGAGGACATATTCAGCATTTTGTCTCTGGTAAAGACACAGACTGATTTACTGATTTTAAAGGAAAGCGACTACATACACTATCCGAAGTCCAGCGGCTATATGAGCTATCACATGGTTATCGGCGTACCCGTTTACCGTATCGAAGGCATGCAGTATTACCCTGTTGAGATACAGTTCCGGACGCTTTCCATGGATTTCTGGGCAAGCATGGAGCATCGAATCTGTTACAAAACCGACACGCCGGAGGAGACTACCGAGGCCTTCAAGAAATATTCCTCGGAGATCTCGGAGATGGAGCGGCGCATGCAGCATCTCCTTGCCGAGGCCAGGCTTGATAATCCGCAAGAGCCCACACAGTGACAAACCTGACCGGGGGCAGCATATACGCTGCCCCCGGTTTATGCCGTCATCTTTACTCATTTCCGTCAAACGCGGACCGCATCAGCTCCATCCACCGCTTATCCCCCTTTACAAAGCCGAAGCTTTCCTCATCGCGAAGGTTGTCCCGCAGATTATTCTTTAATTGTGCCAGAAATACTTCCCGTATTCCCTGAAACGCCATGTGCTCATAAAGGGCAGATTTGGCTGCGTCACCTGCTTTTTCAATGCCGGCGAGCGCCTTTCCCGCAAATTCGATCGCGGCCTCCGCATCCTTCTGCTCCACCGCGGCCTCAAGCATCCATATGGCCTCGTAGTATTCCCCCATCTCAAAGATTTGCGCCAGCCCGCGCTGCTTTTGGCCCAGCGCCTGCACCTTCTCCAGATTCCCGTCCTGCGCCGCCAGTCTGGATATATGATGCAAAAGTGCACTGGTCGTTTGATATTGGGCATACAGCAGCTCTTCATAAGCTCTGTAGGCCTCGGTCCGGCGGTTCGTTTCACTGTAAATAATCGCCTGCTTAAGCTTTTTATCCGGATTTTGCTCCGAAAAATATGCCAAATATTCTTCGGCCTGCCCATACTGCTCCCTCACACAATAAAAGCCAAACAGCGCATCGGCCGCTTTCTGGCGAAGCGCCTCGCCGCCGCCCTGAAGCGCCCGCTCATACCACCCGGCAAGAAGCGCATCATACCGCTCTTCCCGGGCGATTCGCTTCATTATCTGCCATCCGTTGAGCGTCAGCGCCATTCCGAGCATCAGCTCCGCACAGTCCGGATACTGCGCCGCCTTTTTTTCGGCATATATCCACGCCTCTTCATAAGAGCGCTCTGTCAGCACCGATTCAAGCTCGCAAAGCGTCGCCTTGATCTCATCGTCTGCAGGCCGTTCGTGGAAGCAAAGCAACGTATCCAGAGAAATCCCCAGCAGTCTCGCAATCGGCGCTAACAGCATAATATCGGGCATGGAAGCCCCGTTTTCCCATTTATTTACCGCCGGGGCCGTCACGCCCAGACGGTTTGCCATTTCCTCCTGTGTAAGCGCTTTTTCCTTCCTGTACCTGCGTATCACCTGTCCTATCTGCATAAAATACCCCCTTCTGCTCTTCTGAGTCCTCAATTGATAAGGACACCTTAAGCTTAACACGCGGTAAAGCCGCTCACAACTGAACAGACGTCAGATATTTTCCCCCAAAATTAACTGCTGTTCATCACGTCCCCTTCTCCCGGGAAGCCGCTCTTAAAAGCGCTCCCTCAGAGAAATCGTGAAAACAGCAGTCTATACGCTACGACGGCGCCTGCGGCGTTACGCAGGAAAGCCGGATATGTATATCGCAGTCTGCGATGAACTGGTAATTTGCCTCCAGACCATAGCTGATATGTATGCCAAGCTCCTCCTCCGTCTCTCTGACATCAATGGAATGCGTGTCCATCGCTATCAGAATATTGCCAAAGGGCGTGCAGTAATCGGTCATTGTCTTTTTGCCCTCCGAAAAAGCCATCTGTACGTTCAGCGGGCCCTTCTTGGAAAGCGTAAACTCCTTCCCCCGAAGCTTTATCATACTCTTAATCGGCTCGGAAAAGCCCTCCACCAGCTCCTCATACAGCACAAAATGCGCGTCATTCCTGAAGTAATATTCTCCGGGGCAAATCGTCTCAATCTTGTCAAGCTCCTCATCGGAGGCGGCATTCTTCATCTCCGCGTCCGCAAACTGCAGCCCCCGTATAGAAACCAGTACATCCTTTGTCATCGTGCTCCCCCTTACCAGTGCTTAAAAAGCTCGGTTATCGCGATCTTGTATTTCACATCCCCGGCGTCAGCACTGCCTTTTCCGAAAAAATAGGACTCCATAAAATCCGCTGCCTCTTCCTGCGTCAGCGCTTCCCCGTTCTCATCAAAAATGCATCCGTCGCCTGTCTTCATCAATATTTCGGGACTCAGCGCGCCGACCCACAGAATAACGCCGAATGCGGCCATCCATTTTCTCATGCTGCTATATTTCATATGTTTCCATACTCCTCTCTTATATTCTAAAAAGAGTATGGGCATATTTTTATTTAATTATGCTTCTTTTCTTCTTTTTCGAGTCGAAGCTGGCGGATAATGGCCTCCTCCTGGTTGTCGATATGCTTTTTGACCACATTGGCGGCGGCAATCTTATCCCCGTTTAAAATACTCTGGTACATCTCCTGGTGCTCCCGGACAAGCATCCGGTGCTGGCTGTCGTCCTTCAGGTATTCAAAACGGTAACGGTACATCTGCTCCGCCAGATTATTGACAAGCTGCATCAGGCGGTTATTGCCGGTGGAAACCACGATAATATCATGGAACGCGACATCCGCCTCCGCAATTTTGCGCGTATCCTGCGTCTTTGTCGCGGCTTCAAAGGTCTCGCAGGCCCTGTACAGGCTTCCGATACTCTCCTGCGGCATCCGTTCACACGCAAGCTCTATCGCCAGCACGTCCAGCGCACGTCTTACCTCCAGTACATCCTTGAGGTTTTTCCATGTTATCTGCGCTACCTCCGCGCCGCGCCGGGGTATCATTATGACAAGCCCCTCCAGCTCCAGCTTGCGAATCGCCTCACGTATGGGCGTGCGGCTCACGCCGAGCTTATTCGCCAGATGGATTTCCATCAGACGCTCTCCCGGCTTCATCTTTCCCGTAAGAATTTCCTGACGTAATGTGTTAAACACCACGTCCCTAAGCGGTAAATATTCCTCATCGTTCATCATGGTTATACTCATATGCTCTCCCGCCTTATACGTTTTATAAAGCCGTTTTACGCTGTTTCATCCTCGCCCGCCTCCGCGTTATAAAAGCCTGTGACAAACATCTCCGGAGCGTTCTTTTTGGCATTCCAGCTTTTCTTCAGATCGTCATAAGCCTCCTGCGCCTGCGCCTCCCGCTCAAATACCCCGAAGACGCTCGGCCCGCTCCCGCTCATAAGCGCGCTCAGAGCGCCCTTCTCCAGCATTGCCTCCTTAATATCCGCGATAATCGGATACTTGGTCTGCGTGACATTCTCCATCACATTCTCCATGCGCCGCGTAATGTCCGGCAGGCTCCCGGCCTCCAGCGCCGCAACCATCCCGTCAATATCGGGATGATGCATCAGCCTGTCAACGCGGAGCGTCTCATAAACCCACTTTGTGGAGACCATAATCGGCGGTTTTGCCACCAGCAGGGATACCTGCGGCGGCGGCGGGAGCGGTCTGAGCTTCTCCCCGATGCCCTCGGCAAGCGCCGTCCCCCCGAGAATGCAGAAGGGAATATCCGCTCCCAGCCGCAGGGCAAGCTCCATCAGCTTCTCCCTGGGCTGATTCAGCCCAAACATCCGGTTCATCGCAAGCATGGTTGCCGCCGCATCCGTACTCCCGCCGGCCATCCCCGCCGCAACCGGAATGTTCTTCTTTAAGTGAATCTCAATGCCGCCCCTGATTCCGTAATATTCCTTCATCAGCTTCGCCGCGCGGAATATCAGATTACTGCTCAGCTCGCCAAGCCCGTATCTGCTGTCCACCGACAGAATAATATCCGGATCCCTGCGCTGCTTAAATTCCAGCTCGTCGTAAATATCCACCGACTGCATGACCATTTTTACTTCATGGTAGCCGTTCTCCAGCCTTCTGCACACGTCAAGCCCCAAATTTATCTTTGCCCTTGCTTTCCATTCTAATCTTTCCATCCGCATTCCCTTTGTTTCCTGCGTCCTGTGCGATGCATGATTGTATTTTTTTCAGTACAATTTTAACTATTATATAACATAAATACGGCCTTCGTCAACATTTCCCACTTTCAATTTTGCCATAAAGCGCGCGGAATATTCCGCTTCCGCTATTTCTTACGGCAATCGGGCAGGGAAGAGCGAGCTTTCCCTACTCGCGCTGACGGGTGCCCGCATACATAAAAAAGGGATGTGCTCCTGCACATCCCCTGTAGCTTTAGTTGTCCTTTGCAACAACGGTTCCGTCTTCTGTTGTCGTAACGTTCTTGGATGGCTCCTCCGTCTTCGGCTCCATCAGCTTATCAAGCTTCTCAAGCACTGCGTCGTAGGTCTTCTTTGAGATATCCGGCAGCTCGCCGCCCCATGTCTTCTCCGCCTGCTTATAGCCCTTGAGGAATGCGTCGCGCATCTTCTCAAGCTGCTTGGGGTCATCCCCCGCAAGCGCCGTAGCAAACTGGACAATACGGTCGGAGGTCTGCTTTACGCCCCAGTAGCCGTCCTCTGAGATAGCCTCCTGCGCCTTCTTCTTCGTCTCAGCGTCAACCGTAAAATCACCCTTTGCCAGGAAGCGCCAGATATTATTCGCCTGACCAAACGTATTGGTCTGCTTTGACATCATGCTGCTTACCAAATCAGCCAGCTGCGCCTCGCGCTTCTCCTGATCTGCCTTTAACTGCGCAACAATGGTCTTTCTGTCCTCCTCAGAGAGCTTTCTCTTGTCATATACCGCCGCTGTGTCGTCCTGCTTGGGTGTCTCGACAACCGTATCCTTATTTGTAGTCGTTCCCGTTGTCTGGCCTGCGGAAACAGTGCTGTCAACATTGGCCGTACTGCCGGATGCAGCGGTATTCGTCGTAAGCACATCATTGACATTGGTTCCTGTAATCGCGTCTAAACTCATATTGGTATCCCTTCCTTTCTAAAATTATCCCATCCGTGGTTTCGCAGAATACGCACAGTAATGCTATTCTTTTTATTTATATCGGCAGCTTCCACGGAAAGCTTTAGGAAAATCTTAGAAAAATTTTTCTATTTTACGATTAAAAGCCTGTCGCCCGCGCGGATATCTTCCCCGGTCAGATTGTTAATCTCCTTGATGCGCTCAACGCTTACGTAGTATTTCTTGCCGATTTGCCACAGGGAATCGCCCTGCTTTACATAATAAATCACAAAACCGGGAAGCTTCTCCAGCACGGCGGCGTCTATCGGCTGAATCTTCAGGTCCGTCAGAATATCCTCCCGCTGCGTATTGTAGACGAGGACGCGCATGCTGACTGCCAGCCTTGCCTCAAGCTGCGCGCCGTCCTTTATGGTTATCGAAGGGCTGCCCGTCTCCGCGCATACGGAGTACTGCTCCACCTCCGCCGCTGCCAGTCCGGGAACCGGCCTGATAATCTCAAACGGAATGGTATCCTTCACCGGATAAAAGCCCTTAGTGTCCTCGCTCGATGTATATAACACCTGTAATATAATATTGCCGCTCACCTTAAGCTCTTCCTCGTCAAAGACGGTATCTTCTATCTCAACCTTTGCATTGCTGTGGCAGATCTGCAGGATTTTCGGGTCCGTTGCCTCCAGCTGCACGTTCTTTGCAAGCTTTTCCTCAATATTCAGCTCTGCCAGCAGATTCCTGAAATCCTTTGTCTCCGCTGTCGCGCG
Source organism: uncultured Lachnospiraceae bacterium (assembly GCA_949948735.1). Lineage (GTDB taxonomy): Bacteria > Bacillota > Clostridia > Lachnospirales > Lachnospiraceae > COE1. Next base: position 182,689 of record CATLGV010000002.1, on the reverse strand, counting down.
CACATCGCAGCTGACGCCGTACACATCCGCCACAATCGGCGTCGTCCCCTTTTCAAAGAGCTTAATCTCCAGCTCGAGCGAAGTCTCAACACCGATAACCCGCGGCTCGCCGTCCGAATCGTCGCGCACGCTGATTTCCTCATGTCCGATGTCATAGCTGATATCCGCCACCATATTGTCACGGCTGTTCTGACACTCCACGTTTCCACCAAAGGGCAGGGATGTCTCATACCAGTTGATTCTGTCTCCGTTATCCTCCCGGTATATGATAAACACATTCATCTCACCCGTGACAGCCAGCTTATCCTCCATCGGCCGAAACGCAACGCTGCCGATGTCCATGCTTTTCCACAGCACGGCGCCGATATCCGGCATTCCCGCAGGGAGCTTTGCCTCCTCATGGATTCGCAGCAGATCCCGCTTTTTCACAATTGTCTCAAGATAGTCCAGCGATTTCTTGCGATATTCAAGCCTGTCGCCGTTATCCGGCCTTGCGTCGGCCGCACCCTCGAGCTCCACGCAGAGCTCGTCAGCCACCGTCTCTTCCACGCGCGGCTCCAGGCTGATCACCGACTGGATGCTGAGCTTTCTGGAATTAATCATATGTATGCGCATATCCTCCAAATCCGCTCTGCAGATTACGCGGTCCTGCCCCTCGATTTTATCGAGATAAATCTCTTCCATAAAAGGCAGGCTGCCTTCCATTCCGGCAAGCTCTCCCTGTCCCGTCCCCTCCGTCTGGTACAGGACCTGATAGGCAAGCTGTCCTTTGACCCAGATTTTGTTCATGCCGGTCTTAATCTCGTCAATCCTGACGTCTCCGCTGCTGTAGATAATCCGCGCCACATCCGGCTTTGCATCGGATACGTTAATGTCCTCCTCCAAAGGAATCTGCAAGAGCGCCTTTGACTTTATGCGTTCGGTATTAATACTTTTCCTCACCAACTCCATATAAAAACCTCCAAGACTTTATCAGAACACATGGTAATCTGTTAAAAGTGTATGTCTCAGAGGTCTCGTTTATGCCTGAGGAAGCGCCGATTAAATCACGCTTCCTTAACGGACGCCTCCGATAATCTCGGAAAGCGCTTCTATGTGGTACTGCCGCATATAGTCCTCTATCCCTGCCGCGACCTCCTGCGTGGCGTACGGATTCACAAAGTTCATCGCGCCGACCGCAACCCCTGTCGCCCCGGCAAGCATAAATTCAATCGCATCCTCGGCGTTTGAGATACCGCCCATACCGATGATCGGCAGCTTCACGGCGTTTGCCGCCTGGTACACCATCCGCACCGCAACCGGCTTTATCGCAGGGCCGGACAAGCCGCCGGTCTTATTGGCCAGGGCAAACGTCCTTTTGTGAATGTCAATCTTCATACCGGTAATCGTATTGATCAGCGAGAGCGCGTCGCTGCCGCCCGCCTCCGCCGCCCGCGCCATCTCTGCAATATCCGTGACATTCGGGGACAGCTTCATTATAATCGGCTGCTTCGCCTTGGCCTTGATTTCCTTTGTAATCTCAAAAAGACAGTCCGGATTCTGTCCAAAGGCGATCCCCCCGTGACTGACATTGGGACAGGAGACGTTGATTTCCAGCATATCAACCGGCTGGTCGCCAAGACGCTCCACCACCTCGACATAATCCGCAATCGAGCGCCCGCAGACGTTGACGATAATGCGCGTGTCAAACTGGCGCAGGAAAGGAATATCGCGCTCGATAAACACGTCGATGCCGGGATTTTGGAGGCCGATGGCATTGAGCATGCCGCCGTAGGTCTCCTGTATCCGCGGCGTCGGATTCCCCTCCCACGGCACGTTCGCCACGCCCTTGGTTACGACCGCTCCAAGGCGGTTTAAGTCTACAAATTCCGAATATTCCATACCGGAGCCAAAGGTTCCCGAAGCCGTCATTACCGGATTTTTAAATGTAACACCTGCTATTGTAACTGTCGTATTCATGGAAGCTCCACCTCCGTCGCTAAATATACCGGTCCGTCCGTGCAAATACGCGCGTTATTTACATGGGAATGATGGTTCTTTTCCCGGGTCTTTACCACGCACCCAAGGCAGGCGCCCACGCCGCAGGCCATCCGCTCCTCCAGCGAAATATATGCGGGAATGTCGTGCGCCTGCGCGTATTCCTTTACGGCCCTGAGCATCGGCAGCGGCCCGCACGCAAAAATCACGTCCGCCTGCATCTCGTTTGCCGCAATCGCATCCATCACATTTCCTTTTACCCCCGCGCTGCCGTCCTCGGTCGCGATATGCACCATGCCGTACCGCATCAGCTCCTCCGACAGAAACAGCTCGTTATTCCGGTATCCCAGAATAATATCTCTGGATGCGGCGCCCTCCATTTCCTTCGCAAGCGCAAGCATCGGCGGTATCCCGATGCCGCCCCCGATGAGAAAGGCCCGCTTTCCCACAGCCTCAGCCGACGGGAAACCGTTTCCCAGCGTCCCGAGGATGTCCACCCGCGTTCCCGCGCGATAGCCGGAAAACTCCTTCGTGCCCTTCCCCGCCACGCGGTACACAATGCGCAGCCTGCCGTTTGCCGCATCCGCCTCGCAAATACTGATCGGCCGCGGCAGCAGCATGGACTTGTCCTGCGTATACACGCTGATAAACTGTCCAGCTCTTGCCTGCGCGGCAAGCGTAGTCTCTATCCACATGTCAAAAATCCCTGTCGCAATCTCCTGCTGTCGATACACAACACCTGTTTCTTTTTTCTTTCCCTCCACAAGCATCCCTCCAAAAGACCTTTTGTTTCTCTCCTATCGTACCACATCCTTTTGCATAAAAAAAGAAGCAGATTATTTTTCTGCTTCTTCTTCCGCACTGGTCAGCAGCGCCCCGTAAACGCCGCCAAGCTCCTCAAGCCCTTTGGCGATCAGCCCCGCGTACATCACGGCGCCCTCGTACCGCAGATGCGTATTGTCGTCCTTTCCGTCCGGATAATTGTCGTAAAGCCCCTTGTCAAAGTTCATATACCACGCGCGGCTTTTTTCCTCTCCCGCCTGCTTGAGCGCTGCGCGGCTCATGCTGTACAGGTCTATGAGTGGCACTTTGTTTTTCTCGGCCGTCTGCTTGATTGCGGCCACATACTCGGAGTGATCCCCATTGCCAAGATGCTTCTCATCCACAAAGCATCTGCGCTCGAGCGGGGTTATCAGGACCGGATACGCGCCGTGGGCGTGCGCCACACAGATATAAGTCTCCAGATTTTCCATAAAGGTCGAAAACGGCTCCGTATAACGGGCGGGATCGTCGATTTTTTCGTCGTTATGCCCGAACTGGATAAACAGAAAATCCCCTTCCCCGATTTCCTCTTCAATCCTTGCAAGCCGCCCCTGGTCAATGAAGCTCTTTGTGCTTCTGCCGTTTCTTGCGCGGTTTACCACCGTCACATCATCCTTCAGATACAGATAAAGCATCTGTCCAATGCCGGTCTGCGGATAGGTAAAGACCTTATTTGTCTGCACCGTCGAGTCCGACGCCCAAAAAATTTTTTTCATTGCTGCCTCCCTTATATTCTTCGTGAAGGACAAAAAAGGGAAACAAAACGTTTCCCTTTTCATGCTCCTCTTGGTTTTACTCCTTAACGGCACCGATATTAACGCCCTTAACGAAATACTTCTGCAGGAACGGATACAATACCATGAAGGGAAGTACCGCCGCGATGATACCCGCATTATACAAGGTTGTCTGCGACACCTTATATGCCGTTGTCGGCGTATCGCCGTCCATAACCATGTTTCGCAGCTTATACTGGAAGTTTACCTGATCCGGGTCGGTAATATAGATCTTCACCGTCGAGTAATCGTTCCAAACCGCTACGGAGAACATCAGGCCGATGGACGCCAGCGCCGCCTTGGAAAGCGGAAGGACTATCCTGAAGAATATTCCCATCGGGGAACAGCCGTCAATCTTTGCCGCCTCGTACAGGGATCCGGGAATACCCTCAAAGAAGTTCCTCATCAATACCAGATTATACACGTTCATACCGTGTTTTACAACCAAAATCCACCAGTTATTTACCAGTCCCAACTGCTTCATAACCAGATACTCCGGTATCATACCGCCCGAGAAAATCATCGTGAAGAGCAGGATATACGCGAAAATGTTGCGCCCCGGCATCTCAAACTGAACCAGCACATAGCCGCCAAGTGTGGATAATACCAATCCTAACAGCGTTCCCAGCAACGTACTGACAACCGATATAACAAACGGCATATACAGCAGCTTGGTGTGAATAATGGTCTTGTATCCGTCCAGCGTAAAGGAATTGGGCCACAGCTGGAACTGATATACGCCGACCGCATTCAGGGAGTCCACAATAACCTTCCAAATCGGCACGATGATAATCAGGCCGACCAAGATAAATACGATATAGTTCACAACGTCAAAGACATGTACTTTCGTCTTTGGCTTTTTATAGACTAACTTTTCCTCTGCCATCTTCACACCTCCTATACGATACCGCGGCCGCGAACCTTCTTGCTGGCCTGGTTACAAGCCAGAACAAGCACACAGCCCACCAGTGAACGGAACAAGCCTACCGCGGTTGAATATCCGTAATTGGGCAGCGCAATCGCGAAGGTCTGGCGATAGATGTATGTAGCGATAACGTCCGATACCTCATAAACCGCGTTGTTGTAAAGTACGAATACGGACTCAAACAGGTTCATAACCTTTGCAAGGTTCAGAATCAATACGGTGATAATCGTATTCGCCAGCGCCGGCAGCGTTACGAAGCGTATCTTCTGCATGCGGCTCGCGCCGTCGATATCGGCCGCCTCATACAGCTCCGGATTGATGCCGGACAAGGTCGCCAGATAAATAATCGTGCCCCAGCCGGTCTCCTTCCACACCTGAATAAACCAGTAAATCGGCCGCCACCACGAGGTGTTTGCGAGGAAATAAATATTCTTATCCGCTTCCCCCAGGATCCCCCAGTCTCTCAGGATACCGTTTACCATACCGGTGCTTGACGGGGACAGGAACAAGCTGAAGATGGACGCCACTACCGCCCAGGACATAAAGTGCGGTAAATATATAATAGTCTGCAGGGTCTTCTTTGCAAACAGATTTTTCATTTCGTTCAGGAAAATGGATACCACCACCGCCGCAACATTCGTCAACAGCAGGTTGGCAATACTCAGCTCCAGCGTATTCCAGAACGCTGTCCAGAACGCCGGCGTTGAGAACATCTTCTGAAAATGTGCGAACCCGACAGGCGTCGGCGTTCCTACCGGCTTATAATCGTAAAACGCGTAGCGCACGCCCAGCATCGGCCAATAATGCATAATCAACAAAAACACGAGCACAGGGATAAACATAATGTAATAACCCCTGTTATTCCATATCCGAAGCCCGAGCGGTTTCTGACGAACTTCCACGCCGCCGGAGGTCATAACTTTTTTCTTAGCCATACCGTTCTCTTCCTTTCTGCTTCCTTATATCACCTTTGCCGTGACCGGATAGGAACGGCCACACTTCCTTAGGAACCAAACAGCTCCTTAGCGTAATGAACTGCCCCAAATTACTTTATAAAGCGTATTCCGGACAGTTCATCCATATCCCGCCCCGGATGGGGCAGGATATCATCTTATTCATCTCATTCGGATACAAACCGATTACTGATTCAGCTCAGCTAAGCACTGGTCAACGATGCTGCCTACCGTATCAACATAGGTCTGCATTGCCGCGTCTACGTCGCCGCCGTCTACTACTACTGCGGTAACAACTGCCAGCTTCGCGTCATAGATGGTACCGGACTCGTTCGTATAAGTCTCGGAAACCGGTGTAGAAGGAGCGTCTACGCAGTTCTCCGTAAAGAACTTGTTACCTTCCGCCATAAGGTCAGACTCCGCTGTAAATCCGTTTGTCAACGGGCTGATTACGAGCGCTGAATCCAAGTGGTTCTTCTTCCAAAGCGTATTCGGGTCGTTCGGTGACGGCTTCATATGGAACTCGCCATCCGCATAGGAATAGGACTTCTCTTTGTCCGTACCTGCGTTGGTTGTAAACTCCTCTGCCTTTGTGGACCAGTGAACATCCTCTGCACCGTATACCCAGAGGGTCTGTACAACGTCGCCGTCTAACATCGTGTCAAACAATGCGTCGAAAACTGCCTGATTGCGTACGGGATCGCCCTGATCGATGATAACCCATACCGGCGCCTCTCTGTTAAGGTAGCCACCGAAGGTATCCGTAATTTCCTTAATAGGCGGAAGCTGTACCAGCTCTTCATTCACTTCATTCTTAATCAGGTTATCCGTCAGATTCTGATACCATGTACCTGCCCAGTATGTGAACACGCCTGCGGAACCCTTCTGATCGTTGGAGAACCACTTCTCACGCGCAATCTTGGTAGATGCCGTCAGCGTCTCCGGATCAATTGCGCCGTCTGCGTATGCCTGCTGCAATCTCAGAAGCGCCTCTTTTGTCGCGTCCTCCTGGAAGCCGTCAACCCACTTGCCGTCTTTCTGATAAAGAGCGGGATATGCGCCCTGCCAGAACTCCGGCAGATAGTTGATGTAAGGAGCTTCGTTGCCAAGGAAGCCTGCCGCGATAACGCCGTAGGTATCGCCGTCCACGCCGTTGCCGTCGGGATCGCCGTCATGGAATGCCTTTAACATATTATAGTAATCATCATAGGTCTTGATAGAGCTTGCATCAATGCCAACCGCGTCAAGCCAAGCCTTCTTTACATATGTAACGCAGCCGTTACCATATGCCGGCGCAAAGCCGTACAGATGGCCGTCCTTATCCTTCAGATTCTCATTGATTGCCGTTAAAGTGATTCTGTTCTGGAACTCTGCGTTTGCGTAAGCGTCTGACAAATCCCACAGAAGGCCTGTCGGCGCGTACTGCTTGAACATTCCGGCAGCCATAATCATCGCGTCGGGGTAATCGCCGCCCGCGAAAAGACGTCCTACCGCATCCTGATAACCAGAGTGGTCAAGCTGCTGGATTGTCAGGTCGATGCCTACGGCCTCTTCCCACTGCTTCTCAAAGTCAGCCTGGCCGTTGTCAGCGGAAGCGGTCAGGGTACCGTCTACTACGATAGTGATACCGTCCTTGAGTACCTCATGGTAATCTGCCTTCTCACCGCTTGCTGTGTCTGCCGGCGCTTCTGTATTTGTATTGGTGTCAGCCGCCGGTGTCGTTGTGCTGCTGTTATCTGTAGCAGTCGAATTGGAATTGTCGGTTGTATCGCTTGCCGGTGCGTCGGATTTGCCGCCGCATGCAGCCAATGAAACAACCATTGTTGATGCCAAAAGTAAAGATAATGCTTTCTTCTTCATTTCTTTCCTCCCTAAAAATTAGTTTTTCTTGCGTGGCAGGCGCAGACGCCTCATTCCGGTCTTCCCCTGCCTGCTTTGTACTTTAGCATTGAAAGAGCTTACACGCAAGCGACAATATTTTAGGTCGCATACATATTTTGCGTTCTCCATTTGTACATTGTTGAATTTTAAGGCGTTAGAGGCGCATTTACGTATTGTAATTTTTCTCCGGAACTGATAAAATGAGCTTATCCCTCATACATTTTTTTGTGAAATCAGGAGAAAAACCGGTGAAAACTGACGCAAATGCTATACAGCTTGACATAGAATCTACCGACAACAATACAAATTCACCAAAGAATAAGCAGAATCTTATGATGAAGTTGGCAACTTCCTACAGCGTCTTTCTGCTTGTTATTTTGATGCTGCTGTTTTACTTATACAGCCTCACCGTAAAAAATGCACGTCTGCAGTATGAGAACCAGATGCAGGCCACCCTGATGAGCGATGTGGAGCTTTTTGAGAAGGATCTGAACATCATGGACGCCTATTGCCGCCAGCTGTTACAGAACGGCGACTTCAAAAAGCTTGCGAAGCTTCCCCCCGATGACCCGCGCTTTATGGATCTGGGCTTCTCCCTTTATACGGAGCTCTCCACGGACGTATACCCGGAATCCCTGCTTCCGATTTATGAAGTATTCTGCTATCTGCCCCAATCAGGCTATATTCTTTCCCAGAATACGTTTATTTCACAGTACCGATATTACGACTGGGAGAAGCGCTACTCCGAGCAGGAATATCACAACTGGCTGAAAGCTCTTACATCCTCCGAATATTATTACCAATTTCTTCCTATAGATAATATTGCCGCCAACTACAGCAAGCAGTATTATATGTATATTATTAATCTGAACGACCTCTATTATCTGAATATTGACGCCGTTGTCTGCTTCGTGCTGGAGAAGTCGGAGCTTTCCAGCCTTTTTACCTGTCTCGAGACGGATAATGAATATCGGAATCTCACTATGTTTAATCAAAATAATGAACCCGCCCTGTCCATCTATACGCCGGAAAGCGCAGGCATTACCGAAGCTCTGATTGGCAGGCTTGTTCATGGCGATACGGAAGCCTCTGATAAATATTTCGCCTCTGTCCCTGTCACGCTTGGGCAGTACAGCTCTCCCAGGACCGGCTTTACCTATTATTATACCTACCCTGACTTTGAGACGACCGCAAGGATTGCACGTACGCAAATTATGCACCTTGTATTATTTTTTGCCGCTTTGATAATAGGAGGCGTCCTAATCCTGCTGTTTTCCAGGCGCAATATGCAGCCGATTCTTAAGCTGGGGCAGGAGCTTCAGGTAGCCAGGCAGGAGACCTCTCATTTACAGGAGGTCATGGACAGCCAGCGGCCGATTATCTGTACCTCCTATGTGCGTCAGCTGATCAAGGGCTGGATTGCCTCCGAGGAGGAGGCCGACTATATAAAAGCCTTTCTTGGCATTCCCGACGACGATTCCCTGTGCTACAACAGCCTGTATGTCGTCGCATACAATAATGTAACGGAGGAAAGCGAAGCCGCCGCTGAGGCGCGTACGCCCGCCGAATGCAATGATCTGGTTCTGGACGGCCTGCAGGAATATCTGGGAACACCGCTCTACTGCTTCAGCCCCTCCGACAGGACCTACGCCGTCATGCTTGTCTGCGGCAGGGAAGCGGAAAAGGATCTGATTATCCGGACAAACGAGGCGGTTGTCAAGCTGCACAACCATCTTCTGGACACTTACGGCATATGGCTTCTTGCAGGCATCGGGAAAAGCACGGACAGCATTATGAATGTCTGGGAGGCGTATCAACAGGCTGTGGAAGCCGTGAGCTATACCAGCAAGAATTACATATTCTACCCTTACAGCTTTATTAAGAAGGATTCCAACGCCTTTTACTATCCGCCGGAGCTTTCCACGAAGCTCATCCGCTTTATTACGTCGGGCAATACGCCGCAGGTACTCGAGCTGTTCAATCTGCTGCATCAGGAGAATATCGAGGAGCGTTCGCTCCCCATCAATATGCTGCAGTTTTTGCTGTCGGATATCCGCAATTCTCTTCTGAAGGCAAGATTTGCACTGCCGCAGAATACACCCGAGGAGGAGATTCGTGCATTGGACGCCTGCTTTAACCAGCATGTTTCCTTTAAGCTGTGTGAAGATATCGCGCTGCGCCTGTGCCGGCTGTTTACCGTAGAGACCGAGGATACGAACCCGGTTTCCGCCATCGAGAACTACATCCGGGAGAATTATATGGATCCGTCCATGAGCCTGAACAAGATTTCCGATGAATTTCAGATCTCGGAGAGTTATTTCTCCCATATGTTCAAGGAAAAGACAGGAATTAACTTTTCAAATTATCTGGAAAATATTCGAATGAATGAGGCTGCGCGCCTGATCAGAGAGACGGATACCAGCCTGAATGAGCTGTATCTCTCCGTAGGCTACAACAATGCCAACAGCTTCCGGCGCGCATTTAAGAAGATTTTCGGCGTGACGCCAAGCGCCATGCGGGAGGAGAAGTAAACCCTTGCGGACATATACTCCCGGTCGGCAAAGGTCTGCGGTCAGCCTGCAGCTGCCGCATAAACCACCCTTCCGTCGACAATCGTATACCGCACCACACCCTTGAGGCGCTGCCCCGTAAAGGGAGAGTTGGCGGACTTTGAAGCAAAGCCTCCAACTGTCTGTACGGCGTCCGCGTCAAAAATAACGATGTCCGCCGGCGCCCCCGCCGAAAGGGTCCCCGCATCCAGCCGGTAAAGCCTGGCCGGATGGACTGTCATGCAGGCAATCAGTGCATCCAGCGTCAGCTGTCCCTTATCGACCAGGTTGGTTATGCCAAGCGGCAGCGCCGTCTCCAGGCCGATAATGCCGCTTGGCGCCTCCGTCAGCGGACGCTCCTTCTCTTCCCTGCTGTGCGGCGCATGGTCCGTCGCAATCACATCGATCGTCCCGTCCCTCAGGCCCTCTATAATCGCAAGCCGGTCCGCCTCCTCACGCAGGGGCGGATTCATTTTGGCCAGTGTGCCGTATTCAATAACCGCATCCTCGGTCAGGCTGAAATGATGCGGCGCAGCCTCCGCATGAATGTTGGCGCCGCGGCGTTTGGCCTGCCGCACAAGCGCCACGCCCTCCTTCGTGCTGATGTGCTGAATATTTAAAATAACATTCGTTTTCAAAGCAAGCTCCAGATCCCGCTCAATCAACGAAATCTCCGCTTCCCGCGGAGAACCGCCTATGCCAAAGTATTCCGATGCCTTTCCCCGATTCACCCCGTTATTGACAATCAACGCAGGATTTTCCTCATGCAGGCTCAGCGGCACGCCCAGACCGGCCGCCTCTGTCATCGCCCGCTCCAGAAGCCCGGCGTCCATAATGGGAATCCCGTCGTCGGTAAAGCCCACAGCCCCGTGTCTGCAGAGCTTGTCCATCTCCGTCAGCTCTCTGCCCGCCATTCCCTTTGTAATATTCGCACAGGTATAGACCTTTAAATCCGTCGCTTTCCCCTTTTCAATAACATATGTGATTGTTTCTACGTTATCCACGGGGGGCTTTGTATTTGCCATCAGCACCACGCTGGTGAAGCCGCCCTTTAACGCTGCTCTTGCGCCGGTCTCTATATCCTCCTTATGCGTGAACCCGGGATCGCGGAAGTGCACATGCACATCCACAAGCCCGGGCGCAACAACGCATCCCTTTGCGTCAATCACTTCACAGTCCTGCGGCAAAAGGGCGGACCCGATTTCCGAAGGGCTGTCGCTTACCTTTAAAATCTTTCCGTCCTGTATCGCGACGTCTGCCTTCCCGGCAACGCCATTTGCAGGATCTACCACAAATCCGTTCTTTATCAATAACATGTGCTTTCCTCCGTTATTCTCTCGTTCTGTTCTTTATTATACCATCTTTTTCATTGGAAAACTATCGGCTTATCCGCTATATTTTCGGTTTTTATCACAATATACGGATACGTTACGACCTGCGTAACGTTTTCCGCGCTGCCGGGGCCAGTCAGCGTCGTATCAATCACAATCGCATCCGCTGTCTCATAAAGGTCGTTCACGCTGATGCTGTACCCGCCGCTTGCCTGCTCCCCATAGCCGACGGCAATATACAGGTCCTCGCCCAGGACATAGCTGATTTGGAACGGGGACGTTCGCTTTTCCCCAATAATCTCCTTTAGGGTATCCGGTTGTTCATTTTCCCCCAGCACCGTAAAATCCAGCTCCCGAAGCCGTTCCGAATCCCCGGAGCCGGCGGTACATCCGCTCAATAAGAGCATTGTAATGGTAAGGGTTATCGCTAAGCACAAATACTTTTTCAGCCGTTTTTTTCGCATAGACTGCCTCCTCGCAGACGCTGTAGCTTCTTTTCTCTTATGAATAAATATGTGGCAATCCGGAGAAATATGACGCAGCTGTTTTTTGTTTCAATGATTTTCCGACGCCCTTGCCAGTAGAAGGCCGGCTCTGCTATAATGATTACGACGCCCTGGACGTCCCCGCAGCAGAAAGGAGCTTTCCATGGTTTATCTGTCACAATTCAATTTTCCCGATGTCGAACGGGAATACACCTTCACAATGAATATAAAACGCACCTGTTATGATACTTTTTATCCGTTTCAGGTCTTATCGCGGCGCCACCTGACCACGCTCTGCTTTGAGCCTGTCACGATTCTGTATGGCGGAAACGGCTCCGGCAAGACGACCGCATTGAATGTGATTGCCGAAAAGCTGGGCGTAACCCGCGATACGCTCTACAACCGTTCCAATTTCTTTGAGGATTATGTCAATCTGTGCAGCTATGAAATGGAGCCGGGAGCCGGAAGCGCCGTTCCCGCGGACAGCAGAATCATAACAAGCGACGATGTCTTTGACTTTATGCTGAATCTGCGCAGCATCAACAATGGCATTGACCTGAGACGCGAGGAGCTGTTTCAGGACTATCTGGATACAAAATACTCGCATTTTCAGATGAAATCGCTTGACGATTACGAACAGCTCAAAAAGAAAAACCGCGCGCGGCAGAAGACGCAGTCAAAATATGTGCGGGAGACTCTTGTGGACAATGTGCGGGAACACTCCAACGGGGAGAGCGCATTTTTGTATTTTACCGAAAATATCCGTGACAATGCCTTATATTTACTGGATGAGCCCGAAAACAGCCTCTCACCGCAAAAGCAGCAGGAGCTTTTAAAGCTTTTAGAGGATTCCGCACGGTTTTTCGGATGCCAGTTTATCATTGCCACCCATTCCCCGTTCCTGCTCTCCATGAAAGGCGCCCGAATCTACGATATGGATGAAGATCCCGTAGATCTCAAAAGGTGGACCGAGCTTCCCAATGTCCGGGCTTATTATGAGTTTTTCAAAAAATACAGCGGCGAATTTGATTTCTGAAAATTTCAGTTTCAGCCGCAGCCCGTATACTTTCATACAAAAGGTAAAAATGTGGTAGCCTGAACATACAAATCATGTTAAAATGTATTAAGAAAAGCAAGGCAGAAAACAGAAAACGCTGTTGTGCAAGGAAAGGTAAAAGAATATGATCAGATTTATTTTTGTGGGAGGGTTTGTCATTCTCTTCCTGATTTTAAGCATTCCGCTCATGCTGCTTGAATGGCTTATCGGCAAAATCAGTCCGTCCGTCAAGAGCCGGTCGAGTCTGGCCATTGTAAACTGGGCCTTTCGGTGCGTGCGGTTTTTGGCCGGGACCCGGGTTGACTATATCGGGGAGAAAAATATTCCAAAGGACACCAGCGTATTGTATGTCGGAAACCACCGGAGCTTTTTTGATATTGTCCTTACATACCCCAGAGTGCCGCGTCCCACCGGCTATGTTGCCAAAAAGGAGATGGAGAAGGTGCCGCTCCTGAATATATGGATGAAAAACCTGCACTGCGTGTTTCTCGACAGGGATGACGTCAAGGCCGGGCTCAAAACCATTGTGCAGGCAATCGATATGGTAAAAAGCGGGATTTCCATCTGTATTTTTCCGGAAGGGACCCGGAACAGGGAGGAGGGAACCTTCCTTGCGTTCCATGAGGGAAGCTTCCGAATCGCAACAAAATCAGGCTGCCCTATTGTTCCGATGACCATCAACAACAGCGCGGCTGTTTTTGAAAACCAGTTTCCCAAAATCAAAAGGTCTCATGTCATTATTGAATACGGAAAGCCAATCTACCCAAACGACCTTCCCAGAGAGACGCAGAAGCAGCTTGGCCCGTATGTTCAGAATATTATCCGGGATACCTATGAAAAAAACAAAGCGCAGGTCTGAAACAGCCTGCGCTTTGCCGTGCCTGCCGGAGGCTATTCCCGCTCAATGATTTGAACCAGCTCTTCAAAATGCATCCCGTGCGAAGCCTTGACAAGTATGGTATCTCCTCTGCGAAGCAGTCCCGGCAGCTGTAAAATCAGCTTCTCTTTATTTTCAAAGTAATATACGCTGCTGCCGGCATGCGCCGCAGCTCTGGCGCCATCCGCCATGCTTTCGGATAATGCGCCGACGCATATTATCACGTCAATGCCTTTGGCCGCCGCATACTCGCCAGTGGCCCGGTGCAGCTCCCGCTCCCGTTCTCCCAGCTCAAACATATCGCCCAAAACCGCCACCGCCCGCGTCTGGGTAATCTGCGTCAGCAGGTCAACCGCCGCCTTCATGGATACGGGATTCGCATTGTAGCAGTCGTCTACAATGGTAAAGCTGCCGGTACGGATAATGTGGCTTCTTCCGCCAACCGGCTCGACCGCCTGGATTCCCTCCTGTATCTGCGCAGGCGTGACGTTCAGAAGCGTTCCGACCGCCGCGGCCGCCAGCGCGTTATACACCATATGCTCTCCCGGAAGCGGTATAAACACCTCAAAGGAAACCGGCTCTGCCGTTTGGACGTGTATCATAACCCGGCTGCCCTCGAGTCCCACATGCCTGTAATCTGCGGCAAAGACGTCATTGCGCTCCTCCATGCCGAAAAACAGCGGCTTTTTCCCTTTGATCTCCTGCACGGTCGCCAGCTTGTTGTCGTCCCCGTTCAGGCAGACGTATCCGTCGTCATCCATAAAGTCAAAGATTTCACTCTTTGCTCTCAGAATCCCATCCCTCGTCCCAAGGTTCTCAAGATGGCACTGTCCGATATTGGTAATCACGCAGATGTCCGGCCGCGCAATTTTGCTCAGACGATGCATCTCCCCGAAATCGCTGATGCCCATCTCCAGCACGGCCACCTCGCAGTCCTCCCGGATTTGCAGCACCGTGAGGGGAAGCCCTACCTCATTATTATGATTTCCTTCTGTTTTCAGCGTCCGGTATTTCCGGGCGAGAACGTGCGCGATAAACTCCTTCGCGCTGGTCTTGCCTACGCTCCCGGTGATGCCGACCACCTTCAACGAAAGCTGCTGACGGTAAAATTCGGCCACATCCTTGAGCGCCTGAAAGCTGTCTTCCACCAGAATGTACGCCCCTAATGGGCTCCCTTTAGGGTTCCCTGAAGGGCTCCCCTCAGGGTTCCCCTCGAGATTATCCGGGGCCTTCTCGCAGATTACCCCGATAGCGCCTGCCGCCCATACCTGACGGATAAAGCTGTGCCCATCCACGCGCTCTCCCTTTGTCGCGATAAACACGCATCCGGGGCCTGCCTGACGGGAATCCAGCACCACCCCCTGCGCCAATGTCGTATCCGCGTCCACGCCGCGCGCAATATTCTCAGTATGAAGCACGCCGTGTACGGCCGCGGCAATATTCCTGAGTGTCATATTCTTCATATGATGCTTTCCCATTTCGCCCCCACCTGTATTAATCATATTTCTTTAAGGAAATCTCAACAATCTGCTGGCAAAGCGCCGCAAAATCCATTCCGACCGCCGCGGCCTCCTGCGGCAGGAGCGAGGTGGGCGTCATCCCCGGAAGCGTATTGGCCTCAAGGCAGTAGAAATTGCCGTTGTGATCCATTCTGAAGTCCACGCGCGCATAGGTGCGCAGCCTGAGCGCGCGGTAAACCGACTCCGCACAGGACTGCATCGCTTTGGCGACATTCGGGTCCAGCTGAGCCGGACAGACCTCGATGGTCGATCCCGCCTGGTATTTATTCTTGTAATCATAAAATCCGACCTTCGGCATAATCTCTATGATAGGGAGCGCCTTGCCGTCCATCAGGCCGATGGAAAGCTCCCTCCCGTCTATGTACTGTTCGATAATCACGCGGTTCTCCAGCCGAAAGGCCGCGTCCAACGCCGCGTCCAGCTCCTCCTTATTGTCGGCGCGGTATACGCCCACGCTGGAGCCGCCGCAGTTGACCTTGACAATACACGGGAAAATATACCACGGCGTAACTGTCTGCGCTTCCTCTCTGGTAAGCGTGATTCCTTTTACGGTCGGGATATTATACTTGTCAAACAGCGCCTTGGAAATCGCCTTATCCATTGCAAGCGCGCTGGAAAGGTAGTCCGTACCCGTGTACTTGATGTCAAGCAAATCAAACATTGCCTGAATCTTCCCGTCCTCTCCGTTCTGCCCGTGAAGCGCAAGGAAAACAATGTCCGCCTGGCTGCAGATTTCTATCACATTGGGCCCTATCAGGCACCTGGGATTATCCTTTCTGAGCGCCCTGACCTTATCAATATCGGGATCCTGCTCCGCAATCGCGCCAAAGTTTTCACTCCAGTCCTTCTCCTGCTCGAAAATGTTATCCATATCGCCTTCGTATCCCAGATATACATCCAGCAGCACCGGCTGATGCAGCTTTTCCTTCAAAGCCCTGTAAATCATAGCGCCCGTCACCAGCGATACATCCCGCTCCGTGCTGATTCCTCCTGCCAATACAACAATTTTCATAAATTACCTCCGTCCGCTTCTCCCTCTGCCATGTCATTCAAATTCTTCAGCATATCGCTAAAGCAAAACAAAATAATACCGTTCCATTCGAAGTTCCTTCCCAGGGCCGCATCGGTATCGCGCCAGACGCCGTTTTTCCCGATATGGCACTCGCCGTTCTCGTTCAGTCCGCCTATATATTGTATGCTGTTTTCGACAATAAGTGTGTACTCCTTGTTCGGTGTGATATAGTTGACGAAGCTCAGCAGCAGGATCCTGCGCAGATTTTCTTCAAGGGAACGCCTCCCTATCCCGAAAAGCATATCATTTTCAGCCTCATCGCAAATCTGCTCCGTCTCGTCCACAAGGCACAGCATAATATGGGTACACATATCCCTGTCTACGTTCTTCTCCATATTCAGATATGCCCATACGCCGTAAAAGACGTACCTGTCGTCCGTATAGCTTCCATCATATCCCGAAAGAAACTCATTGGCAATACGCCGGCATTCACTGTTTCCCACCGACTTGGACAGCTGCACCGCCGCATAAAAGCGCGCGGCCTCTTTCGCATCGCTGTCGCACGCGCTGTCGTACAGCCACTGCCACGCCCGCTGCGCGGCATCCTGAAATTCCCTCGCTACAGTCTCCTCATACTTCCCGAAAGTATCGCGCCCCATGGCCATAGCGCCGCAGAATGCCGCCGTAGCCTCATAATCCCCGTAAAGGCTTCCGTCCGCGTCCTGCTTCGTCAAGAGCCATTGCGCCATATAGAGGAGCCTGGCCACCATATCGCTGTCCGCCGCCTCTTCTCCCAGATGCGCGTAGGCCTCCTCATACAGGGCCCCGTTCTTCTGCAGGGAGTACATCAGAATGTGCATGCCAAAGCTTACGTCGCATACGCCCTGCGGACTTTCCTCCAGACGCACATTGGATATATTGGCCAGCAGCCCCAGAAACAGCTTCTCATAGGCGTCCTGGGCGATTTCAAACGGATAGGACTGCCCGATAATATCTGTCTCTATGTAATAGCTCCCCGGCTCCGTTACGCGCGAAAAATCACAGATACTCACTACCTGCCCGCTGAGGTTGTCCGTCTGGGACTGATGAATGCGTCCGATGTACACGATGCTTTTGTCGGAGGCCCGGATTACCCGAAAGGTATCCCCGTAGGAATCCCCCAGAAACACCACCCTCTTTTCGCGGTCAGCCGGATACCCCGACTGGTTTACGGAAATCCTGGTACGGCTTACCGGCAGCTCTATCCCGTGATTTTTCAGATGCGCGGCGTATACCTCGTCCTTTACGGCCGGGCTGTCTCCCGTTTCCGTTCCCTGCGCCGTATTGGGCATATTCGATTGATTATTGTTCAACGCGCTGCCGCAGCAGCCTGACAGCAGCAGCGCCAGCCCCAGGCATAAAAGCGCCGTGCTTTTATTTTTCCTCATCTTCCGTTTCCTTCCTCGACCTCTATTATTCTACACGTATTTTGAACGCAAGTAAAGTCCCCGCCGGCTTTATTCCAAGTTATTTTCCGTCGGAATCCTCCCACTGCGCGTCATATACGATTTCACCGTTGATCATTGTCATCACGGTCCTTGTAAAAACCTCCATCGGATTCCCGTCAAAAACCGCGATATCCGCATCCTTTCCAGGCTCCAGGCTGCCTACCCGGTCCTGTGTTCCGCATATCCGGGCAGCGCAAATCGTCATCGCCTTAAACCCGTCTTCCATGGAAAGCCCCTGCTTGACGCTTAAGCCCACGCACAGCGGAAGCGACTGTATCAGGGAAACCGGATGATCCGTCGTAATCGCGACCATGACCCCTGCCTTCGCCAAAACGCCGGCTGTCTTAAAAGCGACATTCTGCACCTCTATCTTATTGCGGCTTGCCAAATCCGGACCGACTACCGCAGGATACCCCAGCGCCGCAAGCTCCTGCGCGATCAGGTGCCCCTCGCTGCAGTGATCCAGCGTCATTTTCAGGCCAAACTCAGACGCAATGCGCGCTGCCGTAAAAATATCGTCCACCCGGTGCGCATGCGCCTTCAGCGGTATTTCCCGCTCAAAAACGGGACGCCACGCCTCGTAGTGAAGGTTGTACGCGGTATCACCCTTCTGATAATCCTCCAAATACCGGCGGGCCTGCACAAGCTCCTCCCGCAGCATGCCCGCGATGGCCATTCTCGTGACCGGCGACGTGCCGATTCCCGCATAGTTGACCTTCGGATTCTCCCCAAAGGCAACCTTCATCGCGGAGGGCGCTTTCATAATCAAGTCGTCTACGCGGCGGCCGCTGGTCTTTAAAACCGCAAATTGACCACCGACAACATTCGAGCTGCCGGGGCCAATATTGGCTGACGTGATGCCTGCTCTCACCGCATCGTGAAAGGCCGCGTCCATCGTATTAATGGCATCAATTGCCCGAAGCACAGGCGTGACGGGATGCACTGTCTCGTTGCAGTCGTCTCCCTCCTGCCCTTTTTTTTCCTCGGTAATACCCATATGGCAGTGGGCTTCAATCAGCCCCGGCATCACTAAATTGTGGTTGACATCAATGATCTTACAGTCCGCGGATTCGGGGAGCGTTATTTCAGGAGCCACCTCAAGGATTTTACCGTCCTTAATAAGTATACTTCCCTCAAGGGTACTTGCCTTATATTTTGCACATATCGTGTCACTCATGCTGCGGATTACTGCATTCTTTAACAAAATCATCTGTGCTTTCTCCTATTGAACCTTGTCCAGCGGATTCATGGGTACGCCATCCTTTGTCAGCTTGAAATATACGTTCGCGCCTTCCTCCGTATAGTAGATGGTCGGCTTTGCAACCTTTCCTACCATATCGCCGGCCGCAACTCTGTCGCCGACGCTGACTGCGATGTCCTCAAGCTGCCCGTAAGTCAGCACATAGCCGTCGCCAAGGTCAAAGACAATGGTATTTCCGGTCTGTGCATCCCTGTAAATATTTGTGACAATGCCTTCCGCGGCGGCCGTAATAATATCGCCCTCCTCGGCGGCTACAATCAATGCCGGATTATATCGATACTGCTGCATGGTTCCGTGGTAAACCGCCTTGTCCATGCTGTAATTCATAATCACCTTGCCGACTACCGGAAGCTGGAGTACATCTCCCGTGCCAAAGGATAACGGGGCCGCAGGCTCCTGTGCCGCAGGCTCGTCCGTCTGCACAAGCGGCTCGCTCTCCTGCGCATCCTCCTCAGCCGTAAGCGCTATCGGCGTATTCGTAACCTGTCCGGAATTCACCTCCGTATATTCCGGATCTACATCCATATCATTATTATTGCTTAAATCGTTTGTCTCCGCTTCCGGTCTTACAAACCGCTCATCTGCCTGTGCGTTTCCCATGTCGGCCCTGCCGGATACAAATCTGGTATCTACCGGACTTTCCTCCTTCTCTTTGGCGTCTGCATTCTGCTGTTCCTCAAGCTTTGCAAAATCTATCCGGTTTTCCTCGGTTTTCGGGTCATCCTGTGCTGCCATGTACACCCCTGCAAGTGTGAGCGCTGACAGTACAAACACGGACGCGGCTATTACACTCATCTTTTCCTTTTGCATAGCGGGACGCTTCCCATTACGTCTATTCATCTTCAACCTCCATTGTGCTAAACAATAGAATATGCGCTTCGCAAAAATTCTATCGTCGTGAATATTTAATGCAATGCTTATTGCAATAACTAGCATTGCCTGATCGGAGGCTATTTATACATCACGATAATTTTTATATTCTCAAAAAAACCGTTGAGAATTCCCGCAAAGTCCGCGCCGTCCCGCGCCATAAGAACCCCGTAATTTAACGAAAAGCCTTCTCCTTCCCCCACGCTGTGTATCTGCATTTCCCAATCCGAGGAAGTAAAAAAAGGGGCCGCGATCACCGCATTGCTCTCATCGGTCATCACCGCTCCTCTTGTGGCCTCCACCGCGCTTCGAATCTCGCACAGCTCCGGGGAATCCGCGCGCAGCCTTTTCATATACAGCCCGCAGTCCTTCCACGCAAGGACCTCCGGATACCCGGCCTGCTGCCATTCATATATCAGATTGGTGCGGCACAGCACCGCAAGCGCTTTTAAATACTCCTGCCTGACGTTTTCGAGTGCAATTTCCCCGGAAAGCGTCTCCCACGGCACTACAGCCGCCATCATGTAATCCACGGTATGCTCCGGCTCATACCGGAAGCTTCCCTTGTCCCCGTCAACCGCAACCGTAAAAGGCGGCTCCCCTTCAGCCGGCTGCCTCTCCCGTTCCTGTCCCTCCGTATCCGGTTTGATAAAAAGTCTTGCAAGCAGCGGCACGCATAATATGAAAATAAGAAGCCTCGATAAATTCTTCATTGATTTATCCTTATTTTTCCCTCTTATGTAACAACTATTCGCGTCTGCGCGCAAAAATACCTTGAATTTTTTGTACAAATCTGTCAAAAATCAAATTACAGACAATTACCACCGTATTGTCAAAGATAAGCGCCATAAGCAGGCATACGATAAGCGTCAGCGCCACGGTCGCAGCGATACCGCCTGCGCACCCGAAGCGCAGCGCGGTAATATGAAGCTTTCCCTGCACAACTACAAACAGCGCATACCAGTGAATCAGGATAATCGAGTAGCTGTACTTGGAGAGCAGGCGCACCATGCGGTTTTCTTTATTCGCAAACCAGCCCTTAGCGCTTAAAAACAACGTAAAAATGCCGCATGCGGCCAGAACGATGGGCGGCGTGCTGCCATACACATAATTCATCCGGGACGAATCCCCAAACACTGCCGCGACCATAATGATATAGGAGACTGCCGCCGCAAGTATCAGCATCCGTCTGCGCCTGGCGCCGCCCGGCGCCTTATCCTGCCGCACCAGAATGCAACCCAGCAGAAATACGCCCTCCCAGCCCGCAAGAAACGTACTTGCGCCAAAGGTCATGCCAAGCAACGGCAGATACGTTGTCAGGGCATTGAGCACGATAATCACCGCCGCAAGGGAAAAAAGCATTCTGTCGCTCATCTGCCGCATCATCACCCGGAAAAACGGCGTCACAAGATACAGCCCGACGATGGTGTAAATCAGCCACAGATGCGGTCCGACATCCGGAGCCCCCGTCACAATCCGCTTCAGCGCTGCCGCAATGTTTCTGGGCGGCAGAAACGCCACTTCGTTGTTCAGGGACAGCATCAGCAGATAATATGCCGCCAGCGGAATAATCACGCGGGATGCCCGCCGCAGATAAAAGCCACCGACGCTCTCCTCCCTGCCGCCTCTGTCCGCAAGCAGCAGCGCGCCCGACAGCATGACATATAGCAGATTGCAGCACAGCCCAAGGCTCAGGCCGCACACCAGTATGAGGCGCTTCCAGCCCGCGTCGGCAAGATCCACCATCGGCGAACACGTATGCGCCAGAATAACCAGAACCGCCGCAAGCACCCGCAGATAATCCAGATGCACCGCCCTGCCGGCCTGCGGCTTTGCGCCAAAGAGTATCTCCTGCGCATATGCGCGCGCCGTCAGTCCGCGCTCCCGCCTTCGCGCGCCGTGCGCCCAGAATACCAAACAGCACCCGATGATCACGGCCGGAAAATACCACATGCACTTTTGCAGGGTCCGCTGCGACACCACCGGCGTCCTTGCTGTCTCCAAAGGATATGCCCGGATTTCCCGGATTGTCACGTCGCCGTCTATGTCAAACCGCAGCGCGGCGTACTGCGCCGGCGGCAGCGCAAGGCTGCAGGAGGTCATCCCCGCCTCCAGCGTCGCTTTCACAGAGCGCTTCTCAGCGTAATCCTCCCCCGCGCGCACATAAAATACCTGTACCGCAACAGGCCCCTGCGCACAGGGCCTGTCCAGGCAAATCTCGATACCGCCTGCCGGCTGCGCAATCTGCGTTATATAGAACTGCGGATCCGCCCCCTTTACCGTAAAGCTGTAGCCCTGCTCTCCCGCCGTAACCTCATAGCCGCTCGTCGCCGGTATGCCGTTCTCAAGGAGATCGACGGGCTCTCCCTGCATCGTGTACGCATACTCTATGTTTTCGCAGAACACGACAAACAGCGCCAGCAATATTACCGCTGCCAGCGCTGTGTATCGTATTCCTGCTTTTTTATTTGATTTTTGAAGGTTTTCTTTCATGTTGACATCCCCGCTGAATTTATTTGTATAAAACCAATATACCCATTTATCGGAAATAAGTCAACATTCGCCTGTTAAGCCATGCTTCTTTGCGTTATACGGTCTTTCTCTTCTCCACAAATACCGGGAAGGATTCCGTTCCCTTTAATTCCTTATAGGAGGAAACCGTTACGTTCTTGTCGGTGATCGTGTACTCCACCGTAGCGCCGGTCTCAATTACCGTATCCTGCATCAATACGCAGTTGCGCACCTTTGCGCCCTTCTTCACCTTAACGCCCCTGAAGAGGATGCTGTTCTCTACCTCGCCCTCAATCACGCAGCCGTCCGCCGCCATCACATTCTTCACATGCGCGCCGGTCATATAACGGGTCGGATTGTCGTCACGAATCTTGGTATAAATCGGATTGCGCGCAAACAGCTCTTCCACATTCTTCTCGTCAAGCATCTTCATATTTTCCTGGAAGTAGCTCTTGCCGCTGATAATCCGCGCATAGTAGCCCTGATGCTCATAGCCCTGTACATTCAGCTTATCGAGCTGCGGCGAGATAATATCGCGCTCAAAGTATGTCAGGCCGTTCACATAGGCCTCTCTGATCTGCTCAATCAGGAGCTCTCTATCAATCACATAAATGTTCATGGATACGTTCTTGACGCCTTTATCCTTGTCATTTACGACAATGTTCCGGACTCTGCCGCTCTCGTCAATGCCAAGCGTATAGTACAAATCCTTCTTGGTTACGTCGATGTCGAGAAGCCCCTGCGGAATCTCTTCCTTCACATAGGCAATCGTAACATCCGCACCGCTGTCGATGTGCTGCTGCAAAAGCGCGCTGAAGTCAAAGTTCACAACGATGTTCGTGTCCGCCATGATGACGTACTTTTCCTTCTGACGCTTCAAATACGCGATGATGCTCGCAATCGCTTCGACACGGCCGTTATAAACGTTTACCGTCTTCTGCGCAAACGGCGGTACAATATTGAGTCCGCCCACCTTGCGGGCCAAATCCCACTCTCTGCCCGATCCCAGATGATCCATCAGGGAATGGTAATTCTTTCTGACAATCAATGAAATATTATCAATGCCGCAGTTGACCATGCTCGAGAGCAGGAAGTCAACCAATCTGTAACGACTTGCAAACGGTATGGAAGCCATCAGACGTTCCGTAACAAGCTCCGGCACCAGCGAATCATAACTGTTCGGAAACAAAATACCCATTGCTGAATCTGCATTTGAATTTACCATACCTTGTCACCTCCCTTTACGTCTTCTGAAACCATTGCGCTTGGCCCGATAAGAGCGCCCTCTCCGACAACAATATCCGAGCCGACGGTCGCTACGCCCTTTTCATCGCCCTCGGGCATCGCGCCTACCACGGCATCCTTTTCGATCACGACATTCTCCGCAATAATACAATGCTTCACCTGCGCGCCTGCCTTGATGGTGCTGCCGCCCATAATAACGGCGTCTTCTATTACCGCTCCCTTTTCCACCTTGACTCCGGCAAAAAGAATAGAGTGCTTTACAGTACCCTCAATGCTGCATCCGTCGGTAATCATGGAATTCTCAAGCGATGCGCTCTCGCCGATGCGGTGGCCGGTCATACCGCTGTTACGGCTGTAGATACGCCAGTCCTCGTCAAAGAGATTGATGCCGCTGTTCTCCGGATCCAGAACCTCCATGTTCGCCTCCCACAGGGAAGAGATGGTTCCGACGTCCTTCCAGTAGCCGTCAAACCGGTACGCATACATATCGCGCTTGTCCCGAAGCAGATTCGGGATGACGTTCTTTCCGAAGTCGTTCTCGGAATTCGGGTCATTCTCATCCTCAATCAGATACTGCTTTAAAATATTCCAGTTAAAGATATAAATACCCATGGAAGCAAGATTGGACTTGGGCTCCTTCGGCTTTTCCTGGAACTCGGTAATCTTGTCGTTTTCGTCTGTAACCATCAGTCCGAAGCGGCCTGCCTCCTCCCACGGAACCTCCATAACAGCCACGCTGAACTCCGCGCCCTTTTCCTTATGGAAGCGGAGGAAATCACTGTAGTCCTGCTTACATATCTGATCGCCTGACAGGATAATAACATACTCGGGATCATACCGCTCAATAAAATTGATATTCTGATAAATCGCATTGGCCGTTCCCTTATACCAATCCGACCCCGTCGCCTTCTGGTACGGCGGCAGTACATGGACGCCTCCATGCAGCCGGTCCAAATCCCAGGGTTGTCCGTTTCCTATGTACTCATTCAGCACTAACGGCTGATACTGCGTCAGTATGCCCACTGTGTCGATACCCGAATTCACACAGTTGGACAGCGGAAAATCAATGATGCGATATTTTCCCCCAAAGGGAACCGCAGGTTTTGCCAGCTTCTGCGTCAGCGTGTACAGACGTGAGCCCTGACCGCCGGCAAGCAGCATTGCTATCATTTCTTTTGCCATATTTCTCCCTCCTGTTTATTGAAATATCTACTTTTTAGATTTATTGAAATTATACTATAAATCTTTCAAAAATGGTAGTCTTTTGTGCAATTTTGTTGCTTTTTCTGCTGTATGCTTTCCTGCTTTTTCCTTTGTCACCCGCGTTCTTTTAAATATATGCGCGCCTGTCCGTAATATGAACAGGCTTCGCACTTTTTTAAACGCGGTTGTAATTAATCAGGCATCCCTTCAGGATAATCTGGCGCTCCTCGTCCGTCAGCTCGCCAAGCGTCATCTCAAACGCCTTCTTCTGCCCGTTTCCTACCACGTACGCCTTAATCACATCCGCCTTCTCCTCCACGGCCCTTCTGATACCGGGAATGTAAATATAGTCCAGGTTCTTAAACGGAAGCTCCCCTTCCTGAATAATAAACGGGAGCATGCCCCAGTTGATCAGATTGGAGCGGTAACGCTTGGTCGCGTATTCGTTGGCGATATTCGCCCATCCGCCAAGCACCTTCTGACAGCTTGCGGCCTGCTCTCTCGCGGAGCCGTCTCCGGGCTTTACCGCAAAGATGGTGCTGCCGATGCCCGTATTGCTTCTGTCCGCGTCCGGCGTGATGGTCTTCATCGTGCTCCACGCGTCCTCCAGCTCCGCAAACCGCTGAACCGGACACACATTCTCCTCCCGCGCCTTCTCCGCCGCCTGTATTTCCTTTGCAAGCCGCACGTAGTTGGGATCCTTGCGCGAAAGCGTGAACTCGGCAAGCCCTAACGGGTTGGAGCGGTACGAGGAGGTTTCCCCGGAGGGAATCAGCTCATCCGTCGTCGTAACGGGATCATGGATTTCCGAAACCACCTTCAGCATCAGATTGTCCGTCAGCGCCGCCATCGCCGGCCAGTCCTTGATATTGGGGCCAAACTGGATTTCAACGGACGCATCCGCCACGCCGTGGGAGTCAAACACCCGGTTTTCATAAATCCTGCTGTCAAAGAAATACCGGTACTGACTGAAGCTTCCGTCAAAGTCCGTCGCCGGCGTCAGATACCCCTTGTTGGCTGCCGTAGCCGCGATGGAACGCGCATCCATCAGCGCGACGGAGGCAATCTGCCCGCTCTGGAGCTTCGAGCCCTCACGGTTGGGGAAGTTCCTTGTCGAATGGCGAATCGAGAACGCGTTGTTGGCCGGCGTATCCCCGGCGCCAAAGCAGGGGCCGCAGAAGGCCGTCTTCAGCACTGCCCCGGTCTGCATCAGCTTCGCCGCGCAGCCGTTTTTCACAAGCTCCATATAGACCGGCATGGATGCGGGATATACGCTGAGCGTAAACGCATCCGGCCCGATACTCGCATTTTCAAGAATATCCGCCGCCGCACAGATATTTTCAAAGCCGCCGCCCGCGCAGCCGGCGATAATGCCCTGCTCCACATACAGCCTTCCGTCCCTGACCTTGTCTTTCAGCCTGAAGTCCACGGCGCCGTCCAGGCTGACCAGCGCCTTCTTCTCGCAGTCGTCCAGGATATCCATGAGGTTCGCGTTGAGCTCCTCAATCGTGTATGTATTGCTCGGATGGAACGGCATCGCAATCATGGGCCTGATTTTGCTTAAGTCTACCCGGATGCAGCCGTCGTAATAAGCGGTTTCTCCCGGCTCCAGCAGCTCAAAATCCCCGCTTCTGCCGTGAATATCATAAAATTCCCGAACCGCGTCGTCCGTCCGCCAGATAGAGGAGAGGCATGTCGTCTCCGTAGTCATTACGTCGACGCCGATTCTGAAATCCGCCGACAGCGCCGAGACGCCGGGGCCTACAAACTCCATAACCTTGTTCTTGACATAGCCGTTGCCAAATACCGCGCCGATAATCGCGAGCGCCACATCCTGCGGCCCGACGCCCTTTACGGGCGCGCCCTCCAGATAGACGGCTACCACGCCGGGCATATTGATGTCATAGGTCTGTCCCAGCAGCTGCTTTACCAGCTCCGGGCCGCCCTCGCCCATTGCCATCGTTCCCAGAGCGCCGTACCGCGTATGCGAATCGGAGCCTAAGATCATCCGGCCCCCGCCCGCGAGCATCTCGCGCGCAAACTGATGGATTACGGCCTGATGAGGCGGCACATAGACGCCGCCGTATTTCTTTGCGCAGGTAAGCCCGAACATGTGGTCGTCCTCATTGATCGTACCGCCTACCGCGCAGAGCGAATTGTGACAGTTGGTCAGCACGTACGGCACCGGGAACTTCGTCAGTCCGGATGCGCGCGCCGTCTGGATAATCCCCACAAAGGTAATATCGTGCGAGGTCAATTTGTCAAACTTGATTTTGAGCTTCTCCATATTGCCGGAGGTGTTGTGCGCCGCCAATATGCCGTATGCGATTGTTGCTTTTCTGGCTTCCTCCTTATCCGGCGCCCTGCCTGTTTTTGCCGATAAGGCAGCCGCAGCCTCCGCGTCGTCCGCAATCAGCTCTGTACCGTTTACCAGGTATACACCTGTCTGTGATAATTGAATCATGGAAAATCCATCCTTTCTTTATATAGATTAAAATTCATTAAAATGAAATGTTTATTTTGTCGATTTAAAGATATTCAACTATGAATAAATATACTATATCCGCCTGTCACTGCGCAATGGAAATAATGTGAAATCGCGTTAAAAATTGTAAAACCTCCGGAAGCTGCAGCTTTCGGAGGTTTTCTATACCGTTATTCCGTTTACTGAATCTCCACCTTATCCAGATGCCAGATCTCGTCTACGTATTCCTGAATGGTTCTGTCGGAGGTAAACTTGCCGACCTTCGCCACATTCAGCATAGCGCTCTTTGCCCAGCTGTCGGCATCCTTATAAGCCTTCTCCACCTTCCTGTGCGCCTCCGCATAAGCGCGGAAATCCTTCAGGATAAAGTACCGGTCCGCCTTATCCGTGCTCTGTGTATTGAGCAGGGAATTGTAGAGGCTGCGGAACAGCTCCTTGTCGCTGGAATATGTGCCGTCCACCAGCTGCTCCACTACTTTCCTGATATCGGCGTCGCTGTTGTAAATATCCATCGGATTGTATCCGCCGTTGTTCTCGTAATGGATAACCTCGTCGGAGCTCAGGCCGAAAATAAACGCGTTCTCCTGTCCGACCTCCTCGACAATCTCCACGTTGGCGCCGTCCATTGTGCCCAGCGTCAGCGCGCCGTTGAGCATGAACTTCATGTTGCCGGTGCCGCTGGCCTCCTTGCTTGCCGTGGAAATCTGTTCGGAAATATCCGCCGCCGCAAAGATCAGCTCCGCATTGGAAACCCTGTAGTTCTCGATAAATACAACCTTGATTCTGCCCTTTACAGCCGGATCGTTGTTGATCACATCCGCCACCGAATTAATCAGCTTGATCGTCAGCTTCGCATTCTGATAGCCTGCAGCCGCCTTCGCGCCGAAGATAAAGGTTCTCGGATAAAACTCCATGCCCGGATTCGCCTTAATCTGGTTGTACAGATACATCACATGCAGAATATTCAAAAGCTGCCGCTTGTATTCGTGGAGACGCTTTACCTGCACGTCAAAGATGGAGTCGGGATCCACCTCAATGCCGTTATGCTCCTTGATATATTTCGCAAGACGCACCTTATTCTTGCGCTTAATCGCCATAAATTCCTTCTGCGCGCCCGCGTCATCCGCGTATTTCGCGATGCCCTCAATCACCGGAAGATCTACAATCCAGTCCTCTCCGACCTTTTCCGTTACCCAGTCCGCCAGCAGCGGATTGCCGTGCAGCAGGAATCTTCTCTGGGTGATGCCGTTGGTCTTATTGTTAAACTTCTGCGGGAACATCTCGTAGAACTCCCGCAGCTCC
Organism: uncultured Lachnospiraceae bacterium; assembly: GCA_949948735.1. Taxonomy (GTDB): domain Bacteria; phylum Bacillota; class Clostridia; order Lachnospirales; family Lachnospiraceae; genus COE1. The sequence continues at coordinate 154,163 of CATLGV010000002.1, read as the reverse complement.
TGCTTCTTGAGGATTTCCGTGTGCAGCCTTGCAACGCCGTTTACGCTGTAGCCGGCAACAATCGCCAGATGCGCCATCTTTACCTGGCCGTCGGCAATAATCGCCATCTTCTTAATCTTATCTGCCGGCTCCTGGTATCTGTTGACAATGTCCAGCAGGAAGCGGCGGTTGATTTCCTCCACAATCTGATAAATTCTGGGAAGCAGCCGCTGGAACAGATCCACAGGCCATTTCTCAAGCGCCTCCGCCATAATCGTGTGGTTGGTATACGCACAGGTCTTTGTCGTAATCGCCCATGCCTCATCCCACTCGAGCTTGTATTCGTCCAGCAGTATCCGCATCAGCTCCGCAATCGCTACCGTAGGATGCGTATCGTTGAGCTGGAAGGTCACCTTCTCGTAGAAGCGGTGTATATTGTCATGCTTTGCCATATATTTCTCGATGGCCGTCTGAACGGACGCGGAAATAAAGAAGTACTGCTGCTTCAGGCGAAGCTCCTTGCCCGACACATGATTATCGTTCGGATACAGCACCTCGACGATGTTCTTGGCCAGATTATTCTGTTCTACCGCCTTCTGATAGTCGCCCTTGTCGAAGGAATCGAGGCTGAAGCAGTCCATCGGCTCCGCATCCCAGATTCGGAGCGTATTTACAATGCCGTTGCCGTAGCCGACAACCGGCAGGTCATAGGGCACTGCCTTAACAGACTGATAATTCTCCTGATACCAGATCATCCTGCCGTCCTCTTCCCTGCAGGCAACATTGCCGCCGAACTTGATGACCTTGGTATACTCCGGACGCCGCAGCTCAAACGGGTTGCCGTCGCGAAGCCAGTCATCCGGGACCTCCCGCTGGAAGCCGTCCCGAATCTCCTGCTTAAACATGCCGTATCTGTAACGGATGCCGCAGCCGTACGCCGAATATCCAAGCGTGGCAAGGGAATCCAAAAAGCAGGCCGCAAGCCGCCCCAGACCGCCGTTGCCCAGCGCCGCATCCGGCTCCTGATCCTCAATAACATTGACGTCGAGCCCCAGCTCCTCCAGCGCTTCGGAAAATTCCTTATACGCCATCAGGTTGATCATATTATTCCCAAGCGCGCGCCCCATCAGGAATTCCATGGACATATAGTATACAATCTTGGGATCCTTCTCGTCGTAGGCCGCCTGCGTCTTGAGCCAGTTGTCCACGATGGCGTCCTTTACCGCAAAGGATACCGCCTGGAAAATCTGCTGGTCCGTCGCCTCCTCAAGGCTCTTGCGGTACAGTGTCTTTACATTGTACAATACGCTTCTTTTAAACATTTCCTTGTCAATAATTGGTTTCTTGGGCATTTCGCTCTTACCTCCACTTTTGCGATATGCTCCCGCAGCGAGCGGCCCCTTTGCCTTCTCCTGCTTTGGGGGAACATTTTGTCTTGTTAATTTCTCGAATATTCTAAAAAAATTGTCTTTCATTTCATCATTATACTATACAATCTTATATTTTTAAACAACTTAATTCGCGAAAAAGGAACTTATTTGAAAATTTTTTCCAAATAAGTTCCTGCAATCCGGTGGTTATACGATCTGCGAAAGTGTTTCTTCCGGCCCTTCCGGCGTTGTTTTGTTATCAACCGCTTCCTGCTCCTGCTGCTCTTCCCGAATCGCCTCGGCGGTCTTTTCTTCCTCCTGCACCTCGTCCTTCGTATCGGGCGCAGCATCGTTGCGTTTGTCGATTTCCTCCTGCACCCTGTCGGCAAGCTCCTGCGACGCCTCGCTAAGCACCTTCTCCGACGCTTCGCTAAACGCTGCCTCCGACGCAAGCGTCATCAGGCGCTCCCGCGCGCCGCCCACGTTCTCCAGCGGATCCATCTCAAGCCGCTTAAGCTTGAGCTCTCTGGCGTCCTGCAGCTCCTGCAGCGCCTTGCCGCGCATCTCAATCAAGTCCCCCATGCTGCTCATCAGAATGTCCCTGCTTCTGCCCAGCGCCTCCGTCGCAAGCTGATAACGCTCCGCGTCCCCGTAGCTGTCGTCGCGCATAATTTCCTCCGCTTCCTTCAGCCCTCCGGTGATCTCGTTCATTATGCTTTTTACCTGCGCCAGCTTATCCATGCCGTCCTGCCGCAGCTCCTCAACAACGTCCTTCGAAGCCATCTCGCGTCTTGCCGCGGAAACGCCGAGCATTCCCGCCGACTGGCGAATCTTGTCGCTCATGCTGTCCGCGTTCTCTGCGGCAGCTTCTCCGTTCTCCGCCTCGCCGGAGACCTCCTGCCCTTCTCCGTCCTCTTCTTCTTCCTCAAAGCTCTTGAGCATCACATACAGGTCGGCGTTTTCCTTGTCAACCTCTCCCTGCTCCTCGGAAATACCCGCTAAGCCGCCCGCCGCGGCCTTCAGGCGCTGCTTGTTCTCTTCCTCCTGAAATTTTTTCAGGCTCTCCATCTCATCAAGCGCCATCTGCTTCTTCTCGACGGTCTCCTTATCTGCTACAGCGCCGGTGTTATTTAAGGTATTCTTCAGGCTGGCAATCTCATCGACAAGCCTGGAATGCTCCTCCTTGTACTTCTCCTTCTGATCCTGCTGGCGCAGCAGCACCCGCTCCATCTGTCCCGCCTGTACGCTGAGCCTCCTGCCCTCCCGTGAAATGGTAACCTTGCACTGCGGGCCTGCGTCCAGCCCCGAAACCTTTCCATGTGCCTTTCCGGCCGACAGATTATTTGGAACCGCCTTCGACGCTATATGCGCGCCGGCGCCTTGATTGATTCTGATCTGCATACCCCATCCTCCTTAATGTATCCTGCAGGTTTCCCTGCACGCAATTCCGTTTGCATGATATAACGTTTCTAGGACGTATATCGGCAGATCTGTGCGAAAAGTTTACCCCTGACCGAAAGATATACGCGGCCAGGCTTTATTTTGCGGAAATATACACCTTTTGACAGTATTTTTCCAATACCTGCCGCAGCCCTGTATTTTCCTCCGATTCACCTACCCTGGACCAGGCTTCTTTAATCTCCTCCAAAGACGCCGTCTCCAGATTCAGATTGGCATTCTTTTGGTTGCGCAGTCCCCAGTTTCCGTACTCCTCCACTACTTTGTAAGTCCACGTCGTCCAGTTAAGTCCGCAGTCGTTGATCAGCGCCAACCCTTCATCCCATGCCTCTAAATTGTTAAAGTAGGCAAATTCCCCCATATAGCTTGGCACATTGTAGTCCGCCTCTGCAATCAGCTTCAGCTTATTCTGCATATTTGTAATCTGTCTGCCCGCTTTATTATCATAATCGTCATAGAGATAATTGTGGTACTCATACATAATATTTTCCCAGCCGTACGCTTTGGGGTCGGGCAGATCCGCCGGGTCCCACGTGGCCTCCATAATGATCAGATGATTTCCGTCAATCCTGCGGATTTTTTCATAAGCAGTATGATAAATATCCCAAAGCATCCTGTGCAATTCATCCGCCGATTTAGAGGAATGATACCGATAGGTACAGTAGGGCTCGTTCAGCAGGTCATAGCCGGCTACCCAGGGATTGTCTTTATAATGGGCTGCCAGTTCTTCCCAGATTTTATAGTAAAGCGCCTGATTTTCTTCCGCTGTATCACCAAAGAAAAACGCCGAAGCTTCCTCTTTGTGATCTCCCCCGTCTTTTGCGGAATGGTCAGATCCGTTTTGGGAGCCGGGCGCGCCGTGCATATCCAGAATGACATAGATCTGCCGCTTTCCCGCCTCCTCCACAAACCAGTCGATCCTCTTGCTCCAGTCAGGATAAAAGTCACCGTTCTCATCCACCAGATTGCGGTACCAAAACGGAAGCCGGATACAATTTATGCCAAGCTCCCTGCAAAAGTCAAAATCCTCCTCCGTCCAGTAGTTGTCCTGATAAAGTGCTACCAGCTCCTCTCTTGTTGCTTTGCCGAAGCGTTCCTCCAAAACCGCAAAAATATCTTCCTCCGCGCTTACATTCTCGCTCCACCCTGTAGGCGTCATCCAGAATTCCTGCAAAAGATACCCTCCCGCATTCACACCCTTAAGCTGCACAATATCGCCGTTTCCTCCATCGTCGCGCAATACTTTTCCATCTGCTTTCAACATCGGATTTTCCACTTCCTTTTCCTCACGTTTTATGTCGCTGACCTGGGGACTTTGGTATACACGCACATAATCTACCTCCATCCTGACAGGAAGCACCTCGTCGTCCACGCCCTTCGCTCCACCCCAGCTTCCGCCGTACGCAATATTTAAGAGCAGATGCATTTTGGCATCAAAGGGCCATTCTTTATACGTCGGGCTTTCCTTAAAATCCGTGGGCGTAAAAGAAAAATACTCTTCATCATCCGCAAAAAAGCGAATTTTGTCGGGAAGCCATTCCACCGCATACACATGAAAGTCCTCACTGACTCCTTCTACCTTAACGGTACCGGTCTTCTGCGTTCCGATGCTGTGATAATAGGACTGCGTATGGATGGATCCATGAATTACATCCGGATCATATCCCACATGCTCCATAATATCGATTTCACCGGAGGCAGGCCAGCCGCCATATACCCAGTCGGTGGGGAGCATCCAAATCGCAGGCCATGTGCCAAGCCCCGAAGGCAGCTTTGCACGCACCTCAAGCTTTCCGTATGTCCAGTCCCCTTTCCCCTTGGAGATCAGACGCGCAGAAGTATATTCCCGCTCCCCCATGTCCTCTTTGCGAAGCTCTATAATCAGCTTATCGTCTTCCACCCACGCGTTCCCGTCATCCGTATAGTATTGAAGCTCCTGGTTTCCCCATCCGCTTCCGCCTGTATCATACCCCCATTTGGTTTCATCAGGTTTTCCTTCATAATCGAACTCATCACACCACACCAGCCTGTAGTCCATGTGCTCCGAATCATAAGTAACGTTCTTTGCTTTCACATCCTCTTCCTTTCCCTCTTCTTTTTCCAGAAAGGCATCGGGTACCTTCGTCCCCACCCTTGTCTGAAACGGGCTGCCCTCTGCCTCCTCCGACTGTGCCGCTCCTGCCGTTTCCGCATTCTCTGCCGTGCGCTCCGCCTTTCCGCAGCCGCCTGTCAGGGCCACTGTCATCACAAGGCACATTGCCTTCTTCCATTTTTTCATATGCCGATCTCCTACTCTCCGGTAATGCCCGTATTTTCGATACCCTGTATGAACTGCTTCTGTACGCAGGCGTATAAAAGCAATAACGGCACAATCGATATTAAGGTCGCAGCCATTTTATACGCTTCATTGATCTTAAAGGTTCCGCCCGCGCCGATACCCGAGCTGGACGCAGTTTCAAACTGACTGTCAAATACGGACAGCTTCATCGGCAGCAGCTCCATCGTGCCGCCCAGGAAAGTGGAGGTCTGATACGTTTCATTCCAGTTCCATACAAAGGCAAAAAGGAATACGATCAGCACCGTGGCAAAGGACAGCTTCACGGCAATATGAAAGAAAATCTGAAACGGTCCCGCGCCGTCAATCATTGCCGCCTCATCCAGAGAGTACGGTATTAAGTTAAAAAAGTTCCAAAATATCAGAATCAAAATCGTCCCGTTTACGCCCTGCCCCAGTATCGCCATAAGCACCTGCGGAACCGGCGTGCCAATCAGCTGTACGCCTGTGCTCTGCTGCACCGTAATAAAGATGATCAGTCTCGGAATCATCAAAAGGGCCGTCGGAATAATAAATGCCAGCAGAATCATAACAAACCAGAAATTTTTGAGTCGAAATTTAAATCTGGAAAGCGCGTATCCCGTCATTGCCGCTACCGTTGTCTGTAATATCGCAAGCCCTGCCGAAAAGCAAATAGAGTTGATCAGGCTTTTCGGCATTTTCAATACCTTTGCCGCCACCTTAAAGTTGTTTAACGTGGGCGATTTCGACAGCCACTCTATGGAGGGATCGATTACATCCGACGCGGACATCAGCGATTTGGAAACCATCTGGAAAATCGGCTCCAAATATATATATCCAATGCAGATTAAGAGAAAATATGTTACTGCTTTTCCTATGCGTTTTGCCATTACATTGCCTCCTTTACCAGTATTTATGGGTTTCTTTTATTTTCCTCTCACGGAACAGTAAGAATGCGGCGCCGATGATTGCAAGCACAATCAGACTGTATATCCATGAAATCGTAGCCGCATAGCCAAACCCGCCGCTGGTATTTGCCGTCCTCTCCTTGATCATAACAAGCACCGGATTGATCGTATCCATTGCCCCTAACTGCACGATGGTAAAAACCGTAACAATCAGCGCAGTAGGACGGATAATCGGCATTGTGATCTTCCACAAAATCTGCCAGTTTGTTGCAGAATCAATCCTTGCCGCCTCATAAAGACTGGGATTAATCTTTTGCAGTCCGTTTATAAAAAGCACAATCGGAATACCCGTATACCATAAGATAATCGAGAGATTGTCAAACAGGGAGACCATCGCGCCTGCCGCTATCGGGGAATAGCTGTATATCATCCGAATCAAAAAGGTATAATACAGCTCGTTGACCTGCCCCTCCACCTCCGGATTCAGATTCATCAGCTGGTACATGACAGGCCCCGAAAGAACGACCACCGGCAAAAAGTAAATCGTCCGGAATACGGATTTTCCTTTCACAATCGTATTTAACAGCATGGCAAGAATAAACGCCATAATGACAATTACTACCGTATAGGGAATGATCATCCCAAGGAAGGATACCAGTGCCGGCGTAAAATCCGTATTCACGAAAAAGGCCTGCCTGTAATTGTAAATTCCCGTAAACTTAATGTTAAATCCCCTGATATCCTGCTTTACCTCCGTAAAGCTCAAGTACACCGTCATCACAAAGGGAATCATCGTAAATACTACAAAACCGACAATCCACGGCAGCATAAATAAATAACCGTACTTATCCTGTCTTCTTTGAAAGGATTTTGTTTTATGTACTTTTTTGTTTTTTTCCGACATAATACTCCTCCATTCTTACTCAGCCTGCAAATACGGCGCTAAGCGGCGCCACCTCTGTGCCGTGTATGGTCACCGTTTCATCGGTATAATTAATGATGATTTCCTTTGTCCGGCCGTCCTTCTCGTATACGTTTACGATCACACCGTTTTGCGCCACGATTCGATTCGACCACCTATATCCGTTTACCTCTTTCAGAACCGTATTGACCTGCGTATAAATATCCTGAATCAGCCCGGCATAAAGGCTGTATTCCGTAGAATATAAATCTGCGCTGACCGTATCCGCCAGCTTGTAAGAAGGCTCCTTTGTCAAAATAAACGACGGACTCAGGTTGTAGTCTATCATCTTCAAAATATCCTTCTGTGTGTAAAATGAAAAATTTGCATAAGGCGCATACATCTCCATCGTACCGTTCAGTACCAGCTGTAAGAACGGCACCGCGTCCGTCTCGAAAATATACTGTGAATGCCCCACCGGCGCCTGCAGATACCTGTCCGTATACTGCCATAAATACATACCCGGATTTTTTATATTGGTTTTTACCTCTTCCATCGAGGAAAGCGTTTCCTGATAAAGTACGACCGCATCGCTTACGGTTGTGTGCCGGGAGCCGGAGTAATCGCCGGTAAGCACCGAACCGATTCCGTCGATTGTCATGGATGCAGCCTGATTCTTCGTATGGCTATACTGCTCCAGCAGCCACTCCGCGCTTTTCTCAGGTCTGGCAAAGCCAAACTGGGCAAGCGGCGCCGTTGACGGCAGAAGGTTGGACTTATCTACAAACGCATACCAGGAGTTGACATGCTTTACCGCCGTATTATAATAGCTGAGCATGCTCTTATTGATCGTTATATAATCTCCTTCGCAGGAAATGTCCACACCCTTTTGGGCAAAATCCGCAATCAGCTTCTGAAAATCCGACTTGCTTCCTATTTTGGAGGAATATTTCCGCGTATAGGGTCTGGAAAAGCTTGCGCCCTTTTTCTGCCATCCGCTCAACCCGGTATTAATATTGGTGATGCCCTTCGCCATGACCTCATTCAAAACAGCCCTTACATCCTCCGTAGTAGTCACCACTACATTTTTCATGCCCACTACGCTGCTCTTTGCATCGGACATAATGAAATCCAAACGTATCGGTATATTCGTATCATCGGGCGTACGCTCGGTCAGGATTCCCTGCTCAATCAAATGCGCCCTGTAGGTAAGCGCCATTCCTACATAATTCGCCGCCTCTGTGCTTCCGCTTCCGTCCCCGCTTAAGAACCGGTACGTCATGGAAATATCAAAGGCGTTCGGCTCTTCCATAATCGCAAAATATCCGTCTCCCGCCTTATTATAGACCTGATGATACCTCAGATTATAAATAAATCTGGCGCAGGTCCATGTGTAATATGTCATGTTCTCCTCAGGGGTACAGACAATATGCATATATTCGTCCCCTTCATCCGCATAAGCCACAAAAGCCGCCTGATCGTTTCCGTACGCGACGCCGAATACCGGCATGACCGGATCCTTCAGCGGAATCGCGTCCGTCAGCTCCGTATAATAATATTCTCCCTGCGAGGGATCCGCACCGTACACGTCGCCTGCATATTCCTGAAAGGCTACGTTGTTATCCCTGAAGCGAATCAGCGCGCCGCTTCCGTCAGGTACAAAGGCATAACCGGAGGGCGTATCCTTTTTCTCTGCAATATCGTAGCCGCCGCTCTCCCTGTCAAATCGTAATATCTGCCCGCCGCTTGCCCCCAGAAACGGCGTAATATAAACGGCAGTCATACTCTTTTTTCCCTCGCCGTCAAGCTCCGCGTAAGGAATATCATACCGGATTTCCTTTTCCCCAAAGGTGATATACACCTTCATCCGCAGATCCATTTCCTTAAAATCAATATCCAGACAATACTGGTTTTTCGCAAGCTTGGAAAGCGCAGATTCGGAGCCTGATGACGCCGAAGAAGCCTTTTTCAGATTTTCGACAGCGTCCGGCGTTCTGTATTCCACCGTAATCAGGGAATTGGCCATATCCGTATAGATTTCATTCATATTGTCTTCGATCGGATTATTTTCCAATTCCTCAAAGTCTTCTTCCGTAGACGCGCTGAGTGCCTTTGCCTTCAGCTTTTTTGACGCCTCCGCATCCAGGCCGGTCTTCCAGAGATAGCCGTTTTCTTTATCCAGCACGGCTATAATATCTCTGTCGTCCCGGAAATAATAAATCGCCGTATCCGTTTCGTAGAGCTTTTCGTACCCCGTCACATCCGCTTCCTTGATCTCCATCGCTTCCTCGGGAAGGAGCGTATCTCGATTGGTATTGATATATTCCGCATGTACCCTGCCGCCCGGCAGCAGTGCGCCTGCCGTCATGCACAGCGCCATCATAACGGCCATTCGTTTCTTTTTCGTCTTACAATACATTCTGTACCAGCTCCTTTCCTATCGTACTGAGGAATTTCCAGACCTGCTCCCACATAATCGTAACAATCAAAACCACTATGACCACCACAAACATAAACAGCGCCGTGAGCAGAATTCCCTTTATCGTTTCCTTTACCGTATAGTTATGTACCGTCTGCAGCCCCAGAAAGAGCAGTACCGCCGTCCATGCGGCACCAATCAGCATTATTACGTCAAGGAAAAACGCTTCGTTTGTCGTAACGAAATAGGACAATACTGTAATGGAGAGCAGCGCCAAAATCAACGGCACTGCCGCATACGCCACCGTCATAAACACCTGCTTTAAGCTGCCTTCCCCGTCATTGATGGAGGTCACTAAGTAATTGCACACTACAAATAATCCGATAAAGGCAAAAAAACCGACCACAATAGAGCCAATATCCAGATCCTGTACATCGTAGTACTGGTAAATAAATCCCTTTCCCAGCATAAACAGCATAAAGGAGATAAAAAGCAGCCCGTATAAAATACTGGCGCCAAGCACGGTGCCCTTCTTCTGTATGCGAATATCATAGAAACCGTCCAGGGGATGCCTTGCCGTCTGAAAACCGTACAAGGTGTCGCCCACGCCCTTCAGGCTTACAATTTTCTGCTTTATCCGGGCTTTTTCGGACTTTATCCTCTCTTCCTTATCCACCCTGCCAACGATTACCGCCGCAGCATACGCTATTGCGGCCGCGATCAGGATGTATTTCAGATATTTTTGAAGCCAGTCATTCCGAAGCTCCCAGAAAGCCTGTGAAAACAATTCATGGTTACCGGCAACCTCAAAATGCGCCATCGCGCTTTCAAAGTCATACTTTGACATATAGGCTTTTCCGATGCCGTCATGCGCCACTACGGACATCTGGTTCATGGCCAGCACCTCGTCCCAGACCGCTAACGCTTCTTCGTAATGTCCGCCGTCATAGAGCTTTAACGCTTCATACACCTTTTCCGCATAGGAAGTAGGCGCATAGGACTGTAAATATCCCTTAATGCTGTCTATGGTCCATATGTAACCGTTCTGATCGACTGCCAGCGTAGAAAGCGAGCTGTACAGGCCCGCCACATCCAGATTGGAGACATACGAGCCAAATTCAAAAAGCCATTCTCCTTCCGGCGTATATACATCCACATAGCCCCGCTTTGAAGAAGCATAAATCAACAGATTATCGTCAACCCAGATATCGCTGATATCCGTAAATCCGTAGACTGTATCCGCAAACATATTACTTCCGTTCGTCTTATGCTTTTTAATGGGATCCTGATTCTCCCCTAAGGTTACCGTATAAACAATACCGCGGTAATCCAGCATAACGTTGGCAAAGGTCGTAGGATTGCGGTTTAACATCCTGCCCAGCTGCTCTCTGGTAAACACCAGCGTCTGAATCTTCTGGAACAGGCTCAGATTCGCCTTATTCACGGCAAAAAAGCCTAAAAACTCACCGTCCCCGGACATTTGAATCACGCCGTTGTAAACGCCTTCGCCGACAATATATATATTTCCGCTCTCATCCGCCGCTACCTTGGAGGGCTCATAGGCCGTATCGCCAAACGCCGGCACCTGCGGCCTTTCCAATTTTTGAATCAGCTCCCAGTTCTTATCAAATACAAAAACCGCTTTTGCCTTGCTGTCCGCCACATAGACCTCGCCAGTCAGGGTTACATAAATCCCCTTTGGCGTCTGAAATTCCGGATACGTAAATTCCTCCGCCGCCGTCCCGCTGTTAATATCATATTTTACAATCCGCGCGTTTCCGGTATCGGCAATATACATCATATTGCTGCTGTCAATAAACATATCCTCCGCCGCATTCAACCCGATTCCCGTAATGGTCTGCTGCGGCAGATATGCATCCTGTGTACGGATGGGATCCATTTTATCGTCCTGGGTATAGGTATAGCTCGTCGCCTCAGAGGCCCGTATTGTAGCCGTATTTACAAAACAGATCAATGCGATCAGTATCGCGGCCAGTATCTGTCTATTTTTTTTCATCTCACCCTATTCCCCCTTTACTTAATACCGGAGTGGCTCATCGTACTCATAACTCTTGACTGCATGCAGATAAACATAATCAGGTTCGGTATGAACAAAATAATAGTGCCTGCCGCCACGATGCCTCTCGCCGCCACTGCGTTGTTTGTCTGTAGGGCGTTCAAATAATAGTAAATCGTCTTCATCACATCACTGGTAATGAAATTATTCGACGCCTCCGTTGCCTGCCATGCCGACTGAAATGTCAGAATCGCCACCGTCGCCACCGCCGGCTTTGTCATCGGAAATATAATCTTCCGTATCACGGTGAAGTTTCCCGCGCCGTCCACATAAGCCGCCTCCAGCAGGGCGTCCGGCACATCGTCAATAAACTGCTTCATCAGAAATATTCCAATCGGCATTGCAATCAGCGGAAATATGTGCGCGGCCCACGTATCGATCATGCCAAGCTTTACGATAATGATATATCTTGGTACGGCCACCGCTACCTGCACGAACATCAATGCCATCTGGTTGACGCTGAAGAACCATTTGGTTACTTTATACTGGCCTTTCTTCGACAATACAAATGCGCATGCCACTGTAATATATATATTTAAGACCACCGTAACTACCGTGATAAAAATGGAATTCAGCAGATACCTTGTCATGGGAACGCCCGTCGTTCCCGACAGCTCGAACAAATTTTTAAAATTATTGAGCGTAGGATCCTTCACAATCAGCGTAGGCGGGAATGCGTACAATTCTCCCAACGGCTTAAATGCTTCGTTAAACATGTATACGACCGGAAGAACCATCAAAATAGCGGCAGGTATCAATATGCAGTAAAATTTGATCTGATCCCGCGAAAAATGTTTTGGATCCACTCTTTTCCCTTTTAATTTTGATTTCGCCATAAATAATAACTCCAATCCGCACCATCGGCGCTTTGTCAATCAGGTTCTTCTTCCTAGCCCTTCTCTGAAAACAGCTTCCCTGCCACCTTCGAGAAGAATGCGATCATAAGCAGCAGTACCACCGAAACCGCCGCCGCATATCCCATTTCATATCTGGAAAACGCATAATCTTCAATATGATTCAGAATCAGGTTGCCCGAATAAGCCGGCGTAGGATTCGTCCCTGCAAGCGCAGGTCCGATCCAGCCCGTATTAAAGGCATTTACGATTGCCATAACCGCCGCAAACATCATCTGCGGCTTCATGGAAGGAATGGTAATGTACAGCACCTCCTGAAAACGGTTCTTCATGCCATCCACATACGCCGCCTCATAAAGCTCTTCATTTACGTTTAAAATCCCCGCTATCATGGCAAGGAAACCGATACCCATTGCCTGCCACAGCGCGACAATGATCATTACCGTTAAAAGATAATCCGGCGAAAGCAGCCAGTTGACCGGCACCTCTATCCAGCCGTGGCTGATCAGGAAAGCGTTTAAAATACCTCGCTGATCTCCTGAAAATATGGTTTTCCACACGACCTGAATCATCAGCGTCCCTACCATGGACGGCAGGTACAGGCAGAGCGTCAAAACCGTTCTTGGGACCGCCTGTATCTGCGTCACGAGCCATGCCAGTAAGAAAGAAAGGATACATCCGCCCGGTCCCACAATCAGCGCATATTTAAACGTGTTTGGAATGATGTATTTTAAGAAAATCTCGTCCTGTGTCATAAGCGAAATATAATTGGAAACCCCCGTAAAAACCGGCGTATTGATCACATCAAAATAGGTAAAGGACAGCCCAATCGCAACCAGCACGGGAATCGCTATAAACAGAGAAAACAACAAAAGATAGGGCAGTAACAGCAGCATGGAGGTTACAAAGTCTTCTCTTCTGTTCACCTTTCTCTGTTTCCTTTTGGTCATTGCCTTCATTGTTCTCCCTCCTTCCTGTGCGCTTCCATATTTTCCTTAATCCAGTCCACATCGTGAATGTGGTATTCCTTTAATAAATTACCGTTTGTGTCTACATAGCCAAGATCCGACATTTTCTTTGTAATTTCACGATTGATTTCCATAATCTTTTCATCGATTGCAGGCTGCGCCGCTTCGCCGTCTACCGCAACGCTGTTCCAGATATTAGAGATATCGCGTTCCAGCATATACTGTCCGGGTGTTCTTGGCACGTCCCTCAAATAAGTAAGCTGCTCCAAAATCGCCAGCTTATCGTCTGTAGGCAGCACGCAATCGGCGATTGCCTCCAGATTGGACGGAAGCCAGATATTTTCCGAACCGTAAGTCGCCTGTAAGGTATGCGAATACTCCGCCTGTATGTCGTGGCCCAGCCACCACTTCATAAACGTCCATGCCTCTTGCGTTTTTTCCGAATCGCTGAAAATAATGCCTCCCGTACCCGCTGCAATATAGCTCCTGTCGATGTATCCGTCCTCTCTCTCTGTTCCCGGATAAGCGACAAGCTCCCACTGTCCTTCCAGCTCCGGCGCCCCGTTGGTAATCAGATTGTACGTCTCCAGATTCACAATGCCAATCGGATATACGCCATAGCGGAACGAGTCCGCAAACTGCGGCACCTGCGTAGGTACGGAATAAATGCTGAACAATTCCCCCAGAGTCTTTATGCCGCGTACCGCCTCCGGCTGATCGATTGCGGTGTGCAGGCCGTCTTCCGTATATAAGCTGCCGCCGTTCTGATAGATAAGCGGCGTCGTCTGATAAAACCACTTGTACCCGTCGACCGTTGCGATATTATGATAGAAGTTCATACCATAGCGCTGCAGCTCCGGTAAGATTCCCTGCAGCTCCTCCCACGTATCCGGAACCGCTATATTTAATTTTTCAAAAATGTCTTTCCGATAAACCAGCATGTTGAAATCCGAGGTTTCCGGAAGCGCATAAATACCCTCGTTAAATACATACGGGACAAACGCTCCCGGCGCGAACCGGTCGGCGACCTCCCAAAAGTCTTCAAACTGAGTCAGATCATAAATCGCATCCCTGCACGCCAGCTCAAAGGGCAGATGCGACGGAAGCCCCAGCGCCAAATCCGGCGTTTCATTTGCCGCCGCTGCCATAGTCAGCTTATTTACATCCGGCATAACGGAGATTTTTACCCGGATTCCTGTCTGCGGCGTAAACCCGGAATCTGTCATTTTCTGAAGCAGATCCACCTGCGTGACGGAACGGTTTACCCATATATTCAATACCTCTTCATCGTTTTCAACCTTGTATTTATCGGATATAAACGAATAGGCAAGCGTCTTCACCCCGTTTGTCAAGGCCTTCATAAATCCCGCCTCCTCTTTGGGAAGCGCCTGCGCTTCGCCGTACACATAAATTCTATCCAGCGCAAAGGGCTGCGCGCTGATGTTCGTTGTAAAGTCACCCATCAGCTTTAAGATAGAGTTGTCCGTGCTGACGCTCGAGCCGGTAAGATTTTCGGTATACAGTGCGATTTCATCCGGATATTCCTTTAATTTCTCAATAATGCCAAGCGCCCTGTCCAGCTCGGAAAGCTTTGCGGAATTGACTCCGTTGGGCGCATAGTCCTGCAAGCTGTTCTGCATGGATTTGATCAGGGTCTCATAGGCCTCCAAATATCCCAGGGTATCGGGAATGTACCGGGTAATATACCATGTGCGGTACTCATCGACCTCCGCGCCCGTTATCTTTTTGATCTCCAGCGCAAACTGCGTTACATGCTCGGCAATCAGACGGGAGTAGCGCCACTCGTCGCTTACCGGCTCCATTTCGGATTTAATGGTCAGCGTATGTTTTCCCTGCGTCAGATATATCTGGTAGGGATTGCCGTTTTCATCGGAAAGCACTTCATTTTTCCACGACGTATCCGTTGTATCAAACCCATAATTCTGAAGCTCCTTAAAGGGCACCTCGCCGTCTATTAAGATGCTTTCAAATACCTGAAAGTCTTCTTTTTCGTTTCTGTAATGAAGCGCAAGCTGATACAGGCCCGTCTGCCCTGCTTCTATTTCATACTCCACCTCCACGCCGGCCTCTTTCCACGACACCACATTTAATTCCTTAAACTCGCTGTCATGCGGCTTTAGCGCCGGATTATTTGCATAGGACAACAACGCCGAGGTCGAGTTTTTACGGGCATAGTCCACGCTGTTAATTTCAATAAATTCCGAAGCCGGCTCTCCGTCATGGAGGCTTATGTATTCTGCGTAATCCGGTATCGTATTAACGGGCGCCTTCACATAAAGCGTTCCTATGGTAAGTCCGTCTGCCGAAATATTTTCTATTTCGATGATGTTTTCACCCTGCTCCAGATAAAAATACAGTGGATCCGCCGTAAAATACGATGTGTTATACAAATCCCTGTACTGCCAGTCGTCATTCCTCAGCTGGGCCGGCGCCGTCTCATCTCCGTATCTGTCTAACGGAAAGGTCTTTGTTTCATCCGTCCATAAAAGCGGGAGCGCGATCATGGACATTTCTTCAAAATAGCGCTCGCCGTTGATGGTGATTCCGATTCGGTAGTCCGACAGGTTGCTGCCGCCCGTATGATAATCCAATCCCAGACTGTACATTCCTGCCTTATCTACCTTCACCTTATATTCCGCCGTCTGTTGATAATCCAGCTTTTTCACCGTTTTATCATAATTTTCTTCGGTGTCCCCTGCCAGAGGCTCGCACGCTTCATCCTTTAAATCATATTGTATTTCCCGCCCCGCAATATAATCCTGATATCTGACAGTCTCAAAGCTGAGCGAACTGTTCAGTAAGGCAAAAGCTTCTCTGACCTCTTCGTCTGATACCGCCTCCGCATAATCCGGCTTTTGGTTCATTCCAAAGCTTACTGCCAGCAATCCGGCCGCCACCGCTGCTGCCGCAATTGTTATGAGAATAACTCTCTTACGTTTCTCCACCGCTGCCCACTCCTTTATATGAAAAGTCCTTCCGCTTTTCCAGTCTTCAGTATACGTTTTACCAAATTCTGTGAGCAGAAGGACCAATAATACTTTTAATATGGTTTTTGCTTAGTTGAAATCCGCCTCCGTGTAGCCATAAAAGTCGGTCAGAGCCTCTCTTAAATGCTTATCTGCCTCCGCAAATCTCTCGTTTGCCAGCTTGTTCCATTCCGGCAGCTTGGATTTAATCTCATCCAGCCATCCGTCAGAAGCACGTTTTGCAGTCATTACATCGTCCTGATAGTAATAAGTCCATTCATACATGCATGCCTTATCCACGCCGTCCTCCTGGATTTTAAGAGGGTATGCCTTGTCGGATACATCCCATGTATCCCCGTTCTCCCAAAGCTCAATACATTTATGCCAGCCCGGCATTTTGGATGCATCCGCATACTTTGCATGCGTCGGTACGGCGTACCAGATCTCCATCTGTTTATCAAATTCCGCTCCGGTTACCAGCGGAAGCGAATCATTGGCAGCAGTCTTTAACGCCCCGCCGGAATTCCACTGCTGGTCAGCCCTCGCCTGCGCCGCCTCTGTAGAAGCTACCCAGAATGTGCCAAAGGTATATGCCAGCTTCAAAGATTCTTCCTCGCTTTCACTGAGCTCGGGATTTCCGTCATCCATCGCATAATTGTGAATCGCCATCGGATCAAGAACAACGCCTACAGTATTGCCAACATAATCCGTTGCCGGTCTGGGATAAATATCAAAGTCAAAGGTCACGGTATTATCTGTTACCTCCGGATTGGCGGCATCGCCCATCATCCAGGGATCCCCGTCATTCACAAGGCAGTATCCCTTTACAAAGAACTGGTAGCTCCACCACGAGCCGTCGTTCATCACCTCTTCCGGAACGCCGCCCACATCATTCTGACACCAGATGGTATTGTCTGCCCACACGGGAACCTTGGAAAGCATATCCTTTACCGCATCGGAATCCAGATTGACATAATCGCCATTGCCCGCATAATTGCTGAGAGAATAGTTAATATCCTTTGTTCCTGTATTGATCCAGCTGAGCGGAATATCCATTGCGCCCCAGAATGTCGTCTTATTGCCTTCGGAGATAAACAATGTATAGTCATCGATCGTCCAATTTGTGTCCGGCACGTCGATGTTATTCTGCTCTGCCAGCTGCTTGTTTATATAAACGCCCCACGGCTGAATAAACTGCGGAAGTCCCGCCTGCATGCCGTAATAATTCATCATCTCCATGATGGATGAATTGAAAGACTGATAAACCGGATCGTCTGCAAATACGGAGAGATCCGCTGCCAGGCCTTTTTCCACATCCCCGACCAGATTTGTCGACGCCCAGATATCGGGATATTTCCCATGCTGCGCTTTGAAGTTTTCCATCTCCTGCTGCCATGAAGTATCATTTGCATTGGGATCGCCTGATTTTGCATATACGTTGATCTTCACATTCGGATACTTTTCATTGAATTTTTTGGCCATTACATAAACAGATGCAACATTCTGAGCCGTAATATTTTCCGCCTCTAAGGTCTGATGCCCGATATCCTCGTAATATTCCCCGTCGCCGGACCATACCATAATGGAAATATCGCCCTGTATATTGGAATCCAGCTGAACGAAGGCTTCCGCAGCGTCGCCGCCTGCGCCTTCCGTTTCTCCCTGCCCGCTGCCTTCGCTGCTTCCGCCGGCTGCAGCTTCTGTCGCACCGCCGCTGCTGCTGCCCGGGTTCTGGCTGCCGCCTCCGTCACTGCCGCATCCGGCAATACTTCCTGCTGTCATGGTAACTGCCAAAAGTAAAGCTGCTAATTTTTTTCTCTTCACAATCATTCCTCCCTTAGCCTTTTTCTCTTCCTCTATGTAAGAGCTGTATCTTGTAAATTTATTTTATAAAAACGTTTTTATTTTTACAAGTGCGCATTTTTTAATAAAGTGTCATTTTTTTAGCAGCATGTGCATTTTTACCTTTACGCTTGATTTTTGGGGATTTTTATGTCTATAATGTACACGTTTTTCATCTCTCTGCAGAATGCAGGACACACCTTGAGCTTTTCCCGGCTTCAATTCAGTCTCTTTATAGGCAAAATGACGTTTCGTTTTTTCCGTCTGTTTTTGAAGTGTAATACCGGATTTTGGCCTGATTGTTTTCTATCACTGTTTCCGGCGGATGTTCTGCCCAGAAGCCGGCGTCCTCCGACCGGTCTGCAAACATGGCTGTCACAATCAGATGCTCCCCCGGTTCCAAATGCCTTTTATAAGTCGGTATCACCGCCGCATTCACGAACAGATTTGTATTCGGATAAGCTGCGACCAATTCATACTTACCATGCGCATCGCCGCGGATTCCGCCCGCGCTCCATGTAAATAATGCCGTCAATCCCCTGTCGCTTCTCTTTATCATATCAGGCCGCCACTTACCGCTTTCCTTCCCCCGCAAAAATCCCCCTTCCGCAGGCAGCGCATATCCGCCGTCGGCAATCTCCACTGCATATTCGGTCCTGATTCTATGAATCCTCACATGCCAGACAGGAAGCGGAACAATATAGCTTTCTACGTCCATTCCGGGAAGAAGCCGGTATTTGCCGTAGGTATACTGCTTTGTTACCCTGAACGCTTCCGTGCCAAACCGCATGCGATAACAATCCTCTCCCGCAAAGGAAGCTGCCAGTGTATTGTCAAAGGCGCCTTCCTCCAGTGTATTCCCTCTGGAAACACTGAAGCCAAACTGGTTGGAATAGACAAATTTTTCATATTTTGCCGCGCTGTTTCCATGCTGAATGCAATGCTGCCCCGTCACAAATGCCTGCGCATGGTCGTATTGGTCATGCGTAATCAGCATACGGGCATGCTCCAGCAGCTTCAGCCTATCCAAAGACGGCTTTACCTCCTGCTCCTGCCAGACAGGATGCGGGGCGGGCAGCGCCAGGAGCAGAAAGCTTTTAAACGCCCAATACGGCGAGCCCGGCGAATTATATCGTTCACTCATAAGCAAATCGGGATAGCAATAGCCGATTGTCAGAATACCGGCGCAATCAAAAACAGGCTGCTTCATCCAGAAACGAATATTTTGAAGCAGCAGATGCTTCGCAGCGCCGCGCGACGCTTTTCCTTCCTCCTTCCCCGCAAAAAGAAGCGCCGCATAAAAAGCGCTGTGGGCAAACCGATAGGTAAGGCTTCGGCCAAAAGGAATCTCCGCACCATCCGCGCCAAAAAAATATATAAAATCCTCTGCAAACAATTCTGCCCTTTTTCTGAACGTTTCCGCCCGTCCGGGATCCTTGTATTCTCTGATATGAGCATAAATCAGCCCGTAAAAATGCATGGCAAAAGGAATATAATAGTCTATCTGCGTACTTACGCCGTCAAAATACCAGCCGTCCTTTTGGTAACAGCCTTCAATGATCCCCAGATCCTCTTCCAGCTTCCCGGCGTCATACGGCATTTCCAGCTTTTCCAGTACAATATTCACCAGGATACGAAAGAAGCGCCAATTATTTTTATGTACCTGACGGATATTGATCTGATTCAGCCAACGGCTTATCTTCTCCTTTTGCGCTTTATCGTAACGATCCCAAAGCTCTGTTTTGGCCAATGCCAGAAACGTTACCAGCGCTGCCGTTTCTACCATTTTCTGATCATAATCGCAGATATCTCCCCAGTACTCCTCGTGCTCCTCATCCGTACCATGGCGGATTCCCTCCAGAAAAAGCGTTCTCCAGAAGTCAAACTCTTCACACTGCTTTTGCGTCAGTCCCTCCTTACCTCCTGCAAGAAATGCACCGATTCCCCAAAATACCCTCGCAAAGCCCTCCATTCCAATAGCCTTCTTCCCATAATGAGCGCCGGTATCTCCAATCCATAAATAAGCCTTTCCCTCAGAAAAATGCGGTTTTAACGGCTGACATAAATCCAGCAGCAATTCCACCATGTCTTCTCTGGTGCGCAGCGGATTCGTCTGCACCTTATTCTTTCGCTTCATATTTTTTACCATTCCCTTTACCAAAACATATTCCAATCCTTCAGCAGACGAACCGCGGCTTCCATATAAAAATAATCGCCCCAGATAACGCATTCGTCTGCGCCGTGATCCCGATGATACATTCCCGCTGCCAATATGCCGTTATACGATTTTCCCAAAGTATAATGCTCCTGTAATGATGTCATAACCGCATATACGATTTCCCGATATTCCTCTGCCTCCTTTGGCTCCGCATATTTTGCCAGCTCCAGCAATCCGCAGCAATAGACTGCCGCCGCAGAGGTGTCACGGATATCCGGATTTTCGTCCGTAAAATGAAAATCCCAATAAGGCACGTAGTCCCTGGGAAGATTTCTGCGAAATACCTTTTCCGTTTCTCTGGCCACCTGCAGAAACCGCTGTTCTCCCGTATAAGCATAGGAAAGCGCATATCCGTATACCGCCCATGCCTGCCCTCTCGCCCATGTTGAATTGTCCGCATATCCCTGATAAGTCACGCCTTTTACCATTTCTCCGGTTTCCGGCCTGACCAGATAACCGTGAAATGTGCTATAGTCCTTACGGACGAGCGTGTGCGCGGCTGTCATTGCATGATTTCTCGCCATGTCAAAATATGCCGGATTACCGGAGCCGTATAAAAGCGGCAGATTCATCATTGTATCAATAATGATATTGGCGTCCGGGTATCCCGCGCCGATCTCGTGCCACGCCTGAATATATCTTCCCTTTTCATTGTATCGTTCTGCCAGCATATCCGCCGCTTTCCCGGCAAGTCTGCCGGATCTCTCATCACCGGTCAGCTTGTAATCCGCTGCGGCAGTCAGCGTATAAAGAAATCCCAGATCATGGCTGATTCCAATCCTTTTTTGCAGCCTGTTTTCAAAGCTTTCCAAATACTCCAGGCGATGCCTGATATAGCTTTTGTCCCCCGTTACGTCATAGGCAAGATATGCCATGCCGATCAGAAACGAGGAAGTCCAAAGCGCATTTTCCTCCGGGCAATACTGGTTTTTTATGCCCACATGCGGATATTTGCTCACAAATACATCCAGGTTTTTTTCTGTCTTTTCCAATATATTCTGTAATATCGCAATCCATTTTTCCTTTAGCATTTTTTAAATTCAATCCACTGTATTTCCAAATGGGGCTTGATCTCCTTTGGAAGTACATAGTAAATCCCCTCCTGTAATTTATTTTTCTGAAGCTTCTGTACCACCTGTCTGCCTGCCGTACCCTGCGTCTGGATGAAGGCTGCCGTCTCGCCATTCAGCAGAATTTCCGCCGTTGTCTGGAACATATTGCTGTCTGTGGATGTAACGGCCGCAACCAAATAATAAGTACCTTCCTCGGATATTTTTATGTAGGCTTCCTTTCCCATCTCCACTTCTACAACTGAATTTTGAGAAATATCCTGAACCGCAACGCCCGTTGAGGGTTCATCCGCTGATGCAAGCGGCTGCAGCACGGTAATCTCCTTTTTTTCGGCTCCCGCTCTCTTCATACTCTCCGTCTGTATCAGAAAGCGAAGAATATTCATAGCGTTCCTCTGCAGCTCGCCCAATGTCAGTCTGCCCTGCTCAAGCGCTTTCATGGTATCGTCCCCGCCCGCATTTATTTCCGCACCGTAATTGTTCACCACCATGTACAGATCATTTTGGGCACGTACCATATCGCCGGTCCTTTTTACGCTGCCTTCTCCGCCTCCCGTAACGTCATTCATCTTTGCCCACCAGTCCGTCATCACAATACCCGTATATCCCCATTCTCTTCTAAGTATTGTTGTATTCAAATCATAATTAGACGCCGCATAATGTCCGTTAATCGGATTATAGGAGGTCATAATTGAATTGACGCCGCCTGTGCGGACCGCTATCTCAAAGCCCTTTAAGTAGATTTCCCTGAGTGCCCGTTCAGACACTGCCGCGTCTATAAAAGAGCGCCGTTTTTCCTGATTATTGCAGGCAAAATGCTTGATCGTGGCATGCGCTCCCCCTGCGCGGATACCGCTTGCTGCCGCAGCCGCAAACGCGCCGGTTACTAACGGATCCTCGGAATAATATTCAAAGTTGCGCCCGTTGAGGGGATTCCTGTGAATATTCATTCCCGGTCCAAGCAGCGTATCTACCTGATTTTCTACCATTTCCATTCCCGTATAGGTATAGAGCTCCTTTACTATTTCCGTATTCCATGTAGCGGCAAGCAGCGTTCCAATCGGAAGCTGTCTTGCACAGTGTCCGCTTTCCATACGAATGCCGGAAGGACCGTCGGCCGCACAGGCAAGCGGAATCCCATATTCCTTTAACCTGTCGCCCACACCTCCAAAAGCAGATGCCGTTCCCGGCGTCACATCGGGATGCCCCATCCCTTCGCCCCGTACAATCGAAGCAAGCTCCTCCTCTGTAAGCTGTGCGGCAAATTCCTCCATCGTCACTTCACCCTCAGCCACCTGATTTAAATGATAGTTTCGGTTTCCGGTGATCGCCATATCCTCCGGCAGGCGCTTGCGAATCCTCTCTGACAAATCCACCGTGCGCGTCGGCACTTCTTCATATGCGAGTTCGTAGATACCGTCTTCCTTTCGTTTTCCCGGTTTCATACGTTTAAACGCCTGTACAGGCGCCATTGCTTCCTCCAGCTCCTTTACGACTGTCGTTTCTGAAATTCTGTAAACGCCCTCTTCTCCAATAAAAATCTGCTCCACATTCCTCACGCTGTTGCCTGCATAAATGCGATACTCCCCTTCTTCCAGCACATAGCAGGATTTGCTGCCTGTTATTCCGCTGTCGTCATAAGCCGCCATCGCGGAGGCCGGAAACGAAATGTACACCAGCGTCTCCTCACCGGGCGCAAGCTCCTTTGTCTTCGCAAATGCCGCAAGCTCCTTTGCCGGACGTCCGAGCTTTCCCTGAGGCGCCTCAAAATAAACCTGTACTACTTCCTTTCCGCTGTAATGCTCTCCTTCATTTTTTACCCTGATACATAAGCTTATTTCATCCTGCCCCACCGCTTTTACGACCTCAGCCTTATGTACCTGCATGGAAAAATCCGTGTAAGACAGGCCATAGCCAAATTCATACAAAACCGCCCCGGTACAAAACGTTTCAAAGTAACGGTATCCCACATAGATGTCCTCTTCATAAAAGTTGACGTCCTCATTACCGTAATTTGCCGCCGACGGATAGAAACGGTATTCCTTCGCTATCGTATCCGTCAGTTTTCCGCTCGGCGTTATTCCTCCCGTCAGCAGCTCGGAAACGGCGTCTCCGCCCTCCATGCCTCCCTGCCATGCATACAAAACAGCCTTGATGTGGTCGTTTGCCCCTTCCTCTAAAAATGACATATCTATAATATTAGAAACGTTTAAGACAACAACAACCTCTTCAAAAACCTCCGTAATAACCGTCAGGTTTTCCTTTTCCTGATCCGTCAGCAGGAAGCTTCCTTCTTTCAGCAGATTATCCTTGTCCTCGCCCGCAGTGCGCCCGATAACATAGACCGCTTTTTCAGCGTTTTTCCTTGCACGCGCCACCAATTCCTTTGTAAGCGGCATGTCCTTCTGGTACCAGGGCTCGGCTGCCCAGCCGCCGCCGCCGTTGTCAAAAGGATTTTCTTCTATCCACCTCTCATATATTCCGGCCAGCTCCTCGTTAATGCATACGCTATGGCTTTTCCGTAATCCCTCCAATAAATTTGTGCTGTAGGCTGCCTTTACGGCTCCTCCCGACCCTGTGCCGCTTCGATAATATTCTATCTGGCTTCTTCCGAAAACAGCGATTCGCTCTCCCTCCCGAAAAGGCAGAATATTGCCCTCATTTTTTAAGAGTACCGCGCCCTCCGCCGCCGTCTCCAATGCCAATTGTCTGTATTTTTGCATCTGTGCTTCTTTCATTTTACGAACCATACTCCTTTCTCAACGTGATAATTCGGGCTCGTGACAAAGCTGTAGATTGAAAATCGTAATCTTCAGCCTTCCCCGCATTTCAAAAATAAAAACGTTTTTATTTTTCTTTATGCTATCATACTGCCTCGCCCTTTTCAATACTCTTTTAAAAAAAGAGGCAAGGTTTTCACCTTGCCATACAGGAATCCCTCTCTATAATTTTCCCGCTTATCCGCTCAATGCTTCCTCCCCGCTTTTTGTCCACTAATTCCATTAGATGGTCGACGACCGTTATACCCATCGTCTCAAAGGAAGTACGAATCGTCGTCAGCTTCGGATCGACAAACTCGCATAATTCAATATCGTCACAACCGATCACATGCACGTCTTCAGGCACGCGAAGCCCTTTCTCCGTCAAGGCCCTAATGCATCCAAGAGCGCTCAAATCGTTCGCCGCAAAAAAAGCATCCGGTGCTTTATGGCCTTCCTCCAAAAATCTTTTTACTTCCTGATAGGCAGCGTCCTTCTCAAATCTGCCGGGCAGGACGTTTTCCAGCGCCATTGTGACTCCGGCCCGCTTCAGCGCATGGACAAAGCCTTCATACCGCTTTATACTGTCATAATTTCCCTCTACTCCGTAAATATGCCCAAAGCTTTTATTTCCGAGGCTAAGCAGGTATTCTCCTGCCTGCTCGCCTTCATGGAAGGAATCAAAAACAATGCTCGAGGCATTCTTCCCCTTTACCTCCCGATCCAAAAAGATAACGGGGATTTCCGACTGTATCAGCCGTTCTACGGTTTCATCCGTAACTCCCTCGTATAAAATGACCGCCGCATCTACGCGCCGTCCCAATATATTATTCACTATTGTGGTATTTTTGTGGGTAATGTATATATAAAGCTCATATCCATACTTTAAGCATTCCCAATACATACTGTCGGCAAGCGTCCCGTAGAATGCGCCTCTCATGGAAGAAATGAAAAGCCCTGCCGCTTTTGTCCCGGCAGCCTTCAAATTCCGTCCGTTCAGGTTCGGAATATAATTCAGCCTCCCCGCTGCTTCTAATATCCTTTCTTTTGTCTTTGGCTGTACGACATCCACTCCGTTTAATGCATTTGATACGGTTGAAATGGAAACGCCTGCCTCCCGCGCCACATCCTTAATCGTGACCTTATTCATTCGTTACCCTCATCCTGCCTTCCGTTTAAACCCACGCGCTTTTCTGTCCGTCTCCGCAACGCTCATATTTGCCTGATCGGTTACATATTTAAAACGTTTTCGAATATTCATTATAGCAGAAGAGGATATGAAATTAAAAGGGACTTTACAAACTTTTTGCGGGAAATTTTCAAAAGTCCGAAAATTCAAAATATAAAGAAACACTTTGAAAAATAGACGAATATATGATACTATAGGGGAGTAACTGCAAAATACATAGTCTTTTCATTACCCTCAATTGTTGATTCATCGCACAAAAGGAGGATTTATCATGTTAGGGAAAAACAAAAATACAGCTTATATGGACGACGCGCACGCAAAGGTCGGCACACTGATCGGCGAGGGCGCTGTCTTCAACGGCAATCTGTCCGCACCGGAGGCTATCCGAATCGACGGCACGGTAAACGGCAACTGCAACTGCGATAAATGCCTGATTCTCGGACCGCAGGGACAGATTAACGGGAACATCTTCGCACAGTGCGTCATTATTTCCGGAACGGTCGACGGCGATATCTCTGTCGAGGGAAAGCTGGAGCTGCTTTCCACGGGCAAGCTGACCGGAAACATTTCCGCGAAGTCCCTCGTTATCGACGAAAATGCCTGCTTCGACGGCAGATGCACCATGACCACGGCCGCTTCGCCTGTACTCGGAAGCTCCGCCGGCAGCGTTTCCAGCTCCCTGGATGACTAAAAAACCGGGTGCGTCAGCACCCGTTTTTTAATCCTCCGACGATATGCGTATATCACATCTTTTTTCGATCTCATACGCGGAAAAATACATTTCCTCCATCGGTATCCACTTTTGAAGAAAAACCGCTGCGGCCTGTTCCCCGTTTCGGACCCGTATCCTCCGCAGCTGCTCCTGATGATCCACTGTCACAAAGACCCGCAGGGCATACGCCTCCCACAATGCGGGATGACAGCTGTACGAGCCTTCCACGACGGCGATTTTCCCCGGCGTCACCGCTATCGGCTCCGCAAGCGCCTGCCGCTTACAGTCGTAAGGACGATATGTAAAGGACTTCCCCTGCCTCAGCGGAAGCAAAACCTCCCCGGCAAAGCGCTCATAATCTACATTGCCGCCCGGCGTACCAAGCCGCTCCAGCGTACGCTGTCCGGGCTGCAGGAAAAACTGGTCCATATGCACCACCGTACAGCCCAGCGCCTCCCGCAGACGGCCCGCAAGCGTCGTCTTTCCGGATGCGCATCTGCCGTCAATTGCAATGATTCGTGTCTGTCCGGACTCCGGCAGGGCGCAAATCGCATCTGCCAGTCTGTCTTCTATCCGACGCTCTGCCATACTTTCTTACCCCTTGGATTTTTCCGCGGGCGTTTTGGCGTCGTGAAAATGCACAAGCCCGGTACGGTTCAATCCGACCATAATCGCCGGTATCAGCGTAAGCTGTATAATAATGCCCGGAATGGCATTGAGGAACGCGCCCGCGATAAACATCTGCCCCGTAAAGCGTCCCCCGGACATTCCCAGCAGGATGATCTGCGCTGCCGCCCATACCAGTCTTCCCGCGATCATCGCCGCAATCATCGCGCGGTAAAGGGCTATCACGCACCGCCAGCGCGAATGCTCATAGAACAGTCCCGAAAACAGTCCGTAGGCTGCCAGCTCGAATGCCATCGCTATTGCCGTCGGAAACAGTACCGGCACGCTGAAGACTACGGAGCGCATCAGCGGCAGCAAAAAGCCGACCACAGCCCCATACTGCCAGCCGCAGATTAATCCGCAGAGAAACACCGGTATATGCATCGGAAGAAGCATCTTCCCTATCTGTGGTATCTGCCCCGTAAAGAAGGGCAGCACAAATCCAATCGCGGCAAACATTGCCGACAAAGTCAGATTTTTAGTTGTTTTTTTCAAAGCAGATTCCCCCTTCGCCTGTCCCTTATTTTGATTTATATCCACTGGATAAATGCCGTTTTATCCTCGCTGTTGTACCCCGCCTGCCGGTAAAATTCCAGCGTGCTCTCCTTTTTTGAGCCTGTAAGCAGCATCAGCTTGTAGCAGTTTTCCTTTACCGCCAGCTCCTTTGCGTAATTCAGGCATGCCGTAGCCATCCCCTGCTTCCGGAAGCGTTCGTCCGTGATCACATTCTCCACAAACGCGTACGGCTGCTGATTGTGCGTCAGATTGGGTATGATAACGCATACGCACGAGGACGCAATCCGGCCGTCGGCCTCCGCAACAATAATATGATGGTCCTTATCCTGAAGAATGCGGTTCCACAATGACGTTATCCCGGGCGTCTTCTCCGGAAACGCATTGCCATGAAGCTGCGTATACAGCGCCATCAGGCCGTCAAAATCGGAAGCCTCTATTTCTCTTACCTTATACGTGTCCACTCCCGTGCCTCCCCATATCGCGTTTCATCAATAGTTCTCCGCGCTTACCTCAAAATAGCTCTGCGGGTGATTACAGGTCGGACATACCTCCGGCGCCTTCGTCCCCACAACAATATGCCCGCAGTTGCGGCATTCCCATACCTTAACCTCGCTCTTCTCAAATACGGAAGCCGTCTCCACGTTCTTTAGCAGCGCGCGGTAGCGCTCCTCATGGCGTTTTTCGATAGCGCCCACTGCCCGGAACTTCTCTGCCAGCTCGGTAAAGCCCTCCGCCTCCGCGGTCTTTGCAAACTCCTCGTACATGTCCGTCCACTCGCAGTTCTCACCGTCCGCCGCGGCGGCAAGATTTTCCTTTGTGTCCCCGATGCCGTTAAGCTCCTTAAACCACAGCTTTGCGTGCTCCTTCTCGTTATCCGCCGTCTTTAAAAATATCGCGGAAATCTGCTCATAGCCCTCTTTCTTCGCCTTGGAGGCAAAATACGTATATTTATTTCTTGCCTGCGATTCTCCCGCAAACGCGGCCTGTAAATTCTTCTCCGTCTGTGTTCCTGCGTATTTGTTGCTCATTGTCCTGTCTCCTTTTCCATGAAATATTTTCCGCCGCCCCTGCCTGCAGGCACGGCAGACGTTCATAATAAAATGGTACCCTATTTTCCTTCATCCGGCAACTGTTTCTTTGCGGCAGGCGCCGAATAATCCTTCGCAACAGGAAGCACCTTGGCGCTACGCTTACTTTGCGCTGACGCCCGCGATCAGCTCCGCGTATGCTCTTTCCCAGCACGCCTCAGGCACCTGGGGCCAGTCGCACCTGCCGTTCTCCTGCTCGCAAAGCGCCATTGCCCTCGATAAGACTGTGCCGTGCGAAACCGTGCCGCCCCGGAGCAGGCTCTCCGATACCAGCGCCCAGTACGGCGCCGCCCGGTACAGGCCGTTTTCCTTCATCTCCGCAAAGACGCGCTCCGTGTCATACGCCAGCGCGACAAACCGGGCGTGCCATCGTCCCTCCCCGGCGCTGCCGTGGAGTATCAAAAGCTGCGCTTTTTTGCTGCCGTCCAGCGGAAGGCCGACAGAGCCCGGATTCCATATCGTCTTTCCGTGCTCCCGCACATCCGTGACCACATGCGTATGCCCGCATACAATATATGATTCCGCTGTTTGGGCCAATATTTCCCTGTTTACGTCTTTTCCGGCATAAATATGCTCGTTCACCTTCCGCGGCGAACCATGGCAGATGCGGATGTCCGGCAGCCCTTCCACACGGATGCAGTCCGATATCGGCAGCCCCGCAAAAAAATCCAAATCGTCCTGTGTCAGATGCCGGCCTGCATACCGTATCATGCCGACCGTACTCGGATAAGCATCCCATTCCGGATGCCCCTCTCCCAGGCCGTTCATCTGATATTTCTCTTTATTTCCGCAGATAAACCAGCAGGGCATCGTCTCCCGCAGCCTGTACAGCCTGCCAAGAACCGCCTCTATCCCCGGAAATTCACCCGCATAATCGCCCAGAAAGCAGTACGCGTCAATCTCCTGCTCCTTCAAATAATCCATACAGCGCTCCAGCGCGACATCATTCCCGTGTATGTCTGACAATACCGCAATATTCATTGTCTTCCTCCTCTGTGAGAGGCACCCCGACGCGCCCCGTTGTGTCCTTGCGTTATTCCCGGCCCTTGCCGTCGGTATTGCGGTCCCCCTTCTTTCGAAGCAGCTGCGAGGTATCCAGCGTCTGCTCCGGCTGCTTTTGCTTCTTTTTCTTTCCGGACTTCTTTTCGACGTCCTTCTTTACCGCATCCGCCGACCGGCTGCTCTGCGTATCCGCCGCCGGCTGCAGCTCTTCCGCTCCCTGCACGTCCTGTGCCGGAAGCTGCGGCTTTTTCCCGTCTCGCCCCGTCCTGACCGTCCGCCTGGGCACATATTGGAACCGGCGCATTGCCACATCCGCCAGAAACAGGAGAATCGCAAACGCCGTCAGCCAGCCTGCCAGCGGGTAACTCTCTCTTGCCTTTACCGGAAGCCGCGTCCAGATGGTATCCTGCGCCGTGATGATCCGGCCGTACTGTGTGACAAACTGCACGAACGCGTCCGTGCTCACGTCAAATTTGTATTCATCCGAGAACTGCACCGCCGCGGCTGTTGTCATGTAGCCTTGGATTTCCCCGTTTTCGGTCCGCCGGATATTGAAATGATACAAGCCCGTCTGCGGTGTAGAGAGCCTGGCGCTGTATTTCCCCGGCGCCGTCGCATGTAGCTTTTCCTCGGAGGTGTTCCCTTCGGGGTCTATCATCGTCACCAGCACCTCCGTGCCGCTTCCGTACCCCGCCGTCTCATAGGACACCTCCGTATATCCGCCGGCCGTAACCACATTCACGCTGTCCTCTCCCATATCCGCGTTCCCGGCCGCATAGTCCACAATCCGCTTCCACAGCTGCACGTAATCCGCCTGTCCCGCAAAAGCGCCGCTCCACTCTCCCGTGACGTCGCTGTTCCATGCCGCCGTTCTGCCAAGGCCGTACTGCCATACGGTGAGAATCGGATCTCCCTTTTCTCCGGATACAATAACCGGACTCGACGCCGTCTTGGGCGTCGCGCAGATATACCCGTACACCGCCGGCCAGCCCTCCTGAAACAGATTCGCGGTCAGCTCATGCCCGCGCTGCACCGACAGGGAAAACACACCGTTCTTAATATAGCTGTCTCCGCCCAGAAAAACCTCCTGAGCAAAGATTCGGGGAATGTCGCTCGACACATCGGAATAGTAATAGCGGCCGCCGCAGTTATCTGCCAGACGCTCCAGCAGCTTCGTGTCCGAGCCTGTCCCCACCGCTACAGTAGAAAGCGTAATGCCGCTGTCCGTGTAGGCTGCAATCACATCCGAAAAATTATCGGTCTCCCCCATACCGTCCGTCAGCAGTATCACATGCCGGACGGAAGCGTCGCTCCCGGAAAGCACCCTGCAGGCCTCCTCCAGCGCGGGCTTGATCGTCGTGCCGCCGCCTTCCTTGATTTGCCCGACCAGCTCCCTGATAGCAGACTTGTCGTCCGCCTGCCGGAGCTCCACCTGCCAGTCGTACTTATCGTCAAAGGTCAATATCCCTACATAATCCTCCTCCCGCAGATTGTCCACCGCCACCTGGGCCGCACGGACGGCAATATCGAGATTGCTGATTCCTGCGCCCTCCGTCCCCGTCATGCTGCCGGAATGGTCAATCACCATCACCATCGCCATAGAGGGAATCTCATTCACGCCCCGCAGCTGCATGTCCACCGGCAGCACAGTCTCCAGCGCCGTATTCCTGTATCCGCCCAGCGCGAAGCTGTTCTCGCCTCCGCAGCAGATAAATCCGCAGCCGTAATCCTTCACATAGGTTTCCAGATTTTCGACAAATCCTGCCGGCAAATCGTCAATATACGTATCCGCCAGAATGATCGTCTTATATGCCAGCATTTCATTGATATCCGCCGGTGCGTTCAGCGCGGAAACCATACTGTAATCACAGCCTGCGGCGCCAAGCACCGCGCCGAAGCCGGAAACATTCGCATCGCGTCCTGAAACCAGCAGTATCTGCGGCGGCGCCTTTACCACGGCGTAAGCGCTGAAGAAGTCGTTCTCCTCACAGGCATCTCCCGGCGCCTGTACCTGCACCCGCAGGTTTTCCGTCGCGCCGCCGGAGACAGCCTCGTCAACCTGCGCGCCGAATACAAACCGGTTGCTGCCCTTATTGAGATGCACGCTGTTGGCCGAGATCTGCCTGCTTCCGTTATACAGCGCAATCACCGCATCGGTATCGTAATTGCTTTCCACCAGCACTGTCACCGAATATTTATCCCCCGGATGCAGGTATGCCGGCAAAATCACGTTGTCGACATAAGCGTCCGTCGTCTCCGCATCCTCATAGAGCAGCGCTAAAAATTCCGTCCCGCCCGCGGTCAGCGCCTGCGCTATTTGCCGAAGGTCCCCTCTGGTCTGCTTTCCGTCGGTAAGCACCACCACTCTTCCGCCGCAGTCGCCCGGAATAAGCGTGAGCGCCCTCGAGACCGCCTCCTCAAAATCGGTCGCCGTCTTCTCGGGCAGCGTCATCAGTCCGCCGTAGTGCCGCTCGCCGCTCAGAAACTGCTCCACCAGCGCATTCTTTCCGAAGGTCACGACGCCGTAGACATTTCCGGGCGGCATCTTGTTCACCATGCCGCTCAGATACGCGTCCATCTCCTCAAGGTGGGACTCATTGCTGTTGGAAAGATCCACCACAAATACCGTAGCCGTTTTATCGCTTCCCCTGTGAATCCGAACGTCAAAAAACGCAAGCAGCACGCAGAGCAGCACAATGCCCCTGATAATCAGATAAAATCTGCCCCGATAACGCTGCTGGCGCACATACACAATCCACTCGACCACTAAAAGCGCCAATACCAGCAGCAGAAAAAGGTTCCGAAGCGTCTGCTTTACCATCCGCAGCTGCCGCTCGTCCGCGTTATTGACGGAAGCTGCCTGCGCCCTTCCGTCGGACTCCGTTGCAGTCTGAAATCTCACCACATAGGGCTCCTCGTAGTCCTCCGCCGTCAGCCAGTACAGACCGGCCTTGTCCGGATGTGTGTCCGTCAGGCCTTCATCCGGCTCCGCCCACGGCTGCAGGGCAAGCTCCTCCCCCGCATAGTACACGTTCGCAGCCAGCCACGAGGTGTCCGAGAGATAACGCATCGCGTTTGCCAGAAAAACCGGGAACTCTGCCCGCAGGGGAAAGTCCGATTCGCGGATGTCAAAGCCTGTCACAATTTCCTTCCTGCCGTCTTGCTCCCAATAGTAACCCACGCATTTCCCGTCGTACGTCAAAAAGCTCTCCGCCCCCTCCGGCAGCGCAAAGCAGTATGCCTTATTTACACCTATGGTAAACCCCGACAGCCCGGCCGTCAGCTCACAGTCCGTCATATCCAGCACTACGTTTTCCAGCGTCTCGACGACTTCTCCGCCGGTGTCGCCGAAAACAAGACGGTTTGTGTCCGCCTGCTGCGGCAGCGTACCCGCGTCGTAGATGACCACGTTATAGCCGCTTTCCCGAAGCGGCGTCCTGATTCCGTATTCCTGCGCCGCTTCCACCGCGGCATCCGTCCTTGCCTTTGTAATGCTTGTGCCCGTAACCGCGCGGTACGCGTTTTCGATAAAGGTATTGCCGCTGCCTACAAGCAGTCCGTCGATAAGGTTCTCCCGCCCCTTTACCGCGTAGGAAACATTGTCCCGCTGCAGGCTGTCCGGCGCACCGTCCGCAAACGTAATGCCGCCAAGACGCGACTCCAGCGTTGTTCCCCGCCAGTCCACCTGCTCAAACAGGCATACTCTGCTCTCGGAAGGCGCAAGGCGCATCTGCGCAAGCGCAAGAATACTGCCGTCCGCATCGTGCAGGCTGATGTCGAAGGAGGCTTGCGCGCCGCCGTAATTTGCCACGCTGACAATAACGTCGTAAAGCTGATCCTCCCGCTGGGTGAACACCGTATATTCGTTGGCCACATTGGCGCAGGGTGTTCCCACCACATGAAGCTCCTTCTCCATGCCTGCGCCCAGCTGCTCAAATCCCGCCGCGCCTGCGCCGTCCGTATAGACGATTGCCTCCGCCGCATTCTCCGCATCCTTTCCCGCAAGCATATCCAGAATCCCCTGCGCCAGCAGAAGGTCTCCGCCGCCGTCGCTGCATTCTATGCTTTTCAGGGTCTGCACCAGACTGTCAGCGTCCTTCATGTCCACTGCAAGAAGCTGCGCGCCCGCGGCATCCACCGTAACAATCGAAAACGCCGTGTCCTCCGACGTCCGTATGTCGTCGCATGCCTGTCCAACAGCCTCCTCAAGCCGCGTCTGCCCCGAAGCCCCCGTGTGCTGCATGCTCGCGCTGGTATCGAGAATCAGGATCTTCCTCCCCCCGCCCCCGGCGTCCGTCCGTATAAACGGAGACATCAGCGCAATCACCAGCAGCGCCGCGATCAATATCTGCAGATACATCAGAATATTGTGGACAAACCTTTCGAAGAAGGTGCGCGACCGCTCATTGCGCAGCAGCCGCTTCCAGAGAAGATTTGAGGAGATCAGCTGCTCCACGCCCTTGGGCTTCAGCAAATATAGAATTACGATCACCGGGACTGCGGCCAGAAAGAACAACGGCCATAAACTCTCAAATATCATATTGTAACCTCAGACTATTTCCGTACAGCCTCTTAATTCCTGAAAAATCAGTTGATATATATCGGTTTGGGTATTACATACCGCATAAAACGCGCCTGTTTTCGCGCATGCGCGCCCAAGATATGCCAGAAAGTCCTGCAGGGCTTTCTCATACAGGCGGATACTGCCCGAATCCAGCGTCACATGCAGCGTCGTACGCTCCTCCATGTCGATCAGCCTGCGCGTTCCGGTCATCTCCACCGCAAGCTCCTCCTGCGCCAGCACATGCAGCACAATCACCTTTTGCCTCTTATAATCCAGGAACCGCAGCAGCTTTTCCATGGCCTGCTCCTCCTGATTCAAAAAAGCCTCCTGCAAAAAGTCGCTGATGATAACCGTCACGCCCGGATTCCTCACGGGAAGCTGCCTGACAGCCGCCAAAACGTCCACCGTCCCGTCAAAGGCACACTGCTCCAGCCACCCTGTCAGGCGCGGCAGGGCCTTCTTCCCGCCGGCCGCCGCAAACGGCGCCTGCATCCGCTTCATATCATAAAGCATCACTCTGTCCATGTTATTGAGGCCCAGATAAGCGAAGGCCGCCGCGAGCATACCGGCAAGCCCGCTCTTTTTGGATGCGCCGTAATCCATCGATGCGCTGGTATCCAGCAAAATGGAAATAACCGCTTCCTTTTCCTCCATATATTCCTTTATATAAAGCCGGTCCAGCCGCCCATAAGCGTTCCAGTCTATACGGCGGATATCGTCTCCCGGCAGATACTCCCGAAAATCCGAAAACTCCGTGGAGGAGCCCTTCTGTATAGATTTGCGGTTTCCCGTAAGGTTCATGGACGATTTCTGCCCTATGGCTAACCGCAGCCGGGACAGCCGGTCAAAAAATGCAGCGTCAGGTATCATATCTTCTACTCCGTTCTTTGCGCCAGAAGCTTTTGAATAATGTCGTCCTCCGTAATCCCCTCGCTGACAGCGTCAAAGCTGGGAATGATGCGATGCCGCAGTACGGGATACGCCGTTTCCTTCACATCCTGAAAGGAGACGTTGAGCCGTCCCTCCAGAAACGCCTTCGCCTTTGAAGCGCGAATCAGCGCCTGCGCCGCTCTGGGGCTCGCCCCCTCCCGGATGTGGGGATGCGGCGCATGCGTCGCCATAACAAGCTCCAGCAGGTAATCCATGACCGCGTCGGCAATCGGAATCTGGTTTACCAGCGCCCGTGCGGCCAGCAGCCCTTCCCCGTCAATCTGCTTCTCTATCACAGGCGCTCCTGCGCCCTCCGTCAATGCCACAATCCCCCGCAGCTCCTCCTTGGACGGAAAGCGCACCAGAATTTTAAACATAAACCGGTCCAGCTGCGCCTCCGGCAGCGGATAGGTCCCCTCGTTCTCGATGGGATTCTGCGTGGCCAGCACAAAAAACGGCTCCGCCAGCCTGTGGCTTTCGTTTCCTACCGTCACAGTGTGCTCCTGCATGGCCTCCAGAAGCGCCGACTGTGTCTTTGGCGTGGCGCGGTTGATTTCATCCGCCAGAATCAGGTTTGCGAATATCGGCCCGCGCGAAAAGGAGAATGCGTTTCCCTGCTCGTTTCTGACAATAATATTGGTACCGGTCACATCGCTTGGCATCAAATCCGGCGTGAACTGAATCCGTTTAAAGGACAGATCAAAGACCTTCCCTATCGTGCCAACGAGCCTTGTCTTGCCCAGGCCCGGCATGCCCTCCAGAAGCACGTTCCCCCCGGTGAGCATCGCCAGCATCACCTGACGGATAATCTCCCTCTGTCCGATAATCCCCTTTTGAATCTCCGCCTCGCAGGCCGCGAGCCGCTCTGCCATATATCCCGCGTCCTGTAATCTGCTCTTATCCCATTCGCCCATATTCCTCACTGCCTCCATATTGAAAACCCTTATTTTTTGTTAAAGCTTGCAAAATATTCCTTAATAACGTCCTCCATACCGCTGGGGTAGCGTCCCGCCGCAATTCCCTCATAGGCGTTCTGCTCATAGCTTCCGATAACCGCCTCATGGGAGATATGCTCCCCCTCCCAGCTCAGGCCGTTCTGCCCAAAGAAATATTCGGACGTATCATGGCCTGCGGCATTTCCCAGCAGGTTCCCGCTGTCCGCAATCGCGTTTGGCACGCTCACGTAATCGTGGGCAGCGCTGCTGCTTCCGGTTCCTCTGCCGTCGCCGCTGCCCTGACCGCTTCCGTCACCGTCACCCTGACCGCTTCCGTCACCGTCGCCCTGACCGTTTCCGTCACCGCCGCCATTGCCCTGGCCGCTTCCGTCACCGTCGCCATTGCCCTGACCGTTCCCGTCACCCTGACCGCTTCCGCCGCTGCCATTGCCGTCGTCCTGACCGCTCCCGGAGCCCTGCTGCGAATTCCCGGCTCCCGGCTGGCCGTTCCCGTCCTGTCCCTGTGCAAGTGCTGTTTGAGCCCTGTCCTGCATCTGCTGTGCCAGCTGCTGCATGGATTCTATCGCCTCCACCGCAATCACCGGATTGTCCGCAAGACTCTGCACCAGATTCGTAAGCTGGCTGTTCATCTCCCCGTACTTATAGTCCAGCTTCTCTGCCGCCGCTGCAAGCATCTCAGCCGAGCGCGCCTGCTGATACTCGGAAAGCGACATCTGCAGGCTTTCTACCATCTGCTCCACTGCCGCCTGCTGCTGCTGTGTCAGCTCCTCCTGTGCCAGCTCCTCCAGCGCATCCATAACGTCCTCGATTTCCTGTTCTTTTTCTTCAGCCTCCCGACGCACCGCATGAAGCTCCTGCGCACGCTCCTTCGTCTTTGCGGGCGTAAGCGCCAGCGCCAGCAGCGCCGCGGACATTCCCGCAAGCGCAAACAGCTTCCCGGGCGGAGGACACAACGGGATACGCACGCTGTCCCTGCGCGCCCCAAGCTGCCGCATCGCGTCCGCCCGCTGCAGCTCAAGAAGCCCGCCCTCCTGCCCGAGCCGCTCATATGCCGTCACAATGCGTTCCTCAAAGCCAAAGCTGTCTATCACCAGCGCCGCCTGTCTGGACGTCGTCCGTCTGACAAACGCCGCCGCAAGCGCCGCCAGGACTGCCGCAAGCAGCGTCAAAGCCGTGTAGAGATTAACGTAATAAAAAGGCAGCACGAAAGCCGCGGCCTGTAAAAGCACACCCGCTCCCGCGCCGATCATCAGCGCAGACACAATATTCCTGAGCGCTGCCGCCGCGTTTAATCTGCGGCGGCAGCTTTGTATGAATCGGACAAACGCCTTCTGGTCCATGCAATAACCTCCCTCTCAGCCTTGTTATTCCATCCGTTTATTTCCGTCTTCTTTATTTCGCCCTTTTGCCTGACGGCCGCCTTCCCGCGGAGGAATGTATCGGATTTACCTTCCACGCGGCCGCCAGCATAAACAGGACTGCCGTCGCAGTCAGACATGCGGCAGATACAAGCATCCACAGCTTTCCCTTCGCGAGATGATACGTCAGAAAGCCCACGTCGCTTTTGGAAAACACATATCCCACACTGCCGAAGATCGATTCCTCAGACATCAGCTGCATGAAAAACTCCTCAAAAAATACAATCGGATTAAACAGCAAAAACAGCATAGAATCCCCTACGCCCTCCCACTGTCTCAAAGCACCGTCTATCACAACCGGCACACCGGTCAGGATGCCAAAGACAAAGTAAAACGCAAACGACAAGATGACCGCGGTTATGGTTCTGCGGCAGAGCGCCGAACAAAAAATACCGATGCTGCCCGCAAGCACAGACAGCAGTATAATCGCAAGCACAAAATAAAACAGGTTCATCCAATTGAGTCCGCCCGCCACAAAAGCCAGCGCCATAATGGGCATGCCCGCCGTCACAAAGAAGAGAATGTGCACCACCGCGGAGCTTACCTTTCCCAGCACGATGGAAAAGGGCGACATGCAGGTTGTCAGCATAATATCCAGCGTCTGGCGTTCCCGCTCACCCGAAATGGCGGACGCGGTCAGAATCGGCACAATCAGCGTGACGATAAATACCTGCGCTATCGCAATCACCGGAAACAGATAAATCAGATGATTGTAGACATTACCGCTGCCGTAGATGCTCCGGCTGTCCGCCTGTATCACCGCCAGCGCTATCAAAAACACCATTGTCAGCAGCGCCTCATAGGCAAAAAGCCCCCAGCTGATTCGCATACTGCGGGCCGCCACGCGCAGATCCTTTTTTACGATAGGGTTCCATTTGATTCTCACTGTGCGCCACCTCCTGTCAACTGCATAAACAAGGTCTCGAGATTTCCTTCTTCCCTGTAAAACCCGGTCAGTATCACCTGATTTTGAATCAGCCTGCCGATCAACGCGCTGATTTGCTCATCTGTTATGCTGCCCGAGACAATCATCTCGTTTTCCCGAACCGACTCCACCACCAGACCCGCCTGTTCCTTCATCAGGCGCACGGCGTTGTCCATACCGGACGCAATCCGCACGCAAAGCCGGCTCCCGCCGGAAAGCTGCTGCAGAATATCCTCAATGCGTCCTGCCGTTATAAGCTGTCCGCGGTTCATAATTCCGATACTGTTACACATTTCCGAAAGCTCCGATAAGATGTGGGAGCTGATCACAATGGTCTTGCCCATGGAATGCAGATTTTTCAACAGCTCCTTCATTTCCACCCGCGCTCTGGGATCCAGCCCGGAGCTGGGCTCGTCCAGAATCAGCAGCTTCGGATTATGGAGCAGCGCTCTGGCCACGCACAGACGCTGCTTCATGCCGCGGGAAAGCGTGTCCACATAAACCTCTTTCTTATCGGAAAGATTGACCAGCTCCAGCAGGTCGTCCGTCAGCTTCGCAATATCCCGCGTATACATACCGTACATGGAACCGTATAAATCCATATATTCCCGAACCTTGAGATTGTCATACACCCCAAAGAAATCCGGCACATATCCAATCAGCCTTTTCATCTCCCTGCTGCCCGCAGCCGCCGCGGTATTTCCGATGATTACAGAGCCTGCGCTCGCCCGAAGCAGCCCGCAGACAATCCGGATGGTCGTCGTTTTCCCCGCGCCGTTGGGCCCCACAAAGCCGAACAAATCCCCTTCGGGAATATGCAGCGTCAGATGATTGACCGCCGTAAAAGAACCATAGTTTTTTGTCAAATTATTAATATACAGCATATCACCCTCCTACTGAATGGCATAGAAGCATCCGTAAGATGTCTCCGCGCAGTTATCGTCCATCGCCTTGTCCCAATTCCCTGTCACACCGATGAGAATAATATCATACTCATTTTGATCCGTATACACGGACGCAATACCTACCCCCAGCGCTGCCAGAACATCCGTGTCCTTCTGGTTCTCCCTGCTGCCAAGGCATCCGTACATATAAGAATCAATCGTGTCGTAATAGCTTTTTGTTACCGCGTCCGAAACCATTTTCATGGAGGACAGATCACGGGTTTCTCCCGCGGGAAGGTCTTTATAGACAAATACACTGCCGCCCGCGATTACCGCAACGTAGGCAAGGTCGAAATCTGTTCCGTTCGTAACCGTATTGCCCGCCCTGCTCCCGCCAAGCGACAAAATATCGATATTGCCTGAAAGGCTCCCGTCCACCGGCTCCAAAGTGCCCCCGGCCAGAAAATAAGCATCCTCGAATCCGGCCGAAGGATCCAGTCCGCAATACAGCCTGTCCCCCTCTTTTCGGATATAATAATCGGCGGCATTATAGTACGAATTGTCTGTCCGCCCCGCATATTCGTACTGCCCGCCCAGACGCAGGCTCCATTCCTTATTCCCGGAATCGTAGCAGTGCATATACGTCTTTGCACGCGTGCTCCCGGAAAGATCCTGTATTGTCACGGAATACACCCTTGCATCCACGACCTCAAACCCTCTTCCGGCAAAATACACCAGAACAATCGTCACAAGCGCCGATATGGGCACCGCTGCCCAGTAAGCGTCCCGCTTCTTTGCAAAGCGCAGCAGCAGATACAGTATGGGGCCCACAAATATCACGTAAAGAATCACGATAATGCGCAGCACACCGAAGTTTATCTGCATGCTCCCGTTTCCCAGAAACCGCAGCATCCTGCGAAAAGCATATGAATTATTGACGCCGTAGGAGGAGATCTTTGTATAGCGGGAGGCCGCCGCCTCACCCACGTCGTCCAGCATGCTCGACACGGTGTATTCCAGTCCGCCGCTCTCGGAGATTCCCAGTCTGCCAAGCTCCGAAAGCGAATAAGGCAGGACGCCCACAGCGCCGCTGCCGCGCGCGCTTACAATCATAGCGCTGCCATATTCAGGGCTCCCGTACAAATCTCCCGTATCGTCAAGCTCTGCCCACGAAAGCAGGGACACATCTATATAAGAATCAAAATAGAAGGAGTCCTTTACGGCTTCGCCGGAGGCAAGTACCCTGTCGCACGCCACCGCCAGAAAATCCAGTCCGCTCAGTATATCCTCAGCACGGCTTCCCGTGCCGACAATCAGCATTCCGCCGTTATCCACCCAGGCTTCGACGGCCTGCACCTCCGCCTCGGACAGAATCCCGGTATTATAGCTGTCAATCACCAGAAAGGTCAGGGCGTTCAGCATCCCCGTCAGCGTATCCTTGTCAAGCTGCTCCAGCTTGATCGGATATTCCCCTCCGTTATAATAGTACTCGCTGCCGCCCATATCCATATAGGTCAGCGCTGTGTATTCATCACTCAAAATTCCCATCGAAAGGGATATATTCCCTCCCTGCAGCAGCCGGCCAAGGTCTTTTTTTGCCGTAAGGTCGTTTTTCTTATCCAGAAGGCTGACCTCGACGCGGCCGCTTACACTGCCCACACTCTCCTTGGGTATCCTTACCGTAAACTGCTTCACGCTCCCCTGCGGCAGGGACAAAATGGTGTCATACGCGCACGAATAGCCTTCCACGGTCAGCCGCACCGTCCCTTCCCAGTCCGCGCCCAGATTCTCGATTGTCATCAGGACGTCCATACTCTCCTTGTCGGATGGCCGCAGCTGCGCGTCTATTTCAAAGCTGTGCTCCTCCGCATATACGGTTTTTCCCGCCGCCCCCAGACATAAGCCGGCAAGCAGCACGCCCATCCACAGGACCAGACGCCGCCAAAGTCTTTTTTCTATTTTGATTTTACCTATACTCCTCATACCTGTTTCCTCTCATCCTTCTTCATGCCGATAAACCCGTGACATTTTAACGCGCTAAAGCCATTATACATAAATACGGGCAAAATGACAATGATTTCTGCCGCCGCAATTTTTAAACGCCTGACCGCAGGCGCGCTTGAAGCGCGTATACCCTTGTCAATCAAGGATATATGCATTACAATGTATGTGAATGAAAGCAAACATGTATTGGAAAACAGGATACGCAAGGAGTACGCTTATGATACAGGCTGTTATTTTTGATATGTTCGAGACCCTGATTACACATTTTCAGGCGCCCCTCTATTTCGGCGCCCAGATGGCGCAGGACGCCGGCATCGACGAGGAGCAGTTTCTGGCGCTCTGGCGGCCGACCGAGAGCGACCGTTCTGTCGGAAGGCTGACGCTGGAGGATACGCTGGAAATGATTTTGCGCAGCTGCGGCCGCTATTCGGAGGCGCTTGTGCAAAGGCTGACGGCAAAGCGCGTTGCGACAAAGGAAGCGTGCTTTCGCCATCTGCACCCGGAGATTTTGCCGATGCTCTCCGCACTGAAAGAACGAGGATACCGAATCGGGTTAATCAGCAACTGCTATTCGGAGGAGGCCCCCGTTATCCGCAAAAGCATACTGTTTCCGTATTTTGACGCCGTATGCCTCTCCTTCGAGCAGGGCATCCAGAAGCCGGATGAAGAAATTTTCTACCGCTGTACGAAGACGCTTTTGGTGCCGCCCGCGGCCTGCCTCTATGTGGGCGACGGCGGCAGCCATGAGCTGGAGGCCGCCCGCGCTCTTGGAATGACTGCCGCGCAGGCCGTCTGGTACCTGCATGAGGATATGACACAGCCGTCACAAAGAAATCCGGACTTTTTGCAGCTGGAGACGCCGCTTGCGGTGTTGGATTATATCGCCTGACAATTTCAAATAAGGAGGCGCCCGTTATGGTCTTTGGCGCACCACTGCATACATAATCGTCGGAAAGTCCGGCTCGATACAGGTCAGACCATCCTCCACGATTAAAAACCCGCTTTCGGAAAGCTCCTTTCGGAAGGTTTCAAAGCACACCATTTTGCAGGAGGTTGCCGCGATCTCCAGCTCCCTGCCCGTCTCCCAATGCGATCTTTTCTGATTCGTAAACGCCTCGCCGATATCGCTTTCCCGCTCCATGACGCCATCCCCCATGGTCAATATCAGCGCATAACCCTTATCCGACAAACGCCGCCTTATAAAGGACAGATACCGCTGCCTGTCCGGCTGCAGCACCAGCATATGCAGCGTTGCGACAGAATAGATAAAATCATACTGTCCCTCAAACGCTTCCGTACACACATCCACGACATGAAACCGCTCCCGGTTTTCTTCGCCCGCTCTCTCCCGGCAGTAGCGTATGGCTTCTTCGGAAATATCCAGCGCCTGTACATCGCAGCCCAGCTTCAGCAGATGCAGCGCGTCTCTTCCTTCCCCGCAGCCGACCTCCAGAAGCCTGGGATTCTCACAGTCGATATACTTCTTTAACATCTCCATGACAATCGGACTGTTTTTGTCGGATGCCCACGCCAGCGATTCCTGATGGACCTGACGGTATCTTTTCTCATAAGCTTCATAATATTTTGACATGTATTTTCTCCCGTGTGTGATTCTGCTCAGTA
This sequence comes from uncultured Lachnospiraceae bacterium, assembly GCA_949948735.1. Lineage (GTDB taxonomy): Bacteria > Bacillota > Clostridia > Lachnospirales > Lachnospiraceae > COE1. Next base: position 111,580 of record CATLGV010000002.1, on the reverse strand, counting down.
AAAGCGCGCCTTACACCGTCGAAGCAATAAACTGTAAATTTCCTTCGACCGTTGCCTCGCCATACCCGTCCGGCAGGATAAAATGATCGCCCTTCTTTACCGGATGCCCGTCGATTTTTCCTTCGCCCTCGATCACGCTCATAATGAGGAACGGATATTTCTGGTCAAAAGCTGCTCTGCCCTCCACCGCCAGCTTCCACACACGATAATATTTGCATGCCACAAGAAGCGTCAGCTCGTTCTTCTCTCCGCCTGCGGCGTCCAATACACTGTCCTTTGCCGCCCTGGCGGGAACCGTAATCACGTCCAGGCTCTTCTCCACATGAAGCTCCCGCGGCTTCCCGTCCGTCAGACGGTCATAATCGTACACCCGGTACGTGATATCCGAGCTCTGCTGCGTCTCAAGGATTTCAATACCGCCCTTGATCGCATGCACCGTACCCGGATCTATCTGGATAAAGTCACCCTTCTTCACCGGAACCTCGCGCAGAAATTCCTGCCACCGCCCGCTGCGTATCATATCGGCAAGCTCTTCCTTATCCCTCGCGTTGTGGCCGATGACAAGCGACGCCCCCTCAGGCGCGTCCAGAATATACCAGCACTCCGTCTTTCCGAAGGAGCCGTTCTCATGCCGGCCCGCGTACGCGTCGTCAGGGTGCACCTGAATGCTCAAATCGTCCTTCGCGTCGATAATCTTTACCAGCAGCGGAAACCGGTCACAATCCACATTGCCAAAAAGCGCCGGCGCCTCCGCCCACAGCGCGCTCAGCCTCTTCCCGTCATAGCTGCCGCCCCTTACCGTACAGTCCCCGTTGGGGTGTGCGCTGACCGCCCAGCACTCCCCGGTATTGTCACCCGGAATATCGTAATGCCACTTATCGGCAAGCTTCCTGCCGCCCCATATCATCTGTTTAAATACCGGATTTAAAAACAAAATTTCTTTATTCTCCATTTTATGCACATGCTCCTTTCCCAGCCTGCGTATTTGCGCCGTCAGATACAGCCTTCTCCCCTCCGGGCAGGAATATCCGCCCGCTACAGCAGCTGCCGGATATATTTGCTCAATACCTCCGCCGCCTGCTGATGCCATAATACGCCCGGATGCTGTCTGGATCCCACATTCGAGTCGTCCGTGCCCGGAAGCTGTACATAGCTGACGTCCCTGTCGCCCGTCCGGGCCGTATACGCCGCTATCGCCTCGCAAATCGGCATTTGCAGCGCCAGCCCCAGCATTCCGTAGCACCACACAATATGCGCCTTGGGATTGCATTCCCGAAGCGTCTGCAGAAAGCGTCCCACCGCATCCCGAAACGCGCCGATATCCGCTTCGCAATATGAGCCGTCGGGATTTTTATGCATCTTATGACGCTCCCCCGTCCGCTCGTCCACCCACTCCGGCTGGTCAAACGCGCTGGCGTCGTTCGTTCCCAGATTGACGATCACGCAGTCCGGCTGCCAGCTGCCGAAATCATGCGGCGCATTCCCGCCCAGCCGTTCATTCTCCGGGCCGGGCATCAGACTGCAGATTTCCCGGTAATGCTTCGGCACCGCCCCTCTCGTATTGTTGTCCCATGCATTGTGTACGCCCCAGCCGCTCTGAGAAAACACGCGGTATTCCGCATCCAGCGCCTTCGCGGTCAGATACGCGTAATCCCGCAGCGCGGAGAAAAACATCGGAATCCAGTCCTCCTCCTGCTTCGCGCCGAACAGCCCCTCACCCGAGGTAACGCTGTCGCCGACAAACTCCAGCCGCAGCGCCTTCTCCTGCACCGGATAAAAGCTGCCGTCATGGCGCAGCGCATGGATATGGACGTACGAATTCCCGTCGTCGCTCATCGCCTGCAGATCCTTATAAAACCGCACGTTTTTTATCCTGTCGGGATTCATCCCCCGAAACAGCGGCACCCAGTACCGGCCCCGTACAAGCATCTGCCTGCCGACCCAGTCGCCGTTGACCGTATAGCTGAACCATGGTTCAAAGCTATCGTAGGTTACCTCAACCTCCACCCACAGCTCGGCGCCGGAAATGTTACACTCAAACCCGCCCGCGGTCCAGAACAGCGTCAGCGGATCCCGGCAGGCGGTCGTCCTGCCATGCACCTTCAGCTGAGGTATTTCCTTTATTGGTGTCTCGACTACCATACGCACATCTCCTCCGTTTCCCTTCCATCCCGCGCAGGACGCATATACCCTGTCCGTCGCAGGTATGAAAGCATTAGCACATCATAAGCGGTCGTTGTCCCCTCTTAGATGTGCTAATGCCAGTTTCTCTCCGCCGGGCGGAATACCGTCCGGCTTATCTCCCGCAAAGCCTAACGAACGCCGATTTCCGTATCCGCTGCCGTCACCCTGCTGTTTGCCTTGATATAATCCACAACATCGTCAAGCTCCGTAAACGCCAGCCCGACATAGCTGTCCGCCGCACCGTAGTAGATTGCGATTCTGCCCGTCTCCGAATCGTGAATCGTCGCGCAGGGGAAGCAGACATTCGGCACAAAGCCTCTCTCCTCATACCACTCCTCCGGCGTGAGCAGGAAGTTCTCGCAACGGTACTTTACAACAGACGGATTGTCAATATCGAGAATTGCGCCGCCAATCGAATATACATATCCGTTGCAGGTGCCGGTTACGCCGTGATAGAACAGCAGCCAGCCCTCGCTTGTCTCAATCGGAGCCGCGCCGCCGCCAATCTTGAGGGACTCCCACCACTCGCTGCCTTTTCCCATCACATGTCTGTGCTTACCCCAATATACAAGATCCGGGCTTTCGCTGATAAAGATATCGCCAAACGGCGTATGGCCGCTGTCGGACGGGCGGCTCATCAGCACGAAGTTTCCGTTAATCTTTCTCGGGAACAATACCGCGTTTCTGTTAAACGGCAGGAACGGGTTTTCGATTCTGGTAAAGGTCTTAAAATCCGTCGTCTTCGCCATGCCGATTGCCGCGCCGTAGAAATCGCCGCACCAGATAATATAATATGTATCCTCAACCTTTACAAGGCGCGGGTCATATGCGTATACCGGCATAAACGGCTTACCGTTCTCATCGACAAAGCTGATCTTTTCTTCCTCAAATTCCCAATGAACCGCATCCTTGCTGCGGCCCATATAAATATAAGGAACGCCGTTTGTCTGCTCGCCGCGGAACACGCCGATAAAGGCCCCTTCATAGGGAATGACCGCGCTGTTAAAAATTCTTGCGACGCCCTTCACGGGATTTCTGCCGATTACAGGGTTCTCGCTGTAGCGCCAGACAGGCGCGTCCTTCAATCCTTCCGGTCTCTCCTGCCAGGGCATGTTGGGTACTGCCGGGCTAAACATCTTTACTTTGCTCATACTAAAATCCTCCATTCGCTTTATTATATTTTTAAATTATCTTAAAAACTGCTCCCGCTTCCCGAGCTTATCACAGAGACCAGATAAAACGGCGTCCTGTCCTGCTCGTGGGTCTCCACCAGCTCAAGCTCCACCGTATGCTCCCCGTAAGGCAGATGCTCCGCAACCGTATCCAGCTGCAGATTATCCCCCCAGGTCTCCTTGAAATTGCCGTCCAAAATCACCGCATGCGCCGCGTCGCCGTCAACTACGGCACGCGCAATCGGCGTCGGCTGGGACACCGACTGGCGGTACTGCACGCCGATGCAGGTACCCTTTACCTTAAAGCAGATCCTTGCGCCAGCTTTATCCGCCGTCCATCCGCACCGGAAGATTTCCCGGATATCATGCTGCGGCGTGTTGTCCGCGGTAAAGCCTTCATTGCAGGTAAGAACCCCGCCGCAGTTATTATTGCGGTACCTGACGGAGTCCTCGTAGGCATTTTCCGACAAGGGCGTCATATTTTTAACATCGACGTCCGCTTCGTCCTCCTGCCGCGTATCCGCAAAGGCCTGCGCATATACGTCCTCCAGAAAGTCCGTGATGACCTCCGCCATCAGCGCATGTCCCAGATCATTCGGGTGAAGATCATCCTCCGTGACGTCCCTGCTGGTAAAGGTGCCGTCCAGCACCTTTTCGTAAATGGTCGGCTTCATACCGACACAGGGAATCCCGTACGCCCTTCCGACCTTCACGTGCTGCTCCTGCGCATTGGACCCGTCGTCATACCGCACGCTGTTTACAATCAATACGGCAGGGGACGCCGGATGTCCATAAATCCTTCGAATCAGGCCCTCGTAGGTCTCCAGAAAATGCGCGCTGTTATCATCGTTCACGCTGAATTCCACTACCGTAAAATCAATATCAAACGCAAGCAAATCGCTGTCTGCCCGCGCCGCGCCAAACTGCGAGGTCGTCCCGCCGATTCCCGCGTTGACATAGGCCACCTCCGCTTCAGGGAATTTCCTGCGCCACCACTCACAGACCAGATATGCATAGCAGGTCTTTGGCGTGGAGGACAGGCAGCCCTGCGTAATGGAGCCGCCAAGGAAGCCTACCGTGATTCGTTCCCCCCGCGCGGCCTTTCTCATCACGCGTGCGATGCGCCCTGCGTTTCCCCTGTTCAGAACGCCCTTTTTTAAGTCTATTCCATATTCCGCTGCACTCATTCCATCCTCATTTCCGCGCAAGCGCGCTTCCAATCCCCTTTTACCGCTTCATAAACGCAAGGTTTCTCTTAATCAGCTCACAGCGCTGCGCCACGCACTCCACAGAGCGGAGCGGATCCTGCGGCGTATTGAAGACGTAATCTGTCAGCTTCTCCAGCGTCGTCGTCGCCACATGAAGCCTCGTATCGCTGGACGCGTAATAAATATAAACCGTCCCGTCCTGTGCCGCAACCGCGCCGTTTGTAAATACCACGTTGGAGACGTCGCCGACGCGCTCTTCTCCAAGCGGCGCGATCAGAAAGCCGCCCGGCTCCGCGATCACCTTCGCCGGGTCCTCCAGCGATGTCGCAAACGCGTATACGACATACCGCAGTCCGGCTGCCGTATTGCGCACGCCATGCGCAATATGTATCCAGCCCCTTTCCGTCTTGATGGGCACCGCGCCCGCGCCGTTCTTGGCTTCCGTAATCGTGTGATATTTGCGCTTGCTGGTGATGATTTCCTCGTCGATCACCGCATGGGTAATATCCCCGCAGAGGCCGAAGCCCACGCCGCCGCCGCTGCCTGTATCAATAAAATCGTCCATCGGCCGGGTGTAGAAGGCATACTTGCCGTTTACAAACTCCGGATGCAGCACGACGTTTCTCTGCTGCGGCGAATTTAGGGTTTTCAGGTTCTCCAGACGCTCCCAGGTCTTCAAATCCTTTGTGCGCACGATTCCCGCGGCCGCAACTGCCGCCGACAGATCGTTTACGCCTGTGTCCTTGCTCTCGGAGCAGAATACGCCGTAAATATATCCGTCCTCATGCTTTGTGAGGCGCATATCGTATACATTCGTCTCCTCCGGGCATACGTCGTCCAGCAGTATCGGATAATCCCAGAACCGGAAGCCGTCAACGCCGTTGTCGCTTTCCGCCACCGCAAAGAAGGACTTTCTGTCGTTTCCCTCCACGCGCGCCACGAGATAAAACTTCCCGTTCAGCGCAATCGCACCCGCGTTAAATACCGCGTTTACGCCGAGACGCTCCATAAAAAACGGATTGGTCTCGGGATTCATGTCAAACTTCCAAAAGGGGGGAATGTGATCCCTTGTCAGAACCGGATGCTCATAACGGTCATAAATCCCGTTATAAAAGCCGCTTTTGACATTTTTTCGGCTGACCGTCTCCTCATATTTCTTCATTACCCGTGCATAATTCTCTTCAAAAACCGCATTCGCCATCGCGCTGTCCTGCTCCTTTCCCGGCCTCCTGCCGCTCAACGCTATTCCTCTACGCGTTTCCCCTGCGTATCACCTCAAAGCACATCCTGCCGTTGTGGTACGGGCATTTCCACGGCTCCACAATCGGCTTCTCCTCATCCGGCGTGCCGTCCGGCCTCACCCGCCAGTACCATTCCGCACCGCCGATACCCAGTCCGGCCGCGCCGCCGCGCCTGTCAATCAAATGTTCCTCGATATAGCCCCAAATCTTCTGCGCGGCGTCCAGATACTCCGCTCTTCCCGTCTTTTCATAGCCGTTGATAAAGCCTACAACGGCCTCCGCCTGCACCCACCAGATCCGCCACTCGTCCACAACCCCGTTCTCGCATTCATTTGCCACAGAGGCGCCGTCAAACGCCGTCTGAAAAATCTGATTGGTCAAATCATCGGTAATCGGCGTCATTTTCTTCTCATATGCCGCGTCCCCAAGCACCGCCGTGCTCCTGTCAACCAGCCATGCCGTCTCGATATCATGTCCGTAGGAATGCAGGTCGATGATAGAATTCCACCGGGCGTCAAAGAACACCTCCTGGCGGTGAAGCGCAGGATTATACACCTTATCCGCAATCAAATCCATCATCCACTTAATCCTGCGGGCCACCTCCTCATTGCGGTCCACTCTGTAAAGCTCCGTATAGGCCTCAAATACATGCAGCAGCGTATTCATGGTCTTCTGCGCCATAACGCCGTTCTCCGAGAGCTTCTCGTTATCGATTTCATGGAAGGACTCGTCAAAGGCCTCCTTATATCCGAGCGAATCGCGCATATTGTCCTCAATAATGCGGTACAGCCGGTACGCCATATCCAGCGCTTCCCTGTCCCTGCTCGCCTCGTAATAGGAGGACAGCGCATAAATGGAAAATGCCTGGTTATATGTATGCTTCATCGTCTCTGCCGGCGTTCCGTCATAATTCACGGACCAGTACACGCCGCCGTTTGCCTTATCCCAGCAATAATCCCTCAAAAACGCGTAGCCGTGCCTTGCCTCGTCCAGAAGGCTCTCATCCCCCAAAAGCGTATACGCATTGGCAAAAAACCATGTGATACGGCTGTTCAGAATGCAGCCCTTGACCGCCTTTTTGTTCAATTCGTACGCATACCCCAGAAAACCGTAATATCCGCCGTGTTCGTTGTCACGAAGCCCCTTCCAGAAGGGAATAATCTCCTCTGTAAGATGCCTTTTTACCCCGGCCTGTATCCGCAAATCCGTCATTTTATAAGCCTGCTCCTTTCCCATATGCACTACCCCTTCACTGCGCCCGCCGTCAGGCCGGAATAAATCTGTTTCTGGAACGCAATAAAGATAATCAGCGCCGGCACCAGGCTGATAAGAACGCCCGCACAAATCAGATTGTACTGGCTTCCCAGCGGCCCCGTGAACGTGTACAGGGAAAGCGCGACCGTCTTAAGCTCCTTGCTGACCAGATAAAGCTGCGCGCTGTAGTATTCGTTGTATACGCCTACTCCTTTTAATATCATACAGGTTACAATTGCCGGTTTCAAGAGCGGGAACAAAATTCTAAAGAAGATCGTAAAGTAGCTTGCCCCATCCATATAAGCCGACTCATCCAGCGAAACGGAAATGTTTTCGAAGAACTGGATGAAAATATAAATCGATATAACGTCCGTCCCCATCATCAGAATAATATACCCGTACAGGTGATCGATAAACCCGATGGAATACATCAGCTGATAGGTCGAAATCTGCATCGCAATGCCCGGAAGCAGCGTCGCAAAGAGGAACAGGCTTCGAATCAGCCCGTTTCCCGGGAACTTGAACCGGTTCAATACATAGGCAATCATTGATCCGACCAGAACCGATCCGATTACGACGAATACGACAACGACCGCCGAGTTTACAAATGCCCTGCCCATATTGGCCTTCTGAAACGCTTCTGTAAAATTGTTGAAATTCAGCCAGCTCTCCGGCGGCGTCATTACATTGGTATTCTGGTATTCCGTCTCTGTCTTAAACGCCGTAATAATACAGGAAACCACCGGCAGCAGCGCAATAAATGAGAAAAATACCATGGAAAAATATTTAATCAGAATCCACAAATACTTTTTGATGCCTTCTCCGATTGTCATACCCGTGCCGCCCCCTTTCCTTTTGCGAGCTTCCTGTCGCGCCGTGCCGCGGCGCCCTTATCCTCGTCCTCCGCATTCTTAAATACATACTTGAAGAAGAGCTTCTGCAAAATCGTCGCCGCAAAGATAATCATCAGCAGCACAATCGCCATCGCGGACGCAAGGCCCACCTTCTGGCTGATGTGCGCGATCTCATGCATCTTGATGAAGTAGGTCGCCGTGCCGTTTCCGCCGCCTGACATAATAACATAAGGAGGCTCAAACGCACTCAGGGAGCCTGTGATGGACATAATCAGGTTCAGCATGACAATTGTCTTAATGCTGGGAAGCATAATATATTTAAACTGCTGCCATTTATTCGCACCGTCCAGCTCGGCCGCTTCATAGAGGGAGGCGTCCACCGACATCATTGCCCCTACAAAAAGCACCATGTTCTGTCCGAAATATTTCCATACGCTCGTTCCCACCAGAGATATGTTGTTAATCCGCGTATCCTTCAGCCAGTACGGCAGATTTTCCAAATCAAAGCCAATCCACTGAAGCACGGTGTCAAACACAAAGCCTCTGGTATAGAAAAATTTAAAGATAAAACCGATTGCAATACCGTTAATCAGGTAGGGGAAGAACATACAGCCCTTGAAGAAATTCCCCCCTTTTACGCCAAAGCAGAATATTGTCGCAAGGTAGAGCGCAAGCGCAAGCTGCACCACCGCGCCGCCCATATAATAGAGAGACAGCCATAACGCGCGGAAGCAATCGTCCCGCTTAAATACGTCTATGTAATTCTTCAGGCCCACAAAGCTTCTTACCTTCGTATAATTCCTGTCATAAAAGCTGAATTTAAACATTTCCGCAAAGGGATAGTAGGTGAACACAAATAAAAGCGCCAGGGGAATAATCGAAAAGGCGATAATCACGATTGCCTGCTGCCCCTTTCTGCTCCTGAACCACTTGCCAAGACGAAACGGCGTCTTTGACTGAGCTGTTGCTGCTGCCATAAAGCACCTCCTCCTATTTTCTAAATCATCCGGTTATTGATTTCACTTTTGCCGTCTGGTAGGATTGGCCTGCGGGCTCTGGCGCCCGCAAGCCAATCTTTATCCCTGAGTCGGGTTCACAAAATGTCTTATTTTAATACAATACGTCTACGCCGAGGTTGGACTGCGCCGCGTTCCATTTCTCTGTCCACTCTGCCATGATATCGTCAAACGGCGTACCTGCCGCTGCCTTCTCAACAATCGCCATAACCTTCGCGTCACCGCCGTTGTTGAAATTCAGCTCGGAGTCCGCGTTCATCTGGTTCATCAGATCCGCCTCGTCGTCCAGCGCGGAGATATTCTCAACAATATTGACGCCGTCAAATACAAAGGAGGTTTCTGCCGTCTTGGAAATCGGATAGCCGCCCTCTAAATCACACCAGCCGGACTCCTCTACCATCCACTTTACAAATACCATTGCCGCTGCCTTATTGTCGTCGCTCGCCTTCGCGTTAATACCGTAGCAGTAGTCCGGGCCTGCCGTCGCATACTGCTTGCCGCCAATGGAAATCGGGAACGGCATATAACCGATGTCATCCGCGTTCTCGCCTGCTTCCTTCATCTGTGCGATTGCCCAGGAGCCCAATACCATCGTACCGATTTCGCCTCTGTTGATCATACCCTTGCAGCCTTCCCAGTCGGTCGTCGTGTAGTCGTCCTCTGTCAGTCCGTTTGCCACTGCGTCGTAAAGGATCTTGTACAGTGCGTATGCACCCGTCCCGTCTCCGTTATCCTTAAACGGCTCTGCCGTATGGGTAAACTTCTGATTCAGCCACGCCTCGTCGCCGGTTGTGATCGCGCCGAGCATTGCGTCCCACTGTCCGCCCATCGTCCAGCCTGCCGCGTAATTCGTGTAAAGCGGAATAGCGTCCGTATTGTCCTTAATCTGCTGCAATGCCGCGATAAACGCATCCGGGGTCTTGGGAAGCTCCGTAATCCCCGCATCCGCAAATACCTTCTTATTATAGAGAAGCCCCTGCGCATTTCCCATGTAGCCGATGCCGTAGCAGTTGCCCTCAAACTTCCACTGGTCCGCAAAGTTGATCAGCCCGCTCATCTCCTCCACGGTTCCATAAGGAAGGAAATACTCCGGAAGATCCACCATGTCAATTGCCGGGATAAACATAATGTCGCCCCAGTCGCCTGTCGGCAGTCTCAGCAATGCCGTCTCCGCGTAATCTGTGATGCCCTCTGCCTCAACCTGAATATTCGGATACACTTTGTTGAATTCCGCAATCAGCCTATCCATCGTTCCGTCGCCCTCACGGTCTGTCTTATGATGCATAAACTTGATGGAGGCCGTCAGGTCTGTATAGTCCTCACCCAGCTTAATAGATGCATATGTAGGTACGCCTGCCGCTTCCGGCGTTGTATTGTCTGCCGCTGTATTGCCGTTATCCGTGCTGCCCGAAGCTGCCGCATTGTTGTTGGATGATGCGTTGTTCGAAGAAGACGCGGAGCCGTCTGATTCACCGCCGCAAGCGGTCAGAGACATTGCCATTACTGCAGCCATTCCCAGTGCCATAGTTTTTCGAAATTTCATACGAAAACCTCCCTTTAAAATTAAGTAATTTTAGTTTAATTAGCATTATCGCTAACTTGTTTTTAGCTTAAATTAAATTTTATGTTTAGTCATCATTTATTATTGATTTTTATAGCTAATTATTGATATTTATCAGCGTTTCCCTTATTCTTACAATTGTATTAATTATTTTTTAGCTATTTTGCACATATTTTATTTTTATTTTGGCCTAAAAGTACTTAAATTAGTTTTCTCTTTATCCTGCTGTATGATCCCTGCCGCTTTTTTATTTCTTTTAATCGCCTTTTCTTTATTTTTATACGCATTTATTGATTGTGCGATTTTGCCGCCCCCTGTCAACCGCAGGCAGCCTTTGCACGGTTTCTCATTGTAAATTCCTCCGATTCCCGCTATAATTTTATAAAAGATATGAAGCAGAAAGGAAGCTCCCCATGGCCGAGAAATTGTTTTCCTCCGAATTTTTTAACTGTCTTGTCTCCTCCGAGACCAGCAACCGCTTTTCCCTGTCCGATTATTTTGAGAATGCTTATGACAGGGGCTACGACTTCTGCGCAGGCCTCCCCTATGTCATCAGCAGCAGGGACGTCTCCGTGACTTCACCGTTCTCCTATGAGGTGTCCGGCCTTGACGCCTTCTGCCTGATTCACACCACCAAGGGCACGGGCATGCTCTTCTGCGACAATCCGGTACAGGCGCACGCCTCCTACGAGCTGGAAAAGGGGACGCTTGCCTTCATCGACTGCCGCCACACGCACAGGCTGGTCTGCCGCCACAATATCTGGGAATATACCATTGTCTTTGTCAGCGCGTCCTTAAGCGATTACTACTATCAAAAGCTTTCTTCGCTTGGCGGCTGCACCTTTAAGCCGGCGCCCGGCGCCGAGCTTTGGGACATCTGGCGGCGAATCAGCGGCCCGGATACCGATGACGAGGCGCACGGGCTGGTCCGCTGCCGTGAGCTGGTCTCCCTCTACACCCAGCTCTATCTGACGCGGCTTTCCCAGCTTCGCGGCGCTTACCATATCCCCGCCTACCTCTCGGATGTAAAGGAAGCCTTCGACAGCCGCTATAATGAGCAGTATTCGCTTGACGCGCTCGCGCAGAAATATCAGGTAAACAAATTCCGCCTCTGCCGCGAATTTTCAAAATACTACAAGGATACGCCGCTTCAGTACCTCAACGGCGTACGCATCGGCAAGGCCAAGGAGCTTTTGCTGCACTCTGACGAGAAGATTGTGAATATCGGACAGATGGTGGGCTTTGAAAACACCAGCCATTTTATCCGCCTTTTCAAAGAAAAAACCGGTGTCACCCCGCTTACATACCGCAAGGAAACACCGGTCCTATAGTTCTGTTGTATTTATTCGTTGATTTTCTTTACGCTGTCGCGCTCGATAACCCGTCCGTTGACCACATGCAGATTGGTTCCGACGGCAAGGTTCTCAATGCGCTTAATGATACAGGCAAGCGCCACCTTGGCCATTTCGCCCATATCGACCGAGTATGTCGTAATCCGTGAAGGCCCAAGCTCCGGATAAAGATAGTCGTCGTAGCCTACGACGGATATGTCCTCCGGCACCCGGCAGCCCCGTTCCTCGAGCTGTTTGATCAGGAAGTATGCCGTGACGTCGTTATTGCAGACAAATGCCGTCGGCATATTGTGCGGAAGCTTCATCCGATAATCCGGCGCAATCATGCCGTCGCTGAATTCCCTGTCCTTTATCAGCCATTCCTGCCTTTGCTCCACGCCGTTTTCCATCAGCGCCTTACAGTAACCGAAGTACCTGTCCGTGATGCTTTCCGTGTACAGCAGCGTCCCCGCGAAGCCTATCCGCGTATGCCCGTTGCGAATCAGATACTCCGTCATCCTGTATGTCCCGTAGAAGCCGGCGGAAATCACCGAATCCACCGCGCCCTCGTCATCATAAAAATCCATAAAAATCATGGGTATCCTTTTATTCTGATAAAGGAGCTTCAGGTAATCCTTTTTGGGCCTGCCGATAATAACGATGCCGTTGACCCGGTCCTCCTGCATCAGCTTGGGCAGCACCAGACCGTCCTCATCGTATTTCGTAATCACCTCCAGCATGGAAAAGCAGTTCTTCTGGACGGAGCGCGTCGCAAATTCCTGATACATCTTCCAATAGAAGGATGCGAACTTGGTAAAGTATCCCTCAAAAGTAACGACGCCTATCGTGTAAGATTTGTTTTTGGCGCCATGGGGCGCATGGATGGCCACATACCCCATCTCGTCCGCAAGCACCCTGATGCGCTCCCGCAGCTCCTCACTGACTCCCTTCTGTCCTGACAAAGCCTTGGACACGGTTACTACGCTGACGCCAACCCTTTCCGCTATATCCGCAAGCTTTACTGCCTTTACCATACCTGCTCTTCCTCCGATCAATAACCGACTTCATTTATTATGGTCGTGTTCCAGTCTTCTGTTTAACCCTTTGTTTCCTGTTCCTCCGTCAAGGCTATCAGCCTTGCCTGAAAATCTCCCCACAGCCTTGGGATTAAAAGCCCCGCCTTCATCAGCGTATCCCCGCTGTAAGCAGCCTCCGGCGCCGCGTCCCCGTTTACGAAGCGCACCCGGTATCGCTTGTTTTCATCCAGTCCCTTCAGCAGGATACGCCGCGACTTATAATTCGGATGATTCAATACCTGCACAAAGGTCACAAGCGCCTGCGCCTTATCCTCGCTGACCACCTGCCAGCAGTCAAACTCCTGATTCTGTGAATAGGAGGCAATACGGTAATAATCCCCTTCCCGCACAAGATCGTTATACTGATGGTACATCGCCACCTGCGCCGGAATCTGTTCCCTGTCCTCCTTCGGAATGCGCGTCACATCCAGCTCATAGCCAAAGGTGCCCGCCAGCGCCACAATCCCCCTTGTCTCAAACGGCGTATTCCTGCCGACTGCATGATTCGGACAATCCGACACATGCGCCCCCATCGTCGAAAGCGGATAAATCAGCGCCGTTCCCTCCTGAATCGCCAGCCGTTCAATCGCATCCGTATCGTCGGAGCACCAGATCTGCGGACTAAAGTAGAGCATGCCCGGGTCAAACCGCGCGCCGCCGCCGGAACAGTTCTCCAGCAGAAGATACGGAAATTCCTGTATGAGCCTGCCCTGCAGTGCATATACCGCGAGTACATAGCGATGGCAGAGCTCTCCCTGTCTGTCCGCAGGAAGCCCGTAGCTGCCGATGTCGGTGAGCTGGCGGTTCATATCCCACTTCACGTACTCAATATTCGCGCTTCGAAGGATTTTGGCCACCATTTCATAAACATCATCAACGACCTCTTTTCTGGACAGATCCAATACATACTGCTGTCTTGATTCGGTAGCGGTTCTGCCCGGAATCGCAATCGCCCAGTCCGGATGCGCCCTGTAGAGGTCAGAGTCGGGTGAAATCATCTCCGGCTCAAACCAGATGCCGAATTTCATGCCCAGCTTATTCACCTCATCCACAAGGTATTTCAGGCCGCCGCTCAGCTTCCGCTCGTTTACCTGCCAGTCGCCAAGCGCGCAGTTATCGCTGTTTCTTGCGCCAAACCACCCGTCGTCCATCACCAGCATCTCAATGCCCAGCGCAGAGGCCTCCCGCGCAATAGAAAGAAGCTTCTCGGTATTGAAGTCAAAATAAGTCGCCTCCCAGTTATTAATCAAAATCGGGCGTTTCTTATCCTTATATTCCCCGCGTATCAGATGGTTCTTATAATGACGGTGGAAGGAAGCCGTCATCGCGTCAAAGCCTTTATCCGTATAAACCATCGTTACCTCCGGCGCCTGAAAGCTCTCCCCCGCCTCCAGCTTCCAGCAGAAGTTCTGCGGATGGATACCCATAGACATACGGACATATCCAAACTGCGATACCTCCGCCTGCGCCCGGAAGTTCCCTGAATAGACGAAGTTCATCGCATAAACCTCTCCGTTCTCCTGCGTCGTGTTCCTGCCCACCAGCGCAAGAAACGGGTGATCCTGATGGCTGGACTCTCCTCTGAAAGAACTCACGCTCTGAATGCCATACCCCAGGGCCCTGCGCTGGATACGGCGTTCCCGTGCCCAGCTCCCGTGAAGCGAGACCATGTCAAAATCATTGTTATCCATATCAATACATGCCGAGTATACCCTGGTCAGATAAAAATGCTCCTGTCCGATATTGGTTATCCGCACGCTTCTTATTATGACATCCGTGTCATTAAACACGGTGTAGAGCAGCTCCGCGCGCATCCCGGCGGCCTTGTCCTCACAAGTCAGGCGCAGCGTCATACACGCCTCCTCCCCGCCAAACGCGGCCGGAAGCCCTTCAAGCTCAGGCTTTCCCTTAAAAATCTCATGGGACACATAGGTGAGCATAGCGCCCGCATGCCCTCCCTTTGTCCGGATATCAAGGCAGCTCTCCCGATAATCCCCCACGCCGCCGGTCGGATATTCAAACGGAAAACAGTCATAAAAGGAACAGCGCTCCCGGTTGTTTATGCTCGGGACAAAGGGCGCCTCCTGCGTCCGCATCAGATACGCGGCCTCCGGAGCCTTCAGCCTTCTTCCATAATAAATATGGCCGATAAAGCCTTCCTCATCCACGATTCCAATCATATAACTTGTATTGGGTGTGTCCAGCTTAAAAGTCCTTTCTTTCTCATTATAATGAATCATCATTGCTTTCGCCCTCCATCTGTTGCGCATTTTTTATTTTTAGTTTAAATTAATTGCGCCATTTACTTTGATTTTACTATAATTCAACACGAAACGCAATAAGCAGCTTTTGATACGGCACTATCAACAAAAACACGGCCGGCGGATTGACAAATCCGGCTGCGCGAAACGCCTCGTCTTAAGTCCGGCTGTACAATCTGCCTTTATCAGCCGGCTTTCATTGTCAGATTGTATAATATCCGGTCCCCTTCCGCCTTCGACAGAAGCCGCTGTTTTGCACCGGTTTCCCTTAACCGGCAAGGGCACGCGCGCCTGTTTTAGCCGGTTAAGGAAAAAGATATTGTGAAAGTATTACAATAAAATCTTGACTCGGCCCCCCAAAGGCTTTAATATCATAGTTAATTACATTATTAATTTACTGGTAAATATTGGAATAAATACAAAGGAGCACCTGGAATGAGACAACAGATTAAGGATATCATCATCGAAGAGTTTTCAAAGCTTACCGAGCTTATAGAGGCTGATTTTGTGCCCAATTACCGCAAAAAAATCAACAATTTCCTGTTAAGCCAGATGGACAGGCGCATCACAGCCAATATGGTCTTTGTCAGCAGCTTTGAATCCAAAAGCGGCTTTGCCACCGAATCCTGCGCCAAACGCATTGCCCGGATGCGCTTCGGTGAAGAAAATGTCCCCGCCATTGTCAATCCCCGAAAGCTGAGCCACAGCATCGACGCTGCCGCCACCAGCGGACAGATTGTCGTCACCGACGTCGATACCTTCAACGGAGACCTGCGCGGGAAAATCGCGTCCTTCCGCGCCAACAACGC
This sequence comes from uncultured Lachnospiraceae bacterium, assembly GCA_949948735.1. Classification (GTDB taxonomy): domain Bacteria; phylum Bacillota; class Clostridia; order Lachnospirales; family Lachnospiraceae; genus COE1. The sequence continues at coordinate 95,613 of CATLGV010000002.1, read as the reverse complement.
CGCCAACGGAAGAGGACAGGGACGCAGGGAAAGCTCCGTAACACAGGAAAGCATCCGCGAGTGCCTGCTGCCGCTCGCAGCAGAGTTCAAAACCGACAGCATCTACACCAAACAGGTAGATCTCGCATTTTTTGACGGCAAAAACTGGAACATCTGCGAGCTGACGGGCGGCGGCATGCTTGACAGCTCCAATGCGCCCTCAAACGTCGAGAAGCTGCTGACAATCTATGTCGATATGGGAATCGAGAACTGCAAGGCATATTTTGCCACCCTGTACAATAAAGACGGAGAAGGGAACGCGTGGAAGGGGGTCATCAAAAAGCATCTCAACTACCCGTCAATGTTTCTGATCGGTTCCAATTTCTGGAACAAAATACTGCCTACGGACATCTCCTTTGATGATTTTGTGCAAATATACAAGGAAGCGCTGGATGAGATTGACCTCAACAGAAGAATTACCGCCATGATTGACCAGTGCCTTGACGGCGTACATTAAAATCTCTCCACACTAACGTATGGAGCGAAAATCTCTCCACACTAACGTATGGAGAGATTGGTGATGAGCAGATGCTCAACCTTTCGTTCATTGCGGCTGCGCATATTATATGCATACTGATTGTCAAAGGACAGGATATTGAACTTGTCCTTATACAGCGAATAAATAAAGTCCGTATTTTTGATAACAAGAATAAACTGTGCGGCGGTTCTTGTCAGCGCGCAGGCCAGCCGCTCCTGGTCCTTCTTCGTAAAATCCTTTCCCTCATAATCGGAGAAATCCGTGTCATAGGGAGGATCCAGAAACATAAAGTCTCTCTCCGTAAGCCTCGCCTGCTCCATAAACTCCTCAAAATCGGTGCAGTAGATTTCCGTGTTCCTGAAAATATTCTCCATGTCCTTATTGAACATATTGTCGATTTTGGTCTTAAAGTTCTTGGTATTATAGGACATGCCGCCGTAAGGAATATTGAATTCCCCCCTGCTGTTATATCGGAACATGGAGCCATAGCAGTATTCGCGGATAAAACAGAAATTGGCGATTTCATATTGCAGGGATGCAGGCCGGATACGCCCAAGGCTGATATCGTTATAGACGCTGCGGAAATACATATAATATCCGCTTGAAAACCCGGTTATCAGGTTGTTCTTCAAGTCCGTTTTTGAAAAGGGCGTTTTAAGATTGTTTTGGATGGTTCTGTACATCTTGTCGATAACCATTTCACAGACATGCTGCATAAACAGCGTCCTGTCCAAAATCAGGTCCTCGGAAAAGCCGCCGTATATCTTATCTGCCAGCGCAGACAGCAGCTCCTCAAGCTGTCCCCGCAGCGCCTCCCTGTCAACCGCCCCCTCGGCCAGCCTCCGGTAAATCCTGAAAATATCCGCATAATGCTCCTCGCAAATACCGACAAGATTATTAAAGCTGTCGTTATAGCACAAAAGCATATCGTACAGCCGCGAATCCTGTTCTTTTATTAATCGGTAAAATTGCATAAGGGATCGGGAAATATCATTTACTGCCGCTTTCCCGGGATTAAGATGAAAGAATAAGGCGCCCCCGCCCAAAAAGGGTTCGACATATCGGTCATAGGAAGGAATGTATTTCTCTATCTTTTTTATTTCACCCGACTTACCGCCCGGCCATTTAATTAATGGATTCATTGAATTCACTCTCGTTTTGAAATTTTTGAATATTAGATAATTGTATCGCATTTGCCGATATTCGGCAAGCCGTAAATCTCAAAAAATAAACGCCCGCTAAGGCCTGTTTAAGAATAGGACATATCCGTTGCTTTGTCAGTGATTTTGCGGAAAATGCTTAACGATTGTTTGTAGTTGTTATTTTCGGTAATTTCCCGCTTTACAAAACGGTGATTATTTGATACAATAGCCGTATATCGTATCATATTGTATCCGTTTCGTATCATTTCCAAAGGAGGAACTACTGATGAACGTAAAGCAAATGCTCTATCTAAAGCAGGCACTCGGCTGCTCTTACGACAGACTCTCCGAGCTGTCCGGCGTCCCGAAGGGGACTATCCAGAAAATCTTCAGCGGCGAGACAAAAACGCCGCGGTTTGACACACTGAACGCGCTCGCCCGTGCTTTTGAGGCGTTGGATTCCTCACCGGCCTCCGCATGCCTTTCGGACAGCGCTTCCTATGGATCGCCGCGAGAGAGCGCGCTTGCGCGCCATACGCTGGAGGATTACTACACTCTGCCGCACAGGCGGGTAGAGCTGATAGACGGCGCCCTTTATGAGCAGGCTGCCGTAAGCACCACACACCAGCAGATTGTGACCGAATATGTCTTCCAGTTGACGGGATACATCCGGGAGAATCACTGTGAATGCCTGGTTTTTCCGGCGCCGACGCCCGTGCGCCTCGATGACGACACCTATACCCTGCTGGAGCCCGACATCCTTGTCATATGCGACAGGGACAAAATCACCCCGCAGTACATTGCCGGTGCGCCCGACTTCATTATTGAAGTCCTTTCGCCCGAATCCCGCCAGAAGGACACCACTGTCAAGCTGTACAAATACATCCGCGCCGGCGTACGGGAATATTGGATTGCGGACCCGTATAAGAAGCGCGTTACCGTCTATGCGAATATGACGGAAGAGGTCCTTCCGACAGTTTACAGCTTTGAAGACGAGATTCCCGTCGGTATTTTCGAAGGGGCGCTCTCCCTCTCCTTAAGGACCGTCTGACACGAACGCACAGCATTTTTTATGCATAAAATACAGAAAAAGCTCATATGGAGTTCAATTATGTATTTTTTTGTCGGTTTTCTTCTTATTTTGGCGCTCTCCCTGTGCCTCTTCAACCATCATCGCAAAAGAAAAATACGCAAGCGGCTCCGCTGTATGACAACGGAGGAAAAGATCTGTCTGCTGCAAAGCCTGGTTGAGCCCTTCGGCTACTGCTACGAGGCCTCACAGGACATTTTTACCACCACTCTGGACGCGCCGCAGCGCGCCTTTGGCTACACTGCCCTGTTTGACCGCTATGCGCCGTATTTCGGCATGGTCTTTGACTGCCAGCCGGTTTATTTTGACTACAAGGAGCAGACATGGCTCATTGAGTTCTGGAAAGGGCAGTACGGCATCAATGCAGGCTGCGAAGTCGGCGTCTATAAGGCGGACGGCCTCGTCGCAGCCGCGCAGCGCAGCAGGGCGCTGTTCCGAAGCGTTTCCGACGCAGAGCTTCTCCACATCTCCGTGCAGCTGTTTTATAAGGAGAAGGCGCTTGCGTGTGTCTGTGCACGTCATTGGTGGCTCACCGCCTTTCTTATGGGGCGCTGCTGTAAGCCCTGCGGGTTATCGATGAAGGTGGTGCTGACCTTCCCGAACCGTGAACTGCTGTGCGCCTTTACCCGTGCGCTGGAGGCCCAATACCCCGATACCTATGACGTCAATCTGTACCGTCTGCAGGTGTGCCTGTCCTATAAGGACTGCTCCCTGCGCAGGCTGTCCTTCTTCAAACGTATCGTATGCCGTCTGGTATACGTCAGGGACTGCATCCTGACAAAATTATTTGTGTGGATTACAAAGCCCTTCACCTGCAGCCTCGACCGCGTGCTGTGCCTGTACTATTATCTGCCGCGCATTTTCCGCCGCATTTTCAGAGACCGCAAACGCGCTAAATGCCGCCGCAAAAGCTGCAGGCGATGCGGCTGCCGATGAGGCGCGGATATGAAAGACGGCTGGATAAAAGCTTCCGCAATGCCCCGGTCGTTCCCTTCTCCCCGCACTCCAGGCTCGTCCTGTTCAGCGACTGTCATCGGGGCGTAGGCAATTCCAACGACAATTTCCTCAAAAACCAGCACCTTTACTTCGCGGCACTGAAGCACTATTACGCACAGGGCTATACCTATATTGAGCTGGGGGATGGGGACGAATTGTGGGAGAACAGAAATATACACGCGATACGGGAAATCCACAGCAATGTTTTCTGGCTCCTCTCCTGCTTCCAAAAGCAGGGGAGGCTGTATATGATATACGGAAACCACGATTACGAGCTGCGGGAAAGCAGGGACTTCCCCTACCATGCGGGAATTATCCTCAAAGGCTGCGGCTTTTTTGACCCGGCCTCCCCTGCGTCCTGCCCGTGCCTTGAATTCTACCTCACGCACGGCAATCAGGTGGATCTTCTCAATTCCACCCTCTGGAAGCTTTCACGCTTTCTTGTCCGCTATGTCTGGAAGCCGTTGGAGCAAATCGGGATTCTTGATCCCACCAGCGCCGCCAGAAATTACAGAATCAAAGAAAAAAGTGAAAAGCGCCTGAATCACTGGGCAGAAAAAAATCAGCGCTGCCTGATAACCGGCCATACGCACCGGCCCGTTCTGGGCAGTCTGGAAACGCACTATTTCAATACCGGCAGCTGTGTGCATCCCCGGTGCATCACCTGTATCGAGATTGCCGACCGCTCCGTGCTTCTTGTAAAGTGGTCAATGGAATCCCGCAACAGCGTTCTGTATGTAGGCCGCACCGTTCTGGAGGAATTAAAATTATAAAAGCTTGGGGTAGGTGGCGATTGTGATGAACGTCACATCCATGCTCGGCTTTTTTACACGGTCAATTACCGACTTTACAAGCCGCCTGCCCAGCTCCTCCATGCGCACCTCGACCGTCAGGATATCGCGCTTGAAAAAATCCGGTTCAATGGTGTTGTTAAAGCCTGTAAGCACGGTTCTCTGCGCCGCCGGCGGATCCAGCTGCAGTAACGCCAGCGCCACATTCTTAGCGACGTCGTCATCCTCACAGATAACCGCATCCGGAATATAAGGGAATTTCTTTACGACCTCCTCCACCATCGCATAGCTGAAGGCCGTATAATTGGAGGGATGCGTAAACTGAAGCCGCGCATCCAGTTCAATCCCGTTCTGGTTGCACGCATTCAAAAATCCGAGATACCGCGCCTGAATCATGCGCGACCCTTCCGCATACCCGATATACGCAAGCCTGGTACAGCCCTTTTCCTTAATAACATGGCCTGTCAACCGGTTCATGGAATAAAAGCCATCCACATTTACAACGTCTCCAAGGTCGATGTACTCCTGCGCGTAAATGGGGCTGTTAAAGAAGGTCATCGGCAGTCCGGCCCTGCCCACGGCCCGCACAAAGCCAATCGGGAACACGCTCATAAAGATAATGCCCCTGACGTCCTCCGCAATTGCCCGCAGCACGCCCTCGCCGTTCGTATCCTCCTCGTCGACAACATGCAGCTGCATCCGGTAGCCCTCGTCATTTACCGCCATGCTGATTCCCGCAAGCGTCTTATTCCAGAAGGCGGACTGCCAATGACGGAACAACACAAGAATCGTTCCCGTATTCGTCCGGCGGCCGCCGGACTGTATCTCATGGAGCATCCCCTCGTCCAGCTTCGCATAGCCCATCTGCCACGCCTTTTCCAATACTGCCTGCCGCGTCTGCGGCGATACCAGGCCTCCGTTGAGCGCCTTGGCAACCGTGTTTCGGCTCAGCCCCATTTCTGCCGCAATATCCTGTATTGTTACCTTCTTCATGCCGTACTCCCCCGTTTTGTGCCGCTCCTTGGTTCCTCTAAATGCTTTCTAAATATGTAAACGAATGTATCTTTCAGTATAACAATCGCGTGCATTTTTGTCAATGAATTCCGTGCGTAAAATGCACGTTTTGCCTCAATCCAAAAAACCAAACGGGTTCTCTTTGTCCGCGTGCAAAAAACCTGTAAGCAGATACGCCGCCCTCAGCGAGACCTTCTCCTCCCGCAATATCCGCGCCGCCTCTGCTTTATCCACAATGCATACCTGTATGGTCTCCGTGTCCTCCTGATCCTGTCTGCTGACCTCCCCGCTTGCATAGCCAAAGACCGCATTACAGCTCTCGTCCGTAAACCCGGCCCCCATAAAGAACGGCCGGCGGTATGCAGCGTCTCCCCCATTGTAAACCTCAAACGTCAGGCCTGTCTCCTCCTTCATCTCGCGCACGGCCGCAAGCTCAGGCGTCTCCCCTTCATCGATCAGCCCGGCAGGAAGCTCATACAGAAAGTCTCCCAGCGGATAACGATACTGCCGTATCATCACGATTCTGTCCGGAGCGCCCTTCCATATCGGATAAATGACCACCCCCTCCGCCGCACTGTCACCGGTCAGGAGCTTGAGCCGATTCTCCTTTCTGCGTGATACAAAGAAATAGTCAAAGGTGCGCCCGCTGTCCGTAATGGCGTCCAGCCGGAACAGATTGAGAAATTTGTTGTCTGACAGCTTGTGTATTTTACTGTATTTTTTCATCCCGAAACCTCCTAATGTTTGACTTTTCTCCATTTTATGGTTAAAATGAAAGAAATGCAATACCATAAATCAGCAGGGAGGGGCGTATTGATGAACCGGATACCTATTTCAGACCTTGTTCCGGGCATGATAACCGCCGAGGATATTAAAAACTACGATGGCAAGGTCATCGTACCGAGGGGTGTCGTGCTCACAGAGAATATTATCGCATGTCTTGCGAATTTCTCTATTTATTATGTTCCAATTGACGGCGAGACAAACGCCAATGAACTGAACCGGCCAATGATCGCCTCTTATTGTGCGGAATCCGCCGATTCTTCCGCCTCAGCGGAGGAATATAACCTGTCCAATAAGGAAAGGCTAAAGAACAGCGAGCAGTTTGTCCGCTTTACACACGACTTCAACAAATGCGCGGCGCATTTTGAGGACATGCTGACAAAGTCCCTGTCCTTTAACGAGCCTTTTCACGCGGACGAGCTGCTGCGGGAGCTTGAGCATATTCTTCATCCGGACAACGGCAGCATCAGTGTTTTTGACATGCTCCTGAATATGCACAATACCGAGGATTCCGTTTACTGGCACTGTATCGACGTGGCGTTGATATCCTATGTGCTTGCGCGCTGGCTTCATTTTTCCGAGGCGGACCAGATGCTTGCGGCGGAATGCGGCCTGTTCCACGACATCGGAAAGTTTATGCTCCCCGCCGGCATTCTCAAAAAACCGGGGAAGCTGACCCCTGAGGAATTTGCAATCGTCAAGACCCACACCACGGAGGGCTTTTATCTGCTCAGCAAATATCACAATATTCCCGAGGCCGTAAAAAATACGGCGCTGATGCACCACGAGAAATGCGACGGCAGCGGCTATCCCTACGGCGTCACGCGGGATGAGATTGACCGCTTTACCAGGCTTGTCACCATCGCCGACGTTTTTGACGCAATGACAAGCGAGCGCTGCTACCGCACGGCCATGTGCCCGTTTTCCGTTATCAAATTTTTTGAGGATGACGGACTGCAGAAATACGATTTGAAATATATCCTGACCTTTTTGGAGAACGTTGCCAATTCCTACCTCAGCCATACCGTTACGCTGAGCAACGGGACAGAAGGCAAGGTAATTTTTATCAACCGCGACAGCTATTGCCGTCCGATTATCCAGACAGAAAACAACCGCATTGTTGACCTGCAGGAACAATATTATAACAGTATCATGCAGCTCTCCGCGCAGAAAAATGTATCCATTGAAACAATCATTTAACCTGTATATGCTCGCAATTACGTTTTAATCGCGATTACCCAATCAGAAAGGCATTCTCTATGAACATTGAAGTATCCCGGCGGCTTGAACATTTTCAGACAGGAATCTTTGCGGCGTTGGACGAGAAAAAGGACGCGCTGCTCAAAAGCGGAAAAAAGGTCTACAACCTGTCCGTGGGAACACCGGATTTTCCCGTAGCGGACCACATCCGCAGCGCATTAACAGAAGCCGCGCAGAATCCGGACAATTTTCACTATGCGCTGAAGGATCTGCCCGAGCTGCACACCGCTCTGAGGGATTACTATCAGCGGCGTTTCGGCGTAGCGCTCGACGACGACGAAGCTGCCTCCGTAAACGGCTCTCAGGAGGGAATTGCCCACATCGGCATGGCGCTCTGCAATCCCGGCGACGTCGTGCTGCTTCCGAATCCGGGCTACCCCGTATTCGAGGCAGGCGCTTATTTCGGACATGCCCAGCTCTACTTCTATGATCTGAAGGAAGAGAACGATTTTCTTCCCCGGTTCGACGAGATTCCGGAGGATATTGCACGGCGCGCCAAGTATATCATGGTCTCCTATCCGTATAATCCGGTCTGCGCCATTGCGCCCGAAAGCTTTTACAGGGAGCTTATCGCATTTGCAAAGCGGTACAATATTATTGTCGTCCACGACAATGCCTACTCCGATATTATTTATGACGGCGCTTACGGCGGCTCGTTTCTTTCCTATGACGGCGCAAAGGAGGTCGGAGTGGAAATGTTTTCCCTCTCAAAGTCCTTTAATCTGACCGGCGCAAGAGTCTCCTTTATTGTCGGCAACAGGGAGGTTGTCGGCGCGGTGAAGCTCCTCCGCTCCCAGTATGACTTTGGCATGTTTCTTCCGATACAGCACGCGGCAATCGCGGCGCTGACCGGCCCCCTCGACGGCGTAAAAGCGCAGTGCGCGAAATACCAGCAGCGGCGGGATGTCCTTTGCGACGGCCTGCGTTCTATCGGCTGGGACATCCGCACAAGCCAGGGGACCATGTTCGCATGGGCAAGAATCCCCAGGGGCTATTCCTCATCGCAGGAATTCTGCATGGAGCTTATGGAGCGGACCGGCGTACTCTGCACGCCCGGAGATGCCTTTGGCAGCATGGGCGAGGGCTATGTCCGCTTTGCGCTGGTGCTTCCGGTCGAAACACTGCGCGAAATGATTGCAGTCATCAATGAAAGCGGTATCTTAAAGGAACCCCTAAAGGGATCCCTTTAGGGGCGTTAAATCTGATTTCCCACAATCTTATAGTAGCTGCGCGAGGTTGCCAGAAATACAATAAAGTAAATCACGCCAAACGCAATGATTGTCCCGAGCATGCACAGGGCAAACAATCTTCCGTTCATCAGCCCGAACATCATCAGCAGACGCCTTATCATGGGGAATGCCGCCCACACATGGATTGCCGCGGTGACAATCGGCAGCAAAAACACCATGCGGACCTGCCCGCTGATGGTCGCTTTAACCTCCTGGCTGCTCATCCCCACCTTTTCCATAATCGCAAACCGCTCTCTGTCTTCATACCCCTCCGATATCTGCTTGTAAAAGATAATCAGTACCGTCACCATCAGGAACATACTGCCAAGGAAAAGCCCCAGAAACAGGAAGCCTCCGTTCATCAGCATAAAGTCTGAGCGGTTGTGCTCACGGTACTCGCCCCGGACGGTATGGCAGCCTGTCAGTCCGGTATCAGATGCAATCGCGGCGAGCCTGTCGCTGACGGCGTTGTCGCACGCAATCCGCTCGCTCCTGCTGCCGTCAATTCCCAGAAGAAGCTCATATCTGCACTGTGCCGCATTCTCCCCGAAGTATGCGCTCTGCATTTCATATACCTCCCGAAACGCCGCCTCGTCCGCCATAATGACGTAATATCCGCTTCCTATAATGACGCTGTCCTTGCTGTCCGCAACGGCCTCGTCGGGCAGCTCAACGGTTTTCACCCGGTAGGTCCTGTCAAGCACTTTCAGCTCCGGCAGGGTGTACGCAGGGGTTCCGACAACAATTACCTCATCCGGCGCAAGCGTTCCCAGCGACACCTGCTCATACTGCTCGTAATCCTCTCTGGTTATGAAATCCAGCATTGCCAGCTTATCATAATTCACGTTAATCTCCCCGTCGTCCTGTGTCAGCCGGAGGCCGTTCTCCCCTTCATCTATGCCAAAGAGCGCGAAAGTGGTACATTCCCGCCGGGCCGTCACGGTCCTGCCGTTTTCTTCAATTGTCCTTTGCAGCTCCTCTGCCAGCTTTTCATGGTCCGCTCCCCAAACGGGCGTGCCTGACACGACGATCTCCTCCGGATACCGGCTTTTGAGCGCGTCCTCCGTACCGACATACAGGCATACGGTCGTCGACACCGCCACCAGCACCATGGTCGACAAAATACAGATATTCGCAAGCCCCACCGCGTTTTGCTTCATCCGGTAAATCATGCCGGATACCGCGGTAAAATGCTTTGTCTGATAATAATAGCGCTTGTTTTTGCGCAGCAGCTTTAGCACCGCGATGCTGCCGGCCGTAAAAAGACTGTACGTTCCCACAATAACCAGCACGACCGCCACAAAGAACAGCGTCAGCGCCTGAAGCGGGTTCTCCGTGGTAATCGCAATATAGTATCCTGCCGCGACACAGCACAGCCCCTGCAGCGCCATCAGCCATTTCGTCCTGGGCTCGCGCTCCCCTGCGCTTGTGCCGTGCAGAAGCGTTATCGGATTGGACAGCCTTACCTGCAGCAGATCATAGGCAAGCGCCGCCGCGTAAATCACGCCAAACAGCACGATCGTCCTGAAAACCCCCTTGCCCGACACATAGAACTGTATCGGCGTGACAAGTCCCGTTATGCGGTACAGCAGCATCATCAGCAGCTTGTGAAATACAATGCCGACCACCAGACCGCCGCCTGTGGAGACAACGCCCGTAAACACCGCCTCTATGGCAAGCTCCCGCGCAATATGCTTCTTCTCCATGCCAAGGATATTATATATTCCGATTTCCTTTTTCCTGCGCTTGATAATAAAGCTGTTGGTGTAAAACAGGAACACAAAGACAAATATCTGTATGACATAAGTGCCGAATATCAAAATTGCCTCGAGATTGCCGGCTCCCCGCATTTGCCGGATGCCGTCGTCATATTGTATCGCCAGCATAATATAAAACATCGCGGCGGACAGCATGCCCGTCAGCAGATAAGGGAGATAGAGCTGACGGTTATTCTTCATATTGGTCGCCGCCAGTCGGAAATACAGCTTTTTCATAGCGCCTCCTCCCCCTTTCTAAACGGCCGCTGCCGCCAGGACAGTAAGCGTATCCGAGATCTTCACGTACAGCTCTTCGTTGCTTAAGCCCCCGCGGTACAGCTGGTGGAATACCTCGCCGTCCTTGATAAACAGCACTCTTTTGGCATGGCTTGCCGCCTTGACGCTGTGCGTCACCATCAAAATGGTCTGGCCCTCGCCGTTAATCTCACCAAACATGCGCAGCAATCCGTGCGCCGCCTTCGAATCGAGCGCCCCCGTCGGCTCGTCCGCGAGAATCAGCTGCGGCCTGGTAATCAGCGCCCGCGCTACCGCGGTACGCTGCTTCTGCCCGCCCGATACCTCATAAGGATACTTTTTCATCAGACTGCCAATGCCAAGCTTATCGACAATCGGCTTCAACCGTTCTTCCATCTCCCGCGGCTTCACGCCCTGAAGAACAAGCGGCAGGAAAATATTATCCTGTAAGGAGAAATTATCCAGCAGGTTAAAATCCTGAAAGACAAAGCCCAGATTGTCACGGCGGAATGCCGAGATCTCCCGTTCCTTAATCGTCACGATATTTCTCCCGCCAAGCAGGACTTCGCCGCCTGTAGGCTTGTCAAGCGCCGCGAGAATGTTGAGCAGCGTCGTCTTTCCGGAGCCGGACTCTCCCATAATCGCAACATATTCCCCTTCCTCCACGGAAAAATTCAGATTGGACAGCGCCTGCACCTGATTTCCGCCAAAGCGCGTCGTATATACCTTTTTTAAATTATGCACCTCTAAAATTGCCATTTTACATGCCCCTTTCTGTCTCAAGATATTTATACCTTAGCAAAAAAGGAAAAACGCCGCTATCGATTCAGCTTACATTTCAACATCGTTTCTTACAGTTTTGTAAGGTTATTTTTCCACTATAATCAGCGGAATCGCCATCTCCTCCTCCGTAAGCCCCGCATGCACGCTGATAAAAAAGTCCTTTTCCTCCCTGGTGCTGTAAATGGTCAAATCATCGACCGCAATCGCCAGATAATCGCCAAGCATTCCCCTGAAATTCGGATGCTCTTCTCCGGGGCCAAACAGCTTCCTGTCCAGAACCTCCTGCTTCGTCCATAACAGGAATTTATCGCCAAATTCCTTCCGAAATTCCCGCTCAAACAGCTCCCGCTTTTCTTTTTTGACAAACAGATTCAGGGCTCTTGGCTCAATGGACGGCATACGCACCAGACACTCCATTATCCTCGGATAGTCCGTTATGGCCGTCCCCTTTGTGTCCATATGCCCGTGATCCGCAGTGACGATTACAAGGGTATTTTCCAGTTCCCCGCACAGCCGGCGCACCTCCTCCTCCAGCTCCCCAAGCACCTGCTTTGCCTCCTGCCCGCAGCACCCTTTTCGGTGCATGGTGCCGTCCGGTTCACTCCAGTAGGCATAAATATATTTTTTGCCGGGCTGGCCGCATAATTCCTTAATCCGCCCGCAGATTTCGCCGAAGGTATCCGGAAACGGATCCGCAAACGGCGCCACTTCAAACGCGTTTCCCCCGTTTTTCCTGATTTTCTGCACCACGCTCTCATACCCGCAGTAGGTCCACGCGACATTGTAATCCGCAGCGGGGGTCTCTGTCCCGGTCTCCCGATTCAGAAAAACCGTGACGTTTTTGTCAATCTGCGGATAGTAGCAGTCCCAGCCCAGCCAGCTGTGCCCGCACGGATTCTGTCCGGTGGCGGCGGATGTGGTCGCAGCCACCGTTGTCGGCGGGAATACGGAGCTGTACACCGCCGCCAGATGCGTATTGAAAAATCCGTCCCTGTCAAGATTTTTCTCAATAATGGATTTTCCCATTCCGTCCAGCAGAAGCACCACGATATTTTCGTAGTCCTTTTGCAGATACGCATCCAACGCTTTTAAGCTCTGCCGCCCCTCGTCCATGCCAAACGCCCGCAGTATGGAGTTGGCTAAATTTGCAATGCAGTTGGTGTAATCCGGAAATTGTTGTTTCATGTTCTGCCTCCTTCTGACAATATTCTTCCTGAAATGATTTACGCTGTCGCACTTTCCTATAGCATAAAAAACGCACCGGGCGTTCCTGTGCCTGATGCGTTGATTCAACAAGATACCATCTGTAAAAGCAGCCTGCATTCCCGTTTATGCATCAGACAATAAGACCTACCGCTTATCTGCCCGTGCATATCTCATACGGCTATAAGCGGGTACGTCTGTCGTACATGTGCATACAATGTCTTGAATACAGATTGTGTCTCATCCTGGATTCTCCTTTAATTCCTTTTTCCCGAAATTTATATCATAATAGCATCCGCCATAGCGATTGTCAATAAAAAACCCGCCCTTTTCGGTTCCTTCAGGACATCTTGTAACGAAGCCATTTCCCATTTACAAACCTTGTCGTAAATATAACTGCCCTGACAATCCAATCGGCAAACATTCCAATCCACACGCCCGTAAGTCCGAATTGAAATACCCTTACGAGAAAAATACCAAGCGCCACGCGGCAGCCCCACATAATACTGACAGAAGCTATCATGGAAAACTTTACATCGCCGGCCGCCCGAAGTCCATATGGCAGCCCAAATGCGCCTACCCATATAAAGGGCTTTATAACCGTCATTGCGGCAACCAGCTCAAAACACATTTGTGCCGCTTCAGGCTCCATGCCGGCAAGCCATGCTACGGGCCTTGTGATTGCAAGTACCAAAAGACAGGATACAAATGTCCCGATTCCCGCAATGCGCATCAGCTTTATCATATAATATTTTGCTTCTTCTTTCTTATCCGCACCAATGCATTGACCGACTACCGTCATAAGCCCAATCCCCACACTGTTGCCAAAAATGCCGTTCACATTCTCAAAAATATTTGTCATCGCCTGTGCCGACATAGCTGTCGTCCCCATTGTCGAAACGGTGGACTGGACTGCAAGCTTTCCAAACTGGAACATTCCGTTTTCAATCCCCGATGGAACGCCTATCGCCATTATTGCCACTATCAGCGAAATATCGGGGCGGATCTTTAAGCAGTCTCTTACCACAATTGTCTGTCCCGGCTTTCTTAGACAGCAAAAAATCACAATTGTACAGAATACTCTTGATAAGAGCGTCGCAAACGCAGCCCCCGCAACACCCCACTGAAAGCCATAGATAAACACTGCGTTTCCTATTACATTTATGACATTGGAAGCAATAGATACCTTCGTCGGAAGCTTTGAATTGCCCGACGCCCTGTAAAACGCAGCCCCCGCGCTGAACAATGCCAAAAACGGATACGAAATAGCTGTTATCACAAAATAAACGACGGATTGTTCCATCACGGAGGCCTCTACGGCGCCGAATACCAGTCGTAAAAGCCTCTCTCCGCCTGAAATGCAAAACACCGCTATTGAGAGCGAAATGACAGACGCCGTAAAAACCACCTGTCCTGCGGCCCTGTTACTTTCTTTCTTGTTCCCGCTGCCGATATATTGTGAGCAGATAATTGTTGCGCCGGCTGCCATTGCCGAAAATACCTGTATCACAAGGTTATTGATCGAATCCACAAGCGACACCGCCGATATTGCCTCGCTTCCAACCGTCGAAACCATGATCGTGTCCACCATCCCCATAAAGGAGTTCAAAAACTGCTCTATGATGATTGGCAAAATCAGCCCAAACAGCGTCCTGTTATCAAACAACATATTTTTCCAATTGATTTGCTTTTTCTCATATAGCTTCATACGCACCATCTCAAAACGTAATCATTCCATGCCGCTCTCCGGAAACGCAATACAGACCTTTGTCCCCTTGCCCTCCTTGGATGTTATGGTTATCTTATGGTTCAGACGCTTCATTATCTTGTTGCACAGATACAGCCCGATACCGGTAGAATGCTCATTGCCGCGCCCGTTATAGCCGGTATAGCCCTTTTCCAGAACCCGCGGCAGATCCTCTGCACGGATCCCGATGCCGCTGTCCTCTATCACCAGCGCATTCTCCTCGACATAGATGGCAACCCACCCTGCGGGCGTATACTTAATCGCGTTTGCCAGAAGCTGCTCCACCACAAAGGTAAGCCACTTCCCGTCGGTTACAGCCCTGACATTCACGTCTGTATACTGCAGCCGGATTTTTCTGCGGATAAACAGCCTGGCATATTTGTGGACCGCATCCTTAATCACGCTGTCCAAATCCGTCTTCTCCAGCACAAAATCATTGGTCTCGGAATCCAGACGGATATACTGGAGCGCCATTTCCACATACTGCTCGATCAGAAACAGCTCCTCCTGCTCCTCCGTGCGGTCCCCCTCTGCGCCGCCTTCCTGCAGCAGCAGACGCATCGCGGAAATCGGCGTTTTGATTTGATGCACCCACAGGGCAAAATATTCCTTGAACTCCTTTGCGCGCCGTCCGGCGGCATTCTCCCTGCCAACCTTTTCGTCCATCAAAATCCGCAGCAGCTCCTGATACTCGGCCTCAATCGGATTGGCGGGCGCCGTCATATCGCCAAGCGTCACCGCAATGCTGTTCTCCAGCCGTTCCAGCTCCCTGTATCTTCGAAGAAAATGCCGGTATCCGATGCCAAGCGCCACTGCCAGTAAAAACAGGCACACGCCTGCCCCATAGAAAATCTCCGCCATCGCAATCCCGTTTACCGCCATAACGCCGCTCATCACAAATCCCGTAAACAAAAGCATGCCCATCCACCAGACATACATCCTTAAATAGGACAGAAACAATTTGATGCCACTGTTCATCCGATACGATACCCGATTCCTTTCTTCGTCACAATAAAGTCCGTAAGTCCGGCCTCCTCCAGTCGTTTTCGAAGGCGGTTGACATTTACCGAGAGGGTATTCTCATCCACATAGCTGTCGCTCTCCCACAGCTTTGTCATCAGCGCCTCTCTGCTCACCACCTTTTCCTTGTTCTCCATCAGCGTCTGCAGAATCTTCCATTCGTTCTTGGTCAGCTCCAGCTTCCTGTCATGGTAGGTCAGCGTCGCCTCCGTAAGATTGAGCAGGGCGCCCCTGTGCTCCAGCAGTACCGACTGCGCCGTAAAATCATAACTGCGGCGCAGCATCGCCTGGATTTTGACTGTCAGCACCTCCAGGTCAAAGGGCTTTGCGATAAAATCATCTCCGCCCATATTGACAGCCATTACAATATTCATATTTTCCGACGCCGACGAAATAAAAATCACCGGTACCTTGGATACCTTGCGAATCTCTCCGCACCAATAATATCCGTTATAAAACGGCAGCTTTACATCCATCAGCACCAGCTGCGGCGCAAACGCCGTAAACTCCGCCATAATGTCGGAAAAATCCGAGGCGCACCGCGCCTCGTAATCCCAGCCCTCCAAATGACGCTTCACGCTGCGGGCTATAATTTCATCATCCTCTACAATATATATACGATACATGCCGGCCTCCCCGCTTCTCTTATGCATACTTTGCTCTGCCGCTCCCCGCCCTCCAAAATACCCGCAGTCGACGGCAAATACTCCTTATGTAAACCGCAGCACCGTAACCGAGTGCGGCGGGAATGCGTAGGTCAGCCGATTATCCTGTACTGCCGCCGTCTCCGTGCGCGGCGTCACCGTGTCCGGATGCTCAAATGTGTTCTCCGCCGACAGCTTGTGTCCGCTCAACGAGGTAACCGCCGCCCTGCTGCGCAGCGCCCCTTCCAGTACAAGCTCCGTCGCTTTTTCCTCGCCGGTCAGGTTGACCACCTTGAGAATCGCGGCGTCCTCCTGCGTGCTCGCAGCAATATAAAGCTCCTCCAGCTCCGGCAGCCTGTCGACCGTATCATTATAGCAGACGCCGTTGACATAGGTGCGGATATGACGCCCCTGCACCTCCAGCCGCAGGGTATAGTCAATATCCTCTACATGGAAAATGCGGTGCGAAATAACGGAGCTGCGTCCGTTATAGGCAGACGAAAGATTGCAGTCCCAGTTGTCCCATCCGCCAAATTCCCACACCAGCGTATTCCCACCGGCCAGGCGCTCTCTTCCACGCTGCGTATCCGCATCGCCATGTCTGCCAAAGAACAGCTTGAACCCTTTTCTGCCTGATTTTCTGCGGAATGACAATTCTAAATGATAGTCGCCGCTCTGTGCCTCACAGATTGGGTGCTCCCCGTTATCCAATCCAATCGAAAACGACGGCAGCCGCACCGCTTTACCTGACACATGATCCACAAAGCATATATTCTCCACCGTGCCTTCAATATCGTTTCCCGCAAGCACAACGGCTCCGGTTATCGCCGGCGCGTCAGACAGCAAAATCGTCTCCGACAGCTCCTCCGTCTCGAAGCGTACCTCATCCGTTCCCTGATTCTCCATAAACATCTTCTGCACATAGTAATTGGGCGTCTTTAAGACGGCATGGTTATTAAACCAGAGCATATCCGGCTTCCAGTTGACATAATCGGCATTGCAGAGCATCGGCGCATAGCAGGCAAGCGCAACCGCCTTTGCACGCTCCAGATGCGTCATATACGCCGCCTCGACAATCGCGTTATAACAGGTATTCCCCCAGGACGCGTATTCTCCCAGAAATACCCTCGGCCCGTTCTCGTCGTAATCCTCATAGTGATGCATATTGGCAAGAAACCATTCCGGCGAAGCATAGTAATGCTCGTCCACGAAATCGGAGCCATACTGCCGCGCGCTGCTCCATCCAGCTTCATAGCCCTCGCCCGCCGCAAAAGGCCCTGCCGTGTTAATCAGCTTTATCTGCGGGTACTTCTCACGAATCGCTTTGTGGAAATACGGATACCGCTCAAAGAAGCCCTCCCCGATTTCCTCGTTTCCGATTCCCAGATATTCCAGCCCAAACGGCTCTTCATGCCCCATATCCGCGCGGACGCGCCCCCACCGCGTATCTGTGCCGCCGTTTGCAAACTCTATCAGGTCCAGCGCTTCCTGTACCCATGCGCCAAGCTCCTCCATCGCGGCCCCTTCCCCCTTGTGCGGGTTAAAGCCGCCCGGAAGGACGGGAAGCGGCTTTGCGCCGATATCCTCACAGAAGCAGAAATACTCATAATAGCCTAGGCCGAGCGTCTGATTATACCCCCAGTTGTTGCGCCATGTCGGCCGCTCCTCAACGGGGCCAAGCGTGCGCCGCCAGCGATACATGGAATTGCGGTCATGGTCATTGAGGCTGCCGTCATGCGTCAGGCATCCACCCGGAAAGCGCATGAACTTCGGCTGCATCTCCCGCAGGGCCTCCGCAATGTCCCTGCGCAGACCATTC
Organism: uncultured Lachnospiraceae bacterium; assembly: GCA_949948735.1. Taxonomy (GTDB): domain Bacteria; phylum Bacillota; class Clostridia; order Lachnospirales; family Lachnospiraceae; genus COE1. The sequence continues at coordinate 77,563 of CATLGV010000002.1, read as the reverse complement.
TTGCGTCCCATAAAGGTATCCTGCGGAAACAGGGACACCATATCCAGATCACAGCTGCCCCGGCTGCCCAGCGTCAGCACCAGCCGCCCGCTGTCGGTCGTTTCGGACGCCGTGAGCACAAGCTCGTACCTTGTCCACTCTGTCCCACTTATGACAATCGTGTCACTATTATCATCCGCCCCCGCTGCATGGCCCGCACAGCTTCCGTGCACCGCATCCTCCACGGCAACGCAGACCGGCAGACGCGCCGTATCCGCGTCTGTACGCGCAAACACGGAAAAATCATACTGCTTTCCCTTTTCTACATGGATACCCGTATGAAAGCCGCCGTTACATATCCTGGCGCCGCCGTCGCCCTGTATATGCAGATAATGCAGGTTTTCCGCATGAAGCGGCCTCTGTGTGCGGATCTCCCACGTCATATCCTCCGACTTTTCCCATGCAGTCAGCGCGTGGTATTCCTCCTTATCCACCGCGCAAAACTCAAAGGAGCGGTTCTGCACCAGCTCCGCGTACAGCCCGCCGTCCGCAGCGTGATTGATATCCTCAAAAAACAGTCCGTACAGGTCTCCCAGCTTTTTGTACGGCTCATCCTGATAAACCCTGATTCGCTTCATGTTCGTTATCCTTTCTCCTTTATAACGTTTCATAAGAAGCATAATACAGCGCCTCGGATCCGTCAACCGTATTTGGCTTATTCCCGCAAACAACGCTTTGGCTTATTCCCGCGAACAACACGCCGGTCAGCTGCCGGTCATAGCATCCTGCTTACTCATAATCGGCAGCTGCCTGCAGTTCTTTTTCCAGAAACTGCTTAATGTACGGATTGTTTTCCTCGCTCAAGGTGGGCTGAAACGCCATATAGCGGCATTTCTGATACTGCTCGCCATCCATCGCAAAGGTATATCCCATCACGCATTTCGGATTACAGGCGTCGGGATCGATAAGCCGCTTGCAGGCGGACGCCTTCCTGATTTCCTTCTTTACCTTTTCGGGCAGTGTATCAAGAAAGCTCTGGTATGCCTGTATATGCTCGGGATAAATGCGGAGCTTCATCCCTGTTTTTCGGGATACGAACGCTGCCAAAGTCCTTTTACTGCCGTTTGACACATAAGACACAACATAACCGCTCTTTGCGGATTTTATGTCGCATTTACAGCCGTTCCCTGTCAGATATGCGTCAATTTGGCTCACAAAGCTGCTAAAACGCTCATCCACGGTTTCCATAAACATATGAAATCTCTCGTCCATAAGCCCCTCCGCTATGCCTTTTTCCCGCAGTAATCCGACTTTGTCACGGGTATCCATACCTCATATTGTGCGTTCTGCGGATCCGGATTCAGGTATACCTCAATATCGGGGGCGTTGGCATACTCATATCCGGAGGTCGGAAGCCACTCCGTCAGAATACGCTGCTCCAGTTCCTGTATGGACTGATTTGTGCCCGTTCCGGAAAAAATAGCCCAGGTAGCTGCAGGCACGGTATACTCTTCAAACCTGCCGCTTGTCCTTGTACTGGAAACGGCGATAAAATATTTCCATTGTTCTTCATCATTGCAGGCGCTCACACCCAAAAGCCCCATTGGCGGCGTGTCCATCATTCCCGCCAATTCCTGTATGGTTCCATTTGCAGACGCCTCCTGCCACATCCTGGGCACCACCATAAAGTTCTTTTCGATTTCCTTATCAAGCGGTGCGGATACGCCGATGATGCGGAATGCTTCCTTTGTTTCAATTCTGTAGTTCATTTCTGTCGCTCCTTTCACAGCAATTCTAAATACAATGGGGGAAAAAGATTTCACGGAAACGCCCTCGTCTTTCACGGACGAGGGGGCAATCCCGTGAAAGGACTGGAACGCCCTGTTAAATGCAGTCGGAGAACGGTAGCCGTATTTCTCGGCAATATCGATAATCCGTTCCTCCCCGCCCTGCAGGTCTGCCGCCGCTAAGGACATCCTTCTTCTTCGGATATACTCCGCCAGAGATATACCCGCCATATAAGTAAACATCCTCTGATAGTGATAGGCAGAACAGCAGGCAATCCGCGCAAGCTGTTCATAATCGATTTCACCCGTCAAATGCTCCTCAATATAATGCATGCTTTGGTTTAGATTGTGGACCCATTCCATGAGATACCTCCTTATCCATATATATGTACGCTGCGCGTACCCTCCATTGACAATTTATCTTTATTATTATAATCCCTGTTCTTATATTTTTCCTCTCTTTTCCTGCACAAAAAAGAGAGCCAATATATCCCACACTGCCCCCCTATACACCTTTTTCAGAATTTTCCACCGAAAATTATCTTGACAAATGCAAAAAATGCGCCTAAAATACAACTCAACATAGAAAATGCAATGACGGAAACAAGTAGCATAGCGTATCTCATCCAGAGAGGGCGGCGTTTGGTGGAAGCTGCCTATGAAGAGCCTGTGTGAAAACCACTCCCGAGCTGCCGTGCCTAAGGACAGATACCTCTTCGTCTGCTAAGCGCTGCCGTATACCTGCGTTAAAGGTTTGGGCTTGATGGAGCCTCAAAGTGAAAAGTTAAGGTGGAACCGTGCATTCATGCACCCTTAAGCATATTCCGGCAGGATATGCTTGAGGGTGTTTTTTATGTTATCAGGGATTGCGGCCGCGCAATGCATGAAAGCCAAAACGAAAAAAATGAACGGAGGGAACCCAAATGGAAAAAATTTTTCAGGAAAATTTTCAGGAAAAAATGAAGGTGACAATGAAGGACGGCTCTGTGGCGGAGCTGGACTTTGAGACGGAGGAGGGAAGGCGCGCGTTCCGTCACACGGCGGCGCATATTCTCGCTCAGGCGGTCAAAAGACTGTATCCTTCGGCAAAATGCGCGATTGGCCCCGCGATTGCGGACGGCTTCTACTACGATTTCGATTTTGATTTTGACTTTTCAGAGAAAAATCTGGCGGAGATTGAAAAAGAAATGCAAAAAATTGTCCGTGAAAACCTGCCGCTGCGCCGCTATACGCTCAGTCGAGCGGACGCGCTGTCCCAGATGGCGCAGCAAAACGAGCCCTATAAGGTGCAGCTGATTGAGGATTTGCCCGAGGATGCGCCGCTGAGCTTTTACGCGCAGGGAGAATATACGGATCTGTGCGCCGGCCCGCATGTTTCCGACACAGGCGTCATTAAAGCCTTTAAGCTTACCGGCATTGCCGGTGCTTACTGGCGCGGAGACGAAAAGAACCGGATGCTCACACGCATTTACGGCACCGCGTTCCCCACGGACGCAGCGCTGGCGCAGCATCTGCAGCGGATAGAGGAGGCCAGAAAGCGCGACCACCGCCGGCTTGGAAAGGAGCTGGGCATCTTTGCGCTGATGGACGAGGGCCCGGGCTTTCCCTTCTTCCTGCCAAACGGCCTGATTCTCAAAAATCTGCTGATCGACTACTGGCGCAGGCTCCATGCAGAAAACGGCTATCAGGAAATCTCAACGCCCGTGATTTTAAACCGCACGCTCTGGGAGACCTCAGGCCATTGGGCGCACTACCGCGAGAATATGTACACGACCGTCATCGACGATGCGGACTATGCCATCAAGCCCATGAACTGTCCCGGCGGCATGCTGGTCTACAAAATGAAGCCGCATTCATACCGGGAGCTGCCGCTGCGCGTGGGGGAGCTTGGCCTGATACACCGCAATGAGAAGTCCGGGACACTGCACGGCCTGATGCGGGTGCGCTGCTGCACACAGGACGACGCGCATATTTTTATGACGGAGGAACAGATTCCCGCCGAGATAGAAGGCGTTATCCGCCTGATCGACGAGGTCTATTCCAAATTCGGCTTCAAATATCATGTTGAGCTTTCGACGCGCCCCGAGAACAGCATCGGCAGCGACGCAGACTGGGAGCTTGCGACAAACGGGCTGCGCGGCGCGCTCGATTCCCTGCGGATGCCCTACACGGTAAATGAGGGTGACGGCGCCTTTTACGGGCCCAAGATTGACTTCCATCTGGAGGATTCCATCGGCAGGACCTGGCAGTGCGGCACGATTCAGCTCGATTTTCAGCTGCCGCAGCGGTTTGAGGCAGAATACACCGGCGCGGACGGGGCGCGCCACCGCCCGATTATGATTCACCGCGTTGTCTTTGGATCCATTGAGCGCTTTATCGGCATCCTGATCGAGCACTACGCAGGCAAATTCCCGCTCTGGCTCGCGCCGGTACAGATAAAGCTGCTGCCGATTTCCGACAGATTCTGCGCATACGCCGGGCAAATCGAGGCCGCGCTCAAGAGCAGAGGCCTGCGCTGTCAAACAGATACCCGCTCCGAAAAAATCGGATACAAAATACGGGAGGCCCGCCTCGAACGCATCCCGTATATGCTGATTGTCGGCGAAAAGGAAGAAGAGAGCACCCAGGTATCCGTGCGCAGCCGCGACAACGGCGATTTGGGCAGCATGACCGTCGAGGCCTTCCTTGATATATTGCAAAAGGATTCCGGCGCGTGCTCTTAGCGCAGTCTCCTATATATCCAATCCCGCAAACTGCTCCTGCAGCATGTAATAGCTCTTGCGCAGACGTTCAAAATACGGATAATAATCCCAGTTATCCCACTGGTATCTGACCAGCTCAACCGGAACGCTCTCCGCAGGAGCCTGCTCCCAGGGCTCCGCCGCAGACAGCCCGATCCATATACCGTCCGCCTTGATTCCCGAGAAATACTTATTCTTCCAGAAGTCATCCTCGATCTCCTTCGTGGACGGATCCCTGAAATTCAGCAGCAGCCACGGGATGCGGATTTCCAGTATATCGCCCCTGTAATAATAGTCCGCAAGCGAATTGTACTGCGGCGAAGCATAGTCGCTGACGCCAAAGATCAGATGGCCCGATTCAAACTTCTGCAGGGGAATAATCTCCGCCCTGTCCTGAAGCACCAGCTCCCGCTCCAGAAGATGGAAAACCGGCTGGAACAGCGCGTTGCCAGGGTCACGCATCTCCGGCGTTGTCTGTATGTCTTTGTCATATTTATCGTATTCATACTGGTACCGGTCATAATAGCTTTGCACCAGCAGGCGCGTGTCCTCCTGCCCGTCCACCACAAGGACAAAATCGGCTGCGCGGTTCAGGCTGATGCCCTCATAGACCCTGCTGCCTGATTTGGGCGTAACGTCAAACGGAATCAGGAGCCTTTGCGTGTCATAATCCGCGTCCTTCTTATTTACCATAAGATACAGATACGCGCAGTCATGCTTTACCGACAGCGTCATCTCCTGTGTCTCGAGCAGAATATCCTCCTGTGTCCACTCCGCGGCGTCGCCGTCCACAATCACGGCCTCCCTTTCTTCGCCCGGAACAAAGTCCAGTATCCCGAAATGCTGCTCGCAGGTCATCACATCGCACCAGTACGCCCGGCGGTTCACATTCGTGTGGCTTTCCGTATTCCATGTCCGCTTGAACCACTCGTCCTGCCATGTAAAGACCAGGCCGCCCGCGTATCCCGTATCATAAATATCCTGCATCATGGACACCAGCATCCGTCCCTGCTCCTCGTCCGTATGGTTTCCCTGGTCAAAGCCGGTGTACGGATTCGCATGGGTAACGCCCCTTGAAGCTGGTACCCCGAACTCCGCCACCACCACCGGCATATCGTGAAGCGCAATCAAATCCTCAAGATACGCCTTATAGGTATTGACCGCACCGCTCTCGTCCCGGTAATCGGAATACGCTTTTTCCGTGTACATAAAGTTCGGGTAGTACGGATAAATGTGGTAGGATGCAAACAGGCCGCACGGAAACGCATCCGTGGCCTTTAGATTCTGCATATTCAAATCGACCAGATACTCCTCATCCATCGTCTCGCTGGGATGCTCGAGCACATCCGCCGTGGGCCAGTTCGAATAGCTGACGGGACGCTGCATCCCGTACTTCTCCGTCTCGTACGAAACCACATAGTCCCCGGTCTGCGCCCAGAACACCTCAAAGGCCTCCACATTCTCCGTGCTGATATAGCTTCCCTTATACGTCGTGGTATCCGGGTGATTGTCGTTGGTCGTTGACACGAAGTTCGCGTCTGACTCAATTCCCAGTATCCACCCGATCACATACGGGGAAACATCATAAAGATATGTACCCGACGCCTTCCCCGGCACAGGCTCTATCGTGCAGTTGCCGTGAATCAGATCCACAAGCTGCTGCATATCCTGGTACAGATACTGCTGAAGCTGCTCGTCATAGGCGTCCGCGCTCTCAATCAGCCGCGTCTCGTCATACCAGGTTCCCTGAAACAGATACAGCGGCTTGTCCGCCGTCCGGTTGTACCGGTAAAACGCCTCATAAAACGCCGGCGGCTGAATCGTATAAACACGGACGCAATTCGCGTTCATCTCAGCAATCTGACGAAACCACCGCGCGTACTCCTCCCGGGAAATCGCCGTTTCTCCCGGGAAATATCCGGGCTTGCCAAGCCCCAGATTGACCCCCTTTATATAAATATCCTCGAACGATTCTCCGTTATATACGCTCAGGTATTTGCCCTTTGCCCTGAAATAATACTGTACGCCGTTCTCCGTATAAGGCGCCGGCGGATCCTTTTCCTCCAGCGGCCTGACCTCCTCGGGAACATCCCTGACCAGCTCGTTCTCCGTCACGGTCTCCCCGGACAAATGCGCCCCGAAGCTGCTCTCACAGCCCGCCAGCACCCCCATTGCACACATCACAAGCCCTGCTGCCAAAATTCTTGACCGATTGATTCCCTTCACTGACTATCCCTCCAATGGCTGTATCGCATCAGCCTGTCTTTTGGGATATTATATCATATTTGTTCCGTAATTACACTTAAAATTGTATCGGTTCCACCTGTGGCGTGAGCGGCTTCATCTCATATTCCGGCAGGCGCTCCAGCAGATCGTCCAGGCAGACGCCCGTGCTGTACACGACGTCGTGTGCCAGCAGAATCACCTTTCTGCGGCCCAGCGTCGTCTCAACGCCGTTTGCGACCAGCTGATCCGGCGTCCAGTCTGATACCGCGTCCTCAAGGCTTGCGTTCCAGTCGTAATAAATGTAACCGCGGGCAGTCATTTCGTCAATAATGTCCTCGTACACATCCCGGTTGTAATCATTCCTACTGCCGCCCGGAAACCGGAACAGCGTGGCCTCGACGCCCGTTACCTCATAAATGGTCTGACGCGCCTTCTCAAAATCCGCCACATAGCTTTCCACACTTTCATAGAGCGTATCGTAGTCGTGACAGTTACAGTGAATCCCGATGGTGTGCCCCTCGGCGACAATCTGCCGCGCGATTTCAGGATGCTTTTCAACATTCTCTCCGACCAGAAAAAACGTCGCCTGAATGTCCCGCTCCCGCAGCACCTCCAAAACCCTTCCGGTATTTTCCGCGGAAGGACCGTCGTCAAAGGTCAGATACATGGTCTTAGGATGAAAATAATACTCTATTCCCCGCACAATCCCGGCTGCAACCTGTTCCTGATATTCCACCGTGGCCAGCAGCTCCCGCTCCCGGGCGTTCGTCAGAAAGCCCGTCTCGATCAGACAGGCGGGCATGGACGTGCTTCCGGTCACATGAAACGGCGCGTCCCCGCGCAGCTCCCGCTCCCGGGCGCCGGTGCTCGCTGCCGTCTGCTGCTGGATAAGCTGCGCGAGCCTTTTGTTATCGCGCGTGTCATCCGCCTGCGCAAACCAGACCTCCATCCCGGCCACACCGGGTTCCTCGGAGGCATTCTGATGAATGCTGATATAGATGTCCGCATGGCTTTCGTTTGCCAGTCTTACCCGGTCTTCCTTTGTGATATATGTATCCGCCTCCCGCGCCATAATAACCTGATATCCCAGCCCCTCCAGCTTCTCCTGCACCCGCTTTGCGATGGCAAGATTGATTGTTTTTTCCTGTATGCCCTCCGCGGCGCAGCCGCCGTCCGCACCGCCGTGTCCCGCATCCACAAAAACCACCGGTGCGCCCGGCGCGGCTATCCTCGCAGCCTCCGAAATATCCGCAGGCATACTGCTCTCCGAAACCATTTTCCCATAGAGCAGGTTTTCCGGTATCGCTTCCCCGGGCTCTCCCGGCTCCGCCCCGGGCAGCTCCACCCGCTCCACAATGCCCGAGGCTAAAAATACCCGGAGCGCCAATTCCCGCACCTTATCCGCATGGAAGGCCAGAACGCTCGCGGCCGCGGCCGTAAGCAGCGCTATCGCGCACGCCTTTATCACGGCCGCCCTTCTTTTCCTCATATAATATTCGTGTCTGTATCTCCCGCAATAAACGTATCCCTGATACATATATGATGTCCTCCCGCGTACTTTCCCATAATGCAAAAACCGCCTCTGTAAGCCTACAGGATAAGCTTACAGGGGCGGTGCATCAAAACGGCATCATTTCTGTATCATTTTTCCATCATATTTGCATCAAAATTGCATCACCGGGAAACCTTGAGGAACAGCTCGTTGATACCCTCATAAAATCCGACGGTCACAATCGTGCGTTCGTCTCCCATTCCCGAAAATACGTATTTTTTGAAATACGGCGTATTCTCCAGCAGCGGATTGTCCGACATATAGGGCGACGGATACGACAGTCCCATGTAATCGCTCCACGCCTCCACCAACGCGTCCGCATCAATGTCCTCCCACAGCAGCGCCGTTCGCGCATAAAATTCATAAATCTTCCCGTCGTCCGCATCGATGTACGCGTCAATCAGGCGGTTTTCCTTATTGGCGTTGCGCTGGCTGTTGGACAGGCTCACCTTCCATACCGCCACATTATTTCTCGGCTCGAGCACATCAATTGCCGAATACAGCGTCGCGTCGTAGGACACCGCCTTGACCGCCTTGACCTCATCCGGCAAAATCCCGGCTTCCTTAAGCATCCCAAGCCCTTCGTTGCAGGTCTCGTAAATCTGCTCGTCCGTAATTTCCCTGCCGGAGGGCCCTTTGTGATTCACCACAAAGGCATACGCCCCCTCCAGATCCTGATAGTCCAGCTCCGTGCTCTCCATCCGCGTCAGCGCGTTCTGCTCACTCTCGGGGATATCCTGACTGTCCAGACATCTTGAGAGAATATAGAGCTTCTCATTGGCGTTGAGCTGGTAGCGATAGCCTTCTCCGGCCTCCTGCACCGCTTCCGCGTGAATAACCTCCAGAATCCCGTTATCCTTATACTGCGCCAGCGCCTCAGGTCCCCAGACGGACAGCATCATTACCAGTACCGCAGCCACAAGGATAATGACAAGCTTGATTTTGTTTCTCATCTGTACACCATACCCCTTTCTCAGTCCGCAGGCTCTTTCTCCTCCGTCTGCACGCTGCCGCCCTCCGCCGGAAGGACAAACCAGAAGCAGGAGCCTTCTCCTACCGTACTCTCTATCCCCAGCCCGCTGTGATGTATTTTCAGGATTTCCTCACACAGCGCCAGCCCAAGCCCTGCGCCGTTCTTGCTGCGCGCGCGGGATTTATCTACCATATAAAAAGCCTTTGTGATTTTGCGCAGCTCCTCCGAAGGGATGCCGATGCCGTAATCCTTGACCGCAAAGCAGTAGCCCTCCTCCGAGATATAGCCGCTGACCTCGATCACTCCGCCGTCCTCCGACGCCTTATACGCGTTGTCAATGAGATTGACCAGCACCGTCTTAATCAGATTGACCTCCGCCCAAATGTCCTGCGCATCATATGAAAACCGGATGTCCACGTCCCTGCGGTCCGCAAACATCTCTTCAAGGTACACAAAAATATCGCCGGCAGGCACCCGGCTTAACACCGCTTCATTCTTTCCGGTTACGATAATGTCCAGCAGCCGCAGCGACATGGCCTCAAGACGCTTTCCCTCGGTGTAAATGTAATTGGCCGACATAAAGCTCTTTTCCTCGTCGAGCTTATGGGAACGCAGCATATCCGCATAGCCGATAATGGCCGTCAGCGGCGTCTTAAGCTCATGCGCAAAGGCCCCCATAAATTCCTCCTTCGCGTCAAGCTCCTCCTCCAGCTTTTCGATGTTCTGCTCCAGCGCCTTTGCCATATAATTAAAGTCGCGCGTCAGCTGTCCCAGCTCATCCCTGCTGACCTGCTTTGCCCGATAGGAATACTCGCCCTGCGCCATCCGCTTTGTCGCGCGTGTCAGCAGCCGAATCGGCTTTGTCAGAAACGACGCGATCAGGTGCATGATAACCGTACCGATCAACAGCATAATCAGCGTTACCCGCCGATACAGGGAGAAGCCCAGCTGCCGCTCCGTAAAGACGCTCGTGACGTCCCGCATCGTTTCCAGATAAAGGATTCTGTCGAGGACATTGACCATAACGCTTGTGTGGATATAGTACTTACCTTCTGCCGTGACCACGCGGTACAGCTTCGTCTCCTCATCCGTCTGCGCAAGCAGCTCATAATCCGCCGCAAAACCATCGCTTACATACAGCGCGTTCTTCTCCTCGCCCGAAATACGGATGCGCCTCCTCGTACTGCTCTGTCCGCCGCTTTCCAGATTAGAGGCGATTTCCTCCACCGTGCTGTCCGGCAGAATGCTGTACTTTGCAGGCACGTTCAGCGCTGCGGTCTCAAACGCGAAGCTTAAGATGCTGCTTTCGTCGAGCGCCTGCCCAACCTCCCTGTCCAGGGAGGTCTCAAACACATAATTGACAAAATAAAAGCCGCTGAACCCCAGCGCAAGCGCCATCACGATAATTGTTGACAAGAGTAATTTGTAGGAAAATTTCATCGAGGCACCTCTAAGCGGTAGCCGACCTTATATACCGCTACCAGATTATGTTCCCAGCCCAGCTTTCTTCTTAACCGCTGCACGTGCAGGTCCAGGGTACGGCTGTCCCCGTAGTACGCCTCCTCCCACACCTTCTCATACAGGGTCTCCCGAAACAACGCGATATTCTTATTCTTGATAAACAGCACCAGCAGACCGAATTCTTTATTTGTAAGCTCTACAACCTGCCCCGCCTTCGTGACGCGGCGTTCCTCCAGATCCACCGTCACATCGCCCGCCGTCAGCCGCTGATCCGCCTTATTGTACCGGCGCAGCACCGCCTCCACCCGCGCGACCAGCTCCACCACCTCAAAGGGCTTTACCAGATAATCATCCGCTCCCAGCTTCAGCCCCTTTACCCGGTCCTTTACCTCATACTTCGCGGTAATAAAAATAACGGGTATGCCCAGCGGCCGTATGTAATCAATCACCTCATAGCCGTCCGCCCCCGGCAGCATAATATCCAGCAAAATCAGGTCAAATTCCTGACTCTCAACCATGCGGATTGCCTCCAGGCCGTCCTGTACAGACACGCAGCGGTATCCCACGGAGGACAAATTCAGATCAATCAAATCGCAAATCGGTTTTTCGTCGTCCACAATCAGTATTTTAATCATTTCCTGATTTCCACCCCCAATAGGCTCTTGCCTTCTCTACAAGCGCCTCCATCGTATCTTCATCGCCGCACTGATAATAATTGCGAATATCCCTGTCCACGGAAAATCCGTTTGTGCGCTGGTAATAAATCGAATAATCGCTTACCACCACCAGCGCTCCGGCGTCATCCGCATAGCTGTACCGCGCCAGCACCACAATATCCTTCAGGCCGTCGCCGTCAATATCCCGACAGTTAATTCCCTTGAGCGCATAGAGATTGTCATAATCCCCCATCGGCTGCAGGCAGGAAAGGATATTGCCCTGCTCGTTCACCAGATAAATCATAAAAACATCATAGCTGGCAATGCGGTATATCCCCGGCACCACCTGCAGGCGCCCCAGTTTTCCGAAGGTTCTGAAATAGCACTGCTCCGTGATAATCTGAAACTGATTATCCAGCAGCTCGTCCAGCGTCGTCGCCGTATACAAAAATTCCGTCGAACAGCCGTCCCGCACAAACGCCGTAATCGATTCCGCCCCTTTGTTCATGCCAAAACGGTTAATCTTATCCGCAATCCGGTAATCCCGGTAAAAGCCGGTCCCTGTCCTGTCCTGAAACAGGACATCGCCCACCTTATAGGGCTTATGCGCATATGCGCCGCTCTCGTTGACGCAGGAAGTAATCAGTACAATATCCATCCGCCCGTCCCCGTTGAGATCCTGAAAGGACACCGCCGCAATCGCTTTATTGGGCTGTTTCATCTGCCCCAGGACCCTGTTGTTTGTCTCCAGCTGATCCGTCTTATACAAAACAGTCCCGTCCTCCCGCACAAAAAACAGCGCCAGCCGGCTGTAGCGCCTGTCAAAGGCCGGAATCATGGAGACCTCCCCATATCCGCCCAGCTCAATCGGGAAAATCTGGCTCTCCACAATCTCAAACCCGTTTGCGGAGATATCCGCACGGCTTTCCACCGCTTCAAGCCGTCCGCAGTATTCCCGATAAAGCGCGGCGACATCCTCCTCCTTTGCCGCCGCAGGAAGGACTGCCCCTGAGAGCGCCCAAATTACGGCAGCCGCCAGGATAACTCTTATCTGGATGCAGCTGTGTCGAATACGTTTCATCAAAACACCTCAAAAAAGCCTTTACACCGTTTTGCCTTTCTCGTGCAAAAGGCTCATTTTCATCTCATAATAATCCGGGGTCATATCCATGTAATGCACATGCGGATTGATGAACCGCTGCTCCTCCTCCCAGATCTCCTCCTCCAGCTGGCGTTTTACATAGCTGCGGATTTCCTCCAATGACGGCAGCGTATATACCAGCCGGCCCTTCTCAAAGATCTTGACCTGAAGCGGTTTGGCGCTGCAGCCGGTAAACTTCAGATTCCGCCAGGGCATCTGCGGGTCAACGAACCGGAAATCGCCGCTCATATCTATCGTTTCGTCCGCTTTCGCAATCAGATCCGCCTTCGCCTTTCCGTTCTGGTCATAAATCCGATATACCTTTTTCAGCCCCGGATTGGTGATCTTCTCCATAGTGCCGGAAATCTTGATGCGCGGTTCAAACACGCCGTTCTCCTCCACGGCCGCGATCTTATAAACGGCGCCCAGCAGCGACAGGTTGTCGTCCGAATAATCGCTCGAAGCGCCTGTTATCAGCCGCTCGCCTACGCCGTAGCTGTCGATACACGCCTTCTGATTGTTCAGCGACGATATCGTGTGCTCGTCCAGGCTGTTCGATACGATAATCTTACAGTCCGTAAGCCCTGCCGCATCCAGCATTTTGCGCACCTTAATCGACTGATAAGCCAGATCCCCGCTGTCAATACGGATGCCCTTAAGACGCTTTCCCATGGGCTCCAGAATTTCATGCGCCACGCGAATCGCATTCGGGATGCCCGACTGAATCGTGTCATAGGTGTCGACCAGCAGCACTGTGTTATCCGGATAATTGACCGCATAATTCTTAAACGCTTCAAATTCGTCCTTGTAATACATCACCCAGCTGTGCGCCATGGTGCCGCTGACGGGAATCCCGAACATCTGCCCCGCAAGTACCGTCGCCGTACCGGCCGCGCCGCCGATATACGAGGCCCGCGCCCCGTATACCGCCGCGTCCATATTATGCGCGCGCCGCGCGCCAAAGTCCGAAACCGCTTTCCCCGCCGCCGCCTTTACGATACGGCTTGTCTTAGTCGCGACAAGGGACTGATGATTGACATTGGTAAGAATGGCCGTCTCCACCAGCTGCGCGTCAATCAGCGGCGCTACCACTGTCAGAATCGGTTCATTCGGATACATGACCGTCCCCTCCGGAAACGCATAGATGTCTCCCTGGAACCTGAAGTCCTTCAAATAGGCAAGAAATGCGTCCGTAAAGGTATTCAGCGACCGCAGATAAGCGATGTCCTCCTCGGAGAAGTGCAGGTTCTCTATGTATTCGACAATCTGCTCGAGCCCCGCGAAAATAGTGAACCCGCCCCTGTCCGGATTCCTTCTGTAAAACACGTCAAAGGCCACCCGCGACGCCATGTCGCCGTCGTTAAAATAGCCGTTTGCCATCGTCAGCTCGTATAAATCCATTACCATTGTCAGGTTTCTTTTATCTGCCTGTTTCATCTCAACCTCCATCCGCCCGCTTCCGCGGACGTTTCAATCAATGTGCGCCGTCGTTATACTCCTGTTTGACTCTGTTATCATCATATTCCTTTTTCCTGCGGCTTGGCAAGACATTTTTGTTTTTCACGCGCATATATGTTTCAAAATATGCGGAATCTGTGCTATAATGCATAAAGAATATGCCAAACGGAGGAGTATTATGTTAAGAAATAAAGATATTCTGGAGCTCAAACGCCGTTTTAAAAAAGAAGCCTGTACGTTTACGAGAATGTGCGGCTGCTATGTCGATTCCAACAAAAACAAGGTCGTCGAGCTGAATGAAAGCTTCCTCAATCTCGAGGACGAGGAATTTTATAAATACCTTGAAATTGCCAAAAAGACGCTTTCGGGAACCATCGGAAACAATCTTCTGGAGCTGCGCTTCGCAAAAGAGGAGGAAGAACCGGGCGGAAGGCAGCGGTACCTTCTGGGGCTGCGCGAGAGCGGGCTGCGCAATCCCGAGCTGCTGGAGCACCTCTACGACATGATTATCGAGCACTACGACTATGTCGGGAATTACCTGATTCTGATCTTCCACGACGCGTACGATGTGATTACCAGGACGAATGACGATCTGAAAATCGACGAATCGGAGGAGGTCTTCCAGTATCTGCTCTGCGCCATCTGCCCGGTAAATCTCTCCAAGCCGGGGCTGGGCTACCGTGAAGACGAGAACCGTATCGGCGTGCGCATCCAGGACCGTGTCGTGGGCATGCCGGACGTCGGGTTTCTGTTTCCAAGCTTTTCAGAACGCTCGGCGGACATTCACACGCTTACATATTATGTGCGCGACGCCAAAGACTCCCACCGGGACTTCGTGGAGGCGGCGCTTGGCTGCGGCGGAAGACGCACGGCTACAGAGGAGCACAATACTTTCCACAGCATTGTAAAGACTGCCCTCGCACCGATTATCGAACAGAGCGACGAGGTCCTGCTGCAGATTCAGGAAAGCCTGAACGATCTGGCCCAGGAGCACGAAGCCGAGATGGAGGGCCTGATCATCGGGGAGCCGGAGGCCTTTACGCTGACAACACAGATTATTCAGGACGTGCTGTCGCAGCGCGATATTCCCGATGCCGCTGCCGCCATGATACAGGAGCAGTTTACCGAAGAATTCTCCGACGGGCTTCCCGCCGTCAAAAATCTTGTAGATGAGAAGGCGCTCGAGCGGAGCCATAAGGAAAAGAAGGAAATCAAGCTTCTCGAGGAGGTCGCAACGCTCAGGCAGGAGCTTGCGGATACCAAACAGGAGAATCAGGAAAAAACCGAACAGATTGAAACGCTTGTCAGCATGGAGGCGCCTGTAAATCCTGCGGATACGGAGCGCTGGGCAGAGGTCTTTCTGCGGATGAAGCCGGACAAGGCTGAGCACGTAAAGGCACAGACTATCGACGGCCAGAAATATCTGCTGATACCGATAGAAGCCGATGAATCAATTAACCTGAACGGCGTGGAAACGACCGTCTAACCGTAGGGAAAGGAGGTGATTTTCATGGCAGAAGCACATAAGAAGGGGCTGAACGCGGAGCTGGTAATGGAGGATCTGGAGGCCTGCTGCCGGACAGAGTCGGCATGCATCCAGTGCCAGAGGGAGGACTGCGTTATCGGATACGCAAAGCAGTGTATCCGGAATTACCAAAAGGAACCCAAAAAAGAGGTTCCCGAGGGCGCACAGCATGTTCCCACAATGGATTTTAAGGTGTTTGACGAGGTTGAGCTGGAAAATGCCGTTGCCCACATTCTGCGTGAATGCAAGGACTGTAAGGAGGACCACACCGAGGACTGCATTATCAATGTTATCCGCAACTGTTACGAGGTCGGATTGCTCGGAGATGTACAGCCTTACGAGGGAAGCGCGCTGCAGTACCTAATGTATTTAAAGGAGAATTTTCCCGACAAGTCCATACAAATCGCCAATATCTATGCAAATCAGCAATAAAGAGGGGGAGCTCCCCCTCTTTTTTGAACGCGTTACAGCTTATCGGTTTACAGCCGCTCCACCCCAAGGGTCACGGCCTCCCCGTTGACATTCCACTCCTTCGAGAGACCTCCCTGCTCGTAGCGGAAGCTGTCCGCAAGCACCTTTGCGCCGATATTATCCGCGTTTTTCTTAACGATTTTTGCAAGCTTATCATTGCCGCTGACATATACCGCAATGTGATCCGTAACCTCGAAGCCGGAATCCTTGCGCATTGTCTGTATTTTGCTGATAAGCTCATACACAAAGCCCTCCTCGACAAGCGCGGGCGTCAGATTGGTGTCGAGCACCACCGTCACCGTATTGTCCGCCTCCGTGACATACCCCTCCTTCTGGGATACGTCGATCAGCAGATCCTCCTCGGAAAGCGCTACCCGCACGCCGTCCACATCAAAGGCCAGAGCCCCCTTTGATTTCAGCTCATCCATCGCCGCGTTGCCGTCAACGGACGCAAGCTGCTTCTGGATACCGCCAAGCTGTTTGCCGTATTTGGGACCTACCGTTCGCAGCTGGGGTTTGAAGGTGTAGGTTGTGAAATCCCGCACATCCTCGGTAAACACCACCTTCTTCACATTCAGCTCCTCCTCGATAATCTCCTGATAGAAGGCGCTCAGCGTAAACGGCGCCTTGATAAACATCGTGCCAATCGGCTGGCGGTTCTTGATGTTGGCGGTATTCCTGCATGCACGCCCCATTACGACCGCCTTTAACACCGCTTCCATATCCGCCTCGAGCTGCCTGTCGATGCGCGCTTCGTCCACGGAAGGGAAATCGCACAGATGCACGCTCTCCGGAGCGGCGGAATCCAGACTGCACACAAGATTGCGGTAGATGTCCTCCGTCATAAACGGTATCATCGGCGCCGCCGCCTTGGCAATCGTGACAAGCGCCGTATAAAGCGTCATGTATGCGTTAATCTTATCCTGCTCCATGCCCTTCGCCCAGAACCGCTCACGGCTGCGCCTCACGTACCAGTTGCTCATCTCGTCCACAAACTCCTGCAGTGCCCGCGCCGCCTCGGGAATCCGGTAATGCTCCAAATCGCTGTCCACCGCTCCCACTACGGAGTTGAGCTTTGACAGCAGCCACTTATCCATAACCGGCAGCTTCTCGTATTCCAGCGTGTATTTTGTCGCGTCAAAGCCGTCGATATTCGCGTACAGTACAAAGAACGCATACGTATTCCAGAGTGTTCCCATAAACTTGCGCTGCCCCTCCTGCACCGCCTTCCCGTGGAAGCGGTTGGGAAGCCACGGCGCCGAGTTCACATAGAAATACCAGCGAATCGCATCCGCGCCATACGTTTCCAGCGCCTCAAACGGGTCTACGGCATTTCCCTTCGACTTGCTCATCTTCTGACCGTTCTCATCCTGCACATGCCCCAGCACAATAACATTCTCATACGGCGCCCTGTTAAACAGAAGGGTCGACTCCGCCATCAGGGAGTAGAACCAGCCTCTTGTCTGATCCACCGCCTCCGAGATAAACTGCGCGGGGAACTGCTGTTCAAACAGCTCCCGGTTCTCAAACGGATAGTGATGCTGCGCAAACGGCATCGCGCCCGAATCAAACCAGCAGTCGATAACCTCCGGAACCCGGCGCATCTGTCCGCCGCATTCCGGGCAGGGCAGCGTCACTTCATCGATATACGGCCTGTGCAGCTCGACCCTGGCCGCATCCGCATTCCCGCTCCTGTCCGCAAGCTCCGCTCTGCTGCCGATGCACTCCTGATGCCCGCACGCACACTCCCATACGGGAAGCGGCGTACCCCAGTAGCGGTTTCTGGAGATTCCCCAGTCCTGAATATTCTCCAGCCAGTCGCCAAACCGGCCCTTGCCAATCGATTCCGGTATCCAGTTTACCGTATTATTGTTGCGCACCAGATCCTCTTTTACCGCCGTCATCTTGATAAACCACGACTCGCGCGCATAGTAAATCAGCGGCGTATCGCAGCGCCAGCAGTGCGGATAGTCATGCTCAAACTTCGGCGCGTCAAACAGCAGTCCCTTTTCCTCCAGATCCTTTAGAATCATCGGATCCGCCTTCTTCACAAAAACGCCCGCATAGGAGGTCTCCTCTGTCAGCTCGCCCTTCCCGTTTACCAGCTGTACAAACGGAAGGTCATATTTCCTGCCGACTGCGGCGTCGTCCTCGCCGAACGCCGGCGCGATATGCACGATACCGGTACCGTCCGTCATTGTGACATATGTGTCACATGTGATATAATGCGCCTGCTTATGCTGCTTCTCGATGATGCCCGCCGCAAAATCAAACAGCGGCTCGTAGGCCTTGCGCTCCAAATCCGTACCCTTATAGGTCTCAAGTACCTCATAGGCCGCGGTGCCCTCCTCGCCTGCAAGCTTTCCGAGCACCTTATCCAGAAGCGCCTGCGCCATATAATAGGTATATCCGTCCGCCGCCTTTACCTTACAATAGGTCTCCTCGGGATTCACGCAGAGCGCCACATTCGACGGCAGCGTCCATGGCGTCGTCGTCCACGCCAGAAAGTACGCATCCTCCCCGACAACGCGGAACCGTACCACCGCGGAACGCTCCTTTACCGTCTTATAGCCCTGCGCCACCTCCTGCGAGGAGAGCGGCGTGCCGCAGCGCGGACAGTACGGAACGATCTTAAAGCCCTTATACAACAGCTTCTTATCCCATATCTGCCTGAGCGCCCACCACTCCGACTCGATAAAATTATCGTCGTAGGTGACATACGGATCCTCCATATCCGCCCAGAATCCGACCGTGCCGGAGAAATCCTCCCACATCCCTTTATACTTCCACACGGATTCCTTGCACTTTTTGATAAACGGCTCCATGCCGTAAGCCTCAATCTGATCCTTGCCGTTGAGTCCAAGGAGCTTTTCTACCTCCAGCTCTACCGGAAGCCCATGGGTATCCCAGCCTGCCTTACGCGGAACCATATACCCCTTCATTGTGCGGTAACGCGGTATCATGTCCTTGATCACGCGCGTCAGCACATGGCCGATGTGGGGCTTTCCGTTTGCCGTCGGCGGCCCGTCGTAAAAGGTATAGGTCTCTCCCTCCTTACGGCTCTCCATGCTTTTCCTGAAAATGTCATGCTCACGCCAAAATTTCTCAACATCCTTTTCTCTGTCGACAAAATTCATGTCCGTCGATACCTTCTGATACATACCATTCCTCCTGATTATGACAAAATAGATAAAGCCCCCGTCCTGTAAATAGGACGAGGGCCTTTTATCGTTTTACCACCTAATTACAATATACTCCTTCCGGCGCGCCTGCGGCGAAATTCATATCTGCTTCCTGTAACGTAGAAAAAACGTCAGCTCCTACTATGCCGCCGCCAGGTGCGGACAGTTCAGCCTGCAACTCAGGAGTGATTTTCCATCATCGGATACTCGTACCGGCTCCCACCTGCTCCGGCTCTCTGTGACTTTCCCTGATCATGTACTCTCTCCGTCATAGTCTTTCTTCTCTTATTATAACGGTATTATAAGCATACAAATATTCACTTGTCAAGAGCTTATTGACAGCCCAGCTCTGCCCAGCTTGACGCACCCAGAATCGGAAGCAGGTAATCTGTATTGCCTACGTCCATCAGGCGGAATGCCTCATACGCCGGCTTGGGCACGCCCGCCGCCGTCATAATGCCGACTGCCATGCCGTCGGCTGCCGCCTCTGTCGCGTTGTCAATCTCACGATGAATAATAACGCCCTCGATGCACGGGTTCTGTGCCGCGAGCTTATATGCGTATACCATTGCCGCCGCCTGTATCTGCTCGTTCGTCGCTATCTGCGCATTTGCAGAGGTAAAGCCCATCTCTGAAATAATGATATGACGGATATTGCCGCTGGGCGAAAGCAGCTGCGGCTGCATCATATGGTTGGTGACGACGTCTACGTTGGACGGATTAACCATCTTGGAATTGTCTGTATGGTCAATCAGCTTCAGTCCTGCATATGCGGGCGGCATATTCCAGAATGCCGCGTTAAACAGCGGAACTGGATGCGGGTGGAAGGAAAGACCCCAGTCGATATTGCCGCTTGCGGTAATCTCCGCCGCAAACTTGTCGAGAACGTCTCTTCCTCTGTATGCCAGCGCATTGCTGTCCGTATGCGTCCATCTCTGGTCAATGTTCAAAAATACGCGCGCGCCTGCGTTCTGGCTCTTAATCGCATTGTAGCATACGCGGAACTCCTTCGCGTACTGTACGGAGAACTGGTCAACACCCATGTTTCCGGCATAATGCCACGGCTGGTTGTTGTTAATCTCGTTGCCGATAATCCAGTTGTGGATGGTTCCCTTGTCCCCGCCGGAATAACGGTTTGCAAGGAAGGATAACAGCGCTTCGATCTTCTCCGTTCCGCCCTGCTCTGCCACATTAAACGCATAGCAGTTCATTCCGGGCACCCGTCCAGTCGGGAGAATCAAATCTGCCGTCGCCGGGTTAAAGCTGTTCTTGATAACCATCACGACATTACAGCCCGAATTGCTGAGCAATCTGACAACCGCGTCATATTCTGCCACAACGCCGGAGTTAAAGCTGTAGTTCTTGCCGTTATACTGGTAGTTTACACCGCCGCCCATATAAAATCTGCTGATGTCAAGCTCATATGCGGCATATCCCGTGCCAAGCGCCGTAAGCTGTTCCGTATATCTCCAGTCAGCCGTAAGTCCCTTCTTGGAACGAAGCGGATAGCCGGTTGCCTTTGCCGCAACAGCCTCCGGATTGGTAATATACATCTCGTTGCTGACCGGTACGAACGCGCCGCCCTGCAGCGTCGCGACTACAAACCTTGAATACAGCTTTGAGTTTGCGGAATTAAAGTTCAACGGCGTTGTAAAAGTCGCTACCTCCGCTGCCGGCGCCGTTGCGCAGTAGTCCATCCGCGCGCCAATGCCAGCCTCGTACGGCTTTAACTCAAATAAGTAATACAGCCCGTCTCCTGTGGGCACATTGCCTACTGATATTACCACGACGTCTTTTCCCGCTATGGTACAGTTGTTAATCGTCACCTTTTCTCCGGCGGCGAATACACTGACCTGCATCATTAGAGTCAGAAGCAGTACCAGGACAAATCCCACGCCCCATCTTTTCTTCATCTTGTTTCTCCCTTCCTCTTTGGATACTGTCTAATCAGGCTCCATCTTTTCTTTATTGTCTGTTTCCGTCCTGTATCTGTGCAAAAGCCTTCTTTTGCCGGGCCCTCCCCGGAGTCTCCTTAATTAATTACAGCCCAGCGCCGACCAGCTTGACGCGCCGATAATCGGCAGTGCAAACTGCGTATATGCGGCAGACTGCGGCGTGTCGATATACTTAAACACGTCATAAATCTGCTTGGGCGTCGTAGCCCAGCCATTGGCGTCACAATTATAGAGACCACAGGCAATACCGTCCGCGTTCTTCTCGTAAATATTATCTACGGTCCTGTGAACGATAAAGCTCTTGATATGCGGATTCTTCTCCGCAAGCTTATATGCATATGCAAACGAAGCTGCCTGTGTCGCCTCGTTGGAGGTCTGTGAGTTAAACAAAATCTCGGATATGCAGATATACCGCACCTGACCGTTCGGCGCAAGGTAAGCGGGCTGCGTCATATAATTGGTAAACACTTCCATATTCTGGGGATTGATCATCTTTGTATTGGGTGTATGGTCAATCAGATGCAGGGCCTTGTAGTTTGCAGGCATATTCCAGAACTTCGCCGCTGTCAGCGGAACCGGATGCGGATGCCATGCAACGCCCCAGTCTATGTTTCCGTGGGATGCGACATCAATCGTAAACGCATCGATAAATCTCCTTGCGCCGTATTGATTCGCGGTACCGTCCTCCCACATCCATCTCTGATCGATACAGGTCAGGACCCGCGCGTTCGCGTTCTCGCTCTTAATGGCATTGTAGCACATGCGGAATGCCTTCTCATACTCCAGCGTAAAGCCGTCTACGTTATAATTGCCCGCAAAATACCACGGGTTGTTATTGTTGACCTCGTTTCCGATGATCCAGTTGGAAATCAGGCCTGTTGCCGGATTGCTGTAGCGGACTGTCAAAAAGGACATCAGCGCCGCAATCGACTCCGCCCCCAGCTGCTCGTCCGTATTAAACGCGTAATGCCGGTAGCCCTTCACACGTCCGGACGGCTTTATTGTCATAATGGTCGCATCATTGTAAAAATTGACAATATTCATTGTAATCTCTACATTCTGCATTGCCAAAAGCGACATTACCATATCGTACTCGGCTACCACCGACTGGTTAAAGCTGTAGGTCTTGCCGTTATATGTATAGGGAATCCCCGCGCCCGGCTCAAAAAACCGGTTAATCGCCAGCTCATAGCTTGCATGCTGCACCCCTAAATCGGAAAGGGCCAAAATCGCCGCGTTATCTGCCGTAATGCCCTTGATTGAGGTCATTACGGGGTTGACCGCCGTATGAGTCGCAACCGCTTCGGGATTTGTGATATAAAACTCCTGGCTCACCGGCGTAAACGTGCTGCCGGTCTTTACTGCCACAACAAATCTCGAATAAATCTTGGAAGCTGCCGTTCCCTGATCCAGCGTGGTAACGAATGTAAGCGTTCCGGCCTTTACCGCTGTAGCGCAAAAGTCCTGTCTGCTGCCGATTGCGTTCTGATAAGGCTTTAATTCAAATAAGTAATAGTTGTTGTCATCACTCGGTACTGCCGCCGGCGCCGTTGCAACGACCGTTATCTGATTGGCCCCGCTGATGACACATTGGTTGATAGTTACGGTTCCTGCGGCGGCGGCTGTCATCTGCATCAGACATACAACTGTCAGGCACAGCACCGCCCATAGTGTCAGTTTCTTCTTCATCCGTTACCTCCATAAAGAATTCTGTTCCTGTAAATAAAGTGACTGCCTCCATTATACAATCCCCTCAGGAAAATTTCAACAATATTGTGCGCCGATTCCATAATTGGAAGAAAATGTATCCGGAGAGGCTGTCACTGTTTTAAATAAGTAAGAAACGAGTTCTCATTGTCCTGAAACAGCTTTGTCGCGTCATTCATTCCGATCTTATATATGGTGCCGGTCCGGGGATTCATCACCACAATATTCAGCTCATTGAAGCCGATCACCAGCACCGCGTTCCCCTCCTCCAGCAGCGCAAGCACCGGGATATCCTGATTCACATAGTACAGCACCGCGTCCAGACTGACGCCCCGCAGCTCCAGCAGCCTTGCACCCTCCAGGCTTTCCTGCAAAATCTGCTTCGCTGTTTTTCCCCGGTCCAGCATGGGCTGTACATTTTTGGTTATTCCTTCATATTCCAGAATCGTCTCCAGGCATACTGCCAGATCCGTACTCTGTTCGCTGCTCGCACGGCCGCTGATTGCCATGATCTGATTGCGCACGCTCCTTGACGACCGCTTCCAGATATAGCCGCCCTTCTCATCCGTCACAACGCCGCGCACATTATATGCCATATTCACCGCATCCGCCTCATGGGTAAAGGTTCCCATAATGCCGTCCTTGCCATACACATAGAAGCGGCTGACCGGATTTTCGACGGTGACGGGCAGCTCCCGCGAGCCTTCGTACAGAACCTCCAACGGCCGCGTATGCTTTAGCTGCCGGACTTCTATTGAATTCTTCAGCACCAGCTGAACAATCTTTTCATAGGTCTGCGTAACCACCACCTCGGACGAGTTATAGCCCTGCTCCTCGACAACGCGGTTTACGATCTGGTCGTTTGCGACCTCCGCATAGCCGCCGTTATCGCTCTTCTCCAGCCGCGATAAGGTAATCAGATTGTCCGCAACCTCCGCTCCGGTCACATAAAACCCTTCGCGCTCGTACTGGTGAAGGACCTCCCCGCGCTCATTCTGTATATAGACGACATACATCGGGAAGGTCACGGAGCCTGTAAAGTCCATATAAATATCCTCATAGTGGGCTACCCCGTAAATCAGATCCTCATTAATAAAGCCCAGCGGCAGCAAACGGTCATCCGCCCCGGATTCGATCTCCTCCGTATCACCGGTATTCAGGTTCATCAGTATCAGCTTCGTGCAGTCATACGCATCGGCGGAATTCTGCCATACCAGCATCTTGTCGCTGTTGGACACCTGAAAGCTTCCCTGCTGAAGATTATCCGCAATCTCGCTGCTTCTTTTCTCCGTCAAATCAACTGCCAGAATCGAACCGTCCAGATACAGATAGAGCACGCCGTTCCTGTTAATGTAAGAAAGCTGTTCCATATCCGCCTTCAAGGTGGCAAACGACTTATCATAAGGAATGTAAAGCAGCTCCTCCACCGTATTGAGCATCCCGTTGTACTCGTACACCTGTATGCCGATGGTGCCCTCATGCTTGCCGCGGTTCATGTAGCCGTAGACAATAAACCGGACATTTCCTGTCTCGTCCACACTCAATATTTTGATTGCATGCTCGTTGTAAATCGTCCGCGGATCCAGCCCGTCATAAAAGCTGAACAGATAGGCCATCTTCTTGTCGGCCGCATGATAACAGAACAGCTGATTCTCATTCACAAACGCAAGGTTGGATCCGCCGTCGCTCTCCATCATGTCAACCTCATGCGACCTTATCCCCAGCATAATCTTATTGCTTGCGTACACATCCGCATCCGGGTCAAATATCTGATTCATGGTGCGCTCATAATCCAGAAGATACATGCGCTCCGGCGTATACCGCACGCGGAAGAACTCGCTGATATTGTACTGATAGACTGCCTTTCCTTCCGTCGTCTGCACCCGGTAATCCATACGGATAGAGGCCGTCTGCGCTTCTATTTCGCGCACGGCAATCTGCGGCTCCACGATCTCTTCCACGTTCAGGGTGTCCCATGACACCTGGTTGAGACTGCTGTGAATATCCACATAGCTTAAGGTCGTGTTATCTCCCCTTGTGTTTGGCTCCAGATACATCGCCAGCTGCCTGGCCAGCTCCTTATCATAGGTTTTCTCGTGAAAGCTGCGGACATATGTCAGCTTCTCATAAAGGCCAAACCCGGAATCCTCGATAATCCGGGTATAATACCGTATCGTCTCCCCGCCGGTTTCCAGCAGCAGTATCCAGTTGTACTCCACGCCCTCCTCTATCAAGTCCTTGATCGTGACGGTGGCGTATATCCGTTCATCATTCTCGCGGTAATCGCCAACCTGCGTGTTTTCCACCAGACGGGAGCCGTCAACGCTGCGCACTTCAAAGGATATTGCCGAAATATCGTTTCCGTATTTATCAATGACAAAGCTCAGCGTCCTGCCCTCTCCCAGCGGCGTAATCGTGTCGCGCATAAAGCTTCCCTGAACCGTCTGACGGAGTCCGTGCAGATAATTATATGAAATCCCTCCGGTATTGATATGCACCAGCGGCAGGGACGCCTCCGCCATGCTTGCGGTCGTCTCCTCGTTGCCGTTATTAAAAATACCGCTGCTTATAAAAAGCGAGCAAAAGAACACAATGACGCATACAACCGCCTTACTGATTATTCTTTTCATAAACTCCCTCAAATCCAGTGTTATAAATTATCCAACAGCCGCTGCAGGGTCGGCTCCGCGTGAAGAAACGCCTCCAGCTGCCTCAGATCATAAGCGTCCGCCCGCCCGCGGGGCCGGTTCCGCATATGCTCCTGCGCGCCTGTCCGTTTTACCGCGCGTATCAGGATGTTTTTGGGCGTATGCTCCATGTCGATAAATTCGAGAAGCTGCGTCTCATACCCCTGCTCCTCGAGCAGATTTGCCCGTATGGCATCCGTCATCAGCGCCGCCATCCGCTCCCTGATAATGCCGTATCGCAGCAGCGGCTCCAGCTGACCGCATTCTATCTGCCGGTTCAGCTCATGCTGACAGCAGGGCACCGATAAGATAACCCGCGCGTTCCATTGGACGGCCTTTGCAAGCGCGTAATCCGTGGCCGTATCGCAGGCATGGAGCGTCACTACCATATCCGCCTGTTTCATGCCGTCGTAGGATCCAATATCTCCCACAAGGAATTTTAACCCGTCATAGCCGAATTTATCCGCGAGCGCCTGACAGTTTTCTATGACGTCCTTCTTCAGGTCCAGCCCTATGACGCGCACATCATACCCGTTCACTTCCTTCAGATAATAGTAGAGCGCAAAGGTAAGATACGACTTCCCGCAGCCAAAGTCAACGACACGCAGGGGGCCCCCCTCCCTTGGGGGCAGGCTTGGCAGAATGTCCCGCACAAACTCAAGATACCGGTTAATCTGCCGGAATTTGTCATACCGGGCCCCGACTATCTTCCCCGCCGGCGTCTGCACGCCAAGCTCCACCAGGAAAGGGACCGGCGTATCCTGCGGCAGAATATACTGCTTTGTTCTGTTATGCTCCAAAACGCCGCCGACAGTCTGGGAATCGGTCTGTCTTTCCTTCACGGTAACCTTCCCCTTTTTACTGATTAATACAATTGTTTTGTGCTTCTGCGTCTCGATTTCAAGCTGCTTAAAATCCTCTCCCGCAGCCCTCACGAGATAGGCCGGCAGCTCCCCCGGACGCAGATTTGTGTGGAACGCCTTTGTACCGACGAAACGCTCTGCCTGGTAAAGAAGCCCCTCTCTCCCGCGAATCGGCCGGATGCGGAGCTTTAAGACCCGCTCCCTGTCCCGCGGATTACTCGCCGTAACGCTCAGAATCAGCTCGTTATTGTCTATATAATTTTGCAGTGTTTTCCTTAAATTTTCCATAAATTTTATTATAGCATGACCGGGCGCAATGCACAACCATGCACCGTTCTCCGTCCGAAAAACACAGAAGACTGCCAACTCCTCTGAATTGGCAGCCCTTCTCCATGCTTCCTCTATGTGCTGCAATACCCGCTATTCCACAATCTCCAGCAGCTTGCCGGTAATATCCGCCATATTCGTAGAGGCCTGCTTCGTATCATGGGAAATGCGCACATTCTCCTCCACAACGCCGGAAATCCGCTCGATCTGGCTGACCGCATGGGATACGATATCGACATTCTCCCGGACCATACCGGTGATTTCCTCTACATCGTGATCGGTCTTTTCGATATTCTCCACAACAATGCCAAAGGCTTCTACCGTCTGGTCCGTGATCTGCCTTCCGTCCTCAACCGCCTTAATCGAATTCATAATCAGCTCGTTGGTCTCCTTTGCCGCCTGCGCGCTTCTGGCCGCCAGCTCGCCTACCTGCGTTGCCACAACGGCAAAGCCTTTTCCCATATCGCCGGCCCTTGCAGCCTCGATAGACGCATTCAGGGACAGCATGTTGGTCTGCTGCGCAATGGAATTGATCTCTCCGATAATCTTTTCGATTGCCATGGACATATCGCTGATTTTCTGCATGGAATCCTTCAACAGCTCCATACGGGACTGCGTCTCGATAATCTTCTCCGAAGTCGTGCCCGTTGCAGCCGTAATCTCTACGGTCGCGTTCACACTGTTGTTCAGCTCCCGGGTCAGCCGGTTCATCGTCTGCTTCAAGTCCTCGACAGCCCTTTCCTGCTCGCCGGTTCCGTTGAAAATATTATCGGCATTCTTCAGCGTTTCACCGGACACCTCGTTTAATTCCCTGCAAGCGTCCTTCACGTTTTTAATCAGGCGCTGATTCTGCTCCATATCCTGACTCTGCAGCGCAAGCAGCTCCTCATTCTCCTTCATGCTCCTGCAGATTCCCTCAACCATCTTGTTGATGCTGTCAGAGAGCATGACAAACTCGGGATTGGCCTGCTCATTAACGGTAATCGAAAAATTGCCGCCCGCGATTTCGCGCATGGCATTGGAAATGCGGTTGATGCCCCGCACAATCTTATCGTCGACCAGCCGATTGATCATCAGCAGCAGTACGCCGAATATAATCAGCATGCTCAGGGATACCACAATCGTCTGGTTGCGCCGTCCCGCATAGTACTCGCTCGACGGCATAAAGGCGCCGATTATCTTTCCGTTGTACTCCTCGGCCATATAGTATCCCCTGACGCCGTCCACCACGGCCTTTCCCTTCCCCGTAAAATCCGGCGGGAAGCCCGCCGCAGCCGCGGAAGTGCCGATCAGCTTCTCGTTCTTATGTGCCAGAAGCTGCCCGCTTACAGGGTCTATCGCATAGACATACCCGGTTTCTCCGAAATCAATATCGCGCAGCACCACGGAAAGCTCCGTGCCGGCAAGCGTCTTCTCCAACACCTCCGGGCGCACGCCTACCTGCACCAGCCCCTTGTCATCCGTCCTTGCCACGCCGATATACTGCATGACAACGCCCTCTGCCACATTGACCTGCGGCTCCTGCACGATTTCAATGGAAGGATCCTCCACAATAACCATAAACGCATTGGATTGCTCCCCGCTCTTCATATCGAAGCCGATATATGCGTCAATGGTGCTGCTGGTGATGATTCCCTTCTCGTCAATGATATGCAGCTCATTGACCATCAGCCGCTCTTTAATCTCATTGAGCTTGTCCATATTGCCATAGATGGATCTGTCCGCCGCCAGCATATCCGCAAAAGCCCTCGTCTTGGCAAGATTATCCTGGCTGAGATTGTCCGTAAGCTGCCTGATGTTTTCCTCATTGTCTGCCAGCTTCTCCCTGACAGCCTGCAGCTTTTCCTGGCTTGTGACTGTGTTACCTGCCTGGCTGGCAACCGTCTGCAGCAAAAAAATCGCAGTAATCGTTAAAAGAAACGCTGCCAGCATATAATAAAAGAGTCTCTGGGTGAAAATCTTTTTCATAAGTCAGTACCTTTCTCCTTTGTTATTCAGAGCCAGGGCGCACCCGGCCATATGCCGTTTCGGAAGCAGCCTGCATTTATCCGCAGTTAAGCCTTTGTGACAAACGCCTTTACCTGCTCATAGACGCCTTTCGCGTCCAGCTTGTATTTCTCAACGAGCGCCGCCGCAGAGCCGGACTCGCCAAACACGTCCTGCATGCCGATTTTGTAAACCGGTGTCGGGCAGGACTTGCACAGCGCGTCGCATACCGCGCTTCCCAATCCACCGATCACAGAGTGCTCCTCCGCCGTAACCACCTTGCCGGTCTTCCTTGCGGACTGCACGATAATCTCCTCGTCGAGCGGCTTGATTGTGCAGATGTTAATCACCTCCGCACTGATTCCCTCTTCCTCGAGGAGCCTGGCCGCGCCGAGTGCGGAATCCACACAGATTCCCGTTGCGACAATGGTTACGTCCGTCCCTTCTCTTACCACGGTTCCCTTGCCGATTTCAAACCTGTAATCCGGCCTGTCATTGATAACGGGCACTGCCGCGCGTCCAAAACGAATATAAACCGGCCCTTCATACGCAACGGCTGCACGGACGGCTGCCTTTGCCTCCACGTCATCCGCCGGGCACATAACCACCATCCCCGGAATCGTGCGCATCAGCGCGATGTCCTCATTACACTGATGGGACGCGCCGTCCTCGCCTACGGTAATACCTGCGTGCGTCGCGCCGATTTTTACGTTCAGGTGCGGGTATCCGATGGAATTTCTCACCTGCTCAAACGCGCGCCCTGCCGCAAACATTGCAAAGGAGCTCATAAACGGAATCTTTCCCGCAAGGGATAATCCCGCCGCGATACCGGCCATGTTGCACTCCGCAATACCGCAGTCGATATGACGCTCCGGAAAAGCCTTCTTAAATACGCCTGTCTTCGTGGCAGCCGCAAGATCCGCGTCCAGCACGACCAGATTCGGGTTTTCCTTTCCGATCTCCACAAGCGCATTTCCGTAACTCTCTCTGGTTGCTACCTTTTTTATTTCTGACATAACGCTTCACCTACCTTCTCCAAATCTGCCATTGCTACCGCATACTCCTCATCATTGGGCGCCTTGCCGTGCCAGTCCACGTTGCCCTCCATAAAGGAAACGCCTTTTCCCTTGAGGGAATGCGCAATAATCGCGGTCGGCATGCCCTTCGTCCTGCGCGCCTCCTGAAAGGCCGCCCGTATCTGGTCAAAGTCATGCGCATCCGCAAGGTTAATCACATGGAAATTGAATGCTTCAAACTTCTTGTCAATCGGATACGGTGAGCAGACGTCCTCAATCTTACCATCAATCTGCAGGCCGTTGTTGTCCACGATAACGCAAAGGTTGTCAAGCTTGCGGTGTCCCGCAAACATGGACGCTTCCCAGACCTGGCCCTCCTCGAGCTCACCGTCGCCAAGCAGGGTGTAGACTCTGTACGCCGCATTGGACAGCTTTGCGCCCAGCGCCATACCGCAGGCTACCGAAATGCCCTGCCCAAGTGATCCGGAAGACATATCCACACCGGGAACGTGCTGCATGCAGGGATGCCCCTGAAGATAGGAGCCGAGCTTTCGAAGCGTTGT
Organism: uncultured Lachnospiraceae bacterium; assembly: GCA_949948735.1. Taxonomy (GTDB): domain Bacteria; phylum Bacillota; class Clostridia; order Lachnospirales; family Lachnospiraceae; genus COE1. Next base: position 47,307 of record CATLGV010000002.1, on the reverse strand, counting down.
CAGATCCTCAACCGGAAAGTATCCGCGGTTGGCAAGCGCCGAATAAAGCCCCGGCGCCGTATGGCCCTTGGACAGCACAAAGCGGTCCCTGTCCTCCTTCTTCGGATTCTTCGGATCAATGTTCATTTCCTCGAAATAAAGATACGTAAAGATGTCCGCCGCTGACAGCGATCCGCCCGGATGTCCTGCCTTTGCCGCATGGACGCCGGTAACAATACCCTTACGAACTTCATTTGCTGCTTTTTGAAGCTCTAAATTTGTCATTGCATCTTCCTCCATTTCTTTTTGCTTCTTGTTTATATCAAACCCGCACGCCTTGCAAGCTCCAGGCAACCCATGATTCCCTGGTTGTCCTGCAGGCTTGCGGGCACAATATACCGCTCCGGATGCGCAAGCTCCTCCGTCCGGATATAGCCGCCAAGCAGCTCCTTGACATAATCCCTGATCAGGGGAAACAGCTGCTCCTGATGCATCACGCCGCCGCCGAGAATAATCATGTCCGGCGAGAGCGTCAGGATATAGCCTGTCAACGCCTGTGCGATATAATAGGCCTCCAGATCCCAGACCGCCTTGTCATCCCGCAGCAAGGCCGCCTTTTTGCCCCACCGCGCCTCGATAGCCGGCCCCGCCGCAAGCCCCTCAAGGCAGCTCTTATGATACGGGCATTTCCCCGCGAAGCTGTCCGTGCTGCGCCTCTGTATCAGCACATGCCCCGCCTCAGGATGGAGCATCCCGTGCAGCAGCCTGCCCTCAATGCAGACGCCTGCGCCGACGCCGGTTCCGATTGTGACATAGACAACGCATTTCTTTCCCTTTGCCTGTCCAAAGGTCACTTCCCCCAGCACCGACCCGTTGACGTCCGTGTCAAAGCCGACCGGACACCCAAGCGCATCCGCAAACGCGCCCACAATGTTGTAATCCGCCCACGCCGTCTTGGGCGTGCTCGTAATATACCCGTAAGTCTTCGACGCCGGATCCAGATCCACCGGACCAAAGCATCCGATTCCCAGCGCTTCAATATTTTTACTGCCAAAATAGTCGATTAGCGCCGGTATCGTCTTCCCGGGCGTCTCTGTCGGAATAGATACCTGTTCAAAAATCTCGCCCGCTTCGTTTCCGACCGCGCATACCATCTTGGTTCCGCCTGCCTCCAATGCTCCCAGCCTCATTCGAAACTCCTTTCAGCATCCGCCTGCTACTGCTCTATTTTATTTCCGTAATAAGCGTTTGCCCCATGCTTTCTATAATAATGCTTATCCTGAATACGCTGCGGCGCCGGTTCCACATCCGCCTTCAGCTGCTCCGTAAAGAGCGCCATCTTGGCAACCTCCTCCAAAACCACCGCGTTGTGCACCGCCTCCTTCGCGTCCCTGCCCCATGCGAAGGGCCCATGGTTCTTACAGAGCACCGCCGGCACTGCCATGGGATCCTTTCCGGAAAAGGTCTCGATAATCACCGTACCGGTATTCTTCTCATAGCCTTCGTCCATCTCCTCCTGGCTCAGCACGCGTGCGCAGGGAATCTCTCCGTACATATAATCCGCATGCGTCGTCCCGTAGCAGGGAATCGCCCGTCCGGACTGCGCCCAGCTTGTCGCATAGGTCGAATGCGTATGTACGATACCGCCGACCTCCGGGAACGCCTTGTACAGCTCCAGATGCGTCGCCGTATCGGAGGAGGGATTGTACCTGCCTTCCACCTTGTTGCCGTCCAGATCCATCACCACCATGTCCTCCGGCTTTAGGAGATCATAATCCACGCCGCTTGGCTTGATCACAAACAGGCCGCTTTCCCGGTCAATCTCACTGACATTCCCCCATGTAAACGTCACCAGCCCGTATCTGGGCAGCTCCATATTCGCCTCGTAAACCCTTTTCTTTAATTCCTCTAACATCCTGATTTCCCTTTCCGCATACCGCATTCCTGTCATCCGCGTTTCTGCGCGGCAGGTATTCGTTTATGACGCATGTGTCCGTTACCGCAGCGCTTCAACCGCTGCGCGCTCGATTGCAAGTCCCTTCTTATACCGCTCGATAAAGGTCTCGAACCCGGCAACATCCCTTGCATCCGGTTCCACGCGCACCGATTCCTCCCCCGCAAAAACCCTGTTGTTCAGATAATCGCCAAGCGACTCGCCGTCGGCCCTCTTCATCATATAATTGGCAAGCACCGCAATGCCCCATGCGCCGCCTTCTCCGGCTGTCTTCATCACGGAGACCGGAACGTTCACCGCGGCCGCCACCACCTTCTGGCCTACGCCCTCGGTTTTAAACAGTCCGCCGTGTCCGAGCAGCTCGTCAAGCGTCACGTGCTCCTGCTTCGACAGAATATCCATGCCGATTTTAATCGCCCCCAGCGCGGTAAACAGATTGACCCGCATAAAATTCGCCAGCGTGAACTTCGCGTCGGGTGTGCGTGCAAACAACGGTCTGCCCTCCGTGAACCCGGTCACATGCTCCCCGGAGAAATATCCGTATGCCAGAAGGCCGCCGCAGTCCGCATCGCCTTCAAGCGCCTTCCGGTAGAGCGTACCGTACAGCTCGTTCATATCGACCTTCCCGCCCATCGCCTCCTGAAATTCTCCAAAGAGATGAACCCATGCGTTTAAATCAGAGGTGCAGTTGTTACAGTGCACCATCGCCACCAGGCTGCCGTCCGGCGTCGTGACAAGATCCAGCTCCTCATACGCCCTCGACAGCTCCTTCTCCAGAACCGCCATCGCAAAGACAGAGGTGCCCGCGGAAATGTTTCCGGTACGTTTTGCCACGCTGTTTGTCGCCACCATGCCGGTGCCTGCGTCGCCCTCGGGCGGGCACATCGGAATGCCTGCCTGCAGCGTTCCCGTCACGTCAAGGAGCTTTGCCCCCTCTGCAGTGAGCGTGCCGGCGTTTTCACCCGCGGTCAGCACCCTGGGCATAATATCGGCAAGCTGCCATCCCAGCTTCCTGTCCGCTACAAGCTTATCAAACTGTGCGACCATTCTCTTATTAAAATCCTTTGTATCGATGTCAATCGGGAACATGCCGGACGCCTCGCCGACGCCGAGCACCTTCTGTCCGCAGAGCTGCCAGTGGATATATCCTGCAAGCGTCGTGAAAAACGCCACCTTATCCACATGCTCCTCATTATTCAGGATTGCCTGATACAGATGCGCAATGCTCCACCGCTGCGGAATATGGTAATTGAACACCGCCGTGAGCTTCTCGCTGGCCTCCTGCGTGATGGTGTTGCGCCAGGTTCGAAACGGCACCAGCAGGCTGCCCTCCTTATCAAAGGCCATATAGCCGTGCATCATCGCGCTGAACCCGATAGAGCCGACTGTCCTGATTTCCGTGCCAAACTGCTCCCTTACGCTGCGCGCAAGGTCCTGATAGCAGTCCTGAAGCCCTTTCCAAATCGCGTCAAGACTGTACGTCCAGATATTGTTCACCAATTGATTTTCCCAATCGTGGTTTCCGCTTGCGAGAACCTCATGCTGCGCATCGATCAGCACCGCTTTAATGCGGGTGGAGCCAAACTCGATACCAAGCGCCGTCTCACCGCCTTCAATCGCGTTTCTGATTGCGTTTACGTCACGTCCCATACCGTATACCTCCTGTATTCCGTTGTCCTGTCCATCGCCGTTATTCCGGCTCTGCATTATCCAGAAAATAACAGCTGCCCATTTATAAATTATATCAACAAGCAAAGGGTTGTGCAACCTTTTGTTGTGCAATTGTTTACTTATTTGTGAAATACTTTAATTATTGATTAAAAGCGGGCTGACACCGGTCTTTTCTTTGGCCGCATGAATTTTCCCCTGCAGTTTCCGGCGGCCTTGCTTTTTTATTAAAAAAACGTTATAATAGCAGAAATACATAAAAACAGCGCCGAATTACAGGCAACTACATCGAAGGAGGATAACCTATGGGAATTATTGAACGCTTCAAGGACATTATGTCGGCAAATATCAACGCCCTGCTTGACAAGGCAGAGGATCCCGAAAAAATGATAGATCAGTATCTGAGAAATCTGGAAAGCGATTTGGGAAAGGTAAAGGCTGAGACCGCATCCGTAATCGCGGAGGAAAGCCGCGCAAAGCGCGCATTGGACGAGTGCAATGAGAACATTGCAAAGATGCAGTCCTATGCGGAGAAGGCTGTTGCAGCCGGAAACGACGCGGACGCAAAGCAGTTCCTCACACAGAAGAAGACCTACGCCGATCAGCAGGCCGCTCTTCAGAGCACTTATCAGATGGCCTGTGATAACGCCACCAAGATGCGCGGAATGCACGACAAGCTTGTCAAGGATATCGATGAGCTCAATGCCAGACGCGATGCCATCAAGGCGAAAATGGCGGCGGCTAAGACCCAGCAGCATATCAACGAAATCGGCGCTTCCGTGGCCGGCGTTTCCAACGATATGTCCGCCTTTGAGCGCATGGAGGAAAAGGCAAACAAAATGTTTGACGAGGCAAACGCCATGTCCGAGCTGAACAGGAGCGCAGGCGAGGCTTCTATTGACAGCCTTGCAAGCAAATATGACGCTCCCTCCAGCGATACCTCCGTTGATGACGAGCTGGCTGCCTTAAAGGAAAAATTAGGCAAATAAGTACAGGAAACGAGGAAAAACATGGAACAGGAAGTCTACCGCTGTGAAGCCTGCGACGGCATCCTGGAGTATGACGTCGTAAGCAAACAGATGAAATGCCCCAACTGCGGGAATACGGTTGCGATTTTCAATGATACCGCAGCGATTGTGGAGCATACGCTTACGCTGGACGCCAAAAGAACCCTGCGTCCTTCCGAGAAAGCCTCCTCCACCATGGAATGTACCGGCTGCGGCGCCGTAATAGAGCTTGCCGGAGGTGATACCACCTCCGCCTGCCCTTATTGCGGCTCCACTTATGTACTGGCGCAAAAGCAGCTCGACAGCATCATACCGGATGGTATCATTCCGTTTGCAATGGATGCGGCCAATGCGCAGGAGGTATTCCGCCGCTGGATTGGCAGGCGTTTTTTTGCCCCTGCGAAGCTGCGGACGCTGTATCAGCGGGACAAAATGCAGCGCCTTTATCTCCCTTACTGGACCTTTGACGCGCGCACGGAAGCCGCCTATACGGCAATGGGCGGACGCAATCGGACGGAACGCTATCGTGACAGGGACGGCAACACCCATACCAGGACTGTAACGGACTGGTATCACACAAGCGGCCATATCCGGCACGATTTTGACGACCTCCTTGTAAAGGCTGTCAACAGCGAACGCTCAGCATTTCTGACCAGCGTCGAGCCTTATGACATGGGCCGCATGGTGTCCTATGCACCGCAGTATCTGCAGGGCTGTATTTCCCAGTGTTATGAGGTGGGACTGGACGCAGCGCATGCCGACGCAAGAGATTTGATGGCCGGTACGCTCCGCATGGATGCAGAGAATGACGTGATGCTCCGCTATGACACCGTCAAAAACGTTCACATCCGGCCGGCATATAGTAATGAAACCTACAAACATATTTTTGTTCCGATATACGCCCTTCCCTATCATTATGAAGGGAAAAGCTATCAGGTTGTCATCAACGGGCAGACCGGCAATATCCACGGCAGCTATCCGAAGAGCCCCTTTAAAATCGGTGCGCTTGTCGTCGCCGTACTTCTCCTGATTTTAGCAATTTTGTGGGGGCAGTATGAAGCGGATCACCGTTATTCCTACGGAAACGGCGAAACGCCCTCCACGGAGCTGTGCCGCGATATACCGTCCATAGCGCCGTGCAGTGATGCGCCGGTTCAGAAAATGATTTGCGCTGACAGCGCGGAAATGAGGTAAGCATGGGATTTTTCAGCAATCAATTCGCGAATGTGATCGAATGGAAGGAATACAGGGATGACGTTATATTCTGGAAATGGTCAAACAACGAAATCAAAAAGGACAGCCGCCTGATTATTCGTCAGGGACAGGACGCCATCTTTTTATACAACGGCAAGGTGGAGGGTATCTTTAAGGATGAGGGAAGCTTTGAGGTCGAGTCCGACATTATCCCGTTCCTCTCCACGCTGAAGGGCTTTAAATTCGGTTTTAACAGCGGTATCCGCGCCGAGGTGCTCTTTATCAACACCAAGCTCTTCAATATTAAATGGGGCACCAAGAATGTCATCAGCATTCCCGCGCCGGGGCTTCCGGCCGGTATGCCGATTCGCGCCTACGGCACCTTTGACGTAAAGGTCAGCGATTATCTGCAGCTCATCGAATCGCTTGCAGGCGTAAAACAGATTTACACGATTGACGATATCCGCGAGCGCGTTCTCTCCATCCTGGATCCGCTCCTGATGAAATGGATCTCCCAGGAGGGCAAGGATATGTTCAATCTACAGGCAAATGCCGTTGAAATCGGCAACGGTATTCGAACGGATCTCGACATGCAGCTGATTAAGCTCGGTCTTACCGTAACCGCTTTCCATTGCTCCAACTTCTCCTATCCGCAGGAGATTCAGGAAATGCAGACGAAGGCCGCCTCACAGGCTATGGTCGGCGACATGAACCGCTATCAGCAGTTTGCCATGTCGGACGCGCTTTCCAACGGAAATAACCGCGGCGCCAACACCGCGATGGATATGGCAAGCATGCAGATGGGTATGATGATGGGCCAGCAGATGGTCCATAACATGTCTGCAAATGTACAGCCGTCCCCATCCGTTTCACAGTCCGCAGGCGCCGTCCCGCCAAAATTCTGCCCCAACTGCGGCACCCCCACGGACGGCGGCAGGTTCTGCAAGGAATGCGGCCAGAAGCTGATTTAACAGATAACAGGAGTATAAACAGCGAATGAAAAAACAAAAAAACGAACTGTTGGAATTTTTAGGCGGACTCGCAATGCTCGCCGTCGGGTTATTCTGGTTTTCCACCAGCGTTACGGTAAGCAACGGCTTTTTCACCTACGGCCTGCGCATCGGCTCCGCCAGCATCCCTTCCGGCCTGGTGATTGTCCCTTTTATTATTGCTGTGATTCTGGTATTTATCCGTCCGGAATCCTTTGGCAGGAAGATATTTCTCGGATTATCCGTTCTTCTGATCATCGCTGCGGTCATTGCGTCGACCCGGCTGTATTTAAGCACAATGACTCTGTTCGAATGGGCCGGTATCCTGATTCTAATATTTGGCGGTCTTGCGCTTGTGTGCAAGGTGCTCTTTAAACCGACGAAAAAGGATTCCGAATAGCAAAATTCAGCCCTTTTGCTTATATTATCCGATTCCGCAGGGCGGCTTCGATATCCTCATCCGTAATCAGGGAATAAACCTTGGCCCCGTACTTTTCCATAATGCGCTCCTCCCCGGAGGCAGCTCCTGCCGGCATCTGGTTCCTGCGGTTCACAATCACAATTACCGCGGCCACCCGGATATCGGCCTGACGGCGCAGCTGCTCTACCCGCTGCTCCACAGAGCTCCCCGAAGTCATCACATCGTCCACAATCACTACCCGTTCCCCGTCCTGCAGCGTGTGGCCGCACAGCATTCGTCTTCTGCTGTCCGCTACCCGCCTGTCATAACAATAGCTGCATATTTTGCCGTATTTCGTATGCAAAGCCGTCGCCGCCGCCACCGCAAACGCAATGCCGTGGTATGCCAGCCCCACCAGTACGTCAAACTCCAGGCGGTTTTCCCGGATACAGTCCGCAAAAACCTCGCCAATTCGGGACAGCTGGGCATTCGTAGAAAAGTTTTCCGTGTTTATATAGTAATCTGTTTTCGCACCACATTTCAGATCCACTTCCCCGCGGACCAGGATACGGTTCCTTTCCATATGGCAAATCAGCCGTTCCTTGTTGGTCATCACGTCCAGCTTATAACCAAAAAGCTCGTCGATCGTTACCCCGAAATATGCTGCCAGTACCGGCATCATCATAATATCCGGCTGAGCCGCCCCGTTTTCCCATTTAGATACCGCCTGATACGTCACATTTAATGCGCCGGCCAGCTCCTCCTGCGTCACTCCCTTTGCTTTACGCAATTGTCTGATGATCTGTCCTATCGTATTCATTCTCTTCCTCCTGTTTCAGAATATCACGCGCGCGTTACTTTATTTACCGGTATGTTTCCATGATAAAGGAGAAAGAAGCCGGGTGCAAGCACCCAGCTTTCTTAGTTTTCTCAACCATTCGTTGCATCCGGCAGACTCCGGTGCATACCCATACAGCCGCATATTTACGCTGCACTCTTGAACTGCCAGCGCCCCTTGTGATAACGCATCATGCTCACAATCCCGGTCAGCGCCCATGTAAGCCCTGTCGTGAGAAAGATCCCCCACATTCCGATAAACGGAATCATGGTCAACGGCAGTGCAAAGCCCACACGCCCGATAACCTCCATCAATCCGTTGAGCATGGCAAAGGCAGCATCCCCCGCACCGTTGAGCACGCTTCTTGCCACATATATCATGCCCAGAAAGAAGTAAAAGAAGCTTGTAATGGAAAGCCCCTTTGCGCCGATTGCAATAACCTCCGGCTCCGTGACAAAGATTCCCACAATCGGTTTCCCAAAAAGCTGCCCCGGAATCAGCATCAGCAGACTGAAGATAACAACGCACCGAACGCCGACCTTATACCCCTGCTTTACGCGGTCAATCTTCCCCGCGCCGATATTCTGCCCCGTGTAGGTTGTAATTGCGGCCCCGAGCGAGCTGTACGGTTGCTGCACCAGCTGCTCTATCCTGCCAAGCGCCGTATTCGCGGCCACAACGCTCTCGCCAAAGCCGTTGACGACCCGCTGCAAAAAAATACACGAAAACGCAATCAGCGCGTTCTGGAGGGCAATCGGAAGCCCCAGCGTGAAGCAGCGCGAAATAATATCCGTACGGACCTGCCGGTGTTCCCGCTTTATCCTGAAATAGGGAATCTTGTAAAGCGCATAGAGGAAAGAACCGACTGCCGCAACAAGCTGCGCAATGACGGTTGCAAACGCCACGCCAAATACCGACCACCGAAAGCTAATGACAAACAGCAAGTCCAGCCCGATATTGATAAAGCACGCAAGCACCATAAAATAAAGCGGCGTTTTGGAGTCTCCCAAGGCCCGCAATACGGACGCCACGCCGTTATACGCCGCTATCGCCAGAATCCCGGCGCATGAGACCCTCATATAAGTAACCGCGTCCTCCAGAATGATCTCCGGTGTGTCCAGTGCGGTAAGCACCCACCTTGCAGACACGATGCCGACAATCCCCATCAGCACGGATACCAGCGCCAGCAGATACATGCCGTTGATAATGCCCTTTTCCACCATATCCATCCTGCCGGCGCCAAAATACTGCGATACGACTACGCCCACACCCGCCGCGATTCCAAAGCTCATCGCAAAAAACAAAAAATTCAGGGATCCGGTCGCCCCCACTGCCGCAAGCGCATTCGCACCGACAAAACGTCCTACCACAATCGAGTCCACCATATTGTAAAACTGCTGAAAAATATTGCCGATCAGCATCGGTAAGGTAAACCTTAGCAATAGCTTCGCGGGACTTCCCTCTGTCATACTGTACACAAACTGTTTTTCCATTTCTCCTCACTCCCGCGCACCGGACAGCGCATTCTTATTTTCTCCAAGAGGGTATCATAGCACATTTATACATACAGGTCAATCTCCACGTTTAATTTTCCTTTTTTTGTTTCATGCGAGACGCCCACATACCGAAATCTGCCGCAGCCGCGCACCGAAACTGTATCCCCGCTCTTAAGCTGCCCGCTGTTGTTCTCATTTTGCCTGCCGTTGACAAACACTCTTTTTGCCCGGAAAACGTCCACACATTCGCTGCGCGAAAGCTTGTAGACCCTGGCGATGACGCTGTCAGCCCGCGCCGCGCTCACCTGAACGGTCATCCGCTCCAGCCGGGTCACCGCGCTTTCCGGCGCTGCCTTGGCAGGCGCGCAGCGAACGCTGGTATGGCGCACCTTGTCTATATTCTGAAGGATATAAGGCGCCATCTTCTCTGTGCAGAACACAAATGCATGCTTTCCGTCAATAACAATATCTCCCAGCGTGCTTCGTTCGATTCCCAGATTCATCAGTGCGCCGAGATAATCCCTGTGAGACAGCTCCTCGCCGAATTTCTCCACCAGCGGGGCTATTTCGACACAGGCAATCGGAAACGGCTCCTCATATCCGCACAGCTCCTCACTGCCAAACCGCAGCATCACCCGCTCGCAGTCCCTCGCCCCTCCGAAAATCGTAACCGGTACATACGAGAGTGTCCTTTCCATGCTGTAGTACAGGCTAAGCTCCGCCATTGATAAAAATCCCGTAAATAAATACTGGCTGTTGGCATAAGCCTTATCCGCAAGCTCCGCCAGCCGTTTCTGAAATAATGCCTCCTCTGCATCCATCGCTTACTCCTCCTCCATGCTTTCCAGATAATCCCTGTCCCATAACAGTATCTTTAGCCGCGCAGCTGCCTCGACCGCAGGCTGTGTAAAATACTGGTTCGTCAAAATACAGCCAACCATCCGGTCATAAAAATCCCGCCCCGCATAGGCCTCCTGTACCGCCCTGACGCCCACGGGCGCACTGTAACGCTTACACTGGATGGCATATGTAACGCCCTCCTTCTCCGCAAGAATATCTATACCGTAATCGCCGCTGCCCTTCGTGACCTCCACATCAATAAACCCTCGCGCGGCCAGCAGATCCGCGCAGTAATACTCGAAGTCAAGGCCCTCCATCTCATCAAGCTCCCGAAGCCGTCCATGTCTGCCAAAGCGTCTGCACAGTGCGGCTCCAGCCGCTATTATCAATATCAGGCCCAACAACAGGGCTATCCCCGTTCCCAAATAAATCCCGTCCATACCTGCCCACCCTTCCGAACATATGTTGTGAGCCTATTCTATCACCAAAACATTTGCTCTGCAAGGATATTTTATAATAATCCTCCATTTCAGATACTTTACATTTGCGGCAAATTCCTGTATAGTTTACTGGAAAGGCTGTCGGCTCATATGCACCTGCAGGATTTGCCGCTTTGCCTTTCAATCATAATTCGCAGAGTAGAATCGCGTGCGTTAAGTACCTTGTGAACAGGGAGTTGTCACAGGGAGGAAAAGGCATTCCGAGGAATACAATCTCTTTCGGATGCTTTGCGTTACGAGGTTCGCATCCCGCTGCTACATATTTGACAACTTAAGATTTTTCTTATGTCTCATTTGTGTAGTTTCCGGTTATCTGCATAAAGGAGGCTGTTTTTATGCAAAAAATCAGAAAGCTCTATGTCGATTCCCTCAGGGAAATCAAAGTAACCCACAATCTTGTCCTGTGTGGTATGATGGCGGCTCTGGCAGTCGTTCTCAATTATACCACATCCATTTACATCACCCCGACAATCCGAATCGGCTTTTCGGGAATCCCCAACCGCATTGTCGAGTTCCTGTTCGGCCCCGCAGTCGGTGCCATCTTCGGCGGCATGCTTGATATTCTCAAATATTTCCTGAAGCCGGAGGGCGGCGCGTTTTTCTTCGGATATACCTTGAACGTCATGGTTGCGGGAATTATTTACGGCTCTATCCTGTACAGAAAGCCGTTGAAGCTGTGGCGGGTTTTTGTGGCGGAGCTGATCACAAAGGTGGTCGTAAACTGCGGACTGAATACCTTATGGCTGTCTGTTCTGAACGGAAACGCTTTTATGGCGATTCTGCCGCCGAGAATTATCAAGAACTGTATTATGCTGCCGATTGATACCTGTGTCATCTTCTTTGCCCTGACATTTGTCCATCAGGTTCTCAGGAAAACAGATTTCCAGACGCATCAGAAAAGATAAGCGGGCTTGAATCAAAAACCGGGCGGTCAAGCCGCCCGGTCTGTTATTTTATTGCTTATTGTGCAGCGTCTGTGTCAAACAGTACTGCTTCAAGGTTCTGGATGTCTCTCTGATTCGGTGTCCATACCTTATCGATCAGCTCGATACGAACAGTTGTTGTAGCGGACTCCGCATACTGTACGCTCTCGAGATTTTTCTCCATGCTGTCCTTAAGTGCAACAAGGATTGCTTCCATCATCTCGTCATCGCTCGGCGCTGACTCCGGATTAGCAGCCCACTCTGTAGCCATAGCCTCAACCTCTGCAAGATACTCTGTGAGCACCGGCTCAAAGATCTTCATCTGCTCATATGTAATCGTTACGGTATAGCAGTCGTCGCCCTTCTCAGCATCGCCTACTGTGTACTTAACCTTGCCAAGCATCTCCTTGAAGATCTCGCGGAATTCTGCCTCAAGCTCCGGTGAAATCGTAACGCCGCCCTCAAGGAACGCGCTCATCTCAGCGTCAATACCCTGCTCATAAAGCTCTGCCGCCTCATCAGCCGTACCAATCTTCATGTCAACAAATGCCTTGGAGTCTCCCTTATAAGAAGCGTCAAGCAATGCATTCAGATAACCCTTTGCATCAAACTTTGCGCCGCATCCGCCAAGAACGCCCACAAGCATTACACATACAAGTGCAAGTGCAATTCTCTTTACTTTCTTCATTTCTTTTTCTCCCTTAATTCATAAAAAATCAGGCATATGCCCATTTAATAAAGTATCCAATAAAAAACTTTATCACTTCTCTTTATAAGCGTCAATATCCTTTTTCAACAAAAAATATTAGAATTTTTTCTATAATCTTCACATATTTTTCAAAATAACGGCGGCTCTGTCATATCAATCCAAAGGATTTGAGAACATACAACCACAGGGTGATAAACACCGCGCTTAAAAAAGTCGTGGCAACTACGCAGCTTGACGAGAGCACCCCTTCATGCCCCATGTTCTGCGACATAATATAGCAGCTTACCGTCGTCGGCGCCCCCAGCATAATCAATATGGCCACCATCTTTTCACCGCGAAAGCCCATGTACGCCGCCGCCGGCAAAAACAGGGCCGGCATCACAAAAAGCTTTATCAGGGCGCTGAGGATGGTCGGCTTCATTTTAGACAGCGCTTTTCTCCCTTCAAAGCCCGCGCCAAGCCCAATCAGCGCAAGAGGCGTCGCAAGCTGCGCAAGGCTGCGCAGGGTCTTGCCGGCAATAACGGGCATCTTCAGACGCAGCACGGAAATCAGCATACCGATAAAAATACCGATGATGATGGGATTGGTGGCGATTCCCCGGAGGGACTTGCGAAGATTATCTCCATCCAGTCCGGTGCTTCCCGGCGCGGTAAACGAGAGCACCATTACGGCGGCCACGTTATACAGCGGCACGGTCGCAAGTATCATCAGCGGCGCAATCATGCTCGCGCCGTAAATATTCTGTATAAAGGCCACCCCGAGCACGGCCGCGCTCCCTCTGTAGGACGCCTGTATAAATTCCCCTCTTATGGCTTTATCCTTTACCAGCAGCGGACTAAGCGCCGATATTGCCAGAATACACAGCAGGGTAACGCCAAAGCAGTATATCACAAACCTCGTGTCCCATACCGTATAAAAGTCCGCCTCCGCAATGTCCACGACCAGAAGCACCGGAAGCGTAACCTTGTAGTTGAAAGCGTTCAGCGTTTTTACAAAGCCCTCATCCAGCATTTTTATCCGCCTGAATATGTATCCTGCCACCATCACCAGAAAAATAGGGATTGTCGCATTCAGGCTGAAAATAAGATTATCCATTGTACATCAACCTTTCTATGAAAAACCAGATGCCAGCGCACCCGATTGCAAAAAGCACGGCTTTTTTAGCTTCGTTTTTGTCTCAATAATCCGCACTGCCGTACTGTAGCATAAAAATATGTATCATTGTCCACGACAAGTATACGCGCTGTTTTTTCCAAATACAAGCATTATCTTTCATCCGTCGGGCATACCCTCAGCTGGCAAAAGCACACACACCTTTGTCAAATTAAGAAAATCCGTTTCCGTCGAAAACATTTGCAAAGAAAAATATATTGACAACAGGCCAAAACTGTATTATTGTATTATTGTACTAAGTTGTTAATACAGATTACGGTTTAACCCATCAACTCGCAGAAAGGAGCATTTCTTATGGCTTGGGACTTGAACTCTGACCGGCCGATTTATTCCCAGATTCTGGAAGAAATACAGACCCGCATTATCTGCGGAATCTATCGGCCCGGAGAGCGGCTGCCGAGTGTCCGCGAGCTTGCGGCCGAGGCAAGCGTTAATCCAAACACCATGCAGCGGGCCTTCTCAGAGCTGGAACGCAGCGGACTTATTCTTACACAAAGGAGCAGTGGACGTATGGTAACCGAAGATACACAAATGATCGCGCACGCCAAGCATGAAATCGCAGTCAGCCAGATCAGGGCTTTTTTTGAAAGCATGAAGGCGCTTGGATACGGCAGCGAGGAAATTTTAAAGCTTATTCACGAAAACCAGGAGGAGGGAGTACATTGAACGGGCAAATCAACACCAATCAGGCAGGAATGAATTCATTTTCCGAAATGCCGCTTTTACAGGTAAACGACCTCTGCAAGCGCTATTCCGGCGCCGGCAGCTATATGGCGGTATACCACATGAACTTTTCCATCCCAAGAGGGCGAATCATCGGTCTGCTTGGCCCCAACGGCTGCGGTAAGTCCACGCTGGTCAAGATGATAAACGGCCTTTTAGAGCCTACAAGCGGGAGCATTTTTGTCAACGGCATGGCTCCCGGAGCGGAGTCCAAGCGCATCATCTCTTATCTGCCGGAACGCACTTATCTCGATAACGGTATGAAGGTCAGCCAGATGATCGGGTACTTCGCGGATTTTTATGCGGATTTTTCAACGGAAAGAGCCTACTATATGCTTGGCGCGCTCGGAATAGATCTGAACGCACGGCTAAAGACGCTTTCCAAGGGCACGAAGGAAAAGGTCCAGCTTATTCTCGTAATGAGCAGGGACGCCGCTCTCTATATTCTGGATGAGCCTATTGCAGGCGTGGATCCGGCGGCGCGGGACTATATTCTGCGCACGATTATTTCCAATTACAATCCAAAGGCGTCGATTCTGCTTTCCACGCACCTGATATCGGACATTGAAAACGTTCTTGACGACGTTATCATTATGAAAAACGGCTCGTTAATGCTCTATTCGCCGGTTGACGCCATTCGAAACGATACCGGAAAATCCGTTGACGCTTATTTCAGGGAGGTGTTCGCATGTTAGGTAAATTAATGAAGTACGAATGGCGCGGCATGCGCGCCCCGTTGATTATCATGCTGTTCATTCTGGGCGGCACAACGCTTTTATCCGGCGCACTGATTCTGATGATCAATCCCGCGTATGACGGAGTCATCGCCGGTTTCTCCGCAATGCTGGCAATATTTTCGTTTTTCCTGTACTATTTTGGCCTGATTGGCTGCAGCATCGGCATCGCGCTGATAATCGCCATACGCTTTTACAGGACCTGTTACACAGATCAGGGGTATCTCACACACACGCTTCCTGTCACCGCGGCGCAGACGCTGGCGGCCAAGACGATTGTCGCCATCCTGAGTAATCTTCTGATAATCGGCGCTGTCATCGTCAGCATCGTCAGTCTCGTATCCCTGGGAATGTCGCACTTTGCCCGTATCATCGGGTCATACAGCTACTCCTGGGAAGCCGTGTACGGAATGATCTTTGAAGAGATGAACGACCAGTTTATCGCCTCAGTCGGCATGAGCTTTATGCAATTCATGCTGTGGATGCTTCTTTTTTCCGTGATTGAATGCATTTGCGGCGTAATTTTTATCTTTGCCTGCGTCAGTCTGGGCCAGCTTTATGCAAAGCACCGCGTACTCGGCGCCATTCTGGCCTACTTCGTCCTGACAATGTTGAAAAACACGCTGGGCTATATCAGTATCATCCCGACCTACTTCCGTTTCTTTAGCGCAATCGAGACGGGGGCCGTGATGACAATGAGAAGCGCATTTGGCAGCAACATGATTATTTCCATGCTCATCTCCGTGGTATTGGCCGTGGCATTGTATTTCGTAAATCTTTACATGATGACCAAACGCCTTAATCTGGAATAGAAAATGCAGCATATCCGCTGTACGCTAGCGGATATGCTGCATTTTTTCCAGCCGCTGGTGAAGCCGCTCTATCCGTTCGAGCTCCCGCGCATCCGTCACCGCCCTTCCCGAATAGAAATACCTGACACTTGTGTCATTCTTATTTGCTGCCTCCCGAGCGGATCCTGCAAGCTCTCCGCGTGCCTCAAGCACTCTTGCAAGCTGCCGAATCGTCCCCTCGCTCCCGTCGATCAGCCGGACCTGCGGGGGCAGAAGCCTGCGAAAGCTGTCCTTAAAATAATTAAAATGCGTACAGCCCAGCACCAGCTCCCCATATTGCTCCAAATCATATGCAGAAAGCTCCCTTTGCAAATAGGCGAACTCCGCGTCGGATTCAAATTCGCCGTCTTCCGCAAATTCCACCAGACCCGGAAGCGGCAGTAAATCCACCAGATGCGCATAATCCACGCGCGCCACCAGGCTCCGGAACCGTTCATCCCGGATGGTGAGCGGCGTCGCGACCACCAGCACCCGTTTGCCCTTGCTCTCCCCGACGGCCGGCTTTACCGCAGGCTCAATCCCGATTATCGGTATCCTGTATTTCTCACGCATGGCCTCCGCCGCAACAGCGGTAGCGGTATTGCATGCGATGACCACGGCTTTGCAGTCGTGATTTGTCATAAAGCGCAGCACCTCGTCCACATATCCCAGAACAGTTTCCCTGCTCTTCGTTCCGTAGGGCACATGATCCGTGTCCGCGTAAAATATATAATTTTCCCCCGGAAGCAGCGCCATCGCCTGATGCAGCAGCGTTATCCCGCCGATTCCCGAATCAAAAATCCCGATATTCCTCATCATCTTCCATGCCTTTCTGTCGCATAAAAAACGGAAAATCCCCTGTGCACAGTCTACACGAAACGCAAAAAAATGTCAATTGAGGGTACTTGCCAAAAACAAAGAGCTGCAGCCTCTGTACGCAAAAGGCTGCAACTCTTTAATGAAGAGCGATAGACGGGGCTCGAACCCGCGGTCTCGACCTTGGCAAGGTCGCGCGTTACCAACTACGCCACTATCGCATCAGATATTATATCGGACTTATTTATATTACCTAATTCTTTATTATTTGTCAACTGTTTTTTGTCTTTTTTGCAAAAACGATGAGAAACAGCTGCCAAAGCGAGTGAAATCCCCCGCTATAAGCGGGTGATGGGAATCGAACCCACGTATCCAGCTTGGAAGGCTGGTGTTCTACCATTGAACTACACCCGCGTAATACGGCCGATATTCTTTTAAGAGCCTGATGCCCAGAACCGGAATCGAACCAGTGACACGAGGATTTTCAGTCCTCTGCTCTACCGACTGAGCTATCTGGGCATGGATGCTTTAAAACAAGGTTATTCTACATGGTTTTCCAAACGTTGTCAAGAATTTTGTTGCCGCCCTGACCGCAGGCGCGCCGCCCGGCAGCGCCCTTACATCTGTAATTCCCTGAGCTCATAGAATTTTCCCTTCTTTGCCATCAGCTCCTCGTAAGTCCCCAGCTCCTCCAGCCCGCCGCTGCCGATTACCGCGATTCTGTCCGCGTCCTTTATCGTGGACAGCCGGTGCGCGACAATGAGCGTCGTCCTGTCCTTTACGATGTTGTTCACCGCCGACTGAATCTGCTTCTCCGAAATACTGTCAAGCGCAGAGGTCGCCTCGTCAAGAATCAGCACCTTAGGGTTGCGCACAAAGGCCCGCGCAATGGATATGCGCTGACGCTGTCCCCCGCTCAGGTTACTGCCGTGCTCTGTGATACGGGAATCCACGCCGTCCGGCAGCGAATCAATAAATTCCTTTAAATTGGAGGCCTCGATCACGCGATTGAGAAGCTCCTCCGATATGTCCTTGCTTCCATAAGTAATGTTATCGCGAATCGTGCCGGTAAACAGGATGGAATTCTGAGGAACCACCGCAATATGCCTGCGGAAGCTCTTTAGATTGATTTCACTCATATCCTGTCCGTCAATCAGGATTCTGCCCGAATTTGCCTGGATAAAGCCGATTACAAGATTCAGCACCGTTGTTTTACCCGCACCGGAACCGCCCACAAACGCAATCGTCTCCCCGGCCCTGATATTAAGGCTGAAATCCGAAAGCACGGGCTCTTCGCTGCCCGGATACCGAAACGTCACATTCTCAAAGGTGATATTCCCCTCCACATGCCGGACATCCGGCTTTTTGTCATTCTCCTCAATGTCATGGCACAGCAGAATATCCCCGATAGAATCCACGGATTCCAGTCCCTTCGAAATCGTCGGCAAAAGCGTGATCACACCCGATACCTGCGCCACAATGCTTGCAAAATACGTCTGGTACATCACCACCTCGCCCACCGTAATCCGCCCCTTTGCGGCAAGATATCCCGTAAAGCCAAGGCAAATCACCTGAAAGACCTGAAATGCCACCCAGCTTATCGAAGAAAAGTAGGATTGGATAATGTCGAGCTTTAACCCGCTCTGCGCTACATTTTCAAGCTGCTGCCTGATTCTGTCCGTTTCCGTGCTTTCCAGCGCATGCGCCCGCGTCACCGGTATCAGCTCCACCATCTCCATCACGCGCACGGAGGTCTCCTCCATATCCTTACGGAATTGACGGTTGTGGCTCTTGATTCTGCTCTTAAACGCTGCCATTATAATGACCGCAACCGGAATCGTGATCACAAAGAAGAAAAATACCGTAAGGCTCTTGCTGATGACAACGCCAAACGCAACCGCAATATTCATAATAATGCTGAGCACAGAGATAAAGATCTGCCTGGAAAGCGTTTCAATCTGTTCCACATCCCGCATGATTTTTGATTGCAGCCGTCCCGACTGCATAGCGTTGTGATAGGAAATCGAGAGCTGCTGCAGCTTGCTGACCATGGAACCGCGCAGATTGCACTCCATATTCCGGATTGTCTTGGAGTACAGATACACATGAATATAATTGGTAAAAATGTTTTGGATAATCATAAGGCTCATCAGCACAACATTAACAACAATCCGAACCACAAAATCCGAATCCGGCTTCGTCGCAATATTGATGATGTTGGCCGTTACGATAGGCAGCACCCACGCCGGGGAATGCTTTATAAAGAAAAACAGGACGGAAAAGAACAGCGCCGCGTAATGCCCCTTATAAAGTCCGAGCAGCGTTTTTAAGCTGCTGTTTTTATTTCTGCGGAAATTGTCAAAAAATTCCTGCTCCGCAGCCTCGTTGCCGCGTTCTACACTGTATTCCTTCAAAATAAACCTCCGTCCCGTGCCGCATGGCGGCATCTCATGTCTGTGTTACGCGCCGTATTTCAGGCCTGCTCCTCCTCCTGCCACAGCAGCGCGCATTTTACCGCCTTATCCCATCCCCGCAGGCAGCTTCTGCGCCGCTCCTCATCCATCTGCGGCATAAAACGCTTTGAAACCTGCCAGTGCGCACGAATCTCGGCCTTATCCCGCCAATAGCCGGCCGCAAGCCCCGCAAGATACGCCGCGCCCAGCGCTGTCGTCTCGACGCAATCCGGCCGAAGCGCTTCAGCCTTTAAAATATCCGCCTGGAACTGCATCAGAAAATCGTTGGCGCTCGCGCCGCCGTCCACGCGCAGCTGTTCAATGACAATACCCGTATCCGCCTCCATCGCCCGAATCACGCTATACGTCTGGTACGCCAGCGATTCCAGCGTCGCACGGATAAAATGCTCCTTGCTGCAGCCCCGTGTGATACCCACTACCGTACCGCGGCAGTATTGGTTCCAGAACGGCGCTCCCAGGCCCGTAAACGCCGGCACGACATACACGCCGTTCGTATCCGCAACGGTCTTCGCGTATTCCTCCGACTGTGCCGAGCTGCGCACCATCCGCATCTCGTCGCGCAGCCACTGTATTGCCGCGCCTGCCACAAACACGCTCCCCTCCAGCGCATAGACCGGTTCTTCGCTGTCGCTTGCGGCGATTGTCGTTATCAGGCCGTTCTTTGACAGGATTGCCCGCTCTCCGGTATTCATCAACAGAAAACAGCCTGTCCCGTAAGTATTTTTGATATCGCCCTCCTCAAAACAGCATTGGCCAAACAGCGCCGCCTGCTGATCTCCCGCCGCGCCCGCAATCGCAATTTCGCCGCCAAATACCGCCGCATCGGTCCGCCCGTACACGCAGCTTGAAGGCTTCACCTGGGCCAGCATGGCGCGCGGTATGCAAAACTTCTCCAAAAGCTCGTCATCCCAGCGCCTTTCATGGATATTGAAGAGCATGGTACGCGACGCGTTGGTATAATCCGTGACGAATATCCTGCCCTTTGTCAGATTCCAGATAAGCCAGGTGTCCACTGTCCCAAACAAAAGCTCTCCCGCCTCGGCGCGCGCCCGCGCGCCCGCGACATGGTCCAGAATCCACGCGATTTTCGTGGCGCTGAAATACGCATCCGGCACAAGCCCCGTCTTGCGCCGTATCGTCTCGTCGTATCCCTCCTGCTTGAGCGCCTCGATTCTGTCGGCGGTCCTGTGGCACTGCCAGCAAATCGCGTTGTACACCGGAACGCCTGTATTTTTATCCCACACAATGGCTGTCTCCCGCTGATTGGTAATGCCAAGCGCCGCCACCGATTTTGCCTCAAGGCCCACCTTGGTCATCGCCTCAATCGCCACCGCTATCTGGCTTGACCAGATCTCCATCGGATCGTGCTCCACCCAGCCCGCCTTGGGATAAATCTGGCGAAACTCCTTTTGCGCCATGCTGACAACGCTGCCCTCCCTGTCAAACAGAATACAGCGGGAGCTTGTCGTCCCCTGGTCAAGCGCCATGATATACTGCTGTTTTGCGTCCACTCTCATTTTATAACCATGCCTTTCCATAATGAAACTTTCATGTGTAAAGAGTTCCGGCTGCCTGTCCTGTAGCCGGAACTCCCCTGATATCCTTTATAAATGAAACACTGATTCGAAGCCTTAAATCTGCGGAAACAGCGCCTTTACCGTCGGATAAATCCGCGCGAATTTCCGATACCGTTCCTCATAACGCGCTGCAAGCTCCGGATCCGGCTCCACACTGTCCACTACCTTGACAAGCTTTGCCGCAGCCTCCCCGACGGAAGCATACTCCCCGCAGGCCACCGCGGCCAGAATCGCGCCGCCGTATCCCGGCCCCTCCTCGCTTTCGATAATGTCCAGACGAATATTGAGCACATTCGCAAAGATTTTTTTCCACAGGGGGCTCTTTGCGCCGCCGCCGCAGATCTTGGAGGACTTGATGTCAATGCCAAGACTCTTTGCAACCTCAAAGGAATCGCGGATAGCAAATGCCACACCCTCCAGAACTGCCTGATACATATCGGCCCTGTCCGTGTCCATCGTCATGCCGATAAAGGTCCCCCTCGCATTCGCGTCATTATGCGGAGATCGCTCCCCCATCAGGTAAGGCAGGAAATACACATGATTATTCCCCAGCTTCTCCGCCGTAATCGCCTCCTGCTCCTTCGCAAACTCGGTTGTCCGCATAATCTCTTCCATCCACCATTTGTTGCAGGAGGCCGCGCTGAGCATACATCCCATCAGGTGATAGCCGCCGTCCGCATGCGCAAACGCATGCAGCGCGTTGTTTCTGTCCACGCCGAACTTCTTGCTGGAAATAAAGATGGTGCCGCTCGTTCCCAGCGAGATATTGCACATCGCGTCCTCGTCGGACATGCTTACCGTCCCGGTTCCCACCGCGGCTGCCGCATTGTCGCCTGCGCCGGCCGCAATCTTAACGGAGGCCGGCAGCCCAAGCTCTGCCGCAACGTCCTCCCTGAGTGTGCCTACAACCTCATAGCTCTCATAAATCTTTGCCATCTGGGATTCCTTTACGCCGCAGATTTCGAGCATCTCCTTTGACCAGCACTTGTGCGCCACATCAAACAGCAGCATTCCCGACGCGTCCGACACATCGGTGCAGAAGCTTCCGGAAAGCATATAGGCTATGTAATCCTTGGGGAGCATAATCTTTTCTATTCTGGCAAAGTTCTCCGGCTCCTTATTCTTTACCCAGAGAACCTTCGGGGCGGTAAAGCCCGTAAACGCGATATTGGCCGTATACTGCGACAGCTTATCCCTGCCGATCACATTGTTCAGATAATCCGTTTCCTCCTGCGTCCTGCCGTCATTCCATAAAATCGCCGGCCGAATCACCTTGTCGTCCTTGTCCAGAATAACCAGCCCGTGCATCTGCCCGCCAAAGCTGATGCCTGCCACCTGCGCCTTGTCAAAATCTGCCGTCAGCTCCTTAAGGCCTTCCTTCACCGCGCTCCACCAATCCTCCGGCTTCTGCTCGCTCCAGCCGGGATGCGGGAAATACAGCGGATATTCCTTAGAGACAATATTCGCGATTTTCCCGTTTCCTTCCATAAGCAGCAGCTTCACTGCCGATGTGCCTAAATCCACGCCAATATAATACATAGCCAACCTCCATTCCTGATTTGGTTCCGTTTTCACTGTTGCTTTTTATTATATCAAAACATCCCTAGCATTTCAACACAGGGGCAAAACTATCTGCCGCCCCATGTAAGCCGGTGGAGCTCCCCCTCCAGCTGCAGGCCCGCAAAGCCCTGCTGGCGCAGCGCCTCATACAGGACGATGCTCACGCTGTTTGAAAGGTTGAGGCTCCTGATTTTGTCCAGCATCGGAATGCGGATGCAGGTCTCCTCATAGCCGACCAGCAGCTCTTCCGGGATGCCCGCGCTCTCCTTGCCGAACATGATAAAGTCCTCCGCGCCAAAATCCGCCTGTGCATAGGTCCGCCTTGCCTTTGTCGTGGCCATCCAGAGCCGCGCCTGCGGATTCCCCGCCAGATTTTGTTCGGCAAACTCCTCGAAATTAATATACCGGCGGACGTCCAGCTGTGCCCAATAATCCATCCCCGCGCGCCGCAGCTCCTTTTCGGTCAGCCGAAAGCCAAGCGGCTCTATCAGATGCAGCACCGTGCCGGTCGCAACGCAGGTTCTTCCGATATTCCCGGTATTGGCCGGTATCTCCGGCTGATGCAGAACTATATGCATTTCCCGTTCCTCCCTGCCCGCCCGGCGCGGACTTTGCATTGATATCTCTACGTGTTCCCGCCTTCCGCACGCAGCTTTCCTACAAAGTGCTCCAGCTTACCCATCGCGGTTTTAAGCTTTTCCAGCGAATACGCATACGAAATCCGGATAAAGCCCTCCCCGCAGTCGCCAAACGCCGTCCCGGGTACGACCGCAACCTTTTCCTCATTCAGAAACCGGGTCGCAAATTCATCGCTTGTCATGCCGAATTCCCGGATGCACGGGAATATGTAAAAGGCCCCGAACGGCTCGAAGCACTCCAGCTTCATCTCCTGAAAAGCGTGTACCAGATAGCGGCGTCTCTGATTGTAAGCCTCCCGCATCATCTGTACATCCTCGTCCCCGTTTTTGAGCGCGTCAATCGCCGCGTACTGCGACGTTGTCGGCGCGCACATAATACAAAACTGGTGAATCTTGTACATCTGCTCGATAATGTGCCTGGGCCCGCAGGCATAGCCAAGCCGCCAGCCTGTCATCGCATGGGATTTGGAAAAGCCGTTGATCAGAATGGTACGCTCCCACATCCCCTCAATATTCACAATGGAGACATGCTTTTCCGTATAGCACAGCTCCGAATAAATCTCATCCGACAGCACAAACAGGTCATACTTTAAAATAACCTCGGCAATCGCCTCCAAATCCTGCCGCTCCATAATCGCGCCCGTCGGGTTATTGGGAAACGGAAGAATCAGTATTTTGGTCTTATCCGTAATCGCGTCCTCCAGCTCCTGCGCCGTCAGACGGAACTGATTCTCATGCTTCAGCTCGATAATGACCGGCTTTGCGCCCGCAAGCACCGCACAGGGCTCATAGGACACATAGCTTGGCTGCGGTATCAACACCTCGTCGCCCGGATCCACCATCGCGCGCAGCGCGATATCGATCGCCTCGGAGCCGCCCACCGTCACCAGCATTTCCGTCTTCGCGTCGTAGCTCATATCGTATCTTCTCTTTAAGTATCTGCTGATTTCCTCGCGCAGCTCGATTAATCCCGCATTGGAGGTATAAAAGGTACGCCCCCGCTCCAGCGAATAGATGCCCTCGTCGCGGATATGCCACGGCGTCTCAAAGTCCGGCTCCCCCACGCCCAGTGAAATCGCGTCCTTCATCTCGCTTACAATGTCAAAAAACTTCCGAATGCCCGAGGGTTTAATATCTACAATTGTTTTTGATAAAGGATTTCTCATGGCGTCACCTGCATCCTTTCATCAACTTCCTTCCTGCCCAGAATGGTGCCGTGATCCTTGTACTTTTTCAGGATGAAATGCGTTGCCGTGCTGAGCACCGTATCCAGCGTGGAAAGCTTATCGGAGACAAAATTGGATACCTCCTTGAGCGACTTGCCCTCCAGGCTGACGAGCAAATCGTAACCGCCCGAAATCAGATACACCGCATGTACCTCCGGATATTTGTAAATGCGCTCCGCAATACTGTCAAAGCCATGGCCGCGCTGGGGCGTAACACGCACCTCTATCAATGCGCTGACCTTCTCCACATCTGTCTTTTCCCAGTCAATCAGCGTGTGATAGCCGCAGATGACCCCTTCCTTTTCCATCCGCTCCATCTCGTTGACAATATCCGTCTCCTCCTCGCCAAGAATAATCGCGAGCTCCCGCAGATCTATCCTGCTGTTCTTCTCTATAATGGACAAAATCTTTTCTCTCATAACCAACTCTCCTTTTTGTTTATATTTTGAATATTTCGTCGCCTCTGGCCGGCTCCAGATACCGCGTTTCATCCTCGTACCGGACAACGCGGTCCTTCCCCGGAACGGTTCTCCCGATTACGGCCGCCGCAATCCCCTGCGCTTTCAGCGCGTCAACCAGCGCACCGCCGTCAGGCGTCGTCATCAGAAGGCTCCCGCCCCCCAGAAGCTCATACGGGTTTATATCAAAAAATTCACACACCTCTATCGTTTCCTGCCGTACAGGTATGCGTTTCAAGTCTGCGACCAGTCCAACGCCGTTGCCCGCCGCAAGCGACCAGAGTCCGCCGAAAATACCGCCTTCCCTGACCACCTGCATGGCACTTACGTTGGACACTTGGGCAGTAGCAGCCTCCGGAACCACCGATAAAAAGCGTTTAAAATTCACAGCCGCCTCCACCAGATCCGCCGGATATCTGCCGCACAGTGCTTCAAACCGCCGGTCCGCAATCACCGCCGTCCCTTCTGCCGCGATCCACTTCGTCATCACAATATCCTCGTCCGCCCCGGCTCCCCGAAAGCCTGCCGCCTCCGTATACGCACTCACAACACAGCTTGCCACTGGCTCTTCCACGCAGCCCAGCGTCTGTACGTTGACGCTCAGGAGCGGAATACGCACCTGCTCCGCCTCCTGCGCGGCCTGCGCAAGCAGCCTGCGCACTTTTATCTCACGAAGCTTTTCCGGTATCGTCAGCGTCAGATTCGCGTAGGCATGTAACAAGGGGCCGCACACGGACGCAGCCGCATTATTTGCCGCAGCCGTAAACGCACGCGCCGCGGCGTCCTCCCCGTGCCCGCAGGCCGACGCCTGACCGCTCACAAGCCTTCCCGTGCACGTGCCGTCATGCCCAAAAACAGCGCAGTCCGCCCCTGGCCCTGCGCTGTCATAGAATTTCCTGTTCTTTTCCGAAGCCGTCTTAATCACCTTAACAACCGAGCGGTCATAAACGCTCTCTGTCAGCCTTCCGCAATTCATCGGCGAATTTCTCCTTCGTAAAATTACTGCTGCGCGATTTGCTGTTCGGCCATCGCCTGCTGCTGTGCCAATAAGGCCTGTTGTGCCTCTAACGCCGCCTGCTGCTGCGCCGCCAAATCTGCCTGCTGCTGTGCTGCCGCAGCCATATCCGCCTTAATTGCCGCAGCCTCCGCCTTGCAGTTGTCAATGCTGCCCGATGCAATCGCGGCCTGAATCCGGCTTGCATACGCCGGATTATCCGTATTGACGCCTACCGTAGCCGTTCTCGGCGACGCCTGATAGCTGCTGCTGTTGATAACCTCGCGGCTCACCTCAACACCGTTCTCCTCCACAATCTTCCACAGCTGCGCTTTATGGCCGATATGCGCGGACTGCACGTTAATATAGCCGATTCCCTGGCCGCTGTCCGCAACGATGTCCTCATGGTCGGGATATGTTGTAGAGAGCACCTCACTCTTATATATCACCTTATGCCCCGGATCTCTGGTCTCCACGCCATAGATGGTAAACGTAATCTTCTTTCCCGCAGTAGCGCCCTCAATATAAATCGGATGGTCATAATTGTTGACGAAGCGGAAATCCTTTCCCGCCGACTCGGAAATCGCCGCATCCATGGACGGCTCGACATAGCTGATAATCATGGAATGGTTATTGCGCTCCACAACCTCCAGCTCCGAAAGGAGCACTGCGTTGTAAAGCGTTGTCGACACCTGGCAGATACCGCCTCCGATACTGTCAACCACCTTCCCGTTCAGATAAGAGCCGGCCGGATAATACCCGTTGTCCTTTGTGAAGGGCTTAATGGCATTATATGTAGAAAACTCCTCGCCCGGATAAAGCAGGGTCCCGTTTATCAGACGGCAGCCGTTCTCCACATTCGCGCACCGCGCGGAGCCGCTTGTGGAATAGCTTGTCGTAAATGTGCCCAGCACATCCTTTACCAGCGCAAGCTCCTCCGCATTCCCCTTTGGCTCCTCCACATCGATCACCAGATCTATGGAGGCGTCCTGATAGTCCCATTCATTTGCCAGAAACTCGACCGTCTTGTTCAGGGACGCGTCGATGTTGACGCGCTCTCCAGCCTGCCCCTCCGTAACGGAGAACACACCGTCCACGCGGGTAAGGGATGCGTTGACGGCCGCAACGTCATACTCCGTACACTGCTCCTCCAGAAAAGCGCGCAGTACGGCAGGGTCAATGGAAAGCTGCAGGTCAAAGACCTTATTCTCATGCTTCAAATCCTCTATCGCCTTGTAGCGTTTTACGATATTTCCCGTCTTGCCGATGCCCACCGCAACGTCGATATCCCCCTCGTTTACCCAGCTCACACCAAGGTCTCCCGCGGTAATCGCGACATAATGGCCGCCTGCCGCGCCAAAGGTGATATTTTTGAGCTTGATGCGCTCAACATACGCGTTTACAGCCGCCTTGGCCTCCTCCGCAGTCATTCCGGACAAATCAACCTCATCCATGTAAATACCGTCCAGAATAACCGCATCGTCGGACTTCGCTCGGGCAGTCATCCCACCCCAGATGCCGCCTGCAAAAAGCGCAAACGCCAGACCCATTACCAGTAAGCCTATCCTCTTCCCAAATGTTTTCATAATCCCTGTTTCTCCTCACTTCCAAATACAATCATAAATCAGTTGCAATCACACCGTCCACTGTTGTATGATTATCACACAAGACTCAAAACCATCGGCACGATCATCGCCAGCACCAATAAAATGGCTATAGCCGCCGCGATTTTACGCTGTGTCTTTTTATTGTTAAAATTCATTATGCGCTGTATGCCTCCTTTATACCTGCTAAATGCAGCTTTGCAATACATCATTTTATCTGAAAGGATATTATATATGAATTTCATCATTATTTCAATAATCTTTGCAGCAATAATTTCATTAAAGCTCCGCCGGGAGAACAGCCAGGAAGCCAGAGCCGAGCGAAATTACTGGGAACGTGAGGCAAAATCCAACTTTATCCGCAAAAAATCTCTTGACGCATTGGATTATATTACCATCCCCGACACGCTGCTTTATATGTCCCCCGACAATATGACGGAGGCGCTGCGGTACGACCTGAATGATTTGAAAAGCTTGTCCGAATGCAAAATCGTCAACCTCACCGGCCTGAGCAACACAGATCTCAAGCTGCAATACGGAACCGCTAATATTACTATATTAAGCGAATACGATTTTCATTACACAAATTTGGTCACACTCCTGCAAAGAATCGCGGAAAAGCTCTCTGAAAGCGGCAACGACGCCCTTGCCGTCCAAACGCTGGAATTTGCCGTCGCAACCGGATCGGATGTCGGCAAATCCTATTATATGCTTGCCGGGCTATATACGAAATACCATACCCCCGAAAAAATTGACGGGCTGATACAGCGCGCCGGCCAGCTGCACTCCCTTTCCAGGGACACTATTGTCCGTAATTTGCAAGCAGGCGGTCAATAAGCCGGCTGGCCTCGTTTTTGCTCAGCCTTCCGATCTCAATCCGCTCCGTTGTCACCTTCGCCACCGGCTCAAGATAGCAGACGCCGTCTTCTTCCACCACCTGCTGGCCAAACCGCTGCGCAAGCCGGATGACATGCGCATACTGCCTTGGCGTGACCGGACTCTCCTTTTTGACGTTGCAGACCAACGCCTGCGGCGCAAAGCATGCCGGATCCTTTTCGTAGAATTCCTCCGCAAGCCGCTGATACAGCATATGCGTGGCAATCGCGTCATTCAATGCCCTGTGGGCCTCCAGATGAATCCCGTAATGCCCGCACAAATCCCCCAGCCTTTTGCTGTCCAGCTTCGTCAGGAACCGCCTTGCGATTCGCAGCGTATCCAGCCCCTCCTTCTCAAAGGTTCTCTTCTGGTTTGCCGCCGCCCTTTTTACAAAGGAATAATCAAACATCAGATTATGTCCCAGCAGTATATCTTCCCCGACAAAACCGGCAAACGCATCAAATATATCCTCAATATAGGGCGCATTTCTGACATCCTTGTCGGTTATTCCGGTAAGCTCCACAATTCGCGGCGGAAGGCTTTTTCCCGGATTGACAAAAGCCGCGTAGGTGTCCTCCACCTGCCCGTTCACAATCCTTGCCGCGCCAATCTCGATTATTTTCTCGTACTTCGGACTCAGTCCCGTGGTTTCGATATCCAGTACCACATAATTCTTTCGTGTATCTTTCATCCTATTCTCTACTTCCGTCCGCGCCGCTTTCGCTCTTCTTTCGCTCCCGCTCGAGCATAATCAGATTCATCTCAAAGTCCTGCAAATTCTTCTGGCGCATCGTGGACAGCATCAGCCCCGCAAAAAACGACTGTATCGCCGCCACATATACAAAACCGCACACAATCAGCGTCGGAAAGCGCGCCACAAGTCCGGTGACAAAATATTCCCGGAGAACCGGTATCAGGAAGATTGTGGAAACCACCGCCAATACAATGCTGATCCACAGGAAAAATCCCATCGGCTTGTAATTCCTGTACATTTTCATAATCGTCATAAGCACCTTAAAGCCGTCCGAATAGGTATTGAGCTTCGAGACGCTCCCCTCCGGCCGGTCCCGGTACTGGATAATCACATTTTCCACCCGCATATTCCTGTCAATTGCATGGATGCTCATCTCCGTCTCAATCTCAAAGCCCTTTGACAGCACGGGGAACGACTTCACAAACTGGTAGCTGAAGGCTCTGTAGCCTGTCATAATATCACGGATGTCGCTCTTGAAGACCCTGTTAATGGTCCCCCGCACCAGCGAATTGCCGAAATTGTGGAACGGCCGCTTGTTTTCCTCAAAATAGGAGGAGGAGAGCCTGTCCCCCACCACCATATCCGCTCCCCGCGTCAAAACCGCCTCGCACAGCTTCGGCGCCTCGTCGGCCGGATAGGTATCGTCGCCGTCCGTCATAATATAACATTTGGCGTCGATCTCCCGGAACATCCGACGAATAACGTTACCCTTGCCCTGTTGGTACTCATAACGCACCACCGCTCCCGCGCGGCGCGCAATCTCATCCGTCCCGTCCGTCGAATTATTATCATAGACATATATGACGGCATTAGGCAGCGCCTCCCGAAAGTCTCTTACGACCTTTTCCACGGTCCTGCTCTCATTGTAGCACGGAATTAATACTGCTATCTCATCCATCAAATTCTCCTTTAAATCTTACTCCTGTACACTTTCCTGACGCTGCGCCAGCCTTCTCTTCTCAAAGAAATCGTCGATATTTTCCTTGATCTCCTCATCCGGCATCACCTTGAGCAGATAGCCCTCGGGCTTTAGCGCCATCACCTTCTTGACGCTCTCCCTGTCCCCTCTGCCGGTCAGGAATATCACCGGAATATCCGAAATACTGCGCTCCGCGCGAATCATCTCCAGCATCTGCCTTCCGTCGCAGACCGGCATTTCGTAATCCAGCAGAATCAAATCCGGTCTGTCCAGCGCGATATGTGTAATGCCCGAAACGCTCGACCCCGCTTCCATAACCATATAGTGCGGCTCCAAAAGCTTGCAGATTCTGCTGCGCATAAAATCAGAATCGTCCACCACAAGAATTTTTTTCTTTTCTTCCTTTTCTTTATTCAGATACCTTTTGATTTCGTCCATCGCATTCTCCGCGTTGATGTCGGACGCGATTTTTCCGCGAAGCGAATCGGCGGTCGTCGCGCAGAACGCAAAGTATCCTTCTCCCGTGTCAAAGAGCAGATTGCAGGACGGCGGCGTCCGCTCAAAGGTTTTGACAAGCTGCTCATGCGTCAGCAGACACTCCCGCTCCATCTCATACAGATCCATTGACGGAATGCTCTCCCGGATCCGCTCTAAAAGCTGCCGGGACACATACCGGGTGACATTCAATACCATATCGTCCACCCGCAGGCACTGCGTGTCCGTCATGTTTCCGATCACCTTAATCAGCAGCTGCTCCTCGAACACCAATATGATTTCCCATTTGTCCTTCTTTTCGCCGCGGTAGTCAAACCGGAAGCACACAACCTTTCCGAAATTCTCTCCGCTGTACTGCTCGCTGATAACCCGCGCCTTCAAATGAAGCATATCATAGACAATCTGGGCAATGACCTGCTCTAAGACGTCGATTTCCTCCTCCTTGGGCAGATCCACCCACTTGCTGCTGGCCTTTCCGGTAATCGCCTGGTCCTCCGTCTGCGTATGCGCCACCATCCATCCGATGCAGACGCCCAGAAAATGCCGGATGGAATCCTCGGAATAATAATTCTCCTCGATCTCCTGCTCCAATGCCGGCAGCGTCTTATTGCGGAAATTGTCGTGCAGCCGCTTATGCGTCTCATAGTCCGGATAATCGATCGACTGCATATACTGTTCCTCGTGTTCAAAATGCTCCACCGTGTGGTTCTTTAGGTATTTTACCCCTTCCCGGCACACCCACTCGCTTTTTTCCTCGTTTTCGATGAGCTTCAGCAGCCGGTCCATTGTAGAAAAAAGCAGCCGGTGTTCTCTGTCGATAAAGTCCACACCCATATTATACCTGTCATGCCATACAATATTATTCACGATATTCCTCCTTTGTTGCATCACAACAGTCTGCTTATAATTTTTACCATATTATATCACACCCCCCGTTCCTTTGCCTATCCATTCTGTTCATTTTTTCCTATATTCTTCGTAAAATTATGTTATAATGGAGCTGCGGCTGATAAAGCTTTGCTTGGCGGGATTTGTGTCCGCGCGCACACGGCACAGCCCCGGCATACTCAGAATGTGCGCAGAAATGGGGATATAATATTATGGAAATTACAAACGATATTCAGTACGTCGGCGTCAACGACCACGCGGTAGATCTGTTCGAGGGCCAATATACCGTAAAGAACGGCATGTCCTACAACTCCTATGTTCTGACGGACGAAAAGACCGCCGTATTTGACACGGTTGACGCGCATTTCACGCAGGAATGGCTTGCCAACCTGAAGACAGCTCTTGGCGGCCGCCGTCCGGATTACCTGATTGTACAACATATGGAGCCGGATCATTCCGCGAACATTGCAAGCTTTATGGAAGTCTATCCCGAGGCGCAGATTGTCTCTTCCGCGCCCGCCTTTACCATGATGAAGCAGTTCTTCGGCACAGACTATGCCTCCCGGCGAATTGTTGTGAAGGAAAACGACACGCTTTCTCTCGGCGCCCATACGCTGACCTTTTTTACCGCGCCCATGGTACACTGGCCCGAAGTCATCGTTACCTATGACAGCCGCGACAGGGTGCTTTTTTCCGCGGACGGCTTCGGCAAATTCGGCGCGCTGGATGTGGAGGAAGACTGGGCCTGCGAGGCGCGCCGCTATTATATCGGCATTGTCGGAAAATACGGCATGCAGGTGCAGAACCTCCTTAAAAAGGCGTCCGGTCTTGATATTCAGGCCATCTGCCCGCTGCACGGCCCCGTATTGAAAGAAAATCTGGACTATTACATAGGACTGTACAATACATGGTCCTCCTATGCCGTCGAGACGGAGGGCGTTCTGATCGCCTATGCGTCCGTCTACGGCAATACAAAAAAAGCCGCGCTGCTGCTGGCCGACAAGCTGCGCGCAGCGGGCTGCCCGAAGGTCGTTGTCGCCGACCTCGCACGCGACGATATGGCGGAATGCGTGGAGGACGCCTTCCGTTACGGGAAGCTCGTACTCGCCTCCATTACCTATGATGCGGGAATCTTTCCCTTTATGCGGACCTTCATCAGCCATCTGACCGAACGCAATTATCAGAACCGCACTGTCGGCCTGATTGAGAACGGCACCTGGGCGCCTCTTGCTGCCAAAACCATGCGCGGACTGCTTGAGGGCTGCAAAAACATCGCCTTTACCGACAACACGGTATGTATACGCTCGGCCTTAAATGAGGAGAGCGCCGCGCAGCTCGACGCGCTGGCCCGGGAGCTGTGTAAAGATTATTAAGGCTGCTGCTTCTCCAGCTTATTGCGGATACGCAGCTCCTTAAAAAAGGTTTTCAGCAGCGCTGCGCATTCTTCTTCCAGAATGCCGCGCGCTGTTTCTACCTGATGATTAAATTCCGGCATCTCCAAAATATTGAGAATGGAGCCTGCACAGCCCGCTTTGGGGTTCATGCAGCCCATTACCACTCTGGAAATTCTTGCCTGGACAATCGCACCCGCGCACATCTGACACGGCTCCAGCGTAACATATAGTGTACACTCTTCCAGCCTCCAATCTCCGATAACCCTGCTTGCCTTCTTAATCGCGGTAATCTCCGCATGGGAGAGTGTACTTTTATCCGTATTGCGGCGGTTATAGCCGCGTCCGATGATTCTTCCCTCATGCACAATAACGCAGCCTATCGGGACCTCGCCGAGCGCATAGGCCTTCTTTGCCTGCCGTATCGCCTCCCGCATATATTTTTCGTCTGTATCCTGCATTCTGTCCGCCCCTGCCTCTCTGCCATAGTCAAACGCTGTCTTCCAATCCTGTCTACTACCATATTAATATACGCCAATATAAATGTAAACAGGGGACACGAAAAGAAAAAACGCCAAAACATTTGTACATCTGTGCATTATGTTATATAATTTTATGCATACGGCAAACCAGTAAAACGAAACCAATGTATACCGCTTAACCACAATCCCGGGAGGCGCCCCATGCAAATCTGTGCCCTTGCAAAAACCACGCTTTTAGATTATCCGCAGCATGTCGCCGCGACTGTTTTTCTCGGCGGCTGCAATTTCCGATGCCCCTATTGCCACAACCGGGACATCGTGTTTGCGGACGACAGCATCAAAAACGGCGCCCTTACCCCCTGCAGCAGCGAAGCGCTTTTTTCCTTTCTGAAGAAGCGAAGGGGAATCCTGACCGGCGTCTGTCTCACCGGCGGCGAGCCGACGCTGAACCCTGAGCTGCCCGATTTCCTGCGGCGCATCAAAGCGCTCGGCTATTCGACAAAGCTCGACACCAACGGCTCCAATCCCGATATGCTCCGCCGCCTGATTGAAGGCCGCCTGATTGATTACTGCGCGATGGATATCAAGAACACACCCGCCAAATACGGGGTTACTGCCGGTCTTCCGGGGCTGTCCGCCGATTCGCCGCTGCTTGCGCACATCCGCGCATCCGTCGACATTCTGCTTGCCGCCGGCAGGAACGGCTTTGACTATGAATTTCGCACAACCATTGTGAAAGAGCTGCATGATGAGCATGACATGTGTGTCATATCTGACTGGATTGCAGGCGCCTCTGCCTATTTTCTGCAATCCTACACGGAGAGTGCAGGCGTTATCGCCCGGGGCTTTCACGCGCATACGCCGGAAACACTGAAGCGCTTTGCCGGTCTGTGCGCGGCAGCCGTTCCCAATACACAGATCCGCGGCGTGACAGTCTGACGCCAGTTATTGATGGCCCGGTAATATCGGACCTCCCTAGATTTCCACCTGCTTCATATAATAGCCAAAGCATCCCTTATGCAGCGCGTTTTCGCGCTCTTGCTCCTCGCGCATTCTTGCCTCGCCGTTTTCAAAGCCCTCGAACCCAAACATCTCCGCAATGCGGCATTCCCGCTCATAATATACCCCGGGAACCCCGATATAATAAGCGCCGCCTCCCTCCTGCCCCTGTATATACCGAAAGAGCAGAAGCTGGCGGTAATTGTAATACGCGTGGAGCACAAAGGAATTGCCCGCCAGATCATGGTATTTTTCCGGCAAAATCACAATATCCCTGGGCTTTATCAGAATCGACTGCGCTTCGGGAAGAATATGAACCTGCGGATATGTGTGCAGCAGCTGCGACCATTTATCCAATACCGGCTCCTCAAGAAGCTCCTCCTGCGCCTGACATGCATATCCGCCCCCCTCGCTCGCCTTTACATGCTGCGGCAGCGGCTCCTGACCTGTCTTATCGGACTCCGCCTCCCTTATAACGCATCTGCCCACGCGCGTGCCATACAGCGGAATCTCCACCTCCACACAGTCCCGAAAGCAGACCTCCCTTGTCCATCCGAGCTTCTCCATACCGTACCCGTTCCGTATGGGCACCCTGCCGAGCAGGCGCTTTTCTCCGATGCGGTTGATCACATACACGCTGCAGGCGCTCCCGCATTGTGAGGGAACGCCGCGCAGGCCTACATGCATCCCTTCCTTATCGGCCCTCAGAAATCCTATATTGCGCTCTTTCTTATTTCCGTTCATATAATCAATATAAAAAAACTGCATAAAAATCCCCCTATCGCGAGCCTACAGACTACTTAAATGTATGTCCACGCGTCGGGGGATATTCGCTCTTTATTCCAAAGAGTCTATATATTTCATATAATTTACGACCATCAGCGCGATCTTGAAGGTCAGCGCATCGTCAAATTTCCTGATGTCAAGTCCGGTGGACTGGTGCAGCTTCTCAATCCGGTATACCAGCGTATTGCGATGCACAAACAGCTGCCTTGACGTCTCCGACACATTGAGATTGTTGTCAAAAAATTTCTGCACGGTCGTCAGCACCTCTTCGTCCAAATCATCGGGAATATTATCCCCGAATATTTCCTTCATAAAGATACGGCACAGATTCACCGGAAGCTGATAAATCAGGCGGCCGATGCCAAGCGTATTGTAGGCGTTAATCGGCTTTTCCATGTAGAAGATCTTTCCTACATCCAGCGCCATCTTTGCCTCCTTATAGGACTTGGATATCTCCTTGAGCTCTTCCACAATTGTCCCGTAGGATACCTTTGCGATCAGCATACCCTCGGAATTGAGCATATCCACAATCACCTGCGCGGTCTGCTCCACTTCCGTGTACGCACTAACGTCCGTCACGTCCTTGATAAATATCATGTTCTTCTGTTCTACCGCGGTGAGATAGCACCCCGGCTGGTCGCCGAAAATATTCTTCAGAAGCTCCATCGCGATATTATCCTTATCATTCTGGGCTTCCACCAGATATACCACCCGCGGTACGTTCGTCTCTATATGCAGCTTTTTGGCACGGTTGTATATATCCACCAAAAGCAGATTATCCAGCAGCAGATTTTGGAAGAAATTGTTTTTATCAAAATTCTCTCTGTACGCAATTACCAGGTTCTGTATCTGGCTGACGGCTACTTTGCCTATCATGTACGCGTCCGCGCTCGAACCGCTCGCCACCATCACATATACGACCTCTCTGTCCTCCCAGATCTTAAGCATATGGAGATTCCTTACAATCTGGCTGTCCGCAGGGGAGGCGACAAAGTTTGTGATAAGCTCTGCCGACACGTCCTTATTGTCAAAGGTGGCTGCCACCGTAAGACCGTCCACATCCATAACGCAAAGGTCTACCTTGGTTATGCTTTTCAGTTCGTCAATGCTTGTCTGAATTACCTGATTCGAAATCATTCTGCACCCTCGCTTCTGTCAAATAGACCCCGACACTTCTGCCGGGGTCCTGATTATCCTTTATTGATAAACTAGTTTGTGATAACCTTCTCTGTTTCCTTATCGAATACATGAATTTTTTCAATGTCGATAGCAAACTTTACCTTATCACCAGGTCTTGCCGTTGTTCTCGGATCGACTCTTGCGGTAATCGGGAACTCAGCCAGATCCGCATACAGGAATACTTCTGCACCAAGCAGCTCGTATACACGGATGGTTGTCTCAAAGGTGCTCTCAGACTTTGCTTCTACCATCATCTGTGAGTCGTAGATATCCTCCGGTCTGATACCGAATGTAACAACCTTTCCGTTGTAACCGCCCTCAATCAGCTTCTTGGACTTCGCGGGAGGAAGCGGAATAGAAAGGCTTGCTATGTTCAGGTGAGCGGTGTCGCCCTTAACCTCTACGGTCGCATCCAGGAAGTTCATCTGCGGAGATCCCATGAATCCTGCAACGAACAGGTTCTGCGGCTTCTCATACAGGTTCTGCGGTGTATCTACCTGCTGAACAATACCGTCCTTCATAACAACGATACGGGTACCAAGGGTCATCGCCTCTGTCTGGTCATGTGTAACGTAGATGATGGTGGTGCCGAGTCTCTGATGAAGCTTTGCAATCTCGATACGCATCTGAACACGAAGCTTTGCGTCCAAGTTGGAAAGAGGCTCATCCATCAGGAATACCTTAGGGTTACGAACGATTGCACGTCCCATCGCAACACGCTGTCTCTGACCGCCTGACAAAGCCTTCGGCTTTCTGTCAAGGAGCGGAGTCAGGTCAAGGATCTTAGCTGCCTCCTTAACCATCTTGTCAATCTCAGCCTTCGGTACCTTTCTTAACTTCAGACCGAATGCCATGTTATCGTATACTGACATATGGGGATACAAAGCATAGTTCTGGAATACCATCGCGATATCTCTATCCTTAGGCTCTACATCATTAACTACTCTGTCGCCAATCTTCAGCTCACCGGAAGAAATATCCTCAAGACCGGCAATCATACGAAGTGTGGTAGACTTACCGCATCCTGAAGGACCAACGAAGATAATGAACTCTTTATCGGCGATTTCAAGGTTGAAGTTCTTAACGGCTTCGAATCCGTTAGGATAAACTTTGCAAATGTTCTTTAATGATAAACTTGCCATTTTAAATGCCTCCCAAAATAATATTTTGTAAATTTGTGATATATTCAGTATAAAGTAAAACCCTTTAAAATGCTATACTACAATTCACCAAAGTTTTATATATCCTTATGTAAATATTGCTTATTAAATGAATCCGATAAGATTGGCGCTGCCTTCCAATCGACAACTTGCCCAACTCCTGTCCATTTTAATGTACATGTTGCCTAAGACGGCGCCCAGCCCCGCCGCTCAGCGGCCAAAGCACACAACGGCCGCCATCCTTACGTCTCGTCTGCTTTTGCGGCCTCCTGCGATTCTGTCTCATCCGTATCCGCAGGCGTTTCTGTTTCCGCAGGCTCCGCCATTTCCCTGTCCGCAGGCTGCTCCGATTCCGCGGACTCCGTCGCATCCGTATCCGCTTCTGTTTCCGCAGACTCCGCCGCGTCTGCCTCCGCAAGCTCCATGCGCTCGCTTTCGGCAAAGATGCCGCCGTCCGGATCCCCGCCGTCTTCCTCCTCAGCCTCCTTATCCAGCAGCCTTCCCTCATACTTGGCAAATACCCGAAGCAGCAGAAAGGATTTGAAATAGAGCACCGCCCCCATCGACAGGAGCACCAGCGCCGGCAAAATCTGCGGCACAAAATAGAATATCACAACCGGAACCGCATACACCACGATCAGCAGAAATGCCGTCGGCAGATGGGACAGCGCCATCAGGAAGGAATTTCTGATGGTATTTTTGACCGTGTTGGTGTAGCGCGCCTGCAGAGCAAACACAAATACAACGCCCATCGCTATAATCAGCGTTACCGTAACCGTGGAAATCCGTATCCACTGCGCAAACTCAATCCCCGAGTAAAGGATGATGCGGTAATCCGCAGCCAGAATGCCAATCACAAGCAGCACAAGCACCCAGATAATGGTCGACTGCCTGAAATTCTCCTTAAAGGCCTTTAAAAACCCCTTCGCAATATAGCTCTCCTCGTTTTTAACCATCTTATAGCCCATATAGTACGCCGCGGAGAAGGATGCGCCTATCGTGATAATCGGTATACTGCACAGCAGGAACATCGCATTCAAAATCATAATATCCGCAACCTTGTTCAGGAAGTTCATCAGCGGGCTGTCTAGTTTAAACATATATCATTCCCCTTTTTGTTATTGCCGGTCTTCAACAGCAGGCCCGCTATTGAAGACTCGTATATACCTGTTCGTAATTGCGCCGCAGCTTCTGATGTGTGACGAGCGCCGCTTCCGCCTTCTGCGTCGCCTTATCCATGATTTCGTCAAAATACTTCAGAAAGGTATCCGCCACAATCCCGTCATACCTTCCAGAAACAATCCCCGCGTTGAGGTCTGCGATAATCTCCTCCTTGGAGTGCGCTTTTCTGTAGGGCTTATCTTCACGCGCGTTGACCACATACTCCGCTACCTGCAGAATAGCGTCCTTGCTGTTCATAACGCCGCCCTTGAGGCCTCTGGGATATCCGCTGCCGTCAAAGCGCTCGTGGTGCCTTGACGCAATCGAAATGATATTCTCGGATATTTTGCCCGCCAGGGTCTGCTCCATAATCTCAATATGTGTGTGAATGAGGTTTTTCTCTGCCTCATCCAGTACTCTCGGGGCGTTCAGAAGGTCGCTGGGCAGCGGAAGCATCCCGATATCATGTAAAAGAGCCGCGTAATAGATTTCGTTCTTGTCCACCTCGCTGATGCGGATCTTCCTTGCAAGCTCCCTGCTCACATAGATAGTCGCAATCGTCTCCGACACCATCCGCTCATCCTTAAGGCCGGTACAATACATCAGCATCTTGAGGTACTTATCCTTCTCATCGTCCGACAAAAGAATGTACTCCATGCATTTGTTGAACTCTTCTTTATACAGGCCGTCCTTGAGCTTGTCAAGAATATCCGTCTCCGCGATAACCTGCTCGAGCAGCGTACATACCTTGGGGTCAAACTTTGTCCCGGAATACCGCTGGAACAGGGAGATGTCAAACTTCTCACCGAAGGCCCGCATCCATATGTCCATGATCTCCGCGACCTTGAGAATTTCAAGCTCAAACCGGTACCGGTACTCCAGATCCTTTGTCTTCGTGTAATCCATGTGATGATACAGTATCATCTTGGACAGCTCATCCAACGGCGAAAGGTACTTCAAAAACAGATAACCGTACACGGAGTGCGGCACCGTGTTTTTCGCATCAAAAGTAAGCTGCTTGCGCACATCGTCCGTCTTGTACGCGCCGATGTCGTGCAGCATGCCCAGCACCATCATGTCCGCAATCTCGTATTTCTCGTAATTCCCTCTGCGCTCCAGCAGCTTTGACATAATATAGCTCACCCGCATTCCGTGGTGCGCTAACGGCTTATCCATAAGCCTAAGGGTTTCGTATATCAGATTACACATATCCTTGCTGGTAATATATTCTACTGACACACACCCACCTCCTTCATTTATTATTGGGAAGACTCATCTGAAAACACGCTCCATCGGCGTATATCGGATGCCTTCACTGATTTCCTCATCATGCGTATCGCAAAAACCCACCTTATGGTAAAAATCCACCGCATAGGGCGCCGCGTTGACGGTCACATGGCTTTGTCCTTCCTCACACAGCACATAATTGCAGATATGCTCTATCAGATTCCTGCCGACGCCCATCCGGTGATACTGCTCGTCTACAAACAGCAGGGAAATATGCGTCTGGTTCCTCAGGCTTATCATGCCTACCATCCTGCTGCCGTCAAAGGCGGCAAACAGCTGGTAGAGCCCTATCACGAACATTCTGTAGAGCACATTGTCCGTGATAAAATCCTGAAAGCTCTTAATCCCCTGCTGTGTGTAATCCGCGGCTTCAAATTTCATAAATGTGCGCCAGGCAAGCGCCATCGCGTCATCCCATTCATCGCGGTAAGCGGAACGTACTGTTATCTTCATAATCAACCTTCATTTCACCACAGCCCTGTAAAAGACTTCTCTTTCCGAAAAGGAAATAGTTCATGCGTTCTCATCCGGCGGAAGCACCACATTCTCCAACGGCAGACCCTTTTGCACCGCGTCCGCGTTTTTCAGCGTCACCTCGGCAATCGCGCGCACTGCCTCCCTCGTGAAAAATCCCATATGTGAGGTGACAATCACATTCGGGAAGGTCGTAAGCCGTGCCAGATTCTGGTCATCCATAATATCGTTCGAACGGTCCTCGTAAAACACGCCGCTCTCCTCCTCATAAACGTCCAGCGCAACCCCGGCAAACTTTTTGCTCAGCAGGCCGTCAATCAAATCCTTTGTGCGTATCAAATCGCCCCGTGAGGTATTGATCAGATATATGTCGTCCTTCATCAGCGCTATCGTCTTAGCCTGTACAATATGCTTTGTCTCCGGCGTCAGCGGACAATGCAGGGTAATCACGTCGGCGCTTCTGAAAAGCTGCTCAATCGTGGTATATTCGACACCGAGGCTCTCGTTGGGATACGGATCATAAGCCAGTATCTTCATGCCAAAGCCCTTCAAAATACGTATCATCGCCTGACCGATGCGTCCCGTACCCACCACGCCCGCTGTCTTTCCGTGCAGGTCCATGCCCATAAATCCGTTGATGTTCATGTTGAAATCGCGGGTTCTGGTATACGCCCTGTGGGTGTAACGGTTGACGGTCAAAAGCAGCGCCGTCGCGTACTCGGCAACCGCCTCCGGCGAATAGCTGGGCACCCGAAGAACCGGTATGCCGTGTCTGGCCGCCGCCTTGATATCCACATTGTTAAAGCCGGCACAGCGAAGCAGAACCGCCTTCACGCCCATCTGGGCAAGCCTGTCGATCATCTCCTCGTTCAGATAATCATTCACAAATATGCACAGCGCGTCATGCCCTGCCGCAAGCGGAACCGTCTCCTCATTACAGGGCACTTCAAAAAAGTGCAGATCAATGCCGTATTCCGCGCTCATCGGCTCGAAATAGGTTCTGTCATAGGGCTTCGTAGAATAAAATGCAATTTTCATGTCTTGTTTGCCTCCATAATCTTTTTGCTTAGTTTATGTAACAAACGAAAAAAAATGTGGCGCAACAGCTACTTCTGACTATTATACCACATTTTTTTGCAAAATTGAATATTCAATTATGACTTTTGTCAAAGCATTTTACTCACAGGCGAGAAACTTTGCCATAGCCGCAGCGGCCTCCTTCTCATCGTCACCGTTTACGCACACGGTAATCGTCATGCCTTCTGAAGGGTTAAATGCGATAATACCCATAATGCTCTTTGCATTAATGCTGTACTTCTCACATTCAAGTATGATTTCACTCTTAAACTGATTGGCAATCTGCACCATCTCAGCAAGCGGATGATCATACTTCTTATCAATTTCCTTAACCGTAACTTCTTTTCTTAACACACTAAACCCCTCCACAAAATCAATCTCATAAGTGCTGAATCGGGCCTGAAAATTAAGTCATTCCCTATTGTCCTTCTTTTCATAATAAAAGTCAATGATTTTTCGGGAATATTCTCAAAATCGTGTTTTTCACGAAAAAAAACGTTATTTTAAGTATTTCATTAGTATTTTCTGCAAAATATCAATATCTATCGGCTTCGCCATATAATCGTCGAAGCCTTTCCGGATATATTCTTCCCTGGCGCCCACCACCGCATTGGCGGTGAGAACCACCACCGGCGTCTTATGGCTTGCGCTCTCCGGGCAGTTCTTCAGATACTGCATCAGATCCGTCCCGCTTACCTCTGGCATCATATCATCCGTCAAAATGAGATCGTATTTCTCTTTGTCAAGGCGGTTCATTGCGCTGTGTCCGTCGCTTGCGCGCGCCACATCGATTTGCAGCATCTCCAGTATCGAGGCAATGACCTCCAGATTCATCTCGTTATCGTCGACAACAAATACCCGCTTCCCGGGGAACTCCGCCACCTCGGTGTTCTCGGGCTTTTCCTCGTTGCTCAGGCGCTCAAACCGCGACTTATAATCTCCGATCAACTCCCAGGATATTACATGCTGCGGTATCACGACCCTGAACACCGAGCCTTCCCCGTATCTGCTGTCCACGGAAATCGTTCCGCCCATTAAGGACACCAGCTTTGACGTAATGCTCAGTCCCAGCCCCGTCCCTTCAATACTGCGGTGTTTGAGCCTGTCAAGACGCTCAAACTCTGCAAAGATCTTTGAAAGCTCCTGCTCCCGTATGCCCACGCCGCTGTCCGATACGGCCACATTCAGATGAACCTCGTCCGCCTCGTCAAGATACTCCGATATCGGCGTAATATTGACCGCAAGCTCAATCCATCCCTTCTCCGTATACTTGACGGCATTGGTCATCAGATTCAAAATCACCTGCTTGATACGGATTTCGTCTCCGCGAAGTACATCCGGCATATTCGAATCGATATTCAGCCGCAGCTCCAGCCCCTTGTCCGCCGCCCTGCTCTGTATCATCAGCACGACGTCGTTTAAGGCCGAGGACAGCGAGTAGTCGGACGCGATAATGTCCATTTTCCCCGTCTCGATTTTCGAGAAATCAAGCACGTCGTTGATCAACGCCAGCAGCGTCCTGCCCGCATTCTGGATATTTACCGCGTACCTTCGGATATCCTCATCCTCCGTATCGCGCATAATCAGCTCGTTCATGCCCATTATCGCGTTTAACGGCGTCCGAATCTCATGCGACATGTGGGACAGGAATCTGCTTTTTTGCTCATTGGCCTCCTGCGCACTCCTCTTATCGCGCTGCATCAGCACAAGCTCCGCCTCCTCACGCATCTGGCGCAGCTCGTAATTGCTCCGGAGCAGCCACATAAACATGCATCCGCCGAAAATCACAAGGCCGATGCCGAGTATCGCCGACGGGGGATACAGGAGTCCGCCCCAGTAGACAATCACGCTCAAAAGCGCTCCGGTACAAATCGCCGTATAGCCGATGACAACCTCCACGCCGGGCATCATCTTCTCCTGAACAAAGCTGATTATACAGCCCGCAATGGCGGCGGCGGTAATCAGGTGCACATATTTATAGGAATTGACAATATCGTACGCATTGACCGCAAACGCAAGAATGCTGCCTACCGCCACCAGGAACTCCAATCCCGCAAACACCTCATACCGTCGGTGCCCCGGGAAAAACGCGTGCTGCGTATATAGAATCAGCGGAATCGGCATCAACAGCAGCGAGGTGTCCGTCAGCCAGTTTGCAATAGACATCTGCGGAATGAACAGCTCCAAACACCCGCTGTCGGACGCCACATAAATCGTGGCCGTAATCAGAAAGATAATCAGCCATCGTATCTTATTCCGGATTGTCGTGAAGCTGGAAAAGACCGGCGTCCGGTTGGCCAGCATCATAAAAACAATCAGCACCACAAGAATCACGCAGATGAAGATATGGAACCGCGACCGCTCCAGAATATAGGCCGTCAGCGCGTACCTGTCCCCGATTGCCGGAAACTGTATGATAAAGTAATCCGCCCTGCGCGTTGCGAGCGTCAGCGTCAGACGGTCTCCCTCCCGCAGGCCGTCCAGCGCAAGCTGGTGGAGTCCGTACATATTTAACGTATAATTCAGGTATTTATCGCGGAACGCTTCTTTATAATAAAGCTCACCATTCACATACAATGTCACGCCCTGCGTCTTTACCCGAAAGCACAGATACTCCCCGGGGGACGGGGTGAAATCAAGCACCTTTGTGATCGTAACCTGATTGTCCTGCGCGCGCGCACGCATATAGCTCTTTTGAAAGGCGCTTACCGGCGCGCCCTGCGCCCCCTCGGCATCCGTATAATACCAGCCCTCCCCAAACCATACGTCATTGTTTGCAAGCGATTCAAAATGGGGCTGGACCGGCCCCGTAGCTGCTATCCATATGGTAAGCACGGCTACAAAGGTGGTAACGATATAAAATATAATATCGGACATGAAATTTCCGCCCAGATATTTACACAGACTAAAAAATTTTTTCCACATTTCCTGCCCCTTCATGCAGCCTATTCTTTAATCAGCGTTTCCTTAATAGGCTCTGCCCCAGTACACCATCTTTTTGGCGGCTTTGCCGCAGCAGACGCATTTATCGCTGATTTGCTCCTGTTCAAAGGGAATGCAGCGGCTCGTAGCGGCCAGCTCATC
The DNA here is from genome assembly GCA_949948735.1 of uncultured Lachnospiraceae bacterium. Taxonomy (GTDB): domain Bacteria; phylum Bacillota; class Clostridia; order Lachnospirales; family Lachnospiraceae; genus COE1. Next base: position 2,990 of record CATLGV010000002.1, on the reverse strand, counting down.
CTTAATCTTCTCCTCGCACGCCTCGTCCCCGCACCACATTGCCTTCACAAAGCCCGGCCTGTTATTGATCGTGTCACAGAATTCCTCCCATGCGGCAGCCGTGTAGGTGTGCGATTCCAAATGCTTTTTTGCCGCCTCATACATATCCTGCTGAATGGTTTCCAGCAGCGCGGCCGCCCTCGTCTCCGCCTCGTCCAGGCAGATCTCCAGCTTCTCCCTTGTGTCGCGGCGCACAAACACACATTTATTATTCTCAATATCCTTGGGACCGATTTCAATCCGGAAGGGAACGCCCCGCATCTCACACTCGCTGAACTTCCAGCCGGGGCTCTTGTCCGTATCGTCCACCTTTACCCGGAAGCCCTTGTCCGCAAGGCGGTCTCTGAGCGCATACGCCTTGTCGAGCACGCCCTCCTTCTTCTGCTGGATGGGCACGATCATAATCTGCACCGGCGCTACTCTGGGCGGGAGCTTGAGACCCGAATCATCCCCGTGCACCATAATCACCGCGCCAATCAGACGCGTTGTCAGGCCCCAGGAGGTCTGATGCACATATTTGAGCGTATTGTCCTTATCGGTGTACTGAATGCCAAAGGCTTTGGCAAAGCCGTCGCCGAAATTATGGCTGGTAGCGGACTGCAGCGCCTTTCCGTCATGCATCAGCGCCTCGACCGTGTAGGTCGCCTCCGCGCCGGCAAACTTCTCCCGGTCCGTCTTCTGTCCCTTTACAACCGGAATCGCAAGGACGTCCCGCAGAAAGTCCGCATATACGTTGAGCATCTGTATTGTTCTCTCCTCCGCCTCCGCTGCCGTGGCGTGGGCCGTATGCCCCTCCTGCCACAAAAACTCGCGGCTTCTCAAAAACGGACGCGTCGTCTTCTCCCACCGCACAACGGAGCACCACTGATTGTATACCTTGGGCAAATCCCTGTAGGATTGTATTTCGCCTGCGTAAAAATCGCAGAACAGCGTTTCCGACGTGGGACGCACGCACAGCTTCTCCTGCAAAGGCTCCAGCCCGCCCTGCGTCACCCACGCAACCTCCGGCGCAAAGCCCTCTACATGGTCCTTTTCCTTCTGGAGCAGGCTCTCCGGTATAAACATGGGCATATACACATTCTCTACGCCCGTTTTCTTAAATTCCGCGTCCAGCTGCGCCTGAATCTGCTCCCAGATGGCGTACCCCGCGGGCTTGATAATCATGCAGCCCTTCACGCTGGAATAGCTGCAAAGCTCCGCCTTTTTTACAATGTCCGTGTACCACTGCGCGAAATCCTCCTCCATGGAGGTAATCGCCTCTACCAGCTTTTTGTCCTCTGCCATTTTCTTTTCCTCCCTTTCGCGGTTTTCTGTTAATCGAGCAGGGAAAATTTTCTCCCTGCTCGTCGCGCGCCCCGCGCGCCGCCTTAGCGGCATATTTCCCCTGCACGGATCTGCGCATAATCAGGCAGGCGAAAGCCTTTCCCCTGCCTGCGCGCCGGGCGTCCGTCAGCTCCCGCTGACATATTCCCCCGGGACGCCCGTGTGCATAAAAAACGCAGCCATCCCCCTGCTATAGGGGCCTGGCTGCGGCGTTACCACCCTGATTTTACTCCTCTTACCGTTATCGCCGGCGTTACGCTGTATTTTCATACAGGACTCCGAGGCCGGTTCCATGGCTTCCGCGTAAAAATCTCCCACCGTGCGATTTTCTCTCTGAACGCTTCCACAATGTACTATCCCTCTTCAACGTCACGTTATGTTATATGCGTTTTATTGTAGAACAGGCAGACGCTTTTGTCAATCCCGAAAACTACCGGCCCCTTTTAAAATAAGTGTTGCCGGGTGTAACGCCGCCGTCTTCACCAAATCAGGCGGAGGTTTCGTCTAAGGATTGACAAAATCAGTATTGCGGCCTACAATATAATTTATGTTATATAACGTAAATTATTAATCAGGAGGAGACGCTATGCCGCCAAAACCCAAAATCACAAGAGATATGGTTATCGACGCCGCATTTGAGGTTGCCCGCAAAACGGGCGCGGAAAACATCAATGCACGTACAGTATCAGAGAAGCTAAGCTGTTCCACACAGCCCGTTATGTACCATTTTGCAACGATTGAAGAATTAAGAAAAGCTGCTTACACAAAAACAGATCACTATCATACGGAATATTTGATGAACATTCCAGAAACACAGGAAGATATCATGCTTGGAATCGGGGTGAATTATATCCGCTTTGCGGTTGAAGAGCCTTATTTGTTCCGCTTTCTGTTTCAATCGGGATTTGTTGTTGAAAACAGCCTGCTTGAAATGATAAATTCCGAGGAACTGATACCTGTTCTTTCTGCCATGCAGGAAGAAATGGATATGAATATTGAACAGACAAAAGAAGTTTTTATAACGCTTGCGATGTTTGTTCATGGATATGCCAGTATCATAGCCAACAATTCATTGGAGTATGATGAAAAACTTATAGAAAAGCATTTGGAACGGGTATATACAGGTGCGATATTAGCGATACAGGAGGAAATAAAATGAAAAAGTTATATGAAAAAAACGAACAGGCTTTTGCGATTGTATGGATAGTGGTTTATTGTGTTCTGCAATCTTTCGCATATCCGTTAAACGAAAAAATAGGGATTGAATACTCTGCAAACGCTATTTTTTGTATTTTGCAGACCATTATTCTTTTTGTCTTTATCCGAAAAAATAAGTTGCAAAAACGGTATGGGCTTTGTAAATCACCTGTTCCTGCCCGTCGGTTTCTTTACTATGTGCCGCTTTTTATCTTAGCAACAGGAAATCTATGGAACGGTGTTGCTGTCAATTATTCACTATCGGGAGCGGTTTGCCGTATTGCGTGTATGCTTTGCGTTGGATTTTTGGAGGAAGTGATTTTCAGAGGTTTTCTTTTCAAGGCAATGGAAAAGGACGGTATAAAATCCGCAATTATTGTTTCGAGCGTGACTTTTGGCATAGGGCATATAGTAAATTTGTTTAATGGCAG
>CATLGV010000001.1 GCA_949948735.1 uncultured Lachnospiraceae bacterium | reverse complement strand
GGGAAACTATAAGGGAAAGCTCACCTGCGACAAACTTAGTGTTTTCAAGGGTTAGCGGAGAATTTATTAATAAAATATAACAGCTAATGTTTCCCTTAAAAATCATCAAATCACAATCGGGATTTATAATATATTGGCTTTTGTGAAAATGATAAGGTTGTAATGAGGAAAAAGCTATGATTTACGATGAATTTCGTGCAGGAATAAATGAATATTCTGCGCTGTGGGCGAAGGGCTTGAAAAAGCAGGCAAATAAGGTTCTCGCAACATTTGCCGAGAACTTCCGCAATAATGTTCCGCAAGAAAATTCGGACGAGATTTTATATCAATTTTGCTGCGATTTCTACGATGAGGACGGATATTCCGAACTAAGAGGACATGGTGGTTTGGACTTGCCGTACAGCTTAATGGGATTGGTTTACGAGTTCTTAAAACGTGCGTGTTTGGCGAATAAGATGCCGCAAATGCGTTGGGCATATCAGCTTGGTGGGCGATACTATAACCCATTTGACCGCAATTTAGAGCAAGACCCGTATGACGTTTTGAAGCGTGCTTACGAACATCCCGAATGTGACGAGAAAACCGTGCGGCTCTACCTCGAAAACCAACTTTACGATTTGGATTTCGGCGCACACCACTTTCCCGAAGGTTGTTGCATTGCACGGGAACAGTATTTGGAAGACGTTACCACTGCTGAGAAAATTCTCCGAGAACACAATCTTCCGTTTGAATTTACCAAGGAATTGGAGTACTACAAAACACTCTACCGTGTCTATTTTGAGTGGTCGGACAGCGGGAGAAACGGCGATTTCGATGAATTGTTGCGAGTTGCGGGCATTTCGTTCACTGCGCCGAGAGCGTTTTATTATACGAATTTGCCACGAAAATAGAACGACAAATTCCAGTTTATAGGACTGTTAGATTGTTGAATATTATGTAATCCGTGTAGAAATATACATGATATTTCAAAATTTATGCATCGGGAACACTTTCCCGAAAAGGAGGTTATTTATAGGATTAGGGTGTCAAAAGGTATACATTCTTTTTCAATGAGGCGAATTGCACAAAATGTTGTAAAGCTACAATTGCGGAGGCGAATGTGATTTTCTTAATATTCCGTCAGGCAATCAGCAATTTCGGGACATGGACGTAAAAAAGCTGTTCCAGCTTTTTGAAAAGCCCGTAATGCGTCATGGATGACGCATAGAGGGCGGTCGCGGTCGGCAGAATAATTTTACCGGAATATTTAGTAAATCCATTTGCCGCAGTCAGTAGCGCACAATATTTTGTATAATTTGCCGGATAAAAAATTTTGCATACCTTTTGACACCCTAATCTTTATAGGAAATTGTGGCAGCTTGGGAAGGATTCCGTGTTATACTGTATAAAACAGATTGGGTGGTGCGTCATTGAACGGAAAAATTTATAAGTATGAATCCCTGCTTTACGATGCGGGGGAGACAGGCGGTGCATACGTTATCTTCCCCTATGATATCAGGAAAGAGTTTGGGCGGGGAAGGGTGAAGGTGCATGCCACATTTGACGGGGAGCCGTATGATGGCAGTGTTGTAAATATGGGCGTAAAGAACGCTGACGGCAGTGTGTGTTATATTATAGGTGTGCGTAAGGATATTCGCTCCCGGATAGGGAAGCGGCCGGGGGACAGGGTTCTGGTGACGGTCAGGGAGCGGGAATGAGGCAGCGTTATTATATGGAGAATGAGAAAATATAAAAATAATTGAGAAAATATAAAAAAGTGCTTTACAATTTTTGTGTTTTGCTCTATACTCATATATGTGTTTTTCATATCACAAGCTTTCGTAGCGCAGTTGGTAGCGCAACTGATTCGTAATCAGTAGGTCGAGGGTTCGAGTCCCTTCGAAAGCTGGATACGCCGCTGGAGTTATCCGGCGGCGTATTTTTCTATTTTATAGGATTAGGGTGTCAAAAGGTATGCTTTCTTTTTCAATGAGGTAAATTGCACAAAATGTTGTATAGCTACAATTGCGGAGGCGAATGAGATTTTCTTAATATTCCGTTTGGCAACTAGCAATTGTGTGACATGGATGTCACACAAAGCCTGTAATGCGTCACGGATGACGCATAGAGGGCGGTTGCGGTCGGCGGAGTTATTTTTACCGGAATATTTAGCAAATCCATTTGCCGCAGTCAGTAGCGCGCAATATTTTGTGCAATTTTCCGGATAAAAAATTTTGCATATCTTTTGACACCCCAATCTTTATAGGAAATTGCGGCAGCGCACCCGTTTTTTTACAGTTCATAATCTATTTTCTTTTCCAGCATATTCAGGAGCCCGTAGATGAGCATTGCGATGACGCAGAGGATGACGATACTCAGAATCACCATATCGAGCTTGAAGACCTGGCTCCCGTATATGATCAGATAGCCGAGTCCCTTTCTTCCGGCAAGAAATTCGCCGATAATCACACCGACCAGCGCAAGGCCGATATTGACCTTTGAGAGGGAAATAAACGTCGGAATATTTCCGGGAAACACGACCTTCATAAACGCCTGACGTTTCGTGCCGCCCAGTGTCTCAATCAGCTTCAGGCGTTCGGGGTCGGTCTGTGCGAAGGCCTGATAGAGGTTGAGGATGCATCCGAAAACGCCGACGGACATGCCGCATAAGATGATGGTGCGGGGGCCGGTGCCAAGCCATACGATGATAAGCGGCGCAAGCGCTGATTTTGGCAGGCTGTTAAGTACAATCAGGAATGGCTCCAGCATTTTTCCGAGCGAAGGATGAAACCAGAAAAAGGAGGCCGCAACCAGCGAGACGGCGATAATCAGCAGAAAGCTGACTCCCGATTCGAGCAGGGTGATGCCGATGTGGCTCAGCAGGGACATATCGCGGATATCGTTCCAGAAAAGCTGTGCGATTGCGGCGGGGGAGCTGAAATAGAACCGATCGATCCAGCCCAGCTCCGAGGAAACCTGCCATAGCAGAAGGAAGGCCGCAAATATCAGAATCCGGCTCCAGAAAATCGCAAGGCGCTGCTTTCTTTTCTGCCGTATGTAATTTTCCTGTCCGTCTGGCAGGGCAGGGGCATTCGGTTTAGAGGTCGGTGTTTTCATCCTGTATTTCCCTCCATATTTCATCAAAATATTCCTGAAAGAGCTTGGCGCTTCGAATCTCGCTGCGGGGGATTCCGTTCTTCTCAAATTCGATTGGAATGGCGTCCTTAATGCGGCAGGGAGATTTTGTAAGGACAAACACAACGTCGCCCAGAGAGATGGCTTCGGAGATATCGTGCGTCACCAGAATGGCGGTCTTTTGCTCGGATTTAATAATGCTGCGGACGTCTCCGGACACCATAAGCCTTGTCTGGTAATCCAGCGCGCTGAACGGCTCGTCAAGCAGCAGCAGGTCAGGGCGGGTGGCAAGCGTCCGAATCAGCGCGATGCGCTGCCGCATACCGCCGGACAGGGCGGAGGGCTTTTGCCGCTTGAAGCCGGACAGGTTGTATTTTTCGAGAAGCGCGTCTACAAGCGCGAGATTTTCCGGCGTTTTTGATTTCTGGATTTCCAGGCCGAGCATGATATTGTGATAGACGTCGCGCCATTCAAGCAGATGATCATGCTGGAGCATATAGCCGATGCGCGGCGCGGCAAAGTCTTCCGAGTAAAAAGTGATAAAGCCGTTTACAGGCGTAAGCAGCCCTGAAATCAGGGACAGAATGGTGGATTTGCCACAGCCGCTTGGGCCGACAAGAACGACAAATTCTCCTTTTTCTACGGTCAGATTGATATTTTCCAGCACCTTTATTTCACCGAGATTCCCGTAGTAGGAGAAATCAATGCTGTCAAGGCGAAGGAAGGGCTTGGTTTGATGAGTGCAGGCTTCCATGGGAACCGCCGCCTTTTGAAAGAATATAGCATATTATATGCGCGGGGCTGAAAAGGGGTCACTTCATTATTTAATGGAAACAGGCGGGCTTTTATGGTAGAATTCTTTTAAGCTGTAACGTTGTTGATAGTTATGCCCAATATGGACCGCGTAGAATTTTCCGCGCTGTCATGCGGGATTTGGAGGACACAGTTGAGATGGAAAAACAGATGACACCAGAGAAATCACAGCTGGCAGAGGAAGCCCTGCGGGCCTATTCATTTGAAAAAACGGAGGTTTCCTTTATCCGGCATAATGAAAATATTACATGCAGGGCAGTTGCGGACGGAAATACGTATGCGCTGCGGATTCATCAGCCTGTGGAGGGCTTTTCCCTGAAGCTGTTTTGGCAGGGGAAGGAAAAGAACCTGATGCGCGGAGAAACAGAGCTCCTGCTGCATCTGACAAAGACTGCGCCGTTTCCGGTGCAGACACCCGTCAAAAACAGGAGGGGGGAATACGTCACTGTTCTTTCGGACGGGACAGAGGCGCAGCTGCTGTCGTGGATTGACGGAAGGACGCTGACGGGGGAAGATCTTTCTTCGTGCGCCGAAGAGCTGGGAAAACTGGCCGCGCAGATTAACGCTGCGGCACGGGGATTTTCGGGCGAGCGGATTTCTTACTCCTACGGACTGGTAAGGCGGATGAAATCAGAGGTGATGTCCGCAGGGACGCAGGGACATCTTACGCAGGAAGAGGCGCGTATATGCGGCAGGGTTCTCGACGAGATTGAACGTATCATGGCGCAGCTTGATGCGCAGCCCGACTCAAAATGCCTGATTCATGCGGATTTAAGCACCGATAATATCTTAAAAACACCTGCAGGTCTTGCGCCGATTGACTTTTCACTCTCCGGCTTTGGCTACCGGGCGCAGGAATGCGGGATGCTGGCTTACAACTACGACAATGAGAAGGAACGGGAGGCGGTGAGGGCCAGCTACGAAGCGGCGAGTGGCGTTGCAGTCAGGCCGCGTCATATGAAAGCCTTCGGCATATTCAGCATACTGGCATTTATTGCAGCGCAGCATGACAGATACTGGAAAGAGGCGTGGTTTCGGGAGGCGATGGTACGATGGATGGACACAGAGTTTTCAGAACTGTTGAAAGGTTCTTGAAACAATCGACAAGATGTGATAACATTATTGCTAATTGAGAACTGCTGCAAACAGGGAGGAATTGTTGCATGGCACAGCTATGGGGAGGCCGTTTCACAAAAGAAACGGATCAATTGGTATATCGTTTTAACGCATCCATATCCTTTGACCGGAAGCTTTTTGCGCAGGATGTCGAGGGCAGCATGGCGCATGTGCGGATGCTGGCAAAGCAGGGGATCCTGATAGAGGAGGAAACGACGCGGATTCTGGAAGGCCTCAGGGGCATTCTGACGGATGTGGAGAGCGGAAAGCTGGAGATTACGGACGAATATGAGGATATTCACAGCTTTGTGGAGGCAAATCTGATTGACAGAATCGGAGATGCAGGCAAGAAGCTTCACACAGGCAGGAGCCGGAACGATCAGGTCGCGCTGGATATGAAGCTTTACACAAGACAGGAGGTTCTCGAAATCGACGGCCTGCTGGAGGCGCTGCTGGAGGCGCTGTTGTCGCTTATGGAAAATAATCTGGAGACTTATATGCCGGGCTTTACGCATCTGCAGAAGGCGCAGCCGATCACGCTGGCGCATCATCTGGGCGCTTATTTTGAGATGTTTAAGCGCGACAGACAGCGTCTGGGGGATATTTATAAGCGGATGAATTACTGTCCGCTTGGCGCAGGGGCGCTTGCCGGGACTACATATCCGCTGGACAGGAGCTATACGGCGCAGCTGCTTGATTTTGACGGGCCGACCCTCAACAGCATGGATTCCGTTGCGGACAGAGATTATCTGATAGAGCTCCTCTCGGCGATGGCGACGATTATGATGCATTTGAGCCGCTTCTGCGAGGAGATTATCATATGGAATTCTAACGAATACCGCTTTGTCGAGCTGGACGATGCGTATTCTACGGGAAGCAGCATCATGCCCCAGAAGAAAAACCCGGATATCGCGGAGCTGGTGCGCGGCAAAACAGGGAGGGTATACGGCGCGCTGATTTCCATCCTCACGACGATGAAGGGAATCCCGCTTGCATACAATAAGGATATGCAGGAGGATAAGGAGCTGACGTTTGACGCGATTGATACGACAAAAGGGTGCATTGCGCTTTTTACAGGGATGCTGGAAACCATGAAATTCCGTCCCGCGGTTATGCGGGAGAGCGCGATGAAGGGCTTTACGAACGCGACGGATGCGGCGGACTATCTTGTCAACCACGGCGTGCCGTTCCGGGATGCCCACAGTATTATCGGGGAGCTGGTGCTGTACTGTATCGACAGGGACAAGGCGATTGACGCGCTGTCTCTGGAGGAGCTCAAGGCGATCAGCCCGGTATTTGAACAGGATATATACGACGCTGTCAGTCTGGAGACCTGTGTCAATAAGCGCACGACAATCGGTGCGCCGGGGCCGGCGGCAATGAAAGAGGTCATTCGAATCAACAGGGAATATTTAATGGAGGGAAAAAGAGATGAGTGAGAAATTAAAGGTTGGGATTCTTGGCGGTACGGGTATGGTCGGGCAGCGGTTTATTTCGCTGCTGGAGAACCATCCGTGGTTTGAGGTGACGACGATTGCGGCGAGTCCGCGCTCTGCGGGAAAAACATACGCGGAGGCAGTCGGCGACCGCTGGAAGATGACGACGCCGATGCCGGAGGCTGTTAAGAGCATTGTCGTGATGAATGTCAATGAGGTGGAAAAGGTTGCCTCAGAGGTGGATTTTGTGTTTTCCGCGGTTGATATGACCAAGGAAGAGATTAAGAAAATCGAAGAGGATTACGCAAAGACGGAGACGCCCGTTGTCAGCAATAATTCCGCGCACCGCTGGACGCCGGATGTGCCCATGGTAGTGCCGGAGATCAATCCGGAGCATATGAAGGTCATTGAGTTCCAGAAGAAGCGCCTTGGTACGACAAGAGGCTTTGTGGCGGTAAAGCCGAACTGCTCCATTCAGAGCTATGCGCCGGTGCTGACTGCATGGAAGGAGTTTGAGCCATACGAGGTGGTTGCGACCACATATCAGGCGATTTCCGGGGCAGGCAAGACCTTTAAGGACTGGCCGGAGATGGAGGGAAATATTATTCCGTACATCGGCGGTGAGGAGGAGAAGAGCGAGAAGGAGCCGCTCAGAATCTGGGGTGAGATTAAGGACGGCGCGATTGTGCCGGCGGCAGGTCCCGTGATTACCTGCCAGTGTATCCGTGTTCCGGTGCTCAACGGACATACGGCGGCGGTATTTGTAAAATTCAAAAAGCAGCCGACGAAGGAGCAGCTTATCGAGAAGCTGGTTCAGTTTAAGGGCGTGCCGCAGGAGCTGGAGCTTCCGAGCGCGCCGAAGCAGTTTATCCGGTACATGGAGGAGGAGAACCGGCCGCAGGTTGCGCTGGATGTTGATTATGAAAACGGCATGGGCATTTCTGTCGGACGTCTTCGGGAAGACACCGTATATGACTGGAAGTTTGTAGGCCTTTCCCATAACACGGTGCGGGGCGCTGCGGGCGGTGCGGTCCTCTGCGCGGAGCTGTTAAAGGCGCAGGGGTATATTACGAAGAAATAAGGGCTTTTAGCGGGGAATGAGAGAGGGAGACACTTCGGGACGGAGCGGGCTCCCTTTATTCCCGCAGGCAGCGGGTCAGGCGGCTGTAAAGGCAGGAAGTCAAAGGGATGAGATGCAAGGAGCATGGCTATGAAAAGATGGAAATGGATTATAATAACGGCGGCCCTGCTGCTTGCGGTTACGGGCGTTCTTGTTCTGCGCAAGGACATCAAAATCAATCCGGCGCTGGCAGACGCGTATGAGCTGCGCGGGGTGGACGTGTCGCATTATCAGGGGACAATCGACTGGGAGACGCTGGCCGGACAGGATTTGGATTTCGCGTTTATCAAGGCGACAGAGGGAAGCACATATCAGGATGAATATTTCTGTGAAAACTGGAAGGCCGCCGGGGAAACGCCGTTGTATATCGGCGCGTACCATTTTTTCAGCTTTGACAGCGCAGGGGAGACACAGGCGCGTTTTTTTATTGATACGGTGGGCGACTTAAGCGGGAAGCTGGCTCCGGTCGTTGATGTGGAATATTACGGGGATAAGGAGAACAATCCGCCGGACAAGGCGGAAGTGACGCGCAATCTTGGGGCGCTGCTGGATATCCTGGAGGAATACTATGGGACAAAGCCGATTATTTACACGACGTATGCAGGATACCGCGATTATATTAAGGGCGTGTTTGAGGATTACCCATTGTGGGCAAGAAATGTCTATTGTCCGCCGGATATCCTGTTCGGAAGCGGGTGGAGCTTCTGGCAGTATACCGACCAGGCTGTGCTGGACGGGTACACGGGAGAGGAAGCGTATATTGATATGAATGTGTTTTGGGGTACACGGGAGGAGCTCGAAAAGCTGCTGGTGGACTCCGGAGCCGATATTTCCTGAGGAGACTGCGATAAAGAGCGGTCTCCTTTTTTCATGTAAGTGGAATTGAGAGAAAAATTTTTTGTCGAATATTGTAATTATATGCAAAATATGGTAATATCTGACTATGGAGTTAATTGTACTACATATAACTGAAAATTGCTCCGAATCAGAGACAGGAGCGGTATGAGAGAAAGGTGGTAAGAGAGATGAGTGAGACGGTAAAATTAGCCTACAGCCGGACGGGAAACGAGGGCAGCGGCACGACGCTGGTATTTTTGCATGGATCTACAATGACAAAGGAAGGAATGCTTCCGCTGGCGCAGCAGTTTACGGAGTACAACTGCGTGACGTTTGACCTGACCGGCCATGGCGAATCCGAAGGAGAGGAGCCGGAGCAGGTGCTGACATTTGCGGAGAACGTAGAGAACGCTCTTTTGCAGCTGCAGGAGGAAAATATTGTTACGGACAGGATTATTTTACTGGGGTATTCGATGGGGGGAGCGATAACCTGTGAGGTTGCATACCGGAAAAGGGTGAAGCTTGCCGGCATCGTGATATTGAGCAGCGGGGCAAATCTAAAGGATTATACGCCGATGATAGACGATTTGAAGGCAATGCCCGCGGAGGCGTTCCGCACGGATGATATTTTGTCCTATCTTTTCGGAGCGGATACCCCGCAGGAGGATGTCGAGCGTATCACAGAGCATTTTTCACGGACGAAGGTGGCGGATGTCATCGGATACGGCGACTTGATGGCGTCGAACCGGTATGACCACTGGGCGGTCTGCGAGGGGATTGACGTTCCCGTACTGCTGGTTCACGGAAGCGACGACCAGATCGTGCTGCCGATGGCCGCTGTGGAGACCTGGCGGAGGATAAAGGGCAGTGAGCTGCTGATGATACCCTACAAGGGACACGGGGCGATTTATGAAGATACGGGCCTTGTGCGGGACAAGATACGGTCGTTTGTAAGGCAGTGTAACGAATGATAAAAATTGAACGCGCAGCAAGCGGCGCAGAAATGGAGAAAAATGGGAAATAATGCGATGATCAGGGGGATTGCCAGCTATCATCCCCAAAATAAAGTAGATAACGAGTATTTTATCGAACATTTTAAGAAGAAGGGTGAGGATATCGAAGGCCTGCTGCGGACGACGGGGAGGAAGAGCAGGTATATATCGAACGACGAGAATGAGACGATACTGACCATGGGGTATCAGGCGGCAAAGGATGTGCTGGAAAAGGTTTACATAAAGCCGTCCCAGATTGGCTTGCTGATCTTTTCTTCCGGTACGCCGGAGTATATGCTGCCGCCCAATTCCGTAAAGCTGCATGCAATGCTGGGCGTCGGCCAGAAGTGCTGCGTATATGATTTGAACGCAAACTGTGCCGGGATGATTGTTGCGATGGATCAGGCTTCAAGAGCGATGCAGAACAACCAGAACATCAAATATGCGCTTATCGTGGGCTCAGACCAGCTGAACCGGTATTCCAGATATGATGAGGCGCTGGCTTATTCCAACTTCGGTGATTCGGCGTGTGCGATGGTGCTTGAGAATGTATTCCATACGGACAGGGGCCTGCTGGATTCGGAGTATTATACCAATTCCAGCAACCATGACAAGATGGTGTTCCCGGCCAAGGGCTTATCCTGCGTAATGCGCGACAGGAGCCTGTCAACGCAGGACAAGCTGGTGCAATGGATCCCGTTTGATTACAGCGGAGCATTTCACAGCGCCAAGATTTCCATCGAAGAGATCCTTTTCAGGAATAACCTGAACAAAAAGGACATCAAAAAATATTTCCTGTCCCAATTCGCGCTCAAGAGCATAGAAGGCGTGTGTGAGGAGCTGGGAGAGGATATGGAGAAGTTCACCTTTATCGGGGACGAATACGGATATACCGGCACGACAAGCCCGATGCTGGCCTGCGAGAGGGCGATGGAGGCCGGGGAATTGCAGAGCGGAGACTATGTGATATTCTGGACGGTCGGTGCCGGAACCACCTGTGCCTGTTCTTTATACAGATATTAACGCGCGGCCTTTCGCGGACGCGCCTGAAGGCTCCTGTCGATTTTACATTGTTACTAGGGAAACAATATACATCAGGGCTTGTAATTGTACTAAGAATATGGTAAAATCTGGATAGATGTCAAAAGATAACAAATAAGTAGAAGGGCAGGGTGGTTTTGATGGAGCTGGAGATTCTCAAAAACGAGGAAAAAAGAACAAATTTTATAATGTTTCTGTTTTTTATGGTGATACCGGTAGTCGCGTTTTTATATGTGCTGCTGTTTAACGGCGGCGCGGCGCGGGACAGTATTGTTTTGCTTATGGTAGCGGCTAATGTTCTGGTGAAGCTGTTTGAAAAGGCGCTCGGAAAATACGCGAAATACTTATACGTATCCATTATGCCCATTTGCGGAGCGGTGACGATTGTATTCGGAACGCCGGCCTGCTTTGGCGCAATGGTGGAGGCTTATTTCCTGATACTGTTTTTAGCGGTTTCGTACTATGACATTTCTGTGATAGAGGTGTATACCGCAGCGCTTGTCGTAGGCAATGTTGTCGCGATGATTCTGTTTCCGTCGGCATATATGGCTATGTATACATTCCCCATATGGATCTTTATCCTGATGGTGTACACGCTTGCGGTTCTTGCGGCAGTGATGGTTATCATGCGCGCCCGTTCCCTGTTTTTGACGGTGGAGAAGAAGGAAGGCGAAGTGGAAGATCTGCTGGACAATGTCCGGGAAGCGTTTACCGGCCTGCAGGAGTCAACGGAGAGCATTCATGCGTCCCTGAGCGGTTTCCGTCAGAGTACGCAGGATATCGCGGCTTCTACGGAGGAGATTTCCGGAAGCTCGGAGAAGCAAATCGGCGAGGTGAACGGAAGCATCGGTATTTTCAATACATTGAACGACAAGATACAGGTTTCCGAGCAGCAGGTTACAGTCACGATGGATAACATGGTCATTTTGAAGGAAAAGAACGACGAAGGAATCGCGTCTATAGCAGAGCTTTCCAAGAAGTTTGACGAGAATACGAAGGCGACGAAGGAAGCGGCGGACGGCGTTGCGACACTGTCGCAAAAGTCAACGCTGATTGCAGGCATTGTGGACAGTATTAATCAGATTGCCAGACAGACCAATCTGCTTGCACTGAATGCGGCGATTGAGGCGGCAAGAGCAGGTGAGGCCGGCAAGGGCTTTGCGGTTGTTGCGGACGAGATTAACGCATTGTCGGCGGAGTCCTCCAACGCGACCAAGGAGATTGACGCGATTTTGAAGGACATTATCGTGACGGTCGAGGAGACCAACAAAATCATGGACAAGAACGGCGTGATCGTAAAGGAATCCTCAGAGCGCCTCGACGATACGGTAAAGATTTTCGAGACAATGATAAAGTCTTCGGAGGAGGTATTGTCCATTATCGAGGGCTTGAAGCAGGAGCTGGTCGGCATCGTGGACATCAAGGATTCCCTGATGCAGTCGATGAACCGTCTGGAGGAGATCTCGGAGAAGTCTGCGGAGACGACAACGGAGATCAGCATGGCGACGGAGGAGCAGGTTTCCGGCGTGGAAAATATTTTGAAGTCCATGGAGACGGTGCAGAGCGGAATCGAAAGACTTGCAAAGGTGCTTGGCGCACAATAAGCGGCGTTTTCCATAAAGAAGAGCGGTACATAGGGCAGCCATCGGAGGTTATTCCGGCAGTCATTTTGAGAAGATAAGGTCTGAGAGGGACCTTATCTTTTTCTGTTTTGTGAAGCCTTGATATAAGGAAGACAAAATGATATGATTAATATATCAAAATGAAATCAAAAGAACAGGAGGATATAGTGTCTAATCTGCTGGTGGTTCTGTGCGGTAATCGGGATGCCCAGCCCGTTGTCAATTCAGGGAGCTTGTATTGATGGCAGAAAAAAAACAGATTCCGCTTAGACTGTCGGAAAAGCTGTATGCGGAGATCGCCGCCTGGGCGGAGGATGATTTTCGCTCGGTAAACGGTCAGATTGAATATCTTTTATCCGAATGTGTAAGGCAGCGGAAAAAGGACGGTAAATATATACCCGAAACGATGGATGGGCATCATAATTGAGAATTGGTCATATAACGGCGAAGACGGAGGACATGCACAGATACCGTAAATTCAGGAAAACTGTTCAAATGAATTGGACAGTTTTTTTGTTGTGTTTCCGGAGACTGGATTCCCTGAAATCATGTGCGGAAAATGCGGATTTGCAGTGACATGGTGAAAGGACGGTATGAAAGGGATGCGGGCTCATTTTAGTCTTGTAATTAAAAGGAAATATCAGTATAATAAATAAGTATGCGGGAGGATAACGGGCAGTCCGAGATGAAAAGAGGGGCCGGATGAATAGAGAACACAGGGTGGTCTGGAAAAAAGCAGTAAAAATAATATGGATCTTATATTCAATATTGAGTATGTTCTTTTGGGTGCCGCAGGTGGATAAGCTGATTTGCGGGAATTATGCGCAGCATTCGGAATATATTGCACTGGATGATTCCTGGGATATTACAATAAACGACACGTTTTATGAGAATGTTTCACTGGAGGAATTTCGGTTTCCGGCTGTGCGCAAGGGGGACATTATTATCATGGAGCGGACCCTGCCCGCATCGTGGGGCATGACGGAGGGCGCCCTCCGGTTTCACATCAGGCAGACCGCGATCAAGCTGTATATTGACGAGAGGATGGTCTATGAGTACGGCTATAAGCGGATGGCGGAGAATAAAACGGTCGGCAGCGGTTTCCAGTTTATTAATTTTCCGGAGGAATATGAGGGAGGGGCGCTGCGAATCAATCTGTATGTGTCGGAGGACAGGGCATTTTCGAAGCTGGATTCGATTCGCATCTATGAATGGGAGAATGCTTACCGTGTTCTGATGACAGAGAACCGGTATCCCCTGCTTTTCGGAGCCTTTTATTTCATTTTTGGATTGACAACCTGCGTTATTATGACGTTTGCCCTGACGATTTCCCTAAAGTATATCCGTCTGCTGTGTATATCGGTCTTCTGTATCTGCATGGGCTTATGGACGTTATGCTATTATAATGTGGTCCTGATTTTTTCCATCCCGTTGTATTCGGTATCACTGATAGAATATTTGGCTTTGTACCTGGCGCCGCTGCCGCTGATTGTGTATATGTGGGAGGACGTCAAGCGGGTGAAGAGCAGGCCGATACGGAAGCTTTATTGGATAGTGCTGGCGGTTCAGGTGATTGCAACCGCTGTGATGATAGGACTTCACGCGAAGGATATCGTGCATTTTGCGGCAACCTTAAAATATATGCAGGCGCTTATCATCTGCTGTCTGGTATACTTTATGTTTGTAGTGATGCTTAATCTGCGGTCGAGCCGCCCGGTTGACCGCATGTATTTGATGGGGGCGCTGATTATTGGAATCTGTGTTTTTATTGACCTGATGGATTATCTTTGCAACCGGTATCAGGGCAGGGACATATTCCCGTTCCGCGGCCTGTCCCCGATTGGCGTAATGGTATTTGTCTTTATCTTAATCGGCGCCTTTTATATCAATCTGACACAGAAGCTGCTGCAGGACAAGGAGCGCAGCTTCCTGATAAAGAGCGCTTATACGGACGAACTGACGCAGCTCCATAACCGCCGTTACTGCGTGGAGTATATGAATCGTCTCCGGGAGAGCAAAGAGCGCGATTATGCGGTAATCTGCTTTGACGTGAATAACCTGAAGGTCGTAAACGATACATACGGACATGCGAGAGGGGATCTCTTGATTAAAAGCGCTGCCGAGGTTATTGCCGGGACATTCGGGAAGAGCGGCGTTGTGGCGCGGATGGGCGGCGATGAGTTTATTGCCATTATGAAGACCTCCGTCAAGGAACAGATGCGTGCGCTGATGGAGCAGTTTCAGACGAATCTGGCCAGGAAAAATCAGGTCTTAAAGGATTTGAACATCTCCATTGCCTGCGGCTGCGCATACGGAAACGAGGGAGAGGACGACATAGAAAAGGTATATCAGCATGCGGATGACCGGATGTATGAGAATAAGCAACAGATGAAACGTGCCATGAAACCGGAAATATAAAGCGGAGGCGTGATATGATACAGGATTTACGAAACGGGACTAAGACAAGCCTTTCCTTTGAGGTGTTTCCACCCAAAAAGGAGGAGGAGTTTCATAATATATTTGACAGACTGGATGATTTTGCGAAGCTGAAGCCGGACTTTATCAGCTGTACCTACGGTGCGGGCGGTTCGAAATCCGGCAAAACGATTGAGATTGCTTCTTATATTCAGAATAAGCTTCATATCGACGCGGTTGCGCATATGACCTGTGTTGGATTTAAGCAGGCGGATCTTGAGCAGAATTGCGCGATGCTGCAAAGGGAAGGTATCGGACATGTGCTTGCGCTGCGCGGAGACAGGCCTAGGGATATGACAGACGAGCAGTTTAATGGCAGGGAATTCTTTTACGCCTCGGATATGGTGCGGTATCTGAAAGCGCACACGCAGTTATGTATTGCCGGAGCATGTTATCCGGAGAAGCATCCCGAAGCTGAAAATGCGGCGAGTGATTTGGCGCATTTGAAGCAAAAGACGGACGAGGGTGTAAGCTTTCTGATTTCGCAGCTTTTTTTTGACAACGACAGCTTCTATCGCTTTCGGGAGCGCGCCGTACAAGCGGGAATTACGGTTCCGATTTGTGCGGGGATTATGCCGATAACGGCGGTGGGACAGCTGGGGACAAGCATTACATTGTCTGGATCTACGGTGCCGGGAAAGCTTTCGGACATGCTGGAGGCATACGCCAGGAAGCCGGAGGAGCTGCGCAAGGCGGGCGTTGAATATGCGGTCGGTCAGATCCTTGATCTGAAGGCGCACGGCGTGGACGGTATTCATGTCTACACGATGAACCGGGTGAAGACAACGGCTGAGATTGTGGCACAGATATAGGCAGTCCGGTATTTTGTCCATCGGAAACGATAAAAAGAAACGGAGAACAGGCTTGGGGAAGAAGTTGATCATAACGGAGAAACCGTCCGTCGCACAGGATTTTGCGAAGGTTTTTCAGGTGTCCGGCAGGAGCAGCGGCTATATAGAGAATCAGGAGTATGTGATTACCTGGTGCGTGGGGCATCTGGTAGAGATGGTATATCCGGAGGAGTACGACAGCAGATATAAGAAATGGATGCTTGAGGATCTGCCGTTTTTGCCGGAAACTTACAAGTACGGCGTGATTAAAAGCGTAAAACAGCAATATGATATTGTGCACCGGCTGCTGCACCGCGAGGATATTGATACCGTGTACTGGGCAGGGGACTCGGGGAAAGAGGGACAAACCATCGAGGAAAATATCCGCAATTTCGGCGGCGTGCGCAGCGGGATGACGGAGCTTCGCGTGTGGATAGATTCCCAGACGGAGGAAGAAATCCGGCGCGGCGTGTCGGAGGCAAAGCCGATGTCGGATTATGCGAATCTGGGGGCGTCGGGCATTATGCGCTCCATAGAGGATTATGCGATGGGAATCAATTTTTCCCGCGTCATGTCTGTAAAATACGGTAAGCTGCTGAACGACGCGGCGGCGACCAAAAGCTATACCGCGATAGCCATCGGGCGCGTAATGACCTGTGTTCTGGGGATGGTGGTCAATCGCGAGCGTGAGATACGGGATTTTCAGGAGACTTCCTTTTACAGAGCTGCGGGCGACTTTACGCAGGCGCATATCGAGGCGGAATGGCGGGCCGTAGAAGGCTCCGCGTGGTTTGAATCCCCGAAGCTCTACAAGGAGAACGGATTCAAAGAGAAGGCGGACGCCGAGGCGCTGATTGCTTCCCTCGAAGGGAAAGAGGCAGTCGTAAAGACACTGGAAAAGGGAACGGCGAAGAAAAAGGCGCCGCTGCTGTTCAATCTGGCGGAGCTGCAGGCGGAATGCGCCAAAAGGTTCAAAATCAGCCCGGATGAGACGCTGCAGGCGGCGCAGGATTTATATGAGAAAAAGCTGACGACATATCCCCGTACAGACGCGCGCGTTCTGACGACGGCGGTTGCAAAGGAAATCCAGAAGAATATCAGCCGGCTGAAGGGGTACGAGCCGGTAAAGGAATACGTCCATACGATTTTGGAGAAAAAGGCGTATGCAAATCTGGCAAAGACGGCCTACACGGACGACAGCAAGGTTACGGATCATTATGCGATTATCCCGACGGGGCAGCTGTCGGAGCTGCAGTCACTGACGCCTTTGCAGGGGCGCATCTTTGAGCTGATTGTGCGCCGCTTTTTGAGTATTTTTTATCCGCCGGCGGAGTACCAGACGCTGAAGCTTGTCGTCGGTGTTTCCGCGGAGTCTCTGTTTGCGTCCGCAAAGGTGCTCAAATCACTGGGATTTCTGGAGGTTATGGGAAAGACGCTCGAGGATGCGGAGGCGGACGATAACGACGGCCCCAGAGGCGGCGGGCAGGAGGCGAATGCGGAGGACGGGGATTCCGGTAAAGATAAGCGCAAAAATGCCGCAAAGCTGCTGGAGCTGGCAGAGATCCTGAAGGCGGGAGACTGTCTTGCGGTGAACGGTTACACAGTGAAGGACAGCAAGACCTCGCCGCCAAAGCGCTATACCTCCGGCTCCATGATACTTGCGATGGAGAACGCGGGGCAGCTGATTGAGGACGAGGAGCTTCGGGCGCAGATAAAAGGCTCCGGAATCGGAACAAGCGCGACACGCGCCGAAATCATCAAGAAGCTCATCCGTATCGGCTATTTAAGCCTGAACAAAAAGACGCAGATTATCACGCCTGAGCGTTTCGGGGAAATGGTATACGAGGTTGTGGCAATGACAGTCCCGGCGCTGCTGAATCCCAAAATGACGGCGTCCTGGGAGAAGGGGCTGGACGGGATTACAAACGGGACGATTGACGTCGCCGCATACCGCGGCAAGCTGGAGGACTTTATCCGAAAGGAGACGCTCCAGATACGGGAGCATGACCTGACAAGTCAAATTGCGGCGCACATCAGCCCGTTTGCGGGAAAGGGCGCGAAGGGGCCGGGCGCGCGCAGAAGGCTGGACGCGAAATGCCCGGACTGCGGCGGGGATATTGTGACGACGCCGTTTGGCTACGGGTGTGCCAATTACCAGAAGGACGGAAGCGGCTGCAACTTTGTCATCGGGGCCATAGCCGGCAGGGAGCTGACGGAGGAGGAGTGCCTTGCGCTGCTCAATACGGGACATACCCAGGTGCTTTCCGGATTTTCCTCTAAGGCGAAGAAAAAATTTCAGGCGGCGCTGGTGCTGGAGAAGAATGAAGCGGGAAAGACAGAGGTTCATTTTGACTTTTCCGGGAATCAGCCGCAGACGGTGGAGGGGGTATCCTGTCCGGACTGCGGGGGCGCGGTCGTTGTGACCGGCTTTGGGTATGGCTGCGTTCATTTCAACGCGCAGGATGCGAAGAGCTGCCGGTTTGCGATTGGAAAGATTGCCGAGAAGGAGCTGAACGCGGCGCAGGTTAAAGAGCTTCTGACGGCAGGAAGGACATCGACCATCCGCGGCTTTAAAGGAAAATCGGGAAAAAGATTTGACGCGTGTCTTGTGCTGGAAAAGGATGAGAATGACAAAAGTGTCATAAAATTTGACTTTGAACACGTGGAGGCAAAGAAAATCAAGGATACGGCCTGTCCTCTGTGCGGCGGGGATATTGTGCGGACGCCGTTTGGCTACGGCTGTGCAAAATACAGTAAAGAGGACGAGACAAGCTGTCGGTTCTCAATTGGCAGGATGGCGGGAAAGGAGCTTTCCGAGGCGCAGGTCAAAGCACTGCTGACAAACGGGAAAACAGATATAATCCGTGGCTTTAAGGCAAAGAACGGGAATAAATTTGACGCGCATGTCGCATTGAATAAGGATGAGGCAGGGAAGGTGACGGGACTGAAATTCGTATTCCCCGACAGGCCAAAGCCGGAGGAAACGACGCTGCAGTGCCCGCGCTGCAAGGCATTAAAGCTGGGAAAAAGCCAGTGGTATTATGAATGTGCCTGCGGCTTTCGCGTGGGGCATACGGTCGCGCAGGTGGGGCTTTCCGAGGCGCTTATGAAGGAGCTGTTTGAAAACGGCAGGACAGCCGGCA
The DNA here is from genome assembly GCA_949948735.1 of uncultured Lachnospiraceae bacterium. Taxonomy (GTDB): domain Bacteria; phylum Bacillota; class Clostridia; order Lachnospirales; family Lachnospiraceae; genus COE1. Next base: position 225,232 of record CATLGV010000001.1, on the reverse strand, counting down.
GGGTGCCCGGCTTTGTGTCCAGGGCGGGAAACACATTTGACGCGTACCTGAAATACGCGGACGAGAAGATTTCCTTTGACTTTGAATACCGGGAGGAAATGGCGGCAGGAGCGGCAAACGGCGGCGCGGCCCGTCCGTGGATTTCCCCAGAAGCGGAACAGGCGTTGGATGAGCTGCGAATGGCAATGGCGGATATGGGAGAGAATGACAAATGACAAAGGAACAATATTTGCTGATAGAGGGGTATATGCTTTCGTGTATGGAGCGCGATACGGCGCATGATAAGGAGCATATTTACCGCGTGCTCTATACGGCGCTGGATATTGCGCAGGCGCAGGAGGCGGTGGATTACGACGTACTGATTTGCGCCTGCCTGCTGCACGACATCGGTCGCAGAGAACAGGTGGAAAATCACAGCCTCTGCCATGCGCAGGTCGGGGCGGGGAAGGCGTACGCGTTTTTGCGGCAAAACGGTTTCCCGGAGGCGTTCTGCGTCCATGTGCGGGACTGTATCCGGACGCACCGGTTCCGCAGCGAAGACAGTCCGCAGAGCATCGAGGCCAGGATTTTGTTTGACGCGGATAAGCTGGATGTTTCCGGCGCAGTGGGGATTGCGAGAACGCTTGCGTTCAAGGGACAGCACGGGGAGCCGCTTTATTCCCGTACACAGGACAATCACATTTCTGACGGAGCCGGTGATAAAACGCCCTCCTTTTTCCAGGAATATAAATATAAATTAGAGCATATTTATGATAAATTCTATACGGAGAGGGGAGCCGCGCTTGCGCAGGCGCGCCGGAGCGCGGCGGCGGATTTCTATAACTGTATGTTTGCGGAAATCAGCGATTCCTGCGACAAGGGCTTGGAGAAGCTGGAAGCGCACATAAAATAAAAAGAAAGAGGTATCGGGTATGGTGGAACAATTGACAATTCAGAAGCTGTATGATTTGAATGAGACAATCGCTGGGGAGCTGTTTGCGGACGCGGTATATCCATGGGAGCTGCTTCCCAAAATCGGCGCGTTTATTGTGGAGCTGGGGAACAGCCTGCCGGCGGAGCGCTTTGAGAAGCGCGGGGAGAATATCTGGATCGCAAGATCCGCGACGGTGGCGCCGACGGCCTGTATCAACGGTCCCTGCATTATTGATGAGGAAGCGGAACTTCGCCACTGTGCGTTTATCCGGGGCAATGCGATTGTGGGAAAGGGCGCCGTAGTGGGGAATTCGACAGAGCTGAAAAACGTCGTTCTGTTTAACAGGGTGCAGGTGCCGCATTACAACTATGTCGGCGACAGTATTCTGGGATTTAAGGCGCATATGGGCGCGGGTTCGATTACCTCGAATGTGAAGAGCGACAAGACGCTGGTGGTGGTAAAATCCGCTTACGGCAATATCGAGACCGGATTTAAAAAGATGGGGGCGATGCTCGGCGACAATGTTGAGGTCGGCTGCAACAGCGTACTCAATCCGGGTACGGTCATCGGGCGCGGCGCCTCCGTTTATCCGACCTCGTCTGTGCGTGGCTATGTGGATGCGGGCAGTATTTACAAAAAAGCAGGCGAGATTGCAGAGCGGCAATAGAGAAAATAACTGCCGCGGCTCATGGATTAAGCCGGCGGCAGCTCGATGACATTAACGGACGGGTCAAAAAGAATAATATAATTATTCAGCCGCACACAGGTGCCGTATTTGTCCCTATAGTATGACAGGGCTTCGTTTAAAAAGCTTTCGGAGACGTCAAGATACTCCGCTACATCCGTCAGGCTCTGGCAGTGGTGCTGATATGCGTTTACAATATCAATCAGCCCTGCCAGGCGGTTGTAGGCCATAATACGTCCGCGCAGCTCCAGCTTCCGGCTGGTCACGGAGGACTGGTCGAGAATATTTCCCACAGCCGTATAGTAGTGCCCCAATTCTTCTGCGAGAACGCATTTCTTTTCGGCCTCCGTCATATCCTTTTTGATGGCAATCCGGTTACCCTTGATGCGCCCCCTGTTGGCGCGCAGCGGCTTTTCTTTGGTTATTAAATGATTATGGTCGGCTTCAATCAGCAATTCATCATATGTATACAAAATGAAATCACCTCCGTCAAAAATCCCTGCTGTCCATAATACTTTCATCAAAATTCACATCTTCGATTGGAGCGTCCGGTATGGCATGAGCAGCGTTTAGTAGTTCTTCCTGTGCAAAATACTTGCCCGCTCTCAGCATGTGCTTCATCTCGCCTCGGATTTCCCCCTGATCGCTGGCGTCAAGCCGGGCATAAAGGGTGAGCGCTTCGGGAGCAGACAGGCCGTATTGCTCGACAAGCGCGGCGCGCAGCAAAGGACTGCTGTTTGCGGTACAGCCGGCTTCCCGCTCATCGGGCCATCCCATAATGGCATTGACAGGAAGCTCTAATGCTTTTGCGAGTAATCTGATTTTGGAGGCCGGGACGTCGCTTTTCCCGGCTTCTATTTTTTGTATGGAAGACCGCGCATTGTCGGAGGTATAACCGCATTTTCTTGCAAGCTCATCCAGCGACATTTTCTTTTCGGTCCGGTACTGCCGGACCCGGTTTCCAAATTCGGTTAAGAACTTTTCCTTTTCCTGTTCGGGCATGAGATCCACCGCCTTTCTATCCTGAATTATAGCATAAAGTGGAATTAAAATCAACTAATATAGAAAAATTTTCCAAAATATGTTGACTAAAAATCCACAAAGTGATATATTGCAGAAGTGGAATTAAAATCCACAGCAAGAAATAACCACATTTGAAAGGCCGGTTGGCAAAAGGAGGTGCGACTGTGAATCTGTATTATAACGGCGAGGGCTATGCTGATCCCACGGCATATGCCGGAATAAAGAATGTAATCAGAGAGGAAAAAGAAACGAAGCGGCGGGCTTTTGAGCTGATAAAAATTGTGAAGCTTATCATTCGTATGGCGGGCTTTGAACCGACGGAGCGCATTCAGATCAGGGACACAAAAACGGGGAGGGAATTTAAATGAAGCTGATTGAAAACAATTCTGAAATAGAAAAGGAGAATATGGCGCAGGCAAAGGAATATCTGCAGCAGCTGCATAAGGCCGATACGATTATCGGCCAGAGAATCCGGGAAAAAAATGAGCTCAGGGCAAGACTTTCCAATATAGGAAGCCTTGACTATTCAAGAGAGCGCGTGCGGACAAGTACCCGGGGGAGGGCGGGCTATGAACAACAGATTATAAAAATCGTAGATCTTGAAAACGAAATCGACTGCCTGATCGACGCATATGACGATTTGCGGCACAAAATAATCGGACAGATACATGATCTGAACAATGCCGATCAGATAAAGGTTCTCTACAGGCGTTATGTGCTTTGTGAAAAATTCGAAGAGATTGCGGACGGCCTCAGCTTCTCTGTCAGGAATGTCTATGAGGTTCATTCTCACGGCTTGCAGGCGTTTTGGAGTATTCATCTGGAAAAATGAAGTATGCATTTTTTTGCAGTTTGAAGTGTGCTATTATGATAGTATCCCCAATTGGACAAGGGGCATATGCACCTTTGTCGATTGGGGATACCCAAATCAGCTGCCGGACGCTTCAACCGGCGGCTGATTTTGTTTTGAAGCGGCTCCCGGTACGGGGCGACGGCACACTCGTCTTTTAAGCGTTGCAGACGGAAAAGAACAAGGTCGGATTTCGTGGTTCGTAACCCACGGTAAAAAATGGAAATGTTGAAAGGAGGTAAACGCAATGAGCAAAAAAGATTTGATTGCGATGGGATTGACAGAGGAGCAGGCGAAAAAGGTTATGGCCTCCCTTGACGGCAGCTTTGTGACAAAGGCAAGGTTCAATGAGGTCAACGAGGAAAACAAGGCTTTTAAGAGGATATTCAAAAAGCTTTTAAAGGGGGCGTAAAATGATAAACTCCATAATTGAATCAATCGCCAGCTCCTTAAAGGCGGAATTTGGCGACGGATACGCCTGCTGCACGGAAGCGGCCGGAGCGGATGCGAATTGCCCCTGCTTTTTTATATCCTGCGTAAGCGCTGCGAGCCGAAGCCTTTTGGGAAAGCGGTATTTCAGGGAAAACCAATTCCGCCTGCAGTACTTTCCTGCCGATAAGGACAGGGCAAAAGAGGAGTGTAACGCAGTCGCGGAAAGGCTTTTTTCATGCCTTGAATACATTTCCGTCGCAGAGAATTTCATTCGCGGCATGAAGATGAAATATGAAGTGGCGGAAGGCGTCTTAAGCTTCTTTGTGAACTATGATTTGTTTGTTTACAGGACTGCCGCTTTCGATGCGATGGAAGAAATCTCACAAAATGTTACCGTGAAAGGATAGGGCGATGTAATGGCGGTAAAAAGGACGGATAAGCAATACACGGTTGAGGCCGTGGAACGGATGATTGAAAAGTATATGAAAGGACAGGTGAAATAATATGGCTTTAGGTGGCGGAACATTTATCACACAGAATAAGGAATTACCGGGTGCGTATATCAATTTTATTTCGGCGGCTTCCGCAAATGCGGCGCTTTCCGAGAGAGGTATTGCTACAATGCCCCTTGAATTGGACTGGGGTGTCGACGGGGCGGTATTTGAAGTAAGCAGCGGGGATTTTCAGAAAAACAGTCTGAAGATTTTCGGCTATGACTGTACCCATGACAAAATGAAGGGGCTTCGCGATTTATTCCGGAATACCCGGACGCTCTACGCATACAAGCTGACTTCAGGGGGGACAAAAGCGGAAAATACCTATGCGGAGGCTCTTTATGCCGGGATTCGCGGAAACGATTTAAAAATTGCTATTCAGGTAAACGCGGATGACGATACTCTGTTTGACGTTAAGACAGTGCTTGACACGGCGGTTGTTGACGAGCAGACGGTGGGAAGTGTGGCAGAGCTGGCCGCAAACGATTTTGTCAGGTTTAAGGCTTCCGCGGCGCTGGAGGCAACGGCGGCGGCGTCGCTGACAGGCGGCACGAACGGGACGGTTGACGGGACGGCTTATCAGGCTTATCTGGATAAGATTGAATCCTATACCTATAACGTTATGGGTGTTGCGGCGACGGATGAGACCACAAAGGCGCTTTTTGTTTCCTTTGTTAAGCGTCTGCGGGATGAGATGGGTATCAAATTCCAGCTCGTGCTTTATAATAAGGCGGCCGATTATTACGGTGCTGTCAGTGTAAAGAACAGGACGCTTGATTCCGGATGGAGTGAGGCGGGCCTTATTTACTGGGTTACGGGCATCTGCGCGGGCTGCGGGGTCAATAAGAGCAATCAGAACCGGCTCTATGACGGCGAATTTGCCGTTGATGCGGACTACACGCAGAATGAATTAAAGAAGGCGGTGAAGGCAGGGGAATTTGTGCTTCACAAGGTAGGAGGCGATATCCGTGTGCTGGAGGACATTAGCACGATGATTACCGTTTCCGATACGCAGGGCGATATTTTCAAGGATAATCAGACGGTGCGTGTGATGGATCAGATTGCAAACGATATTGCGGTTCTGTTCAACACAAAGTACCTGGGCGTCGTGCCCAACGATGCGGCAGGCCGAATCTCCCTGTGGTCGGATATTGTGAAGTACCATGAGCGGCTTCAGGAAATCAGGGCAATTGAGGACTTCTCGGATTCCGATGTGACGGTCGAGCAGGGCAGTACAAAGAAATCCGTTGTAGTCAGTGACGCGGTAACGGTGGTAAATGCTATGAGCAGGCTGTATATGACGGTTGCGGTGGCATAAGAAAGGAGTGGGGCGAATGAACGGTAATGTAGTAATGAAGGCGAAGGATACGGTGTTTGCGAGTCTGGCGGAGTGTTTTGTTACAATCGGAACACATCGTTACAACTTCATGCAGGCAATCAACCTTGAAGCGAAATTCGAGAAGAACAAAACGGAGGTGCCTATTCTGGGCAAGACCGGAAGGGGAAATAAGGCGACCGGATGGAAGGGGACGGGCAGCGCGACCTTTCACTACAATACGTCCATCTTCCGCCAGATGATGCTTCAGTATAAGGACACGGGGGAGGATATATATTTCGAGATACAGATTTCCAACGAGGATAAAACCTCCGCGGCAGGCCGCCAGACGATAATACTGATGGACTGCAACATTGACGGCGGCGTTCTGGCGAAGTTTGACGCGGACGGCGAATATCTGGATGAAGAGATGGATTTCACCTTTGAGGACTTCAAGATGCCGGAAACGTTTAACAATCTGGAAGGATTTCTTACGAACTAAAGGCTGACGGCGGGACAGTCCCTGCGCGGCGCTTGTATCAGCCCGCGTAAGGGAGGCGCCTGCTTCGTGACAGGATGGAAAGGAAGATGCAGAGATGTCTAAATTCGTAAAATTTATGAAAGCAAATAAAATTGAAAAGGCAAACGGGTTTTACCCGGCCACAAAATCCCTTCGCGACGAAGAGGGGAACCCGCTCGAATGGGAGTTCAAACACATAACGTCCAGAGAAAACGAGGAAATCAGGGAAAGCTGTACGATGGATATTCCCGTACCGGGGAAGCCCAATATGTACCGCCAGAAGCTGAAAGCCGGTCTTTATATTCAGAAAATGATCGCGGCCTCCGTAGTGGTTCCGGACTTGTTTGATTCCGAATTACAGGATTCTTATGGCGTAAAGACGCCGGAGGATCTGCTGATGGTGATGGTGGACGATCCGGGCGAATACAACGATTTGGCGGCGTTTGTCCAGAGATTTCAGGGCTTTAACGTATCCTTTGAGGAGAAGGTGGATGAGGCAAAAAACTGATAGAGGAAGGGGATTGGGAGGCGAATTTCGCCTACTATGCCCTTCTGAAGCTTCACATTCTGCCGTCCGTTTTCCTTGCCATGGACGAACAGGAAAAGGCGTTTACCGTGGCGGCGATTAAAGTGAAAATAGAGGCGGACAAAAAAGAAAAGAAGAGAATAGAAAGCGAATCGAAAAGGAAAGGCAGGTGAAACGTATGAGCGGAGTGCAGACGGCGGCCGAAATGCAAAGCCGTAGTACGGGCGTACTGTATGAGGTTGTCGATACCATAAATCTGGACATTACCTCTATGGAAAATGCGTACCAGAACATAAGCACTTCAGCCGCCAGAATGTCCGATGTATATCACCAGATGAACGCTTCGGCAGCCGTGATGTCCGATGCGTATCAGGGTATGGGCGTATCGGCTGCTGCAGTGTCCGATGCATATCGGAATGTGAATGCTTCCGTCGATGAGACGTCTACCGATACGGCAAATGAATCTTACCTGCATATGGCGCTGACGGCAAGCAGGACGCGGCGATATATCAGTGAAAATACGGAGGAGCAGGCGAAGTTCAACAGTCAGGTGGAGGCCGGCGCGAATAAGGCGGGCGGGCTGCTGCAGAAGATAAAAGGCGCGGTTGCGCCTTTTATGAATCTTGAGAAGCTTTCCGAGGCATTTGCTTTGTCGGATCAGATGGCAGCTACAACCGCCCGGCTGAATCTGATGAACGACGGATTGCAGAGCACGGAGGAGCTGCAGAATATGATTTTTGCCGCGGCAGAGCAGTCAAGGGGCAGCTATCAGGCGACTGCGGATGCCGTTGTTGCGCTTGGTTTTACGGCAGAGGACGCGTTTGGCAGTACAGAGGAAACAGTTGCCTTTGTCGAGCAGATCAGCAAGCAGTTTGCGATTGCCGGAATGGGCGCATCGGATATCGACAGCGCAATGCAGCTGCTGACGCAGGCGATGGGGGAAGGGGTTCTTGGCGGCGCGGAGTACAATCGCATTTTAGCCCAGGCGCCCAATCTGATTGAGACCATTGCCGATTATCTGGGCGTACCGGGGGAGCAGCTGGAGCATATGGCCGTCGAGGGGCAGATTACTGCCGATATTGTAAAGGCGGCTATGTTTGCGGCGGCCGATGAGACCAATGCGAAATTTGAGCAGATGCCGCAGAGCTTCGCGCAGATAGCAGTCTCCTTCCGGAATAACGCTTTGATGGCGTTCGAGCCGGTTCTTCAAAAAATGAATGAAATTGCCAACAGTGAAGCGGTTCAGGGACTCGTAAACGGGGCGGCAGCGGGAATTGCAGTGGTCGCGGGGATCACCCTTGAGCTTTTGGATCTGCTTGCGGATGTTGCGGGCGTTGCTGCAGACAACTGGTCGTGGCTGTTACCGATTATTCTTGGGGTAGCCGCGGCGCTGGCGGTGTATTATGGGTGTCTGGCTTTAGGATATGGATGGCAGCTGCTTTGTGCTGCTGCAACTGGAATTATGACCGTGGCGCAGCAGGGACTTAATGCTGTGATGGATGCCAATCCAATTTTGAGAGTCGTGATGATAATGCTTGTTCTGATTGGTGTGATTTATGCAATATGCACGGCAATTGCAGATGCGACGCATATTGCGAACAGCGGTTTCGGCGTTATCACAGGTGGAATTGCAGTCGTGGGTGCGTTCTTCAAGAATTTAGGACTGACAATTGCTAATATTGCGCTTGGAATCGGAAATGCGATCGGGGCGGTGTGCTCTAATATTGGAACGGCGTTTCATAACGTAATTGCAAATGTCAAAGGGTGGTGGTTTGGTCTATTATCGGATGTTTTAAGTGTAATTGCAGGAATAGCGGAAGCATTAAATGAAATTCCGTTTGTCAGCTTTGATTATTCCGGGGTGGTAAAAGCAGCGGATGAATATGCCGCAAAAAGCGCGGCAGCGTATGAAAGCAAAGAGGAATATCAATCTATTTCAGACGCATTCAATGAAGGATTGTCAACCTATGAAGCATGGGAGGAAAATTGGGTTCAAAATGCATTTGATTCCGGCGTGGATTGGGGTGATGGGGTTGCTGAAAGCATATCAAGCCTGTTTGGAGGAGACAAACAGAGTGAGGACCCGTATGAGTATGAGCGTTATGACGAAGCGGTTATTGAAGGTATTGAAGGCATAGACGACAACACCGGCGCAATCCGGGATTCCATGGAGATTACGGAGGAGGACCTGAGGTATCTGCGTGATATTGCGGAACAGGAAGCAGTCAACAGATTTACGACAGCCGAGATCATTATCGAACAGACAAATCACAATAATGTTTCAGGCAGGATGGATTTGGACGGGATTGTTTCAGGACTGACGGATGCCGCAAACGAGGCGGTTGCCGTAATCGCGGAAGGAGTGTATGCATAGTGAGTAAAGCGGGATATGATTTTTATCTGGATAAATGCCTGCTGCCGATTGCCCCGGAGAAGCTGGAGCTCAAAATCAACAATACGAACGATACGCTTATGCTGATAAACGAGGGGGAAATCAATATTTTGAAAACTCCCGGGCTGACGGATATTGAGCTTGAGTGCAGAATCCCTCAGGTAAAATATCCGTTTGCGGTTTATAAGTCAGGCTTTAGAGAGGCCTCTTATTTCCTTGAATACTTTGAAAGCTTAAAGGTGGATAAGAAGCCCTTTCAGTTTATTGTCTCAAGGGCTATGCCGGGCGGCCGGGTGCTGTTTTCGACGAATATGAAGGTGTCGATGGAGGATTACAAAATCATTGAGCAGGCAAAGGACGGCTTTGATATAACGGTGGCAATCCGTTTGAAGCAATACAGGGACTACGGCACCAAAACGGTGAATATTCGCAACGCTGACTCAGAGCCCCAGGCGGCAATTGAAAAATCACGGGAAGCGGAAGGCGGTCCGGCCGCCCTTGGCACGCGCACTTATATGGTTGTCAAGGGGGACTGCCTCTGGACCATTGCAAAGAGATTTTACGGGAGCGGGGCAAAATATACAGTTATTTACGATGCCAACCGGGAAACAATCGGCGGGAATCCAAACAGGATTTACCCGGGACAGACGTTGACGATTCCGGCAGTTTAAAGGGGGTGTGATTTTGAATGCAGAGCTTTGGATTTGTGATATAGGCAGCACAAAGGGCTATATGCCGGCCGTGGAAGAAGGAATCGAGTGGAGCACGGAAAGAAGAGGCACGCCCGGAAAGCTGACCTTCAGGCTTGTGCAGGATGATATTATCCATATTCAGGAAGGGGCCTCCGTTCACCTTAAGGTGGACGGAAAGCCCGTTTTTTCCGGGTTTGTATTTACCAGAAAGCGGAATAAGGATCGGATCATAGAGGTAACGGCCTACGATCAGCTGCGGTATCTGAAAAATAAGCATATCTGCGTCTATGAAAATATGACCGCCTCACAGCTGGTTGAGAAGATTGCGGTGGATTTTTCCCTGAATACGGGGACGCTGGAGGATACCGGGTTTGTGATTGCCTCAGGCGTAGAGGACAACGTTTCGCTGTTTGATATGATTGAAAACGCTTTGGATCTGACGCTGCAAAACCGCGGGGACCTGTTTGTACTGTACGATGATTTCGGCAGGCTGACGCTCAAAAGCCTTTCCTCCATGTACGTCGGCGAGCCGGGGGCTTATCTGATGATTGATGAGGAAACCGGCGAGAACTTTGAATACGCCTCCGGCATTGACAGCGACACCTACAACAAGATCAAGCTGGTCTATGACAACGAGGATACCGGAAAGCGGGAGGTTTATATCGCAAAGGACGGGACGCATATCAACCAGTGGGGCGTCCTGCAGTATGTCGAAACGCTGCAGAAGGGTGAAAACGGACAGGCGAAGGCGGACGCCCTGCTGAAGCTGTATAACAGCAAGACAAAAAACCTGAAAATCACCAATGCAATCGGCGATACGCGGGTCAGAGCCGGCAGTATGGTTGTCGTAAACCTTGCCCTGGGCGATATGAATATAAAAAATTTTATGCTGGTAGAGAAGGTGCGGCATATCTTTAAGGCGGATGCGCACTTTATGGATTTAACACTTCGGGGAGGTGAATTTATTGCCTGACGCAGTTGAACTGATGAAAACAATCAAGCGGGCGGCGGTGGACGCCGTGAAGGCTTCAAAGCCTGTTGAAGTCTGTTTTGGAAAGGTGACATGCATGTCACCTTTAAAAATTGCCGTGGAACAGAAGCTGGTATTAGGGGAGGCGCAGCTTATCCTCTGCCGGAACGTTACGGAATATAAAACGTACATAAGCGGCGGCAATCTTCAAAATTACTATTATACCGGAACGTTTCCGGATTCCGGAACGCTTCCCGTGGATCCTGACCATGTTCACGCCGTGGGGAAAATCCAAATCACCGTACACAACGGGTTGGCTGTCGGTGATGCGGTAATCCTTTTAAGGCAGCAGGGCGGGCAAAAATATATCGTGGTGGATAAAATCGGATGATACCTTCGACAACGGCCTTTTTAAGGCAGGATTTTGAAATCAGGGAACAGCCAACCCATACCTACAGGATGAACCCTGAAAGCGGGCTTGTACGGGGCTGTACGGACGGTCAGGAGGCGATGAAACAGGCAATTTATAAAATCCTTTCCACGGAGCGTTACCAATATGCAATGTATTCGTGGAATTACGGGATTGAGACGCTGGATTTGTACGGCGAGCCGGTTTCCTATGTCTGCCCGGAGCTGGAACGACGGATTGCGGAAGCCCTGACATGGGACGAACGGATAAAAAGCGTGGATCATTTTGAATTTGACCTTTCCAGAAAGGGTGAAATCCATGCGACATTTACCGCTCACACTGTTTTCGGTGATGTGGCGGCGGAAAAGGCGGTGAATTTTTAATGTATGAAAATGTAAGCTATGAAAACATTCTGGAACGGATGCTGGGCAGCGTGCCGGATAAGCTTGACAAGCGGGAAGGGTCGGTGATATGGGACACCCATTCCCCGACGGCCATCGAGCTTCAAATCCTGTATCTGGAGTTGGACGCCATCCTGCGGGAGGCCTACGGCAATACGGCTTCACGGGAGTTCCTCATCCGGCGCTGCAGGGAAAGGGGGATTGTTCCCTATGAGGCGACGCGCGCCGTTTTGAAGGGGGAATTTGCGCCCGCGGATATTGACGTGACCGGACAGCGGTTCAATATCGGTTCGATAAATTTTATTGTAACGGAAAAAATTGCCGACGGGGAATATCAGGTGCAGTGCGAGACGCCCGGAACTGCCGGCAACCGGCAGCTGGGCGCCATGATACCGATTGACTATATTGAAGGGCTTGAGGCGGCGGAGCTTACGGAAATTTTGATTCCCGGCGAGGACGAGGAGGAAACGGAGGCCCTGCGGGCCCGTTATTTTGACAGCTTTAACGAAAAAGCCTTCGGCGGCAACGCGCAGGATTATCTTGACAAGGTAAACGCCATTCCCGGTGTCGGCAGTGTCAAGGTGGCAAGGGTCTGGAACGGGGACATTCGTCCCGCGGAAATGATACCCTCCGTGGTGGTGAAGGCATGGTATAAGGACACGGTCGGAACGCTGGAGGCGGAGGCTGCGTCCTGGCTTTCCGCGGTCTATACGGCGGCCTCGGAAAAGAAGCTGACAACGGGCGGGACAGTGCTTTTGACAATCCTCAATTCAGACTTTGGGGCAGCTTCGGACACGCTGGTGCAGACAGTGCAGCAGACGATGGATCCGGCTGAAAACGCGGGGGAAGGCTGCGGGGCCGCGCCGATAGGCCACGTTGTAAAGGTGGAGAGTGCGAAGGCGGCTGCCATAACCGTAAAAACCAATATTACCTTTGATACAGGTTACGGGTGGACAAACCTTCAAAGCGCAATTGAGGATGCGGTTTCAGGCTACTTGCTTGAGCTTCGCAAATCGTGGGCAGCTTCCCCTTATTTGACAGTGCGTGTCAGTCAGCTTGAGACGCGCCTTCTGGGTATCAAAGGGATTGTGGACATTGGCGGTACCCGAATAAACGGGGCAGCCGAAAACCTCAGCCTGGGGAAATATGAGATTCCCGTATTCGGGGGTGTAAGCGCATGATAAGAGAGGTAAATCTTGTTTCATACCTGCCCCCGTTTATGGCGGAATATAAGGAAATAACCGCTGCGCTGGAAGCTGAAAATCCGGAGCTGACGCTTGTGTGGAAGGCCGCGGACAGGGTCCTGCGGAATGAATTTATTGAGACGGCCGACGCGTACGGGCTTTCGCGGTTTGAGAAAATGCTGCAGATCCTGCCTTCCACAGAGGATACCCTTGAAAGCCGCCGGGCAAGAGTGCAGGCGCGGTGGTTCAACCGGATCCCCTATACGCTGCGGATTTTGTACGAAAAGCTGGAGGCCCTGTGCGGCGCGTCGAACTTTACCATTACAGAGGACTATCCGCATTACCGAATCGAAATCCAGACCTGTCTTGAGCTGTTCGGGCAGGTGGAGGAGCTGGAGCGTATAGTCGGGGGCATGCTTCCCTGCAATATGGCAGCAGACCTCGAAAATAAAATCCTGTGCGGTGCAAAGGGTGCGGCTCTGACCGCCGGAGGCGTGTGTACGCTGGAAACGTTCACGATTACGAATGATTTTAAGGAACGGTTTATTGTAAACGGTGATAACGCCGTAGGCTCAGGCGTGGTGATGTCTGAGGTTATCGAAATAAAATAACCGTAGAAAGGATGGAAAAGATATGGCAGAATTTTCAAGGCTGGTGATTACCGGCAAGGGGCAGGCGCTGCTTGCCAAAATGATTGCGGAGGGCTGCAATATTGCGTTTACCAAAGTATCAGCCTCCAGTGCTGAATACACGGACGCGCAGCTGGAGGAGCTGACGGAGCTTTCCGAAATCCGGCAGACAAGCCTGATTTCCAAGGTAACCCGCACGAATGAGGTCGCAATCAGGGTGGAGGTGGCCTTTACCAACACGGAGCTGGCGGAGGGCTATTATATGAGGGCGCTGGGCCTTTATGCGGAGGATCCGGACGAAGGAGAAATCCTTTACGCTGTGACAAGGGAGGTTTCCGGGAACTGTTACATGCCCGTATATAACGGGGTTACGGTATCCGGCGCGTATGTGCAGCTTGTCACCACGGTCGGCAATGCCGAGAATGTTACGCTGGAGGTGGATTCGGGCGCTTACGCGACGATGGGCGATATAAAGACGATGGAGGCAAAGCTTGGCGAGCTGAGCGGGCAGCTGGATAAATATCTTGGCGGTGACGGCACGTCCGGCGACATCGGCTTCGTCGAGGGAATTGAGGCGGACAATGTCATTGACGCGATCAACGAGGTTTTTCAGTCTGGCAATGAGAAGAAAAGTAAACTGGTGGAAAATCTCGTTGCCATGGGAATCGAAGCGTCCACAGATGAGACATGGGAGGCATTGCTGGGTAAAATACAGAATATATCAGCGGATGTTATCCATTATTTAGGCGAAAGAAATTCGTCCGATTTAACAAATGATGAATATACATATAACCTGAAGGAGCTGTATCCTGACGATTACATGAATTTTACAGAGAATGATTTTATCGTGGGCATACGTGAAAATTCCGGAGTGGGTTCGCAAACTGTACGTGAACCTGGCTCTAATGTTTACGGGAGGGCTGACGGCTTCAGCTTAAACGTCACCTACGATGCCAATACGGGGATACTTTCAATTACTAACTTTGCTATAACTGCTTATATTGCAAAATATGAGGATGGCAGCATTAAAAAGTGTAATAATCCCGGAAGTAACAGTTCTGTTGTGTTTGCGTACTTGATTGCAGATGTAACATTGTTTAAAAATGTGGTAGATACTACGTCCGATACAGTGACGGCGGCCGCGCTTTTAAGCGGCTGCACGGCGCATAATGCGGCGGGGGAGCTGATTACTGGCATTATGGCGGACAGGCGCGGGACAACGGTTGAGGCTGCGGTGGTGACGCAGGATGACGAGTACATCTGCCTGTCGCTGCCCGAAGGGGAGGCGTGCTATGATGCGGGCAGCGGGGTCAGGGCGTTAAATAACGATATATACAATAAGATTATATATTCTGCTGGGCATACTATTGCAAGTAAAATGCCTGCTATTGCATCAACAGAGCTTACTGTTCCAGTCGGAGTAAAAACGGGATTGTTAATCGCAACAGGGTATGGGTACGATACTACAGGCACTGCATTTGAGGTGACTGGCGACGGACTGAAAAGTATGCAAATACTGTTGTATAACTATTATCCAAATCCGCAATGTGGCGTGTTGTGCGTATACAAATGTACGCTTAATCCTAGTCAAAAAATTACAGTCAAATTTACAAATCAAAATTTTGCTTCGATCAATGTAAGCGCAGCATTGGTTTATTAATTTAAGTCTGTTGTACGAGCACCAGATTCAGTTAGATCACTATTTATCTGACACAGCAGCTGCTGTGTCCACAGGGCATTTTTAGAAATTGTAATGATATATGAGGGCTCCGTATGTGCGGGGCCCTTGTCTCACAAAAAGAAAGGATTGAAAAGTATGGCAGAATTTTCAAGGCTGGTGATTACCGGCAAAGGGCAGGCTTTGCTTGCCAAAATGATTGCGGAGGGCTGCAATATTGCGTTTACTAAAGTATCAGCCTCCAGTGCTGAATACACGGACGCGCAGCTGGAGGAGCTGACGGAGCTTTCTGAAATCCGGCAGACAAGCCTGATTTCCAAAGTAATCCGTACGAACGAGGTTGCGGTTAAGATTGAGGCAGCCTTTACCAACACGGAACTGGCGGAGGGGTATTATATAAGGGCACTGGGCCTTTACGCGGAGGACCCAGACGAGGGGGAGATTCTCTATGCCGTGACAAGGGAGGTCTCCGGAAACTGCTACATACCCGCATACGACGAGGCTGCGGTATCCGGCGCATATGTGCAGCTTGTCACCACGGTGGGCAATGCCGAGAATGTTACGCTGGAGGTGGATTCGGGCGCTTACGCGACGATGGGCGATATAAAGACGCTGGAAGCAAAGCTTGGCGAGCTGAGCGAATATCTTGGCGGCGCCGGCGCGCCCGGCGACATCGGATTCGTCGAGGGAATCGAGGCGGACAACGTTATTGGCGCGATCAACGAGGTTTTTCAGTCTGGCAATGAGAAGAAAAGTAAACTGGTGGAAAATCTCGTTGCCATGGGAATTGAAGCGTCCACAGATGAGACATGGGAGAGCCTGTTGGATAAGGTGCTGGATATGACAGACACGTCAGGGGATACGGTGACGGCGGCAGCGCTTTTGAGCGGCTACACGGCGCATAATGCGGCAGGGGAGCAGATTACCGGCGTTATGGCGGACAGGCGCGGGACAACGGTTGAAGCTGCGGCGGTGACGCAGGATGACGGATATACCTACCTGTCCCTGCCCGAAGGGGAGGCGTGTTATGATGCGGGCAGCAGGGTCAGGGCGATGAACAGCGATATAAAATCCCAGATACCATTTTTTGTTTCAAACGTAAAGATGATAAATTCTGGTCAATGGGATCGATGTACAGTTACGTTTACTTATTTGTATGATTGCGAAATCAGCGGTGTTTCGACATCAGCTTCCGAGAATACTATAAATGGATATCACACCGCCGGCAGCACCACAACGCTCGGATTTAGCAAGGCCGAAAGCACCGACATGGAAGTATCAATTGATATTGATATTTCGAACATGAAAATTACGTTTGTGCAGACAATCGTGTCATAACATAAATCATTAAGACAAAAAGTGAAGCTGAAAAACTTTGATTTTGTAACCGGGTGCGCTGGCGCCCGGTTTTTTTCAGAAGGAAAGAGGGAAAAAGAATGAAACAGACAATCTGTATTGTATTAGGAGCCGCGGGATCAGCGGTGGCAAGCCTGTTTGGCGGATGGGACGCCGCCCTGGTGACGCTTATGATATTCATGGGAATCGACTATGTGACCGGTATGATTGTGGCCGGGGTATTTCACAAATCGTCAAAAACAGAGAGCGGAGCGCTTGAAAGCTTTGCCGGATGGAAGGGGCTTTGCAGGAAGGGCGTTACGCTGCTTGTAGTACTGGCGGCCCACCGCCTTGATTTGGTGATGGGGTTTCATTTTATCCGCGATACGGTGATCATCGCTTTTGTCGCAAATGAGACCATCTCCATTACCGAAAACGCAGGGCTGATGGGCATACCCATTCCCGCGGTGGTCATCGAGGCGATTGAGGTTTTGAAGAAAAAGGCGGAGAGGGGAGATAACGCGGAATGAGCAATTCAGACTTGGTGGTATACACCAGACTTTCACCAAATCATTCCGGGCAGCGCACGCGCAGCATTGACAGAATCACACCGCACTGCACGGTGGGACAGCTTTCAGCCGAAAGGATTTGCGACTGCTTTCCGGCCGGCAGGGGCGCAAGCTGCAATTACGGTATCGGTACGGACGGGCGGATTGCGCTTTGCGTGGAAGAAAAAAACCGTTCCTGGTGTTCCTCGAGCAGCGAAAACGACCAGCGGGCGGTTACAATCGAATGCGCCTCCGACAAGACCGCGCCGTATGCGATGACGGACGCGGTTTATACCGCTCTGACTGCGCTCTGCATTGATATCTGCAGGCGCAACGGGAAAAGCAGATTACTCTGGCTGGGGGATAAGGACAGAACGCTTGCCTATGAGCCCGGGGCGGATGAAATGATACTGACCGTGCACCGCTGGTTTGCGAACAAGAGCTGCCCCGGGGACTGGCTTTATGCAAGGCTGGGCAATCTGGCGGCAGCAGCTACGACTGCGCTTTCGGGCGGCGCAGCCCCGCAGCCCTCACCGTCCGGCGTCCTTTACAGGGTGCAGCTGGGGGCATATACGCAGAAGAAGAACGCGGAAGCCATGGCGGCAAAGCTCAGAGCGGCCGGATTCGACACCTGCGTCGTTACGGAAAAAAGGTAGCGCGGCGGTGCTGACCTGCTGAAAAACACCTTGTTTTCGGGCGCTTTAGGCAGCATTCCGTTTTGAATGAATCTTGAAAATATTGGCACTTCGGGGTTGCTATTTTCGCGGATTTATGCGAAAATAATTTTGTGTGAATAACTTGTCAAAGTCGATTTCCAAAAGAAAATATACGGGAAGCGGCAGATAAGTTATGAAGGTGCGGGGCGGTTGTCCGGCATAAGTATAAGTATGTAGTCGAAAGGAGTTTTCACATGATTTATTCAAAAGAAGTTGAAGAGATGTGTTCAGTTGCACGTGATGGCAATCATGGATGCGCGCCCATCCCCGAAGAAGCCAAATGGGTAAAGGCAAAAGACGTGAAGGATATTTCCGGCTTTACACACGGCGTAGGCTGGTGTGCGCCGCAGCAGGGCGCCTGCAAGCTTTCCCTGAACGTTAAGGAGGGCGTTATCCAGGAGGCGCTGGTTGAGACAATCGGATGCTCCGGTATGACGCATTCGGCAGCGATGGCAGCCGAGATCCTTCCGGGAAGAACCGTTATGGAAGCGTTGAATACGGACCTTGTCTGCGATGCAATCAATACGGCAATGAGAGAGCTGTTCTTACAGATCGTATACGGCCGTTCGCAGTCCGCATTCTCTGAGGACGGACTTCCTGTCGGCGCAGGTCTTGAGGATCTTGGAAAAGGCCTGAGAAGCCAGGTTGGTACGATGTACGGTACATTAAAGAAGGGACCTCGTTATCTTGAAATGGCAGAGGGCTATGTTACGGGAATCGCGCTTGACGCGGATGATAAGATTATCGGCTACAAGTTTGTCAGCCTCGGCAAGATGACGGACTTCATCAAGAAAGGCGATGATCCGAACACTGCATGGGAGAAGGCATCCGGACAGTACGGGCGCGTACAGGATGCTGTTAAGATTATTGATCCCAGAACAGATAAGGAGGTTAAATAATTATGGCATTATTCGAATCCTATGAAAGAAGAATAGATAAAATTACCGAGGTTCTCAAGGGCTACGGTATTGCTTCCATCGAAGAGGCAGAGAAGATCACAAAGGATGCGGGTCTTGACGTGTATGATCAGGTAAAGAAGATTCAGCCGATTTGCTTTGAGAACGCATGCTGGGCATACACGGTAGGCGCTGCCATCGCAATCAAGAAGGGCTGCAAAAAGGCGGCTGACGCGGCTGCGGCAATCGGCGAGGGACTTCAGGCATTTTGTATTCCGGGCTCCGTTGCGGACAACCGTAAGGTAGGTCTTGGACACGGCAATCTGGGCAAGATGCTTCTGGAGGAGGAGACAGACTGCTTCTGCTTCCTGGCAGGGCATGAATCCTTTGCGGCGGCAGAGGGCGCGATTGGTATCGCGGAGAAGGCAAACAAGGTTCGCCAGAAGCCGCTGAGAGTCATCCTGAACGGTCTTGGCAAGGACGCTGCGGAGATTATTGCCCGCATCAACGGATTTACCTTTGTTGAGACAGAGTATGACCCTTATACCAACACCGTGAAGGAGGTATTCAGAAAGTCCTACTCGGATCCGGAAGGCCCGCGCGGTAAGGTAAACTGCTATGGCTCAAATGATGTCTGCGAAGGCGTTGCAATCATGTGGAAGGAGAATGTTGACGTATCCATCACAGGAAACTCCACCAATCCCACAAGATTCCAGCATCCGGTAGCAGGTACATACAAGAAGGAGAGAATGGAAGCCGGTAAGAAGTATTTCTCCGTAGCAAGCGGCGGCGGTACAGGACGTACCCTTCATCCGGACAATATGGCAGCAGGCCCGGCATCCTATGGTATGACGGATACATTAGGCCGTATGCATTCGGACGCGCAGTTTGCAGGTTCCTCCTCCGTTCCGGCACATGTAGAGATGATGGGCCTGATCGGTATGGGCAACAACCCGATGGTCGGCGCTACGGTTGCGGTAGCAGTTTCGATTGAGGAAGCGGCAAAGGCTGGGAAGTTTTAACGGGGGAAGCGCTGATTGAACCGGCATTTCCCTGAGTCATATATAAAGAACAAAATCCTTTAAAGCGCAGAGGCCGCCGCGATTCTCCTGAATTGCGGCGGCTTTTTGCATACAGCCTTGTCACTTGACCGGTGAAGGCAGGCTTTCATGCTACCGGAGATTGACCGCTTTGCGGCGGAATGACGGCAGGAGAGATTTATATGCGTTTTTTTAGTCAGGCAGGAAAGAAAAAGAAAAAAGAACAGACCGATCAGGCGCAAATGCTTCCGGCTATGGAGGCCGAGCAGCCGCTTTTGAAGAAAAACGGAGTGGAAAAAACAAGATTCCTTTCACCGGAGGAGCGGCACGTTTCCGGGGATAGAGAGGGGATGCCGACCGCAAAGCAGCAGACAGCTTCCGGAATTTCGAATGCGGGAGCCGTTTGCGGAGATCCGGTGCTTATAGACGGCTCGGATTATCTGCTGCGCATCAATGAAACGCGGATGGAGGTCCTGATCACGCTGTACCGCCGTTTTTCCGCAGCGGAGCTTTATAAGCTGTTAGAGGAGAACGGGATTGTTTTTGGTATCATAGAAAGGACGCTGGAGGAGCTTGCGCAGGGGAAGCGCAATTACGAGGAAACGCTTGTCGCGGCCGGTACCGCCGCAAGGGATGGACAGGATGGATTTTTCGAATATCACTTTAATCCGCGGCCTGAGACGAGACCTATTATTCTGCCGGACGGTTCGGTGGATTATAATGTATTGGGAAAAATCGAGCTTGTGACAAACGGGCAGCTGCTTGTCACCTATCATTCGGCGCTGCCGGCTGTGATAGGCAGAGATGTGCTGGGCAATACCATTGACGCTTATGAGGGGAAGGAGCTTCCGCCGCTGCAGTGCAAGCGCTGTAAACCGGATGAAAAGGGCTGCGAATATTATGCCGGTACGGAGGGAAATGTCACGGTAGCGGGGGGCTGTCTGACCGTAACGCCAATCTACGTGATAAAAGGCAATCTGGATGCCGCTACCGGGGATGTGGACTTTCACGGGGATGTGCTGATACAGGGGAACGTATTTGCGGGCGTTACCGTAAAAACAACCGGAAGCATTACCATTAACGGACATGTAGAAACGGCGAATCTTTTTGCGGGAAAGGATGTTATCCTGAAAAACGGAATGCAGGGGTCAGGGAACGGCGTTATTCGCGCCGGATGCAACGTTATGGCGCGTTTTTTGGAGCAGACGCAGGTTTTTGCCGGAAACGAAATCAACACGGGCGCTTTATTGAACTGTGAAGTGGAGGCGGGACATACGGTGGTGATTTCGGGTAACCGGGGCACGATTATCGGCGGTACGGTTACGGCGGTAGAACAGATTTCGGCGGCCTCTATCGGCAACCGTGCAGGCGTAACTACGCAGATGGTTATCGGACTGGACTGTGAATTGCGGCAGAAGATGGAAGAAATCGACCATTTGGCGGAGGCGTATCAGGATAACATGACGGATGCCGCGCGGACGCTGGAGCAAATCACCGGGCAGCTGAGATTACAGCCTGCCCATCCGGATTTGAACCGGCAGAAGGCGGAGCAGATGCGCAGAAAGATAAATAATCAGTTAAAATTAAAAGAGATTACCGCGAAGCGGGAGCGGCTGATCGATATCAACCGGCGCTCCGCGGACGGGAAAATTATTGTCGGCGGGATTGCGAACGCAGGCTGCGTTATTATCATAAACGGCGTACGGGAGACGCTGCACTCCGAATATCGGAATGTAACGTTTAAAAAGAGCGGTCAGGAAATACGAATCCTATCGAATAAGCAGTAATGGGGATGCCCTCGATGTACAAGAGCAAACATGCCTCAAAGCGGGATGATTTCAGCGTCATAGATAGTTGAAAATACGGCAAAAAAGCAATATATAGGGAGAACATGACAAGAACTGGCGGGTATGCCCCTGCATCCGATATTATAATAAGGACATGCGGTCTTGAAAGATTTCGGCGCTTGGCCGGGCACAGGCTTCTACGGGCCGGCAGCGAAAAAGACGGCAAATATTATAAAGACAAGGGATGAGGGCATGAAAAACGTAAAACTGGCAACGAAGATAAGCAGTATTGTGATTATTATCCTGACGTTTGGACTCGTTGTATTGTGGCAGTGTACGAATGTGCGGGTCTCTTCTGTAATGGAGGAGCAGATTCTGGCGGAAATGAACGATGCCGTGGCGACCCGGAGTGAGATTATCGAACAGTACGTCCGATCCGCGGAGTCTTATGTGATCGGTTATGGACAGGCGCTGGAGTTGAAAAACGTGCTTTTGCAGCCGGGCAACCCGGACGCGGTTATCAATGCGCAGGTTTACACAGACGGATATGCGAAGGTGAATGAAAATCTGGAAAATGTGTATCTGGCGGATTATAATTCAAAAGTGCTGGCGTCCTATGTGAAAGGCCCTGTCGGCAAAAAGCTTCGCGAAGGCGAAGCCTTGCAGCAGCTGCAGGACGCAGTGTTTGCTTCCCAGGATATATGGAACGTGGGGATTATGATGTCGCCCTCAACCGGCAATCAGGTGGTATCCCTGTATTACCCGATATTTGACAAAAAAGAGCCGATTGGCTATGTGGGCGGCGCCATCTATTCCGAAAATCTGAGAGATACGCTGGATGCTTTGTCGGAAGGAGACGAGGGGCAGACAGAATATCTTTTGCTGGATGTAACCAGCGGCGCATATATTTTCTGCGCGGAGGAGGAGCGAATCGGCTCCGCTGTCGAGGAAGGCGGGATGCTTGATATTATCAATCTGGCAAAGTCCGGTTCGTCCGGCGCTTCCGTTTATGAATACGAGATGGACGGCAGGGAGATGATGGCGGTTTACCGGTATATGCCGGACCGGAACTGGGTGCTTGTCGTAGCGACGGACTGTGAGGCCGCATATGCGCCCATCCGGAAAATGTCAGAGATGCTGTTTATGATCTGCGTTATATTGCTGCTGGTTATATCCGTATGCGTGTGGGCCGCGGTCCGGCTTATTGCAAAGGATATTGCGAAGGTATCCCGAATCATCAAGGAAATAGGGACGTTGGACTTGACCCTGAAGCATAAGCTGGATCCATACGCAACCCGCAGGGACGAGGTAGGGCTGATTGCACAGGCAATGCTGTATCTGACGGAAATAATCAGCGGCGCCGTAAAACTGATACAGGAAAAGGATGCGGAATTTATGGAAACCTCCGATACATTATGCTCAAGTGTGGATGTGACGGAGGGGGCAGTTGAGAATGTTGAAAAGGCAATCGAGGAGATCTCCGGCAGCGCGGTGCAGCAGTCGGAGGATACCCGGAGTGCGGCGGAGCGCGTTCTGCAAATCGGGGAGATTATCGGGAAAACGATGAGTGAGACGGAACGGCTGAACAGACATACGGACAGCATTCAGAAGACCAGCGACGATATGCGCAACACGGTCAAGACGCTTTCCGAGGTCAACAGCAATACAGAGAAGGCCATCGGGGACATCAGCACGCAGATTCTGTCAACCAACGAATTTGCGGTAAAGATCAAAGAATCGGCGCAGCTCATCACATCAATTGCCGAAGAAACCAATCTGCTGTCCTTAAATGCGTCGATTGAAGCGGCGCGTGCGGGAGAGCAGGGGAGAGGGTTTGCGGTTGTGGCAAGCGAGATTTCAAAGCTTGCCGAGCAGTCCAATGCTTCTGCCAAGCTGATAGACGACGTGATCAACACGCTGCTTCAGGAATCCGGAAAAACAGTGGACACCATGGTCGAGACCAAGAGCGTCATATTGGAGCAAAGCAGACAGCTTTCCTACACAGAAGAGCTCTTCTCAAAAATATATGAGGAAATAGAGATTTCCAGACAGGGCGTCGCGGCGATTTATGATACGGTCCGGCACATGGACGAGGAGCGGATGATGGTAGTCGACGTGGTGCAGAAGCTGTCCGGTATCGCGCAGGGCAACGCCGCGGCGACACAGCAGACATTGGCGTCGACGGAGCTGGTAAAGGACATGGTAAAGGATATTTCGAACGTGTCGGAACGGCTGGTTACGGTTTACAGGGAGATAGAAAAGAGCGTCAGCGGATTTGTCGTGTAGGAAGCCTGCCTGAGTATATGGTGGGGCTGTCCGGGTGTTTGACACGCACATAAGATTAAGCTATAATAGACGGCGAAAGCGTAAGGAGTATGGCAGAAAATGAGGTGAGGCATATGCTGTGCCATATGAGAATTGATTTAAGCACAGAGCTCTGTACAAGGTCTGATGACAGGACGAGACTTGTACAGAGGTAAAACAGCCTTAGGCTGAAGCTTTTCGTCCGACATTGGATTTTGTACACATTTATTCTGGCAACAGCTGATTAATAGAATAGATTGGAGAAAATTCAATGGGAAATTTTAAGCGATATATTATTTTATGGTTGAGTCAGAGCGTGTCCCAGCTGGGAAGCTCCATGACCTCGTTTGCCATCGTTTTGTGGGCGTATCAGCAGAGTCAGTCCGCGCTGTCGGTCTCGCTGATGTCGTTTTGTGATTATGTGCCTTACATTTTGGTGAGCATTTTTGTCGGGACCTTTGTGGACAGACATCGCAAGAAGGCTGTCATGCTGGCCGCCGATACGGCTGCGGCCGTTGGTTCACTGACGGTTTTAGTGCTTTTTATGACAGGACGGCTGTCTGTTTGGAATATTTATCTGATTAATATTGTGATGGGCGTTACGACCGCGTTTCAGCAGCCGGCGTCCGCAGTGGCGGTAGGGAAGCTTGTGCCAAAGGACAAGCTATCCAATGTGAGCGGGTTAAATTCTTTTTCTGGCAATCTTATTGTTGTGTTCCGCCCGATGCTGGCGGCGGCGCTGTATACCGCGGGGGGACTTTCCCTGATTCTGGTAATTGATTTGGCAAGCTTTCTGTTCGCGTTTTTTGTGCTGTTGTTTGTCATTCACATACCGGAGCAGCTTGAGCAGAGGGCGCATCAGCCGCCGTTTACGGGAACGGCGGAGGGCTTTGCATTCCTGAAAAAGGAGCGCGGACTGCTGCATATCATGCTTACGATGGCGTTGATCAACTTTTTTTCGCGATTGACCTACGAGAATATATTGTCGCCGATGCTTCTGGCAAGAAGCGGCGGCAGCAGCTTTGCGCTGGGCGTAGTCAATGCCTTCATGGGAATCGGCGGTATTGCCGGCGGGATGATTGTATCCGTTAAGAAGGAGAGCCGTCGCAAGGCAAGCGCGATTTACTGTTCGGCGGCACTGTCATTTTTGTTTGGGGATTTGCTGATGGCGGCGGGGAGAAATACCGCATGGTGGTCGGCTGCCGCGATTGCGGCCAGTGTGCCGATTCCGTTTATTATGGCGAATCAAAACGCGATACTGTATAAAAGAGTTCCCAGTGAAATGCAGGGAAGAGTATTTGCGGTACGAAATGCGATTCAATTCAGCACCATACCGGTCGGTATTCTTTTGGGGGGATATCTGGCGGATTATGTGTTTGAGCCGTTCATGCAGGCGGGAGGAGATCGTGCAGGGGTGCTGACGCGGCTTGTGGGAACGGGTGCCGGAAGCGGTATGGCTGTCATGTTTTTGTGTACAGGTATATGCGGCTTTACGGTCAGTGTTTTGTCCTGCTTCAGCCGGCGTGTACGGGCCTTAAACAGGGAGACGTCCATGTAAGCCCTGGTCAACGGAGGATGCGGTCGGGACAGGAACCTGCCGGGATATAACACCATATCTTATTAAAAACACCGCTTGCGGATGAAGCCGCAGGCGGTTCTTTAAACTTGCCAGATTGCCAGATGGCAGGAAATGGAGGAGCTTATGGCATATACGGATTTTGTTCCCGTAATCGGTACGATTTTGAACATCTCGAGAGGAGACGACTGCTGCAGTCAGATGGCATCGCTGCGGACGGAGGCGGGAATCGTCAATTTTGTGATAACGCCTCAGACACAGGTGATTGACAACCGGCAGCTTCGGCCGGGTATGCGTGTCGCCGCGTTTTATGACAGCAGCCTGCCGGTGCCGCTGATTTTTCCGCCGCAATACCGCGCGCAGATTATCACGACGCTTGACAGGAACGAACAGGTAATGTTAAATTATTTTGACAGGAATCTTCTGGCGGCGGACCGCTCTCTGCAGCTGAATATATCCGGTAGTACGCCGATTCGGACGCTGAACGGGCAGAGCTTTAACTGCAGTCCGGCGGACAGGACGCTGCTGGTGTATTATACGGCGACAACCAGAAGCATACCGCCCCAGACTGCCCCGTCGAGGATTATTGTGTTCTGCTGAGGCCCGGCATTCCCGCGGGCAATGAGTCCGGCGGCTGTAAAAGCAGGGAATTGCTTTTGGCTGCGGAGGTGTTGACGAAAAGAAAAAGAGGCTAGAGAGATAAATGAAAAACGATAAAGCAAGGAGAAGACTTGTAAAAATGTCCGCGCTTGTGTTATTCGTGCTTCTGCTTTGTCAGCAGCTGACAGGGTGCGGCGCACAGCATGCGCTTGAGACGCATATGCTTATAACCGGCGGCAAAATGCCGTCGGTTTGGGAAGGCAGACGGCAGCTGGCGAAAAGCTGGGAGCGTCCGGTTGATTTTTCTTTCCGGGAGACGGAGCCGTACACATTGATGCTGGCGCTTGGCGGGGAAAGCCTTGATGAATATGAGCTGCGGCTTTATAGAGCGGACGGGCAGCTTTTGCAGCGGATTCCTTGCGGAAAGCTTGCTTCAGAGCGGCCGATAGAAGTCCCGCGTTATGCGGAGAGCCGGGGGATGGCGGTATTGACAGATGCAGAGGAGGATGCAGGCTGCCGGACAAGGGAGCTTTATTGCTTTAATTACGGAAGGGAACGGATGGAGCTGCGGCGAAGCTGGCGGCTGCGGGAGGATACGGGCTTCCTGGAAATATGGGATTATCTGGAGAACCGCAGCCTGTATTCGGGCGCTGTACTGCTGGACGAGGCGGGAGAGCCTGCCAATCGGGAATATTACGATATGCTTTTGTGGGAGGACCTTTATGCGCTGTGGGAGGATACGGAGGCAGAGAGCACCATTTTGACAGGCGTATGGGACAGCGACGGACAGTTACTGTCGGAGGAGGAATACGAGAGCCGGGAGGCGCTGCTGGCAGCGCACGGATTTGCGGGCAGCACGCCCCTGTATGAGTACCGTGACGGACATCAAAAGCTTCAGCTGGAGCTGTACCGGAATGAGGACACGGGGGAATGCTGCGGCATTGTCTATTCCTACGGCTTCAACAGTGAGTGGGAGGAGCATGTATCCATGAGCGGCTTTTGCGTCCGCGGCGTTCTGGCGCGGGAATGGGACGGAGGCTGGCAGGACTATTCCGTTGTGGAGGAAAGCGGGTACAACGGGGCGGATTCGGTGGAGCATTACGAAGAGATCATAGAATATACATCGGACGGGAAGCCTGATTATTATAAATCACAGGGGCTTATAGCATGGGAAGAGGGCTATGAGGAGCTTACGACCCTGTTGAAAATCAACCATATTTATCGGGATGACGGTACGCTGTTTTACCGGGAATATCATCATAATCCGAGAATATTCTATACGACGCTGAGCAATCTGGACAGCTTCTTTGATGAAAGCGGCAGAGTGGTTTATGAAAGCGGTTATATTACGCACGGCCGCCTGGAACGATATTACATTTATGAGGACGACGGCGATAAGCCTGTATACGGCATATTCCTCGACTATAACCCGGAGGGGATATTTGCAGAGGCGGTGCGGTATAATTGACGGCGTATGCAGGAAGGAGCCGGCGCTGCAGCCTGATTAAAATGAAATAGGAATTGTGTTGACAATATAGGTCTAATGCGTTAAACTAATAATGAGTTTAATGCATTAGACCTTTTTTGATTGAATGAGGAGGGGCGCAGCTATGGAGATACCCAAAATTTTTGAGAGCGAGTATCGTTTTTGTGAGATTTTATGGGAGAATGAGCCGGTATCCAGCAGTGAGCTGGTACGGCTTTGCAGGGAGCGGCTGGAATGGAAAAAGTCAACGACTTACACGGTAATACGGCGTCTTTCGGAGCGCGGGATTCTGAAATCCGAGGATGCGGTCGTGACCTCGCTGGTATCCAGGGAGGATGTGCAGTCGGCGGAAAGCGCGGAGGTGGTCGAGCGGACCTTCTCGGGGTCCCTGCCCAGCTTTATTGCCGCGTTTACCAGAAAGAAGAACCTCTCGAAGCAGGAGGTTGACGAGATACAGAGGATTATCGATGCATATAAGGAGTAGATGTGCGGACGGAAATGTTGTCGAAAGGAGACTATAGATGGAAACATTATTTATCCACGTTTTACATATGAGCATTTCAGCAAGCTATTTGATTCTGGCCGTGCTTGCCGTCCGTTTTCTGCTCCGGAAAGCGCCCAAGGGCATGCGCTGCTTTCTGTGGCTTCTGGTGGGGATACGTTTGCTGCTCCCGTTCTCCGCAGAGTCTGTATTCAGCCTTGTGCCGGATGTGTCGGCAGTGTATGAGCAGAGTTCCATTCAGCGGCCGGAGGGGCTTTTGGACGCCATGGTTCCTGTGCCGCCGGTGAATATGGAAATACAGAATGGCGCGGCCCTGAAACAGGCAGCCGGGCAGGCGGCGCAGCGACCGGGCAGTGCAGGAAGCATAAGCGTTGTCTGCGCAGGACTGTGGGCTTTGGGCGTGGCGGGAATGCTTGGATATTTTGCAATCAGCTGGATATGCCTGCGCCTTCGTGTGAGGACTGCCGTACCGGTAGATGTTGCGATTGATGAAGAGCACCGGACAAGAATCTACCAAAGTGAGCGGATAGACAGCCCGTTTTTGTTTGGCGTGGCCGTTCCGCGCATCTATATTCCTACGAGTATGGCGGACGAAAACCTGCCCTATGTAATCCTGCATGAGAAGGCGCATATCCGGCATCGGGATTATCTGATTAAGCCGGCCGGCTTTCTGATTCTGGCGGTGCATTGGTTCAATCCGCTGGTATGGGCGGCCTATGCGCTGCTCTGTAAGGACATCGAGCTTGTGTGCGACGAAAGAGTCATCCGTGAGCTGGGGGATCCGTGCAAGAAGGCCTATTCGCAGGCGCTCCTTACCGGCACGGTAAGCCGGCGTATGGTTACGGCCTGTCCGGTTGCTTTCGGCGAGGTGGACGTGCGGGAACGCGTAAAGAATGTATTGCATTATAAGAAGCCTGCATTCTGGCTTCTGATTGCGGCGGCTTTGGCGTGCGTTGTCGTGCCGGTGTGTTTTATGACGCAGAAGAAGGAAGGCGCGGCAGAATTTGTAAAAACAGACGCTGCCGCGCAAAAAACGGAGGAAACGGCTGAGCAGGAGGCAGCCCTGCAGCAGTCCCGGTTTGAGGTGCTGGAGGAGAAGCTTAAGGCGGAGCAGGCAGCGTTTGAAGCACAGCAGACTGCGCTGTACAGGGAAGTCGCGGCGGCGGAAGAAAGACGGAAAAATGCGGAGGATATGCACGGGTATATCGAACAGTGGGCGCAGGCCTTTTGCAATCGCGACGCCGGGACGATTATCCGGCTGGCGGATGATAAGGTCGGGCAGAAGCTGGAGAACGCGGACCTTCTGACGCATGGCTTTGCGGACGGAAAGGATTACGCGGGGTTTGGCTGGTCGAGTCCGTGGCCATGGGGCAATGAGACTTCCGGCGACGGGACTGCACAGGTGGCGAATTACCGGATTGTCAATGTCACAGACTGTTCCGCAGAGATTTTGTATTATGCGTGGGCGTCCGATCCGCATGTGACGGTATGGCGCGAGCTTTTGACGTTTGACATGAAAAATGACGCATTTGTCATAACATCGGAAACCCTTACGTACATGGACAATATCTGCACTGTCGATCAGTTTTATCAGGCGTATCCCGGCGGTGTGATCAGCGGGACGATGATGGATTATTATGAATATAACGGCGCGGGAGAAGCGCTGAACGACAACGCAAAGGCCGGCCGGGTGGACGCGGCGCTGTTTGAAGCGGACAGGGCCGCTATGTATCTGCTGAATCTGTCCGGCAGTGCGCGCATCGGCTTTACCGGAGACGCCAATGTCCGTGCGGTTCAGATAATGTTTGACGACGGCAGCAGCGTGGAGGTGACGATGGTACAGCCCTACGGAGCGGATGGGATCTGGCTGCCGTGGTCTGGAAGGGACGCCGGGCTTGACGGCATCCAGACGGCAGGCATGACCTATACCGCAGAGAATATAGATGATTTGATGCAGGCGTGCGCCGCGCGGCTGGAAACGCTGTTCCCCAATCCCCATGAGTTTATGGAGAGCGCGACGTTTCCGCAGTATGCCGATTTGGACGGGGACGGCGAGGCGGAGAAAATCGAGATGACAGATCTGCGCTATAACGGAGGGGACGGCGGCTATGCGCTGAGGGTTACGACGAAAACCGGAGAAGAAATTCCGCTGCCGGCAGGATATACGCAGGAGAGCGGCTTTCCGCTCAGCACGACCTATACGCCGCCGGTGGACGGAGAAGACGCATGGATTTCCATCCGGTGGGGAAAGGAAAAACGCGATACGACGATTGCGGCGCTTTCGCAGCAGGCACTCATACATATTTACGATAAAAAGAGAATGTATCTGGAATTTAAGCAGGTCTATAATCCCCGGGAGCCCCTTCAAATCGATGCGCCAAGCGGCTGCAGTATTGTCACTTATCAGGGAGAGAAAAATCCGGTGCTGGCGTTAAAGTCTTATGTTTCCGGATATCTGGGGCACGCAGATACGCTGGGCTACGTGATTACGGAGCTGCGCCTGCAGGAGGATCATACATGGAACGTATACAGCTATTTCTTATTGGACGGCGACGTGCAGACGGAAACAAAGATCGGACAGGTAACGGCACAGACGCTAAAGGTGCGCAGCGAGGCATCAACGGACGCGAATGTTATTGGTCTGCTGGAAAACGGCCAGTCCGTAACCATTCTCTCGGAGGGAAACGGGTTTTATTATATTTGTATACCGTCAAAGGATAATCCGGATGATGTGGTGGCGGGATATGTCAAAAAAGAGTATATCAGGATTCGTTAGGGATACGCTGATTAAATCCGGGATTTCATAGTTTTGGGGGGAATTTCATAATGAAATCCCCCCTGATTGTGTTTCATCTTATGAAAAGAATTATTTTTTATGCGCATTTACCGGATAATTTCCGAAAACGCGTAATTTTTCAGAACGCGGTTCCAGATTTCGTAAGCGCGGCTGTTTTGGTGCACATAATTATCGGAGCTGTATTCCGCGCAAAGAGCGTTGCCCTCATCCATGAGATATTCGGACAGATTGATGAAGCCAAGCCCCATAATCTGGCAGGTGTTCTGCAGAAGAATATTGGAAATCTGAATGTTGGTGTTATTTAGCGCGCCCACGGAGACGTCGGGCATAACGCAGGGGATGGAAATGATATATATTTTCACATCCGGCCTCTTTTCGAGGATTCGCAGCACCAGCGTCTGCATATCGGCGACAAGCCGGTCGGGAGAGCCTCCCGTCAAATCATTGATTCCCAGACAGATAAAAACCTTGTTGACGTCTGTCATCTGCGCGATGGCGTCCTCGAAGTATTGGACCGTTCCGTTGTACAGCGGCATAATCCTGGCATGCTTTGTCAGCGCGTTTTCCGAGATGGCGGCTCTCGCGGAGCAGCTCACCCGCGCCAGAAAATAGGTGGTGTCTGTCAGAATAGTGTCGCTGTGGCTGCGGCAGTAATTTTCAAAGCCCACAGTCAGGGAATCCCCGACAAACACAGAGTTTGCAAAAAACGCGTTTTCCGAGACAAGCCCGCTGTTCAGAAGCTGATTGTATTCATCCACCCCGATAAGCCCCATGGTGAAGCTGTCCACAAGATACGTGTAGATGCTTTCGACGAGGCTTGTCGGAAGGTTATCGCTTGCAATGGCGGCGCCGGAGAGCGGCTGAATCGTCGCGGCAGCAGGAGGAGCGCTCTCTTCCTGCGCATATACGGTTGTCGGAGCCAGCACCAGCGCACATATAAAGAGTATAAGAATTGAACGTTTATAAAATGTCATACGTAATAACCAATCCTTTCCGGAAATAAGCCGCGTAACGCGGGGATTTCCAATTTATAGAAACGTTTGGAGCCGTATCCAGTATATACGCAAAAAAGGGAATATACAATAGTAAAACATGTTTTCAGAAAATATTGACTATTGTTTTAAATGGCGATAAAATTGTAAGTGGACGGACATGCCTTGCGATATGTGTCCGCGGAAATGGAGGCAAACATGGATAAAACAGTTCAGGAACTGCTGGAGAATAACGGATTTGACGTAGAGGGCGCAATGAACCGCTTTTTAAATAACGAAGCGCTGTATAAGAAATGCCTGAAAAAGCTTCTTGACGATCCCAGCTACGAGCAGCTGAAGGAGGCCTACGAAAACGGCAACTGCAACGACGCCTTTAAAGCCGCGCATACCATGAAGGGGGCGGTATCGAATCTTGGCGTGAACAGGCTGTATCATTTGCTGATGCCTATGGTGGAGAAGCTGCGCGTACAGGATATGAATATCGGGGATGAAATGAAGCAGCTTGACGAAATCTATTACGAAACATACAATATTATAGAAAATTTATAGAAAAAGGCTTATAATAAAATCATTATGACAATACTTAGCCAGAATCAGGCGTGAAAGGCGGGGTGGCCAGGTGGCGGACAACACAGACTGGATTGTGGACGGTTTTCGGTTTTCCACGGAAAAGGATGCGCAGCTTGCCATGCGGGAGCGCAAGCGGATAGAGGGCCTTGAGGCAAAGCTGGATTATCAGAATCCGAAAATGCTTTATGCGGTATATAAGAAGGCGGTCGACAACCGCGTATTTGTGACGCCTGTAGGCTATGATTTTTTGAAGAAATTACAGAGATGCCTGAAGGAGACCCCCGCATCGGACGAAGCGCTGCCGGAGATACCGGTATCCGGCGTATACAGCTTCAGGGAGAGTACCAATCCGGCGGTGGAGAAGGTAAAGGCAAGCCGGAAAAAGGTCCGGGTCAAGCCCGGACAGCCGGAGTTTTTCAGCAGAAGAACCTCTATATATGTCAACGTCGCGCTGCTGGTCCTGGTTATCGTTATGTTCTTTATGACCGTAACCGGCAGGAACCCGAATATCCTCAATTACGAACAGGCCATACAGAATAAATATTCCCAGTGGGAGCAGAACCTTTCACAGCGCGAGCGCGTTATCCGTGAAAAGGAGAAGGCGCTTTTGGAGGAGCAGGATGAGTAAGCTTAAAATATTAGTAGTTGACGACGAGAGCAGGATGCGCAAGCTGGTGAAGGACTTTCTGATGAAGCAGGGCTACGAGGTTCTCGAGGCAGGGGACGGCAGCGAGGCCCTTGACATTTTTTTTGACAATCAGGACATTGCGCTTATTATTCTGGACGTGATGATGCCCAAGCTGGACGGATGGCAGGTATGCCGTGAGATCAGGAGCTATTCTAAGGTGCCGGTGATTATGCTGACGGCAAAGGGAGAAGAGCGTGATGAGCTGCAGGGCTTTCAGATAGGCGCGGACGAGTATATTTCAAAGCCGTTCAGCCCCAAAATCCTGGTGGCGCGCGTGGAGGCGATTCTGCGCAGGACGAGCCGGTCGGAGGAGGGGGAGATCCTTGAATGCGGAGGGATTTCTATTGACAAAGCCGCGCATGTCGTTACAATAGATGGAGAGCCGGTTGATTTAAGCTTTAAAGAGTTTGAGCTTCTGACCTATTTTATCGAGAATAAAGGCATAGCGCTTTCGCGGGATAAGATACTCAACAGCGTGTGGAATTACGACTATTTCGGAGATGCGAGGACAATTGACACGCATGTGAAGAAGCTTCGAAGCAAAATGGGAGAAAAGGGCGAGCTGATAAAGACCGTCTGGGGAATGGGCTACAAGTTTGAAGCGTGAGAAAGGGCGGGGCATGAAGTATTCCATAAAACAGCAGATAGCCTTTATATTCATTGTGGTAATGTCCGGGACGATCATTCTCTGCTGGGTTATTAACCATTTTTTCCTTGAGAAGTATTACATTACCAATAAGACGGACGCGATATGCGACGCCTACGAAAGCATTAACAGGACTACGGTGAACGGGGATATTACCTCGACGGAGTACGACCTTGAGCTTAGCAAAATCTGTGAGATGTATAATATCAGTATTCTGGTCATTGACGCGCAGTCCAATATCATCAAGGCAAGCTCGCGGGACTCGGAGCGGCTTATGCGGCGGCTGTACGACAATTTCTTCGGGAAGGACACCGATATACGGTATCTCGAAAAGACGGACAGCTATAATGTCGCGGTGTGCATGGACAGGATGACCGCAACGGATTATCTTGAAATGTGGGGTGTGCTCGACAACGGCAATTTATTTATGATTCGATCCCCGCTTGAGAGCATTCGCGACAGCGTCAGCATTGCCAACAAATTTCTTGCGTATGTCGGGCTGGCGGCGACCGTTATCAGCGCCGTCATTATATGGATACTGACGACCAGAATCACAAAGCCGATTATGCAGCTGAAGGATATTTCCGAGAAAATGACGCATTTGGATTTTGAGACGAAATATATCAGCAACGGAAAGAGCGAGCTGGACTTGCTGGGAGAGCATATCAACGCGCTTTCGGGCGCGCTGGAGCGCACGATCTCGGAGCTGAAAACAGCCAACAATGAGCTGCGGCGCGATATCGAGAAAAAGGAACAAATCGACGAGCAGCGGAAGGAATTTCTCTCAAATGTATCGCATGAGCTGAAAACCCCGATAGCGCTGATACAGGGCTATGCGGAGGGGCTGCGGGAGGGAATCAACGACGATGACGCGGAGAGCCGCGACTTTTACTGCGAGGTTATCATTGACGAGGCGGGGAAGATGAACGCCATGGTGCGCAAGCTTCTGGATCTGAACCAGCTTGAGTCGGGAAACGACGTAGTGGTCATGGAACGCTTTGACATCACGGCGCTTGTGCGCAATTTTATCCAGTCCGCGGAAATCCTGATCAGTCAGAACGGAATCACCCTGAGGCTTCCGGAGGCAGGCCCGCTGTACGTTTGGGCGGATGAATTTAAGACCGAGGAGGTATTCAGGAACTTTTTCAGCAATGCGATGAACCATGTGGGCGGGGATAAAATCATCGAAATAAAATACCGCCTGTATGAGGACGGGGAACACAAGGTGCGAATCAGTGTTTTCAATACGGGAGAACCGATTCCGGAGGAGGCGCTGCCCCGTATATGGGAAAAGTTTTATAAAGTGGACAAGGCGCGTACCAGAGCGTACGGCGGAAGCGGCGTGGGATTATCCATCGTAAAGGCGATCATGGAATCCATGAATCAGCAGTACGGTGTTATCAATTATACAAACGGTGTGGAGTTCTGGTTTGAGCTCGAGACGAAATAGACGGAGGTGTGTGTGTTGAAAAAGGGGAAGATATTGGGCATTTTGGCAATGACGGCGGTGCTTCTTACAGGCTGTGCGGATGCCATGCCGACATTGACACAGGAAGAGGCTGATATGATTGCGGAGTATGCGGCAGGGCTTTTGCTGAAATATTCCTCCAATTACGATTACAGGCTTGTGGATGAGGAGACAATTGCGGCGGCAATACAGGCGGCCGAGCTGGAGCAGGCGCTTCTTGAGGCGGCGCAGGAACAGGAGACCGGAGAGGAAGAGGGCACGGAGCCGGAGAACCCGGAGACTGCGGAGCCGGGGACAGAGAGCGCGGAGCCGGAGACAGAGGAAGCCGTAACCGTAATGGAAGACCTCGACGCGGATTTGGCGCAGCTGCTTGGAATAGAAGGGATTTCCATGCAGTATCAGTCATACGGTCTGTATGACGCCTACCCGGAAGCCAGTAAGGGCTTCAGCGTTGACGCGGCGCAGGGCAAAAAGCTTCTGGTGGTGCGCTTTGACATAGAGAATACGGCTGCGGAGGAGGCTTACTGCAATTTGTTTGACTATTCTCTCCGAATACGGTTTCAGGTAAACGGCGCCGCCAGGAGCGCGCTGACTACAATGCTGCCCAATGACATCGGTTCCTATATGGAGACGCTTCCGGCAGGGGAGACAAGGGAAATTGTTGCGGTTGCGGAGATTGACGATATTTCTGAAGCGGAAATCGAGACCCTGGAGATGCATATCTCCGACGGCATTGGCAGCTGCACCCTCCGCCTGCGGTAACAGGCATCAAAATTCTGAAAAATTATCTGAAAATATTTGTAATTATCAATCAGTGTATGTTATAATTGATTTAAAATAAGCGCTCACTTTAGAAGCGGGATAAAATCTTTTATCTGCCCGGTAGAATGGAGGTTCAATTATGGAGACTAAAATTCTCTTAGAGAATGGAACAAATGAATTGGAAGTATTGGAGTTTGTCGTAGACGGGAACTCTTACGGTATTAATGTAGCAAAGATCAGGGAGATTATTACATATCAGCCGGTAACGCTGGTCCCCAACGCGCATCCCAGCGTAGAAGGAATTTTTATGCCGCGTAATACGATGATCACGGCGATTGACTTGCGCAACTGCCTGCAGAGAGGGCAGTCACAGCCGGGCGGGCTGTTTATTATTACAAGCTTCAACAAGCTGGATATTGCGTTCCATGTCGATTCGGTTGTCGGAATACACAGAGTCTCATGGGTTGACATTATCAAGCCGGGCGCGACGGTTACGACGGCGGAGGACGGCATTTCTACCGGTATCATTAAGATTAACGGGAAGCTGATTATTATTCTTGATTTTGAGAAGATAATCACCGATATTAATCCGGAAACCGGCTTGAAGGTGACGGAGATTGAGGCCCTGGGATCACGCTCAGAGACAAGCGAGCCTATTCTTGTGGCGGAGGATTCCTCCCTCCTGAGAAAGCTTATCACGGATTCCCTTCGGAAGGCCGGATATGATAATGTCATCAAGACGGAGAACGGCGAGGAGGCGTGGGAATACATAATGCACTGTAAGGAAGCAGGCACGCTGAACGAGGATGTGAAGCTTCTTATTACGGATATCGAGATGCCCCTGATGGATGGGCACCGTCTTACGAAGCTCGTAAAATCGGATGAGGAAACAAAGCATATACCGGTAATCATTTTCTCCTCACTGGTGAACGATGAAATGAGAAAGAAGGGCGAAGATTTAGGCGCGGATGCCCAGTTGTCAAAGCCCGAAATCGGAAATCTGGTAAAGGTAATTGACAACCTGCTTTCAAAATAAAAATAAGCCGGGATAAATGCCCGGCTTTTATGATTAGGAGCCAGCATGGACACAACGGCGTTTTCCGGATTGCAGCGAAGCTTTCAGGAGAGTATCAAAACTGCACAGAAAGTACTAATCGGAATCGGGGAGGAATTTAACGAGCGCTTTGAGAAAATCGGACGCTTCCCGAAGCTGGCGTCGGCGCTAAACGAGGTTGACGCCAATCCGGCGCTGGCGTGGACTGTTCCGTTTCTGGAGAAGCTGTATCTGGAGCAGGCAGGGGACGACAGCCGGACAGAGGCTTATCGGAGGCTGTACGAGCTGGTAAAGGACAAAGACTATTTTATTATAACGACCTGTATCGACGGGCATATTCAGAGAGCGGGCTTTGATTCCGAAAGAATCGTGGCGCCCTGCGGAAGCTATGAGCTGCTGCAGTGCCGGGCCGGCTGCTGTGGGAAGCTGTATCCGGCGCAGGATTTTATGCGGCCTGTCAGGCAGGCGGTTA
Source organism: uncultured Lachnospiraceae bacterium (assembly GCA_949948735.1). Taxonomy (GTDB): domain Bacteria; phylum Bacillota; class Clostridia; order Lachnospirales; family Lachnospiraceae; genus COE1. The sequence goes on along the minus strand of CATLGV010000001.1, from coordinate 187,880 downwards.
TGGATGGCGCGGGATTGGCCTGTCTTGTGCAGCCCGTCTGTCCCGAATGCGGCGCACCGCTTGTTTTCAATAATATAGTGAGTGCGGAAAGCTATGATGAGGCGGGGTACAGGCCGCAGTGGGAGCAATACACGAGGTGGCTTCAGCTCACGCTGAACAGGGAGCTTTGTATAGCGGAGCTTGGGGTAGGGATGGGCTTACCCAATATGATCAGATGGCCGTTTGAGAAGATTGCCTTTTATAATCAGAAATCAAGCTTTTTCAGGGTAAACGGCAGCATCTGGCAGATGACAGAGGAGTTAAAGAATAAGGGGATCAGCATTGGGATGGACGCGGTGGATTTTTTGAGGGGCTGCCGCTGAAGCTCGTGTGAATGAATAGGTAGGAGGGATTATCGTGAGTACGGAAGAAAATTACTTGGATAATTTGCTTAAGGCTATATCGGAGCCAAAACCCGGCGTGCCTGCTGAAGGAGAGGGCACGGGGGAGAACGGGGACAGGGAGGCTGCCGCAGAGCCGGCGGAGGTATCGGATGCGGCTGCTTCGGATATGGGGGCGGATCTCGATGCTGCAGATGGCGCGGACGGTTTGGCGCTTCCGGATTTAGACGGGGATTTGGCGATACCGGATACCTTCGGGGATTCGGACCTGTCGGAGGACGACGGGGATTTAGATGATATAGCGGATATTTTGGAGGCTGCGGGAGATTTGGACCTCTCGGATGATTCGGATGAGCCGGACATCTCGGAGATGCCGGACATCACCGGGGACCTGGACAATATTTCGGAGGATTCCGGCGTTTGGGACACACCGGAGAGCACAGGGGCGCCGGAGGCTGCGGATACAGACGGAGCTCTGGAGATACCGGATACAGCGGACGATTTGGCGATGCCGGATATGGCCGGGGATCTGGAGATGCCGGATACAGCGGACGATTTGGCGATGCCGGATATGGCCGGGGATCTGGAGATACCGGATACAGCGGACGATTTGACAATACCGGATATGGCCGGGGATCTGGAGATACCGGATATAACGGACGATTTGACAATACCGGATATAGCGGACGATTTGGCAATGCCGGATATGACCGGGGATCTGGAGATACCGGATATAACGGACGATTTGACAATACCCGATGACATTGGCGACCTGTCGATTCCGAATATTACGGATGAGCTGGCAATGGCGGATCTGCCGGAATCCGGCGAAGGTACTGCGGCTGCAGAAAATGAGGAGCCGCTCAAAGAAATCAGTATTGACGGACTTGACGCCGCGATCGCGGAGGCCACCGAGCTGGCAATGGCCAGTGAGCTGGACATAAAGGAGCTTGAAGTGGGAGACAATGACGAATTAAAGCTTGAAGATATTGAAATACCGGATGCGGCAGGGAATCAGGAGTCGGATAAAGAGGTAAGCGATGCGCTGGGAATCGATGCGGAGGAGCTTGGTATTCCGGACGATATGCTTGCGGACGACGGTCTGGATGAAGTGCTGAATATGCTGGATGCGGATTCGGATTCCGATTTGGCGGAAATCAACAACATGCTGAAAAAGTCGGATAACAATGAGCCGATTCAGGATGATATGATGGATTTGCTGAATCAGATGGCCGACAATGAGGCGGCTTTCATTAACGCGGAGGACGGTGTCGCACAGGGCCAGGAGAGCGGCTTGGCTTCCGCAGATGTGGATGCCGATGGCGGCGTCGGGCAGGAGCCGGTGCAGGAGGACGCCGCGCAGGGAAAGAAAAAGGCTTCTAAGAAGAAGGGCGGCAGTGCGGAGGATGGCGCTCAGGACGAGAAAAAGCCCGGCGTATTCGGAAAGCTGTTTAACGCCTTGACGGAGGATCTGGTACCGGAGCCTACGGAGGCGGAGCTTGAGGCGGAGAAGGCTGCCAAGGAGGCTAAAAAGCAGGAAAACCTGACAAAGAAGGAAGAAGAGAAGGCGGCTAGGGAAGAGGAAAAGAAGGCGAAGGCCAAGGCGGAAGAGGCGGAGAAGAAGAAAAAAGAGAAGCAGGCCGCCAAAGAGGCCAGGCGTGCGGCGAAGAAGGCCAAGGAAGAGGCAGCAGGACCCAAGCCCAAGCGGATACCGCCTAAGAAGTTTGCTATCGGAGCTGCATTCGGTATTTCAGTGGGCGGTGCGATTCTCGTGGCATCCAGCGTCCTTTCCACGCAGGGCAGCCTGCAGAAGGCGAAAAACGCGTACTACGAAGGCGATTATAAAACGGCATATCTTGCTACATACGGCATGGAGCTGAATGATACGGACAATCAGCTGATACAGAAGCGGAGCGAGACGATTTCGAAGCTTCAGCGCAGATATGACGCTTATGAGACTAACCTCAAGATGGGCCGCGAGGTGGAGGCGTTAAACGCACTTCTTGAAGGCATTACCACATATGACTATATCAATGTGGATGCAGAGCAGTACGGGGTGCTGACCGAGGTGGATACAATAAAAAATGACATTTTGAATACACTCTATACGAAATACGGTCTGGACGAGGAATCCGCGCGTACGCTGCTGCAGGTTCCGGATTCGCTGACATACACGATGGCATTATATGCGATTGTGAATGGAAATTAAAGGTGCCAAAGCGCTGCACTTTGATGATATGGGAACAGGGTATGAATACCAAATGGCTGCGCGCAGCGGATTTGGGGATATTCATATCCTTTTCTTTACATTTACAAACGGCGTGTCCTGTAATAAAATGAATAAATAAACACAAACATTCCGGAAAGGCTGGAGAGTATATGGTAGCAATTATTGATTATGACGCGGGGAATATTAAAAGCGTTGAAAAGGCGGTTATTTCGTTGGGAGAAGCCGCCGTTATCACAAGAGACAGGGAGGAGATCCTCGGCGCGGACCGCGTGATTCTCCCCGGAGTCGGCGCTTTTGGCGATGCGATGGATAAGCTCAGAAGCTATGGGCTTGAGGAGGTTCTCCATGAGGTCGTTAAAAGAGGAACTCCTTTTCTGGGGATTTGTCTTGGGTTACAGCTTTTGTTTGAGACCAGCGAGGAATCGCCCGATGTGCGGGGGCTGGGGATTTTAAAGGGGAAAATCTGCCGGATTCCCGATAAAGGACTGAAGGTTCCGCATATTGGCTGGAATTCGCTTGACTTTCCCAATAAGGGCAGGCTTTTTGAGGGGATAGCAGAAGGGGCTTATGTATATTTTGTCCACTCCTATTATCTGCAGGCGCAGGAGCCGGAGATTGTCACGGCGGCAGCAGAATACGCGGTGCATATCCATGCGTCTGTGGAGAAGGGCAATGTATTTGCCTGCCAGTTTCACCCGGAGAAAAGCTCGGAAGTGGGGCTGTGTATTTTGAAGAACTTTTTGGCAATATAACGGAGGGCGGCTATGCATACAAAAAGGATTATTCCATGCCTTGACGTTGACAATGGGCGTGTGGTAAAGGGTGTAAATTTTGTAAATTTTGTGGATGCGGGAGATCCTGTCGAAATTGCCGCGGCTTATGACAGGGAGGGCGCGGACGAGGTGGTTTTTCTGGATATCACGGCGTCGTCGGACAATCGTGCCACAAAGGTGGACATGGTCCGGCGGGTTGCGGAGCGCGTCTTTATTCCGTTTACCGTCGGCGGCGGTATTCGGACGGTCGAGGACTTCCGCGCAATTTTGCGCGAGGGCGCGGACAAGGTGGCGGTAAACAGTGCCGCGATTATGAATCCCACGTTGATTAGCGAGGCGGCCGACAAATTCGGCAGCCAGTGCGTGGTGGTCGCAATTGACGCGAAGCGCAGGGCGGACGGTTCCGGCTGGAATATTTATAAAAACGGCGGACGCGTGGATATGGGAATTGACGCAGTCGAGTGGGCGATAAGGGCCAATGCGCTTGGCGCGGGGGAAATCCTTCTGACAAGCATGGACTGTGACGGAACAAAAAACGGCTATGATACGGAGCTTACCAGACTGGTATCGGAGAATGTGTCCATTCCGGTGATTGCCTCGGGCGGGGCCGGTACGCCGGAGCATTTTTACGAGGCGCTGGATGCCGGGAAGGCGGATGCGGCGCTGGCAGCTTCGCTGTTTCATTTTAAGGAGCTGGAAATCAGGCAGGTAAAAGAATACCTGAGACAGAAGGGCGTATCGGTGCGGATATAGACGCCTGAAGCAGTTAAGAGAAAAGAGGAGATACCAATATGGCAATGATAGACAATGACTGGCTGCCTTCCATCAGCGGAGAGTTTCGCAAGCCTTATTATAAGGAGCTGTTTACCTTTGTAAAGGACGAATACAGCAAGGCGGTGATTTACCCGCCTGCGGATGATATATTTAACGCGTTTCATTTCACCCCGCTTGGCAAGGTGAAGGTGCTGCTTTTGGGACAGGACCCGTATCACAATGAGAATCAGGCGCATGGGCTGAGCTTCTCGGTGCTGCCCAGCCAGCCGGAGATACCGCCCTCGCTTCAGAACATCTACAAAGAGCTTCAGGAGGATCTGGGATGCTATATACCGAATAACGGCTACCTCAAAAAATGGGCCGATCAGGGTGTCCTGCTGCTCAATACGGTGCTGACCGTGCGCGCGCACCGGGCCAATTCCCATCAGGGACACGGATGGGAGCAGTTTACGGATGCGGTTATTCAGGCAGTAAACGCACAGGACCGGCCGATTGTATATCTGCTGTGGGGAAAGCCTGCCCAGAGCAAGATACCAATGCTCACCAACCCGAAGCATCTGATTTTAAAAGCGCCGCATCCAAGCCCGCTGTCCGCTTACAGAGGCTTTTTTGGCTGCAGGCATTTCAGCCAGGCAAACGATTTTCTGAAGGCAAACGGTGCAGAGCCGATTGACTGGCAGATTGAAAATATATAGAGAACCTCCTTTACAACAATATGAGGAGTAAGATGATGAATAAAAACAGATGTGTTCATAAAGTGTTAAAAGAGATTTTAGAGTGGTCGAAGGTTATATTTTTTGCGCTGCTGGTTTCCATGCTGATTAAAAATACCGTTGCAGCCTGCGCGGTGGTGCCCTCCGGATCCATGGAGGAGACGGTGGAGACCGGGAGCAGGATTGTCATAAACAGGCTGGCATATATCTGCAGCACGCCGCAGCGGGGGGATATCGTATCCTTCTATTATCCTGACGACGGGGAGACTTTATATTTGAAGCGGGTGATGGGACTGCCGGGAGAGACGATAGAGGGAATCGACGGACAGATATACATCGACGGCCGCGTGATAGCGGACTATACGACAAACAGATTTTATGAGGACTTCGGGCCATATGAGATACCGGACGACTGTTACTTTATGATGGGGGATAACCGCAGCAACTCATGGGATTCGAGATACTGGAAAAATAAATTCGTCAAGAAGTCGGAGATTATCGGAAAAGTGGGACTGGAGTACTATCCGGAGCTTAAGCTGCTCAAATAAGGGTGAAGCTTCGCGCCCCTCATGCGGTTTCGCAGGAGAACCGAAGCTTCACACAGGCAGTACAATGGTTTAGCGGGCAAGCCATCCGCCGTCAACGGCGAGGGTGAAGCCGTGTACATAAGCCGAGGCGTCCGAAGCAAGAAAAACGGCGGCACCGGTGATGTCCTCCGGGGTTCCCCAGCGGCCGGCGGGAATGCGGGAGAGGATTTCATCGCTGCGCTGGTCGTCTTTCCGGAGATTTTCGGTGTTATTTGTCGCCATATAGCCGGGGGCAATGGCATTGACGTTGATGCCGTGGGCCGCCCATTCGTTTGCAAGCGCCCTGGTGATTCCCATGATGGCGCTTTTGCTTGCCGTGTAGGCCGGCACCCGCACGCCGCCCTGATAGCTGAGCATGGAGGCGATATTGATGATTTTCCCGCCCCGTTTGTCGGCAATCCATTCCCTGGCAAAGGCCTGGCAGAGGAAGAATACCATTTTTTCGTTGATGTTGATGACAGCGTCCCAATCCGCCATGGTAACGTCGGCGGCGTCGCAGCGCTTGATGATGCCGGCGTTGTTTACAAGGATATCGACGCGGCCGCAGGCCTTGCCGGCAGCCTCTACAATATGCGGGATGGCGGACGAATCTGACAGGTCGGCAATGATTTCCGTGAAGCTTCCCGAAAAAGCGGCGATTTTATCTGCGGTTTCCTGGCAGCTTCTGCGCGCGACGCCGATTACCTTTGCGCCCGCCTCTGCATAGGCGGTGCAGATGCCCTGGCCAAGCCCGGTGTTGGCGCCTGTTACGAGGGCTGTTTTTCCTTCCAATGAGAACATCTTTAAAGACATGGCAATTCTTTCCTTTCCGTGGTTGAACAGTGTCTGCGGTATCCAATTCATTACATTTATTATATCGAATAACCTATGTGAGGGCAAGCTTGATTATAAAAAATAAGACGGCTTGACATTTTCAGCATTACATAGTATAGTGTTCCTGATAAGAACTACTAACCGGACAGTAAAGGGCGGTGGAACAGGTGGAAAATACGGTTATGGGGGCATGGACGGAGAGGCTGATGCAGTTCGGACTTACCAGACAGGAGGCGTCGATTTATCTTTGCCTGATGAGAAACAGTGCGCTGTCGGGGTACGAGGTATCGAAGCTGACCGGAATATCCAGATCCAATGTCTACGGCGCTCTGGCAGGTCTGGTGGAAGAGGGCGCGGCATATCTGCTGGAGGGAGATACCAACAAGTATATTGCCGTGGAGGTGGGGGAGTTCTGCCAGAACAGAATACGCCGCCTGGAACAGCTCCGGCAGACGCTGGTCAGCGAGATTCCGCGGATGGATACGGCCTGCGACGGCTATATTACCATAAGCAGCCATAAGCATATTATGGATAAAATCTATACGATGCTGGAGCAGGTAGCGTACAGGGCCTATATTGCGGCGGAGGCGAAATATCTGGAGAAGCTGCGCAGACCGCTTGAGGCGCTTGCGGCAGCAGGAAAGAAGCTTGTCCTGCTGGTAGATGAGCCGCTTAAAGAAGAGATTGCGGGCAGTATTGTGTATATTACGGGAAACAAGGACGGACAGATAAGGTTCATCGTGGACTCCACGTATGTGCTTACCGGCGATATGACGGGAGCGGATACGGACAGCTGCCTCTACTGCGGGCAGAAGAATTTTGTAAAGGTTTTTAAGGATTCGCTGAAAAACGAAATACGGTTGATTGAGTTGACGGGAGGAAAAAACGAAGATGGAAAAGAAAGCATTTGTCACCAGGGAGCAGATTGAGGAGATTGTAAAGACTTATCCCACTCCCTTCCATATTTATGACGAGAAGGGCATTCGGGCAAACGCAAGGGCGGTGAAGGAGGCCTTTTCGTGGAATGCGGGCTTTAAGGAATATTTTGCGGTGAAGGCGACGCCCAATCCGTTTTTGATTGATATTCTGCGGGAATACGGCTGCGGCTGCGACTGCTCGTCCATGACGGAGCTCATGCTCAGCCATGCTATGGGGATGGCGGGAGAGGACATCATGTTTTCGTCAAACGATACCCCTGCGGAGGAGTTTGCCTACGCGCACAAAATCGGCGCAACTATTAATCTGGATGATTTTACGCATATTGATTTTCTGGAAAAGACAATCGGCACACTGCCGGAGACGATTTCCTGCCGCTATAATCCGGGCGGGGTATTCAAGATCAGCAACAATATCATGGATAATCCCGGAGACGCGAAATATGGCTTTACGACGGAGCAGCTCTTTGAGGGCTTCCGGATTTTAAAGGAAAAGGGCGTAAAGAATTTTGGCATTCACGCATTCCTTGCAAGCAATACGGTGACGAATGAATATTATCCGACGCTCGCGAAAACCCTGTTTGAAACGGCGGTTCAATTAAGAGACGAGACTGGCGCGCATATCCGCTTTATTAATCTTTCCGGCGGTATCGGCGTTCCGTACAGGCCGGAGCAGGAGGCGAATGACATTGCTCAAATCGGCGATCAGGTGCGCAGGGTTTATGAGGAAGTGCTGGTTTCCGCCGGCATGGGAGACGTGGCGATTTATACGGAGCTGGGACGTTTTATGATGGCGCCTTACGGGCATCTGATTACAAAGGCCATCCATGAGAAGCATACGCACAAGGAATATATCGGCGTTGACGCGTGTGCGGTAAACCTGATGCGGCCGGCAATGTACGGCGCGTATCATCATATTACGGTGCTTGGAAAAGAGAACGAGCCCTGCGACCATAAATACGACGTGACAGGATCGCTATGTGAGAATAACGACAAGTTTGCGATTGACAGAATGCTTCCCGCGATAGATAAGGGCGATTATCTGGCAATCCATGATACCGGCGCGCACGGCTTCTCCATGGGATACAATTACAACGGAAAGCTGAAGTCCGCGGAGCTTCTGCTCAGGGAGGACGGCACCGTGCAGCTGATTCGGCGCGCGGAAACACCCGGAGATTATTTTGCAACCTTTGACTGCTTTGACATTTATCATAAGCTTGTACGCACCTGAGCGGTGCTTTCACGGACAATCAGCTCCGGCCGCAGCAGGGATTTGGAGATGGGGACCTTTGCAATCAGCCAGTAAAGCGCGGCAAAGGAATTGCGGCCCAAATCAACCCGGTCCTGGCTGATCGTGGTGAGCGCGGGGGAAATTGTCTCCGCGGCCGGGATATTGTCAAAGCCGATAACGCTTAGCTCCTGCGGAAGCTTTACATGCATCCGCCGGCATTCCTTTATGACGCCGATGGCCAGCAGGTCATTGCCGCAAAGGATGGCGGTTGCGCCGCTTTTAATCAAAGAGGCGGTATGGTATTTGGCGCTTTCTTCAACATAATGGCCATGCGCAACCAGGCTCTCGTCGACGGGAAGGCCATGACTCTGCATGCTGCTGACGTACGCGTTGTAGCGGTCTGTAGTAATCATGGAGTCGGGGGAACCGTTGAGCAGGGCTATTTTTGTGTGTCCGAGTGCAATAAGGTGCTCGATGGCGATGTCAATCCCCTCAAAGCTGTCCGTCCCGATATATGCGACATTGGGATTTTTCCGGATGCAGTTATCGAAAAGAACTGTGGGGATTGTAGTGGTTTCAAGCTGATTCATCCACGGGTCCCTGAGTGCGAAGCCGACAAGAAAGCCGCCGTGATAGTTGTTGCGCATCATGTATCTGTCGTAAGGCTCGCGCAGCTGCAGAATGGGCGTTATCGGGACGATGTGCACCTCCCAGTCGTCCCGTATCGCTGCCTGGCGGAAGCCCAGGATAATGTCAAAGCCAAAGTCCTGCGGATGTTCATACTGCATATTCTCAATAAACAGGCAAAGCCGTTTATGCGTCTCTTTTTTCATTTTCTTGGTGACATAGCCCATTTCAATTGCGGTGTCAAGCACAAGCTTTTTCAAATCAGGGCTGATGTCATTGGCGTCGTTAAGCCCTTTGGAGACAGTGCTGGGGGCGATGCCAAGCCGGTTTGCGATATCCTTGATTGTAACCATTGCCGTAAACTCCTTTTGGAAAAGTCCGCAGAGGATGTTTGTCTGCTATCATAATTATATACAAATCAATTTATTATTTCAATAGCTGCAAGGGGGCGCGGCAAACGGAATATAATGAAGAAAAGATTGAAATTTAAAAAGTTTTGGTGTAAGATAGTAAAGGTAGGCTTTTGCCAAAATAAGGTATGGAGGTTAGTAAGAATGGGGGCAAGTGCAAAAGAAAACAAGGGTTGGCGCGCCAATAAGTGGATTCGCGCGGCAGTTCCCGCATTGCTGCTTCATTGCAGTATAGGTACGGTATATTGTTGGTCGATTTTCAGCCAGGAAATCGCTGATTACATCGGGTTCTCAAAGGGGGCAACCGAGTGGGCATTCAGCTTTGCGATTTTCTTCCTTGGAATGTCGGCAGCTTTTCTTGGTAATATCGTTGAGAAGGATATTCACAAATCTTCCCTGATTGCGACGATTTGTTTTGCGGCGGGTATGGCAGGCACGGGATTTTTCATCTATTACGGCGGTTCCCACCGCGGGAATATACTGGCGTTAATCGGGATATATGTGTGCTACGGCTTTATTATGGGCGTCGGTCTGGGAACAGGATATCTGTCGCCGGTTAAGACGCTGATGCTGTGGTTCAAGGACAGAAAGGGTCTTGCGACCGGTCTTGCCGTTGCGGGCTTTGGCGCCGCGAAGGCGATTGCAAGTCCGATTATGCAGGCGATGCTGGACAACCTTGGCGAGGGCGGCATCTATAAGATGTTCTGGATTCTGGCGGTGGTTTATTTCGTAATGATGTTTGTCGGGCACCTGCTTTTAAAGAAGCCGGACGACTGGCATGAGCCGCAGTCCAAGGAGGCAAAACAGAGCATTATGTCCGTGATTAAGACGAAGCCGATTGCGAACTACGTCGGCATCTGGCTGATGTTCTACATTAACATTACCTGCGGTCTTGCGCTGATTTCACAGGAGAAGATGATTATCAAGTGTATCGGCCTTGCGAGCTTTGCAGGCATCCTTTCAACGGTATCTGCGATATTTAATGCGGGCGGGCGTCTTGGCTTTTCGGCTTGGGCGGACACGATGAAGGACAGGAATACCGTTTATAAGATTATTTTCATTTTGTCAATTGCATTTACGGCGCTGGTAATGATAACGGGTGGTATCAAAAATGGAGAGGGCAATACCCTTCTGATCATCCTTGTTCTGGGATTGATTTTTGTTGTAAACGCAGGGTACGGCGGCGGCTTTTCCAATGTGCCGACACTGCTTTCCGACCACTACGGTATGGGAAGTATCAGTGCGATACATGGCATTACGCTGTCGGCATGGGGCTTTGCCGGCCTGACCGGTAATCAGATGGCGAACTGGATTGTGCAGCATTTCGGCCAGGAAGTGGAGTCTCACGGCGTTATGGTGAATCCGACCGGTTATCAGTGCGTGTTGTATGCGACGATTGTGCTCTATGTGATCGCGCTGCTGCTGAGCCTGTTCCTTGTAAAACCGTCGGGGAAGGCGGCAAAATAGCTGCAGAACAGATGAAGGCTTTTGCCCAATATCATATACAGGAATACAGCATTGACTTTGAAAAGCATCTATCACGGATAGGTGCTTTTCTCACGCAGGGGAATACCAAAAACCGGACTGCTCCGGTTTAAAATCAAGAATGGGGAAATATGAGATGAACGACAGACTGACACGCAACGATATTAAGAAAATGGAAGAGGAGATCGAGCACAGGAAGCTGGTAATCCGCAGGGAAGCGCTGGAGGCCGTAAAGGAGGCGCGGGCGCAGGGGGATCTGAGCGAGAACTTTGAGTACCATGCGGCCAAAAAATATAAAAACCAAAATGAGAGCCGTATCCGGTATCTGGAAAGAATGATAAAAACGGCTGTTATTATTGAGGACGACAGTAAGGAGGATGAAGTCGGACTGAACAAGACGGTGGAGGTGCTGTTTGTGGAGGACGGCACTACAGAGCGGTACAGGCTGGTTACGACAGTCCGCAATAATCCGCTGCAGGGACTTATCAGTATCGAATCACCCATTGCGAAGGCGCTGACAGGACACAAACGCGGGGACAGGGTGCATGTGCAGGTAAACGACAGCTTTGGCTATGATGTCGAGATAAAGGCGGTTGAAAACACGCCGGACGATGATTCGATCGAGCTTAGAAAGTTTTAGAGAATCAAAAGTGAAAAAAAGATAAACAATAAAAATTGTGATTGACTTGTGAAAAAGATGCGTGTAAAATGTTAGCACACGAACAGTTCATTGGTGGATTGTCCATACGTGGATTGTTTGCGGATGAACAATAAATAAGTTTCAAAGCGGAATACTGCATGCAAGGTGCAGACGGGGGCAGTTATGGACGAGGGCGGGACTAAGGAATGCAGGGAGCGGCGGATTGGACATATCATCCGGATGCTTCATACTACTTTTAAGCAGAAGTTTATCAGATTTGGCATAGACGCGGATTTTGACGAGGTTACCATGATGCATGGATGGATAATGGGATACCTTCGTGATAACGAGGACAGGAGCATTTACCAGAAAACCATTGAGTCGGAATTTAACATTCGGCGTTCCACAGTGACAAATATTCTGCAGCTTATGGAAAAGAAGGGTTATATCAGCAGGGAGGCCGTCGACGGCGACGCCAGATTAAAGAAGATTGTTCTGACGGCGCAGGGAAGGGAGATCGCTGTGCGGACGCGCGAAATGATTGATAAAATGGAAGCGTGCATCGCGGCGGATATTGACCCGCAGGATTTGGAGATATTTTACAAGGTTGCCCGGAAAATAAGGGAAAACCTGGATAAATTATAAAATATGGAAGAAAGGGTGAAAACATGCTAAAAGTATTAGGCGCACAGATTAAGGAATTTAAGAAGGATTCCATACTTACACCCGTATTTATGATTCTGGAGGTCATTATGGAGATGGTTATACCGTTGATGATGGCGTCCATTATTGACGACGGTGTAAATGCGGGAAATCTGAATCATATTTACAAGGTCGGAGGATGCATGATTGTGACGGCGCTTATCGGTCTGTGGGCGGGACTGATGGGGGCAAAATACGGCGCACGGGCATCAACGGGATTTGCGCGGAATCTGAGAAAGGCCATGTTTGAGAATATTCAGACCTATTCGTTTGCAAATATTGACAAGTATTCCACGTCCAGCCTGATTACCAGACTTACGACGGATGTCACGAATATTCAGAACGCCTATCAGATGATACTCCGGATGGCGATGCGCGCGCCGGCGTCCATGATTATTGCGATGTTTATGGCGTTTTCCATCAATGCGCGCCTTGCGTCGATTTATTTAATAGCGGTTGTTTTTCTTGGGTGCTGCATCGGTCTGATTATTCCGCGGGCTACGAAGCATTTCCGTCAGGTTTTTGAAAAATATGACGCGTTGAACGCGAGCGTGCAGGAGAACGTATCCGCGATACGCGTGGTGAAGGCTTATGTGCGCGAGGAGCACGAGACCGATAAATTTGCCAGGGCCAACGCCAATATATATAATATGTTCCTGCGTGCGGAGAAGCTGGTAGTCATCAATATGCCGCTTATGCAGGCGACGGTATATACATGTATTCTCCTGATATCATGGCTGGGCGCAAAGATGATTGTCGCAGGCGGCCTGACTACCGGAGAGATGATGAGTCTTTTGACCTATTGTATGAATATCCTGATGAGCCTGATGATGGTATCCATGATATTTGTTATGCTGACGATGAGCTATGCAAGCGCGAAGCGAATTGCGGAGGTATTGGAGGAGAAATCCGATCTCGAGAACCCCAAGGAGCCTGTCAAAGCGCTTCCAGACGGCAGCATTTGCTTCCGCAATGTGGATTTTGCATATCATAAGGCAGGAAAGCCGGTGCTGAAAAACATTAACCTAGACATTCAATCGGGAGAAACCATCGGCATTATCGGCGGTACCGGCAGTGCGAAGTCAAGCCTCGTGAATCTGATCAGCCGTCTGTACGATGTAACGGCGGGAGAGCTGCTTGTGGGCGGGATTGACGTGCGCAGCTACGATATGGAGGCGCTGCGCAATCAGGTTGCGGTCGTGCTGCAGAAAAACGTTTTGTTCAGCGGGACAATTCTGGAAAACCTGCGGTGGGGAGATCTTGAGGCCACCGAGGAGGAATGCGTCAGGGCATGCCGGCTTGCCTGTGCGGACGAATTTATACAGAGAATGCCGGATAAGTACAATACCTATATAGAGCAGGGCGGTACGAACGTGTCGGGCGGACAAAAGCAGCGGCTTTGCATTGCGCGGGCGCTGCTGAAAAAGCCGAAGATATTGATTCTGGATGACAGCACCAGCGCGGTGGACACCGCGACGGATGCAAAGATTCGCAAGGCGTTTGCGGAGGAGATTCCGGATACGACAAAGCTGATTATCGCACAGAGAATCAGCAGCGTACAGAACGCCGACAGAATTATAGTAATGGACAACGGCCAGGTAGCGGCGTTCGGAACCCATGACGAGCTGCTTGAAACCAGCGATATTTACCGAGAGGTTTACGAATCGCAGACGGGCGGCAATGCGGACTTTGACGAAAACGGAGGTGACCAGTAATGGCAGGACAGGGAATGCCCAAGGGGCATGGCGGGCCAAGACGCGGCGGGCCCAAGCCTAAAATCGAGAATCCCGGCAAGCTGTTTAAACGGCTGATAGGATATGTACTTAAGAATTACACACCACATGTTATTATTGTTGTAATATGTATTTTTGTGGGCGTACTTGCCAATGTGCAGGGAACCTTATTTATGCAGACGCTGATTGACGGCTATATTACGCCGCTGCTTGGCAGCGCGAATCCTGATTTTTCGGGGCTTGCGCATGCAATCGCGCGGGTGGCGTGCTTCTATGCGATAGGAGCGCTGTCAGCGTATTCCTATAACAGGATTATGATCAATGTCAGCCAGGGAACCATGAGAAATATCCGGAATGAAATGTTTCAAAAGATGGAATCGCTTCCGATTAAATATTTTGACACACATGCGCACGGAGACATTATGTCCTGCTATACCAATGATATTGATACGCTGCGCCAGATGATCAGCCAGAGTCTTCCGCAGTGTCTGAACAGTGCGATTACGATTATCAGCGTTTTTGTCAGCATGCTTGTGCTCAGCATTCCGCTGACGGTGGTTACGCTGGTTATGGTATCGCTCATGCTGTTTGTGACCAAGAAGGCAACAGGGCTTTCGGGAAGATATTTCATCGCGCAGCAGAAGGCGCTGGGCGCGGTCAACGGCTATATAGAGGAGATGATGGAGGGGCAGAAGGTGGTCAAGGTGTTCTGCCATGAGGAGGAGAGCATGAAGCGCTTCAATGAGCTCAACGACGAGCTTTTTGACAGTGCGTACAATGCGAACCAGTTCGGCAATATGCTGGGGCCCATCAATGCGCAGCTCGGCAACCTGAGCTATGTGGTATGCGCGACTGTCGGCGGCATGCTGGCGCTTGGCAATATTACCGGCTTGACGCTCGGCGGACTTGCAAGCTTCCTGTCCTTCAACAAGAGCTTTAACATGCCGATTAATCAGGTCAGCATGCAGTTCAATTCTATAGTAATGGCACTGGCCGGCGCAGACAGAGTCTTTAAGCTGATTGACGAGGAGCCGGAGGCGGACAACGGCTATGTTACGCTTGTGAACGCGGAGGAGGTAAACGGAGAGCTCCGCGAGACGCCAAAGCATACCGGCATGTGGGCGTGGAAGCACTATCATAAGGACAGCGATACGACGACCTACCAGCGTCAGGAAGGCATGGTGGAGTTTGATGACGTGGACTTTGGCTATAGTGATGAGAAAATCGTTCTTCACAATATCGTCATGTATGCGCAGCCCGGCCAGAAGATTGCTTTTGTCGGGTCTACCGGCGCCGGTAAGACGACGATAACCAATCTGATTAACCGCTTTTATGACATTCAGGACGGTAAAATCCGGTATGACGGTATCAATGTCAATAAGATCAAGAAGGCGGATTTGCGCCGCTCATTGGGGATTGTGCTGCAGGATACGCATCTCTTTACGGATACGGTTATGGAGAACATCCGTTATGGAAAGCTGGACGCGACGGACGAGGAGGTTATTGCCGCGGCGAAGCTGGCCAATGCGCACGGCTTCATCGAGCGCCTGCCGGAGGGCTATAATACGCTGCTGACAGGAGACGGTGCGAATCTCAGCCAGGGACAGCGGCAGCTGCTTGCGATTGCGCGGGCCGCGATTGCGGATCCGCCGGCGCTTATTCTTGACGAGGCAACCAGCTCCATTGATACGCGCACGGAGAAGATTGTGCAGGACGGTATGGATAAGCTGATGAAGGGCAGAACCACCTTCGTAATCGCGCACCGCCTGTCCACCGTCAAGAACAGCGACTGCATAATGGTGCTGGAGCAGGGACGGATTATCGAACGCGGTACGCATGACGAGCTGATTGAGGCGCAGGGCAAATATTATCAGCTTTATACGGGAAACGCGATTACAGCGTGAGGGAAGCGTCGATTTTGCAGCCAGGGTGATTTTCCGGGGGGTTTTCATGCTAAGGCATGCAGAAAATGGATATGTATGCGGGAGCAGCAGAAAGGATACGAAATGATTGTGGACAGAGAGCGGGCCAGGCAGGCCTTTGCGGAATATGTCAGTGATTATAATGCAGAGGATGAGAAGGTAAAGCTGAAAATTGAGCATACGGCCCGCGTATGTGAGCTTTGCGAGGCCATTGCCCGCGCATCGGGTTTTTCGGAGGAGGAGACGGATATCGCATGGCTTACGGGGATATTGCATGATGTAGGCCGGTTTGAGCAATTGCGGCAGTTTGGGACCTTTAATGACGCGCAGTCGATAGATCATGCGGCGTTTGGGGCGGATATCTTATTTCACGACAAGCGGATACGGGACTATATAGAAGACGCGTCGGAGGACGTTCTGCTGGAGCGGGCTGTCCGGTATCACAGCGCATACCGGCTTCCCGCGGAATTGTCCCCGCGGGAGGCAAGATTTGCGCATCTGCTCAGGGATGCGGATAAGATTGACATTTTGAAGGTGAATATTGTTGTGCCTCTGGAGGAGATTTATAATGTGACGACAAAGGAGCTCAAAGGCTGCAGGGTGAGCGATGCGGTGATGCAGGGCTTTTTTGAGGAGCATGCGATTTTGCGCAGCCTGAAAAAGACGCCGGTTGATCATGTGGCGGGACATATTTCGCTTGTCTATGAGCTGGTATATCCGGTGAGCTATCGGATTGTATATCAGCAGGGGTTTTTGGACAAGCTGATGCGCTTTGAATCCGATTTGCCGGAGACCAACGCGCAGTTTGAGATAATCCGGGAGAAAATGACGGCGTATATCCGGAGCAGGGCGGGTATGGATTGTCTTAAGAATGATGATTAAAAAACGATTGTTATATATTAGGAAAGGGAAGGAAAGACGAATATGCTGACAGTAAAGCTTGGCAGGACGGGGATTACAGCGAATAAGAACGGCTTCGGCGCGCTTCCGATACAGCGAATCGGTGAAAAAGAGGCGGTGGCATTGATTCATATGGCATTGGATGGCGGCGTCAATTTTTTTGACACGGCGCGCGCATACAGTGACAGTGAGGAGAAGCTGGGGAAGGCGCTGGCCGGCGTGGACAGAGGCCGCTATTATATAGCGACAAAGACGGCGGCAAAGACGGGGGACAAGGTGCTGGAGGATCTGGACACCTCTCTGAAGCTTTTAAAAACAGATTATATTGATATTTACCAGCTTCACTGCGTGCCAAAGTGCTTCCGGCCGGGGGAAGAGGACGGCGTTTATGATGCGGTATTAAAGGCGAAGGAACAGGGAAAAATACGTCATATCGGGATTACCGCGCATCTGTTGAATGTAGCGGAGGAGGCTGTTGCAAGCGGTCTGTATGACACGCTGCAGTATCCTTTCGCTTACATATCGACGCCAAGAGAAATCGAGCTTGTTCAAAAATGTGCAGACGCCGGGATGGGCTTTCTTGGGATGAAGGGGCTTGCGGGCGGCCTGCTTACCAATGCGAAGCTCTGCTACTGGTTTGCGGCGCAGCATGAGCATGCGCTGCCGCTATGGGGCGTGCAGCGGACGTCGGAGCTGGAGGAATTTCTTTCCTTTCAGGAGAACCCGCCGGTAATGGATGATGAAATGAAGGCCGTTTACGAACGGGATCTGAAGGAGCTTTGCGGAGCGTTTTGCCGGGGCTGCGGGTATTGTATGCCCTGCCCCAAGGGGATTCAAATCAATAATTGCGCGCGCATGTCCCAGCTTTTGCGGCGGTCTCCGTCGGCAGGCTGGCTGAGCGAGGAATGGCAGGCACAGATGGCAAAGATTAAGGAATGCCTGCATTGCGGACAATGTGCGTCAAAATGCCCTTACGGGCTTGATACGCCGGCGCTTCTGGAGAAAAATCTGGAGGACTATGAAAATGTTGTGGCCGGCAGGACAAGCGTCGGCTGATACGTTCCGGAAACGCACTGAAAATCCGGTGTGCGGAAAATGCTGTAGAAATGGAGTTTGAGATGGACGAACAAAAAGAGAAGAATCCGTTAGGAGAGGAGAAAATATCGAAGCTGATGACGCGGTTTGCCCTGCCGAGCATTGTCGCAATGCTGGTGGGGGCGCTTTATAATATCGTGGACCAGCTGTTTATCGGACAGTCTGTGGGAACGCTTGGAAACGCGGCGACCAATATCGCGTTTCCGCTGTCTACCTCGTGTCTTGCGCTTGCACTGATGTTTGGTATCGGCGGCGCTTCCTGTTTTAATCTGACGATGGGTAAGGGCGAGAAGGAGCATGCGGCGTATTACGTGGGAAATTCCATCAGTATGCTGGTGTTGTGCGGTACCGTGCTGTGCCTGATATCCCAGATTTTTCTTACCCCGCTGTTGAGGGCCTTTGGCGCGCCTGAGGATGTGCTGCCTTACGCGCAGGAGTATGTGCGGATCACATCGATTGGCTTCCCGTTTTTGCTGCTGACGACGGGCGGCGGACACCTGATACGGGCGGACGGCAATCCCAAAATGACAATGATCTGTAACCTGACGGGTGCGGTTATCAATACAATTCTGGATGCGGTATTTGTCATGGGCTTCCATATGGGCATGCAGGGCGCCGCGCTTGCGACAATCATCGGGCAGATCATATCAGCTGCGCTTGTGGTTGGTTATATGCGGCGGTATAAGACGGTATCCCTGCAGGCAAAGCATTTTAAAATACGGTGGCGCTGCACGTCCAGCATTATTTCGATTGGCACGGCTTCTTTCTTCAATCAGGTCGCAATGATGTTGATTCAGATTGTGCTGAATAATTCCCTGAAATATTACGGGGCACGGTCCGTGTATGGAGAGGCGATACCGCTGGCCTGCGCGGGTATTGTTATGAAGGTCGCGCAGGTATGCTTCTCGATTGTAATCGGAATCGCCCAGGGCAGCCAGCCGATAGAGAGCTTTAACTACGGCGCAGGAAAATATGACCGTGTGCGGGCGGCGTACCGGCAGGCAATGCTTGCGGGCGGCGGCGTGTCGATTGTGGCCTTCGCGCTGTTTCAGCTGTTCCCAAGGCAGATTATTTCGATGTTCGGCTCCGGTTCGGAGAGCTATTACGCGTTTGGGGCCAGTTATTTCCGGGTATATTTGTTTTTTACCTGCGTAAACTTTATGCAGCCGATTACGTCAACCTTTTTTACCTCCATCGGAAAGCCGGTAAAGGGTATTTTCCTGTCCCTGACAAGACAGATTATATTTTTGCTGCCGTTATTGGTGGTGCTGCCGCTTAAGATGGGGATTGACGGCATTCTTTACGCGGGGCCGGCGGCGGACGCGCTTGCGCTGATTGTCACGGTAGTGATGGCGGTTGTGGAGTTTGCGCAGATGCGCAGGCTGGAGGCGGCGAAGGCGTAGGAAGCCGGGCGGCGCATGGTTATAAATATGCATATTTATGGTTGCAATTCCGTTCTGATTTGTGTATAATGACTAAAAGGCTTCCAATGAATTCAGGGGTTGGAAGCCATATATAACCATTGTTTGGAAAACGTTTTCCTAAAAAATACCCGCGCAGGGAGCGTGCGCAGAAACGAGGTTTGTATGGAATTTGCATCGGTTTTTCACAGAGCGGTTGACAATTACTGTTACATGCTGGACGAGAATCAGCTCATCATTAATCTTAAGACAGGCTATGACGTAAAAGAAGTGAATATTGTCTACGGAGACCCGTTTGCCAACGGTATCCTGGGCGGCGGAGAAGAGTGGACCGGCGAGAAGGCCAATATTCCGTTCAAAAAGCGGTTGAAGTATCAGCTCTGGTGGACGACAACCATCAAGCCGGCCTTTAAGCGCCTGAAATACTATTTTGAGCTGGTTACGGATACGGAGCGGTGGTATTATTTTGAGGACGGATTTGTGAGCGAGGCGCAGATGCACCTGAAAGGGCGCAGCAGACAGTGCTTCACAATGCCCTGGATGAACCCGATTGACATCAACAGAGTACCCAGGTGGGTGAACGAGACCGTGTGGTATCAGATTTTCCCGGACAGGTTCTGCAACGGCGATTCCACGATTAATCCGGAGAATGTAAAGCCCTGGAAATGCGAGGCCAATGTCGGGGGCCGTGACTTTTACGGCGGAGATCTGCAGGGGATGACGGATAAGCTGGATTATCTGCAGGATCTGGGCATTACGGGGATTTATACGACGCCGATTAATGAGGCGCAGTCCAATCACAAGTATGATACGACGGATTACGAGAAGATTGACAGCCATTTTGGCAGTGACGAGACGATGAAGCGGTTCGTGGAAGAAGCGCATAAGCGCGGGATTCGGGTCATGCTGGACGCCGTTTTTAATCACAGTGGTTATTTTTTCAAGCCATGGCAGGATGTACTGAAAAACGGCCGGGCTTCGCAGTATTTTGACTGGTTTATGATCAACGAATATCCGTTTTCGGACAAATGGGACGCGGCGAAAAAGGGACAGCTTTACACATTTGCTTTTTTTGACGCGATGCCCAAGCTCAATACAAATAACAAGGTGGTAAGAGATTACCTGATTGGCGTAGCCTGCGGCTGGGTGAAGAAGTATGATGTGGACGGTATCCGGATGGATGTAGCCAACGAGGTATCGCACGCGTTCTGTAAGGAGCTGCGCGCGGCGCTCAAATCCGTTAAGCCGGATCTGTATTTCTTAGGGGAAATCTGGCATGACGCGATTCCGTGGCTGCGGGGAGACGAGTTTGATTCCGTGATGAATTATCCGCTGGCGGGGAGCATGAAGGACTTCTTCCTCGACAAGAGCCTTACCGGTGAGGATTTTGAGTTTATGATCAACCGCTGCTATACGAATTATATGCAGCAGACAAACGACGTGCTGTTCAATATGCTCGATTCCCACGATACGATTCGCCTGCGGAATGTCACCGGAGGAATCGACGAGTACAACAGCCTGCTTGCGCTGCTGTTTACCATGCCGGGCAGCGTGTGCATTTATTACGGTACAGAGATCGGCATGGAGGGCGGTTTTGACCCGGACTGCAGACGCTGCATGCCCTGGGAGGATATTGAACAGGGCAAATATAACGAGCAGATTTCCCTGACAAAGCAGCTGATAAAGCTCCGTAAGGAGGAGCCGCTGATGCGTGAACGCAATTTCCACTTTCCGTCGGACTACGCGAATCCGAGGATCATACAGTTCCAGAAAATGGGGTGGGGAGAGACGCTGGAGGTGATTGTCAACAGCAGCGCGGAGGATGTTGAGATTATTAAGGACAGGGACAGCAAGATTGTATTTTCCAGAAAGCTGGAGGGAGACGTGCTTCATGCCGACGGCATCTGCATTCGGTACCTGAGCAATCAGCAGAATATATAACATATGTTTTTAAAACAGAGACGGATATTTGCGACAGGCACAGGCAGGAGAGGGAGCAGGTCACAGATGAGAAAATACCGGAAAACGTTCGTTGCTGTTGTGCCTGCGCTGCTGTTGTGCATCCTTGCGGCATATTATGTGAGAGACGTGAACAGGTCGGCGACAAAAGGCATTTTCGCGATGGACACTTATATGGAAATCACGGCGTACGGCCGCGATGCCGACGCGGCGGTTGAGGCTGCCGCGCAGGAAATCCAGCGGCTGGACGCGCTGCTTTCGACGGGACTTGCGGAAAGCGAGGTGTCCAGGCTCAATCAAAGTAAGGCGGGAACCCTGTCGGCTGACACGGAATATTTGCTGCGGCGCTGCGTGGCGCTATGGCAGGAGACGGACGGCGCTTTTGACATTACGATCTATCCTGTGATGCGGGCATGGGGCTTTGATACAAAGCAATTCCGTGTGCCCGCGGAGGAGGAGCTGCAGGCGCTGTGCGCGCGGGTAGATACCGGCGCGCTGGTTTATAATGAGACGGATAACACGCTTATACTGCCGGAGGGCGTAATGCTTGACTTTGGCGGGATTGCCAAGGGATATACGGCGATGCGCGTGGCACAGATTATGCAGGAATACCATATCCGGAGCGCGATGCTTAATCTTGGGGGCAATGTACAGCTGATCGGTGCAAGGCCCGGCGGGGGCGCGTGGCGGATTGCGGTTAAGAATCCGAAGCCTGAGGAGCCGTATCTGGGCGTTCTTTCGGTGAAGGATAAGGCGGTGGTTACTTCGGGAGGCTATGAACGGTATTTTGAAGAAGCGGATGTTATTTATCATCATATCCTCGACCCGAAAACCGGCAGGCCGGCACGAAGCGGGCTGGTCTCCGTAACGATTGTCAGTGCGGACGGCACGCTTGCGGACGGCCTGTCTACCGCGCTTTTTGTTATGGGCAGAGAGCAGGCAGCCGCGTTTTGGCGGGAAAACAGCGATAAATTTGACGCGGTACTGCTGGATGAAAGCGATTGCCTGTATGTTACGGAAGGGATTGCGGATGATTTTGCGGCAGAGAGCGGGAGGCCGGTAGAGATTATTCGTAAGTAATGAGCAGGGGGAGCCGGATGGAATGAGGATGTTGTGTGCGGCGCCGCTGCGAAAGAAGGGTATGGTTGCAGAAATGGCGAAGAGAGTGGCATATTCGGCAATGCTGGCGGCGCTTGCCATGATATTCAGTTATATCGAGGCGCTGATACCGTTTTCCTTTGGCGTCCCCGGGATTAAGCTTGGGCTTGCCAATCTGGTCGTACTGCTTGGCTTCTATTTTCTCAGGCCAATGCAGGTTGCGGAGATTTCTGCAATCCGAATCGTACTGACGGCCTTCTTATTCGGGAATATGGCGTCGCTTCTCTACAGTCTGGCCGGCGGGTTTTTGAGTTTTCTGGCGATGCTCCTGCTGATAAAGAAGGGGAAGGGCTTTTCGCCGATTGGAATCAGCATTGCAGGCGGGGTGTGCCACAATATCGGACAGCTTGCCGCGGCATTTTTTATACTCGAAAGCGCTGGCGTGCTGTATTATCTGCCGGCGCTGATGCTTGGAGGGCTTATCAGCGGCATGCTGGTGGGCGCTGCAGGTGTGCGGGTGCACAAATATTTGGAACACATTACCCTTAATTGACAAAGGCGTATACCTTTGTTGATTAAGGGCACCCTCAATTGAAGCAGAAAAACGGGATGCGTTTGCGGAGGAGAGAAGAGGTGGGCGATATGGAATCCACAATACACAGGATTGCCGTATTATCAGATACGCACGGACTGCTGAGGCCGGAGATAAAAGAGGTCTTAAAGACCTGCGAGGTGATTTTGCACGGCGGCGACATCAACAGCCGGCGGATTCTGGAGGAGCTGGAGGAATTTGCGCCGGTTTACGCGGTGCGGGGCAATAACGATAAGGCGTGGGCCGCGGCGCTTCCGCAGGAGCTTGAGATCACGCTGCTGGGCCTGCCGATTTATATGGTTCACAATAAAAAACACCGCAAGCAGGCGCTGGGAGCGGCGAAGGTGTTTATCTACGGGCATTCTCATAAATATGAGGAAAAGACAGAGGAGGGCATTCTCTTCCTGAATCCGGGAAGCTGCGGCCCGAGACGGTTTCACCAGCCTGTGACGATGGCCGTTCTGGAAGTGGAGGAGGGAGCCGGCGTCCGGCGGGTCGAAAAAATTGATGTGGCGCAGGAAACGGCACTTATTGAAGTAACAGGCGTTACAGAAAGGAATGTAAAGGATATTGTGGAGACGATTATCCGGGAGATGCGGGCGGGCCGTAAGATAGACGTTATCGCAGGACGTCTGGGCATTGACAGGGCATTCACGGAGCAGGTATGCAGGATATATGTGACACATCCGGGAGTTGACGCGCAGGGAATTATAGATAAAATGGAAGTCAGCGCGCTGTTTGAGACGGCGCCGCGTAAGGTATAGTCCGGCTGGACAGGAGGCGGTGGAAACGTATGCAGATTTCAAGTCGGTTTACATTGGCAATTCACATCTTTGCATGTATAGACACGTTCGGCGGTACGCATAAGGTAACAAGTGATTTTCTTGCAGGGAGTACAAATGTGAATCCGGTTATTATCCGAAAAATATTGGGGCAGCTAAAGGGTGCGGGCCTGATTGACGTGGCAAGGGGGACCGGAGGCACCGCGGTTACAAGGCCGCTGGAGGAGATTACTTTTCTGGACGTGTACCGGGCCGTAGAATGCATTGAAAATGGGGAATTGTTTCATTTCCATGATAATCCGAACACAAATTGTCCCGTGGGAAGGAATATTCATCATATTTTGGATGATAAGCTTCTCCGGGTACAGAAGGCGATGGAGGATGAGCTTGCATCGATTACACTGGCGGATTTAAAGAAGGATACGGAGAAATATCTGGGGAAGCGCTGAATAAACCGGCGTTTCCGTGAGTGCGGGTGCTTTTGCGGGGCAGGAACCGCGGCGGAATATCAGGGTATGAACGAGCTTTTATATATCCTGATATTTTTTTGTAAAAAAAGTTGATGTAATACTTGGCATTACAACAAGGGCGTGATAATATGATTTCAAGATGTAACAACAAATATTACATCGAGAAGGAAAACTGCAGAGGATGCGGAGAAGAGATGTTTTATCCGCAGAAAGAAAGGGTGGATGAAATCGAAAAAGGGAATCATATCCGCCAGCGGATTTCCGTTGTGAAAAAATAAAGGGAGGTTGACGTATTATGGCAGACTGGCGGCAGTTTTTAAGCAGTGCTCCCGTTGGGGACTATGTATTTCAGGATGCGCCGTATGAGGAGCAGGTCAAACGGGCGTCTGCATGGATAGAGGAGGCCGAGACCATACTGATCGGCGCCGGAGCAGGGGCATCCGCAGCGGCGGGGCTTACTTACAGCGGAGAGCGGTTTCATAATGATTTCGGTGAATTTATAGAAAAATACGGTTCCGCATATATGACGGATATGTACGCGGCGGGATTTTATCCGTTTCCCACGCAGGAGGCGAAGTGGGGCTACTGGTCAAAGCACAGCATGGTGAATCGGTTTCTGCCGCCGGCCCTGCCTTTATACAGGCAGCTTTATGAAATCGTGAAGGAAAAGGATTATTTTGTCCTGACGACCAATGTGGATCACCAGTTCCAGAAATCCGGATTTCAGGTGGAGCGCATTTTTGCCACGCAGGGCGATTATGGAAATATTCAGTGCGAAAAGGGCTGCCATCGGAGTATCTATGACGCCGGAGAGCTGTTTGGACAGATGGACCGGGCGAGGCAGGACTGTCTGATTCCCTCCGAAATGGTACCGAAATGTCCGGTATGCGGCGGACATATGACGATGCATCTTCGGTGCGACCAATATTTTGTCGAGGATGAAGACTGGCATGCGGCGGCTGGCCGTTATCGGGCTTTTTGTGAAAAAATGAAAGGGAAAGGAGGCGTTTTGCTGGAGCTTGGCGTAGGCTTTAATACCCCGGCAATTATCCGGTTTCCCTTTGAAAAAATGCTTGAGGAAAACAAAAATCTGTCGCTGATTCGGCTCAACAGGGATGAGGCCTTCATACCGGAGGACTGCGAGGGCAGGGCGGTTGGTATCGGCGGTGATATGGCGAAGGCCATATTGGATTTGTCTGGGTGCAGTGCACATGACGAAAAGGCGGGTGACTGATATGAATATGATGGAAAAAACAGATGCTTTTCTGGAATGCCTGAAAGCGGATTCTACGCAATACAAAGGACTGGAAACGGATGGATATAGCGTGGCGGAAAAGAAAAACGCCATCCGATCGCTTATGAATATTCGTATGCCGGGCGGACTGCCCCGGCCGCTGCTGCAGCTGCAGGACGATTATCTGCAGGAGGAGCTGAAGGCAAAGGGGGCGGTGGCGCTGGCCGATATTCCGACAATAAAGGAGGCGTTTAACAGCCGTTACTGCCATGCGGAGAAAATATCGCTCTGGCAGGGAGACATTACAAGATTGAAAGCAGGTGCGATTGTAAATGCCGCCAATTCACAGATGCTGGGCTGCTTTGTGCCCTGTCACCGGTGCATTGACAATGCCATTCACAGCGCGGCGGGGATGCAGCTTCGGGAAGAATGCAGCCGCATTATGAGCGGCAGGCGGCTGAAATATGGCCGCGGCTATGAGGAGCCTGCAGGCACGGCGACCCTGACCCCGGGCTATAATCTTCCCTGTGATTATGTCATTCACACCGTGGGGCCGATTGTATATGACGGGCTGAAGGCCGCGCACTGCCAGGAGCTGCGCAGCTGCTATGAAAGTGTTCTGGCGTGCTGTCTGGAGAATGACATCAAATCCGTTGCGCTGTGCTGCATCTCAACCGGAGAATTTCATTTCCCAAATGAGAAGGCTGCGGAAATCGCGTTGGAAGCGGCAACCGGTTTTCTGCAGGAGCATGCCGGCCGTATGGAGCGGATTGTTTTTAATGTATTCAAGGACAGCGATTGGAAGCTTTATGAAAGGCTTCTCCGGCTGCTTTAGCAGCTTTTTGTAATCGAGCGTGCCGACGCTCGATTTTTTTTGCAAAATTACAACTATAATAGAAATAAAAAGATAGAAGCGAAGGGGGAATTGTGGTAAAATAGATACAACGCGGCATATTGAGGGTACCTTGTTATATGCTCGCTATGCGCGGAAAAAGCGCAGAAATGGAGAGAAAATGGCGGAAGAGAAGAAGCGGCTTACAATCGGCGTTTTTGTGAGCGGGATTATGGATGATAACACAAGAGATGTGTGCAGGGGCGTTTTGCAGGCGGCGCGCGCCGTGGATGTGAATATTGTTGTGTTTCCGGGGAAATATTGGGAGCGTGACCTGACGGAGAATCGGGAATTGATGTACGAATATCAGCACAATACGATTTTCTCATATGCGACAAAGGAGAATGTGGACGCGCTTATTATATCGGCGGGAAGCATCGGGTGTTTTGCCTCCCAGAAGAGCATGGAGGCAATGCTCCGGCAGTATGAGGGAATTCCGATGGTGCTCGTTGCGTCCAAGATAGAAGGCTATGCCAATGTGGGGTTTGATAATTATGAGGGAATCCGGGAAGGCTTGGAGTATCTGATTCAAGACTGCGGCTGCAGACATTTTGGCATGATTGGCGGCAGCCTGGAAAATTCGGATGCCTATGAGCGCAGGCAGGCCTTTGAGAAAGTTCTTTCTGCGCATGGAATCGCATTTACGGAGAAGATGTATGTGGAAGGCAATTATTCCCGCAGGAGCACGGAGGCATACCGCAGGCTGCTGGATGAGAATCCGGATTTGGATGCGGTTTTCTGTGTAAACGACGATACAGCGCTGGGTTTGTATGAAGAACTGCATCGCAGAGGGCTTCAGGCAGGTAAGGATATTTCCGTTTTGGGGTATGACGATACGCTTGCGGCGACAAAAGCCGCGCCGACATTATCATCTGTCCGCGCGGATGCGTCAAAGCTGGGCGCAGAGGCCTTAGACATGGTGATGACCATGCTGCGGAAGGGGCATGTAGAGAGCAGAGTGCTTCCGACGCGGTTCGTAAAACGAGATTCGATTGTGGATAAGGCAGGCGGCGAGGAGAGCGGGTCGCATATTGTAAGAGACTGGAACAGCAGCTTTGACGATATATTTTACCGCTATAACCATGATGAGATGGCTGAGCAGATGGAGCGGCTGCGGGAATGCTATCAGAGGCTTATGGATACGATTGCGAAGCGGTTCACGGGGGATTGCCGGGAAGGAAGTGAGGCAATCATGCTTTGCATGGAGACGT
This sequence comes from uncultured Lachnospiraceae bacterium, assembly GCA_949948735.1. Taxonomy (GTDB): domain Bacteria; phylum Bacillota; class Clostridia; order Lachnospirales; family Lachnospiraceae; genus COE1. Next base: position 160,271 of record CATLGV010000001.1, on the reverse strand, counting down.
TTCTGCATCTTGGCGGCATTGCCTATGCGGATGTGGACAACCTGCTTTCGACGCTGGAGGAGTTGTACCGGGGACTGGCGTCAAGGCAGATGGAGGAGGCAGACAAATTTGAGCTGCGCAATGTCTTTTCCAGCCTTTACAGGAAGATTATTCGCGCGATGGATGAACAGCTTGGCAAAATAAACGTCTCAAAGGAGGCGGAGAGCTATTCCATCAAGCTGTTTGTTCAGGATATGCTGCAGTTTGAGAAAGGGAGAGATCAAAGCTACGGAACGCTTCTTGAAAATCTCGATTGGCTGAATATAAAAAACGCCTGTATTTATATTCTTCCGGAACCACGCCTGCATTTGTTTCAGGAGCGCTTTGCGCCGCCGGAAGCCTTGTATATGAAAGCGGTACTGCAGCAGCGTCAGGTGGAGACGATACCCGTCAATAAGCAGAAGAAGCCGCTTGCAGCTGTTTTCACGGAGGCGTTTTCCTTGAAGGAGCGGTATGAATGCGTCCTGCTGCCGTTGTTCTTTAAAGAGACGCTGTACGGAGCGCTGCTCTGCGACCTTACGGAAGCAGTGCACACGAACGGGGAGTTCCTGATCAATCAGGTAAGCTCCGCGATTAAGATGATTGGCCTGCTCCGGGCAAACGAACAGATTCAGCAGCAGCTGGAAGAAAACCTTGCCGCCCTGAAGGAGCATAATATAGAGCTGGATACGATTTCCAAGTCGGATGTAATGACAGGGATTTTAAACCGCAGGGGCTTTTACGGGGAAGCAGAGGCGCTGGTGGAGAGAAGCCGCCGCGAGAAGAAAACGGTTATGGCAATTTATGTGGACATGAATAATCTCAAAATTATCAATGACCGCTATGGGCATAAGGAGGGCGATCATTCCATTATCTTAATCGGCAGGTTCCTGAAGGAGCTGGTCGGCGATAACGGGGTCGCGGGCAGAATCGGCGGTGATGAGTTCGCCTGCATTATGACGTACGATACCTGCAGAACGGAAGAGGAAATCCTCTCTTCATTATACCGGAGGTTCGAGGATTACAATGCGGGAAGTGACAAGCCGTACAATGTTACTGTTTCGGCCGGTGCCTGTTTTTTACGGCCGGAGGATGGTATGACCCTCAGGGAGGCACTGATGGAGGCGGACGAGAAGCTGTATGAGGTAAAAAAGCTTCGGAAGAAGGATGTTGCGAAAACGCCTGTGTCCGAAGCGGAGACGTAGAATTCTTCCGGCAGCAGGACGTGGAAAGGAGGGCGCGGCATGCGGACAATTTTCTTTATTTTATATGGCTATTTGTCGGGCAGCGTTTTATATGCGTGGGTGTTTGCGCATATGCTGAAGAAGGAAGATATAATCGGGCGGAGCAAGGACGGCAATCCCGGTACGGCAAACGCGTTCCTCTACGGCGGAGCTGTGTGTGGCATTCTGACATTGACGGGAGATCTGCTCAAGGGCTTTTTACCGGTCTGGCTGTATATGCGTTGTGGGCGGGATGCTTCAACCACTGCGCTGTCCATGGCCCTGGTGCTTACAGCACCCGTAATAGGGCATGCTTTTTCTGTTTTTCATCGGTTTGAGGGCGGTAAGGGCATTGCCGTTTCCTTCGGGTGTCTGCTGGGGCTGATGCCCGTCTGGCAGCCGGTGCTTCTCCTTGCCGCGTTTTTCCTGTTCTTTTCGTTGGTATTGCGCATCACGCCGCATTTTTACCGTACGGGGGCGGCATATCTGTGCGCGTCGGCTGCGGCCGGGATTTTGAAGCTCTGGGCAGGTATCCAGCTGGGATTTTGGATGATTACGTCTGTTGTGCTGCTGCGGCTGCATCTGAGCAGAGAGTTGAAGGATAAAATGAAGGTGAGGCTGTTATGGAGGCATTGATATTATCCTGCGGTATGGGCGGAGGGCATAATGCCGCGGGAAATGCGTTGAAGGAGGAGCTGGAGCGGCAGGGACACCATGCCAGCATGCTCAACCCGTATACGCTGTACAGCCGCCGTCTGGCGGCGGGGATTGACGGGGCCTATATTTCTCTGGCGCAGAGGGCGCCAAATGCGTTTGGCATGGTTTACGCGGCCGGCGAGGCGTATCGCAGGCTGCCGTTCCGATCCCCGGTCTATTATGAGAATCGGCGAATGGCAGCAGTGATGGCGGACTTTTTGGCGGAGCATTCCTTTGACATTGTTTTGATGCCGCATATTTTTCCGGCAGAGATTCTGACCTATATGAAGCTGCATCATATGGCGGTTCCCAAGACGATTTTTGTGGCGACGGATTACACCTGTATTCCGTTTACGGAGGAATGTGAGTGCGACGCGTATGTAATCCCACATCCGGAGCTTGCGGATTCCTTTATTTCAAGGGGGATTCCGGCGGATAAGATACATGCCTGCGGTATACCGGTCCATCACGGGTTTTGCGAACCGGTATCCTGTGAGGAGGCAAGGCGCCTTCTGGGGCTTGAGCCTGATAAGAAATATATCCTGATTTCGGGCGGCGGTATCGGAGCCGGAAAGATAGAAAAAATTCTGGAGCTGCTGTATGAGGATATGGGACAGGAGGAGCAAATCCGCCTGACGGTAATCTGTGGCAGCAACCGGCGGCTGTATGAGCGGCTGCTGCAAAGGTACGGGGAACACATACTGCTTATAGGACATACCGATCAAATGGCCCTGTATTTGCGGGCGAGCAGCCTGTTTATTACCAAGCCGGGGGGGCTTTCGTCAACGGAGGCAGCGGTGATGGGCGTTCCGTTGATTCATGTGTCGCCAATCCCGGGGTGTGAGACCTATAACGCCTGTTTTTTTGAGGAGCACGGGATGAGCAGGCGGGTACATCCTTCAAAAAGCAGTACAGGCGAGATCAGAGCATGCCTGGAGGATGAGACTGTCCGCGGCGAGATGATTCGCAATCAGCATAAATGGATCTATGCGAATGCCGCATCGGAAATCTGTGCGCTTGCTTACCGGATGGTGGCAGAGGGGGACTGCGAGGGGAATATCCGAAGCGGGCATACCCTTTGCCGGGATATTATCGGAGGGGCATAGGAATGATCATTTATATTTTAGGCAATCTGATAGAGTCTGCCGGCATTTTGATACCTTTTGCCGGCTGCGTCCTGCTTCTGAGAAGGGCACGCAGCAGAACCTCCATGTATCTGCTTTTGACGAATCTGGGCTGCCTGATTATCAATGGGAGCTATATGCTGCTGCTTCAGACAAAGACGCATGAGGGCGCGCTGATTGCGCTTAAGATGGAGTATTTCGGCAACGTGGTTTTCTACCTGATGTTTGCGCTGTTTTTGTGGTCATATTTAAAGATGAAGCGTTATAAATGGCTCGCGCTTCCCTTTGCGCTGTGGTGTGCGATAGACGCGCTGTTTTTAGTGTTTTTCTGGAGCGGAGACAGCTTTGGACTGGTGTTTGAGGATTTACAATTTGCGTGCAGCGATAAAACCGGGCTTGTGTTGATTCAGGCGGCGCCCGGTGTCCTGTATATGCTGCGGTATAGTGTAATGAGCGTGATACTGGTTTGCGGTATGCTGTATACGACTGTGCGTATCTTTCAGGTGCAAATCGAAACAGAGCGCAGTAATCTTGCAAAGCTGGCGGGGGCGCAGTTTCTGATCGGCGCTTCCCTGACCGCCATGCTTATATTCAATTTTTCTTTTGATATTGTGCCGGTTTGCGCATCATTGGCCATTTTAATGATCATTGTCAGTATTGTCCGCGACGAATTTCTGGGTATTACGGAGCTGGGGCAGCAGTGGGTGCTCGACCAGATGGGAGACGCGTTTATTCTCGTTGATGAGATGTACGGATATCTGGATTCCAATACATATGCCAAAAAGGTGTTTACCGAGCTGAAATACAAGCGAAAGAATGAGACCGTATCGGGCGATATGTACCGGATATTTATGAATCCGGAGAAGATACAGCAGATTTACGGGAAATATTATAACAAAAAGGTGATTGAGATTAAAGAAAAGGGGGAGATTTCCGGCTACGGGATGCTGCTGGTGGACGTCACGGAGCAGCATGAGCTGATGGAGCGCGTCCGGCAGGAAAAGGAGCGTGCGGATGCTGCCAATCAGGCAAAAACCGCTTTTGTATCGAATGTCTCCCATGAAATCCGCACACCGATGAATGCGATCGTGGGGATGACGCAGATTATGCTGCGCAAGGATGATTTGTCCGTGCAGAACAGGGAATATCTGATGAATATCCGGAATTCCGGAAATGCGCTGCTTACAATCATCAACGATTTGCTGGATATGTCCAAGATTGAGTCCGGAAAGATGGAGCTGGTGGATGAGGAATACGATTTTATGTCCATGCTCAGCGACCTTGGCATGATTATACTGAACAGGATAGGGGAAAAGCCGGTCGAACTGTTGTTTGACATTGATTCGGATATGCCCGCCAGACTGTACGGCGATGCGCTTCGGATTCGCCAGATTATCATCAATCTGATGAATAATGCGACAAAGTTTACGGAATCGGGCTTTGTCTGCCTGACGGTACGGGTAAACCGGATAGCGGGAGAAGACATTGAGCTTTTTATATCGGTAAAGGACACAGGGCAGGGAATCCGCAGCGAGGATTTGGATAAGCTGTTTGGCTCCTTCCAGCAGGTAGATACAAAGAAGAACCACCATAAGGAGGGAACGGGCCTGGGCCTTTCGATTTCCAGACAGCTTGTGGAGATGATGAACGGAAGCATCGGTGTCAAAAGCGAATACGGAAAGGGCAGTGAATTTTACTTTACCATCCACCAGCGCGTTGTTGACGCGCATAAGGCCGCATGGCTTTCCAATGAATGCCGGGCGGTGATTGCGGGAAAAATGAAGAGCCCTGCGGCCAATGACCTGCTGGAGGCGTTGGCCGGCCGTTATGGGCTTCCTTATATAAAAGATATATTTTTGCTGCCGTCGGAGGGGACGCCTGTGTTTTATTTTACGGACTGCTGTCACCTGCTGACTGCGGAGGAAAAGCAGCGGCTGGAGGCTGTGGGCGCGGTGGTTTGCGGCCTTCGCAATCCGATGGCCAGGGAAGCGTTTTCAGAGGAAATACGGACGATAAACAAGCCGCTTTACAGCTATAACTTCTGCAACCTGATTGAAAACCGTCCGGCAGCCATAGAGGATAGAAAGACGGCCGGGAGAGTGCAGGCGCAGGGAACAGCCAGGGAGACGGAAGCCTTTTTGGCGCCGGACGCCGGCGTGCTGATTGTGGATGACAATGAGATTAACTGCATGGTTGCGGAGGAGATGCTCAAGCCGCTGCAGATGCGGATTGACATTGCATCGGATGGCCGTCAGGCATTGGAAATGATACGCAAAAACCGGTATGACCTGATATTCATGGATCATCTGATGCCTGTGATGGATGGTATTGAGGCGGTTACGGCGCTGCGGGGGATGGAAGAGACCTATTTTAAAGAGGTTCCTGTTATTGCGCTGACCGGGAATGCAGCCAGAGAGCAGCAGGAGGAATACATACACGCGGGCATGAATGGTTTTCTGTCCAAGCCGCTGGATCTTGCGGAGCTCTACCGCGTAATTCGGGAGTGGCTTCCGGACAAAATACAACCGATGTAGGAGCTTTTGAAAAATGGCGGAAGGCAGAAATGGAGAGAAAAATGGACAAGGACAGGCTTGACAGACAGTTTGCTTTTATACGGGAGATTGATAAGGAGAAGGCGATTACACGCCAGAACTACCGCTCGGACGGCATCTGTAAGGAGAATGACGCGGAGCACGCATGGCATATTGCGATTATGACGCTGCTGCTGAGTGAATATGCAAATGAGAGAATCGACGTTTTAAGAACCGTCGGGATGCTGTTAATCCATGATCTGGTGGAGATAGACGCAGGGGATACCTATGCGTATGATGAGGACGGAATAAAAACACAGCATGAGCGGGAGAAAAAGGCGGCGGAGCGTATTTTCGGGCTGCTGCCGGATGATCAGCGGCAGCAGCTTCAAGCCTTGTGGGAGGAGTTTGAGGCGGGCAATACGCCCGAGGCGCGGTTTGCACGGACAATGGACCATATCCAGCCGATGATGCTCAATGCCGCGACAGACGGGAAATCGTGGGTGGAGCACGGCATATGCCTTGACCAGATACTTGCGCACAACAGCAATACGGCGGACGGTTCCCAGGCTCTTTGGGCATATGCGTATGAGAATTTTATCGTGCCGAATCTTGCAAAAGGACGGATCTGGGAAAGCAGCAAAGAGAAGTAGCGGTAAACGCGGTGCTGAAAATGACGGTAGATATTACAGGGGGATATCAGGATGATACGGGAAATAAAACAGGAGGATATTGAAGCGTGCACAGCGGTTATCCGCGAAAGCTTCAGGACAGTCGCGGATGAAATGGGCTTTACGCCCGATAATGCGCCGAGGTTTACGGCTTTTGCGACGACGGCGGAGCGTTTGTACGCACAGCTGGCAGATGAACACAGGGTGATGTGCGCCTGTTATGACGACGGGCAGATTGCCGGGTATTATTCCCTTCAATTACAGGGGCAGAGCGAATGCGAGCTGAACAATCTGTGCGTTTTGCCACGATACCGGCACCGGCATATCGGATATGAGCTTGTGCAGGATGCTTTTGTGAGAGCGAGGACGCTTGGCTGCACGAAAATGCATATTGGAATTGTGGAAGAGAACGTGCGGCTGAGACGCTGGTACGAGCGGCTGGGATTTCATCATACCGGCACGAAAAAATTTGATTTTTTTCCGTTTACCTGCGGGTATATGGAAAGGGATCTGCGGACGCCGGTCGATAAATTCGATTTGGGCGGGATGGATGAACTGGAAAAGCTTTCAGATGAAGAAATCGCGCCTCTGCTGACGGAGCTTTTTGTGTGGATGAAGGATTTAAACTGGCCTGTTGCCAGGGCGATGCCTGCGCTGCTGTTGAAGCACCAGAAAATTATTATTCCGCATATCATTGCCATATTGCAGCCGGGACAGATAGAGTGCGATTGGAAATCGAATGTTATTTATGAATTGCTGCCTTTCCTGGATGCGGAGTACCTGGCACAGGTCGTGCCATCCCTGAGGCGAATTGTGCAGGACACTACAGACGGTGAGAAAACAGAGGAGACGCATATTGCAGCACAGGAGATGCTGGAAAGCAGTAAAACGAGGGGATTGAAAAGCTGACCAGGGTACGTTACGAGAAAAAGGAGCGACAGGATGAGAAGCCTGATTAGATTAACCGATATAAAGGCATGTGACATATATGAAATATTCAGAATCGCGGACGAGATTAACGCCGGAAAATACGGCGGGTTCCTTGCGCGCAAAAGCGCCGTCCTGTTTTTTCCCGCTTCCAGTATTCGGACGCGGGTAACCTTTGAGAAGGGGATATATCTGTTGGATGGCCAGTCCATATTATTTCCAGGCGATGCGCTGGATAAAAGGGAAGACATACAAGACGTCTGCGGTTACCTGAATAACTGGGCGGATATTGTGATTGCGCGGCATAAGGATATACGGCTGCTGGAAGCGCTTGCGGCGTATTCCAGGGTGCCCGTGATTAACGCCATGACAGACAGCAGTCATCCATGCGAGATATTGTCAGATTTGTATGCATTGTCGAAAATCCGGGAGGATTTTACCAAAGATAATTACCTGTTTTGCGGAAAATCCGGGAATATCGGGCTGGCGTGGAAGGAGGCGGCCCGGGTGATGGGCTTTGAGCTGTCACAGTGTTGTGCCGCAGGTTACGAGATGGCGGACGTGGCGGTCTACCATGATATCTGGGAGGCAGTCCGGGGAAAGGATATTATATGTACGGATTCCCTGCCGGCGGAGGCGTTGCGGGATTTTCGGGAATATCAGGTGACAAGGGAGATAATGGAGCTGGCAGCCCCGGGGGCGGTATTGAACCCCTGTCCGCCGTTCTACCGCGGGGAGGAGGTTTCCGCGGACGCGATAGCGTCGGAATATTTTGTGGGTTATGAATTTAAAAAGAATTTGCTGGCGGTCCAGCAGGCGGTTATAATCTGGTGTATGGAGAGTTCTGAATGAAAAATTCGGAACTTTTTCATTTATGATGCAACTTTGATGCATATGGGGCGTAAAGTAGAGGTATTCATCGGGGATGGATTTGTAACCCATAAACAGAATATGCGCAAAATGGCATTTTATCAGAGAACACTAACAGGAGTACAAAATAGATGAAAGGGAAAAACGGAAGAAAAGGATATCATTCAACAACATATGTTATCTACATGCTGTCAGGTATTCTGATAAGCATTATGGCAGGCATACTCTCCGGATGCGCGGCACAGCAGGGCGGCGGGCGGCACTCAGGACAGCCGGCAAGCTGTATCGCGCTGTCGGCGTCCGGGAATACCGGCGCTGCCTGTGCCGGTATGGACGACGCGGAGACAGGCAGCGGTACGGCCGAGAGGATAGAGCGGCTGCTTACCAGAGCCGGAACCTGGATGCCGCCGGTTGAACTGACACGGCTTGATACGGCGGTGACAGTGCAGGATAACGTGCTGACCTACGGCCAATTGGAGCTTCAGATTCCCAGGGAGGTAACGGTAGAGGAAATTGCGTCGAAAGAAGAAGGCAGGATTGTTGACCTGATAAACGCGGAGCGAATCAGGGATAACGGAGAATATATGGAGAACGGCGCTCTGCCGCCGCGTATTTGGCTTTCCCATTATTGTGCGGCGTATAAGACGGAGGAGCAGACGGTGTACAGGCGGGAGCTCATAGATGCGCTGCTGGAGCTGCTGCCGGAGACTGCTTTGTGCCTTCGCCTGTATGAGCCCGCTGCGGGAGACTGCCATCTTCTGCTGACTTATGCGAGGGAGGGGAAAAACGGATATATACTGGTATGTGAGAAGGATGTGTATCTTGTGGAGGAGGTTGCGGCGGAAAGCCTCTACAGCTTTGGCGGCCTGCTTGACGACGGCGCTGTATGGTGGAAGGACCGACATGGTGAGGTCGGAGATCGGGAAAGCAGCCGTTATAATATGATTTTTCGAAGAATCTGCCCTGTCAAGGGCGCTCCGTTTCTGATAACATATTATGATGACGGGGAGAGGGCCGTGCAGGAGTTTACGCTGTTTTGGCAGGGGAGTTTTCAGCAGCCCTATCAGACGCTCCGTTCGGCGGTTACAAGGGGCAGGGTTGATTTTAAGGATTACAATTTTGACGGCTGCCTTGACATGGCGCTTGCGCAGGGAAAAGAGATATTTCTTTGGGATACCGCGGATAAAGTATTTCATCAGGCGCAGGTGCCGGAGGCGTTTCTGACAAATTATGTTGCGCTGTTCCCAGAGACAAAAACCATCTGGAGCTGCGGCTGGACATTTACCGGGGAGGAGAGCGACTGGAACTATGTTGACCACATTGAGTCGCTTTGGCAGTGGGAAGGAAGCTCATTAGTCAGGCGGCGTGAGAGCAGGGAGGCGCGGCAGGGAGACGCCATGCGGCTTACCATTTATGACGACGCGCTTGCAAAGGAGCTTCAGAATCAGGCATTTACCCGGGAGGAGTGGGGACAAAGGGAAGCGGAGCGTCAGGCGCTGTACGAATGCTTTTATGAGGGACTGGCGCCAATGGACACCTATGAGCGGAGGCATTATGTTGCCACTGAGGAGAAGCCCGCATCCTCCGTGAAGTATATCCCGCAGGGCCTTGTCGATAAAATTACACAAGCTATTTTAACGGGACAGGAATTGGAGACCTTAAAGGCCATGGTAAAGGACAGGGAATTGACACAGGAGGAGGTCATTGCGCTTGCCAGAGAGAATATGGATCTGCGCAATGCGTTGAACAGTATGGAGGGCTTCGGATACTATGTGATGGTAGTGGCAGACGGGGATAATGACGGTATCGAGGATATTATTGCGGAGGAGTTTTACGGCGGCTCAGGCGGGTTCACGGACTATGTCTTTTACAAGGGCGCCGCGGATGGCACTTATCAGCGAACCGACAGCTTTTCGTCCGTAAAAGAAGAGTTTGCTGTGATTGCCTACGAGGGGAGAAACTATCTGTGCAGAACCTGCTATGACTATACCAAAAAAATATATAACGGAATAAGCCTTGCCTGCTATATGAATGGTAAGCTGGCGGAAATCGCGGATCTTATGCTGATTGCCGAAGGCTACGACATCAGGCTTGCAGAATGCGGGGAAGAAAAGTACCGTGCGCTGGCGGAGCAGATGGAGCAAAGCTGCCTTATTTATAAGGAAGCGATTGACGAATACGAATGCATAGAGGGCAGCGCGGAAGAGAAGATTTCGGAAGAAGAATGGGATTACCAGTGTGATTTGAATAATGACGGGGTTATGGAAAAGTATGAGAAATCCATTTGGCTGCCAAGCAACATGTCGACGAGAGAATTCCTCACATTTAGCTGTGATCAGGCAGACGACAGGATCTGGGATGCCATTCTCAGCGGAAATGACCGGCCGATTATGATTTGGGCGGATGATTACGAGGGCGAGACGGTGCTGCATGTGATTTATCTGACAGGATTGGAGGACTTTGAGATAATGGGCTACGTGATGTCAGGAGCGGAATACCGAAGCATTTACCGAATCACGGCTGAAGCAGATTACGGCGTGGAAACAATGAGAACCACGGAAAATTTTCCGAATGGAGGAGGCTGAGCGCTAAAAGATAACGCGAAGTCTGCCGATACAATAAGAAAAGATGGAAAGGGGAAATATTTTATGTCAGTTCTTCAAGTAAATCATACGGTATCGGCGGACAATCATCATACAAAGGCGGCTGAGGCTTCCGGCAATGCCCCTGCTAAAAAGAGCAATACATTTACCATTCCTGTAATCGGAAAGCGTGACGGATGCGCCTTTTCCTTTTTGAAAGACAAGCCTGCGGTGAGCGCAAACGAATATTGGAGTATGCTCAACCGGGCGGAGCAGAGTGAAAGCACTTCGGCAGACAGCAGAAAGGAATTCCTGCGGGCGCTGAAAATCGCCAAACGGATTATGAATGGCGACAGGGTGCCGATGAAGGACAAAAGGTTTCTGATGAATTTCAGTATGGAAATGTATACGATGGCGGTAATGCTTGCGAAGCAGAATGACCACCCGAAGGAGTATGAGAGTGTTCTGGAGGAAGAAGAAGGCGGAGAGAACGGCGATGCTTTGGAGGCTGGTTCGGAGACTGTCTCCGACAGCGGGGCGGGAGAAGCCGTTACGGCCGGTTCCGACGGCGGGGCGGGAGGGACTGCGGCCGCTTCCACAGGCGGCGCCGAATGAGGCGCCTTCTTATAAGGTTAGCGTTCCTATTCTCAATTGACAAAGGCATGTGTGCTTTGGTCAATTGAGGATAGCATATCCTTCAATATATCGCAAAACTCCTCAGGGGAATCATACTGCGGCATATGGCCGCAGCCCTCCACCAGGGCGAATTGCTTTTGCGGTGCGGAAATCATATTGTAATAAGCTTCGGCGTATTTTACCGGCGTTGTCCAGTCGTCGGAGCCCATAATAAATCCCACCGGTACCTGACAGTCTAATCCGTAATCCCGCACATCGGTTTTCCCTATGTAATCAAACAGCTGCTTATTCAGGGCGGTATATTCATCAAAATCTCCGGCCTGTTTTAAAAACCATCGCGCGTCGTCTATTCCCATATAAGGAGAGGTAATGCCAGTCCCAATGGTATTTGCGGATTTTTCAGCCACATGATATTTATGGGTATATTTTCTCAAATTCATCATGTTTGCGAGGGATTTATCCGCTATATAGCTCTGATAAGCGGCTTCCAGTGTCTGCGTGTCGTCACCAAGTGCTGCCGCCTTTTCCAGTGCGTCTTCGTAGCAGTAAAGCTCGCTTTCCAGCGTGACCATCTGTCCGACGCCGATATAGGCCAGAACCTTTTCCGGGTGCGCCAGGACATACCGGCTTCCGAGCATAGTGCCGTAGGAATGCCCGACAATAATCACTTTTTCTGTGTGAAAGCGCTCGCAGGCATAATGGACAAGCTCGTTTAAGTCGGCCTGGGCCTGCTCAAAGGAAGCCGTTTTGTTTGCGGTATCGGTATCCGCATTCCGGAAATAGGTTCTGCCGCATCCCCGCTGATCCCAGTTGATGATGGTATAATCGTCCACAAGATATTTCTGAAAAGTATAATTCACGAAGGCATCCGGGCTGGAAGGGCCGCCGTGCAGCCAGATGATAACAGGGTTTGTCGTATCCGCTCCCTGAATCAGCAGATATTGCTTCTGGCCGCCAAGCGGGATATAGACGCCCTCATTCACACCCCTGTCACAATGGATATACGAGGTTATATAATTGAAATTTCTGCATCCGATAATCACAGCGGCGGCGCATAAAAGGACTGAAATAATGACAGCCGCGGTTCCTTTTATAATGCGAAGGAAAATGTTTTTCTTCTTCGTCCCTTCGGATATACTTTTATAATGGTTCCAATGAATGCCAATATGGCCGATTCCCAGAATAACTGTCGAAATAAGAAGAAACGCATTGCAGCCGTATATGCCGAGCAAAAAGAACGCGCACACCGGTAAGGTGGCTCCCGCAACCGGAATTTTGCAGATGCTCCTGTAAAAATCGGACATGTTTTTTTCGCTTCGGAAGTATTGAATCCAGTAAATCTCATACAAAAGCATCAGCGCAAAGGAGATGAACAGCCATCCGGACCACAGGGAGAGCGGTCTGATATTGAAATCGGAGAATATCAGCGCCAGGCAGCATACCAGCGCTTCGCCGATTCTTTCCAGCAGCTGTAAAATTTTGTTCTCTTTTTGGGCATATTGTTCATAATCTGTGGGCTTATGCTTTGCCCAAATGATATTGGGGATAAACAGCATCATAAGATACACAAATCCTGTATATGAAAAACCGAAATGAAACATGGGAACCCTCCTTGCTGCGCGTTTTCTTCCCTGATTATATCAAAATACGTCGATATTGTCATCTTTTTCAATACAGGAGCTCAAAACCTGTAGCAGGAAGCCGAAGGCTGAATTGTTATCAAAACATACAACGAAGTAGTTTTTTTCCACAATATGTGATAAAATGATGCATACCTGATTGGGAAGGAAAGATTGTGCTTTTCATTGTTGTGAACAAACCCGCATGGAATTTGCAGACTATGAAAGGAGTCTGGTTATAGAAATGATTACGGTTAAGGAAGTAGATAAATCCTTTTTAGCGTTATATGACACGGTTGCTATGAATGTAAATGTAAATTCGGAATATAAAGTCGAAAGAATTGAGAATGGCCTGGGCGGTTTTATTCTGAAAGAGGTGCAGGTTGAACCTTATATCAAAGACCTGAGCATCTATGAGCGCGCTGCAGCGTATGAAAAGAGATTTGATATTGCGAATTGGAAATTTTATATGGCGTTTGACGGCGACGTCCCTGTCGGAGCGATGACAGTTGCCGGCAAAACGGAAAGGTTGAATATGCTTTATGGCAGGGAAGACGCCTGTGTATTATGGGATATTCGCATTGCTGACGCGTATAAACACAAAGGAATTGGACAAAAGCTGCTGGATATGGGCGTTTTAGATGCGAAAAGGGCTGGGTACCGACAAATGATTATTGAATGTCAGAATAACAACGTTCCGGCATGTAAATTTTATCAAAAACAGGGCGCCATGTTATCTAAGATAGATATGTATGCTTATTATTTAGAGCCTGAAGTAAGAAACGAAATTCAGTTTATATGGTATTTGGATATTTAGGGAAACGCTGATTAAAGCGTTTCCCGCACCGGATTTGCGCTGCGAAGCAGCAGTTTCCCTTGCAAATCCGTGTGCATTCGCCGGAGGCTCTAAGGAAATGCTGATTTAATCAGCGTTTCCTTAGACAGCTTCCAAGATGAGGCATATTATTCAGACAGTATTTACAGATGAAGAGGGAGAACGGATGAACAGCGCGATTTTAACCATGGATGATTTTCCATCCAAAAACACACCCGCGATAGTGGATTATTTAAATGAGAAAAAAATAAAAGCGATATTTTTCGCAATCGGACGAAATATCGAGCGTTATTATGAAGAAGCGGCTTACGCTGTGAAGAACGGCATGATTGTGGGAAATCACAGTTATTCGCATCCCGCGTTTTCATCGCTGCCGATGGCAGCGTGTATTCAGGAAATTGAAAGTTGTGAGCGCGTCCTTGATAAATTATATCAGGACATTGGCGCAAAGCGGACGGTGAGACCGTTTCGCTTTCCTTACGGAGATAAGGGCGGGGAAAACAAGGCGGCGTTACAGCGGTATTTCAGAGAAAACGGATTTCATAAGGTGGATGATACGCAGATTACATATCCATGGTGGAAAGAAAACGGTCTGGATACGGATATCGACACGTTCTGGACGTTTGATTTTATGGAGTATAAGATCCGCCCCAATTCCGGATTTACCAGAGAGTCCGTATGGGAAAGGATGCATGACGCCAATCCGGAGCTCGGCGCCGCTTTATTTCCGCGGGCAATGAGCCAGGCGCCGTGCTTGCACGAGCATAAAACCAACAGGGTCGGTTTGGCGAATGCCGCGAGGGTCAATACCAATGTGTCTAAAAGACACATTTCCCTTGGGGCGCATCAAGGCTCATGCGCCGCTGCTTACGGCGGGGTTATTGATTCGGGGGAGAACAACCGGCATATTCTTTTAATGCATGCGCATGATGAGACGGAGGAAATGCTGCCGGAATATTACAAGGTGTTTATAGAGCATCTTCTGGAAAACGGACTGACATTTGAGGAACCGCGATTCGTGTGAAGCAGTCAGGAAGCTTTTGGTTGACAAAAGTATATTTTGTGGAGGAATGCGATGCAGCTTCAAAAATGTTCTATTAAAGATGTAGGCGAACTTGCTTTGTTAAATAAGCAGCTTATAGAAGACGAAAAAAGTGATAATGCTATGAATATCCGTGAATTGGAAAAGCGAATGAAGGAATTTTTGGAAACGGATTACAGCGCTTACTTTTTCATTGAGGACAGTCAGACAATTGGATATGCGCTCGTTCGAAATACGAGTAATCCGGTTTATTTACGGCAATTTTTCATAGACAGAAATTACAGAAAACATCATTATGGCACGCAGGCGTTTCAAATGCTGCTAAAGCATTTAGAAGCAAAAGAAATGGATGTGGAAGTATTACCCTGGAATAAAAGCGGATTGGCCTTTTGGAAGCATTGCGGTTTTAATGAAACCTGTATTGCTATGCGGTATAAAGAATAAAAGAAAAAAATAAAGCATTGACATACGAACAAATGTTTGATATTCTAAGAATAGAACAAATATTCGAAATAAACAGTTGCGAGGTGATGTCAGATGCAGTCAGAGCGTGTGCAGGACTTCCCTGCTATTAAGGGCTTACCCTTAGCGGAGGAGGCGGTCCCTTATAATAGAGACAGTGGCGGCGTAGAGACCTTTATGAAAGACCGGCAGAGCGTCATGGAGAAGCTGGAGATTTTATCCGACGCTGCGAAATACGATGTGGCCTGTACCAGCTCAGGCGTTGACCGGAAGGGCAACGGGAGGGATATGGGTAACTGTCTTGCGGCGGGTATTTGCCACAGCTTTTCGGCGGACGGCAGATGCATTTCCCTGTTGAAGATTTTGCTGTCAAATGAATGCATTTACGACTGTAAATATTGCCTCAACCGCAGGAGCAACGATGTCCCGCGGGCAACCTTTACGCCGGACGAGGTCTGCGAGCTGACGATGAACTTTTACCGCCGCAATTATATCGAAGGGTTGTTCCTCAGCTCCGGGATTGTCAATAATCCGAATTATACAATGGAATTAATTTACGCGACGCTGTATAAGCTCAGGAATGTCTACCGGTTCCGGGGGTATGTGCATGTGAAGGGGATTCCCGGGGCAGATGCGGCGCTGATTCAAAAGACGGGATATCTTGCGGACAGGATGAGCGTTAATCTGGAGCTGCCCACGGCGGAGGGGTTGAGCCGGCTTGCGCCGAACAAGCACCGGAAAAATATTCTGACGCCGATGCGTCAGATTCAGAACGGGATCGCGCAGGGGAAGCAGGAGCTGGCGGTTTATCGGAACGCGCCTTCCTTTGTGCCTGCCGGGCAGTCTACGCAGATGATTATCGGCGCGACGCCGGAGAGCGATTATCAGGTTATGGCGGTAGCGCAGGGGCTTTATGACAGCTTTCAGCTCAAGAGAGTGTTCTATTCCGCATATGTGGGGGTAAATGACGACAAGGCGCTGCCTGCGCGGGGGACTGCGACGCCGCTGCTGCGGGAGCACCGTCTGTATCAGGCGGACTGGCTGCTGCGGTTCTATCATTTCCGCGTGGAGGAGCTTTTGGATGAAAAGAGGCCGAACTTCAACGTGCTGCTGGACCCCAAGTGCGATTGGGCGCTGAAGCATTTGGAGCAGTTCCCGGTGGAAATCAACCGTGCGGACTACCATACGCTGCTGCGCGTTCCGGGCATCGGCGTGAAGAGTGCGCAGCGGATTTGCGGGGCGAGGAGGAGCGGAGCGCTTACATTCGAGCATTTGAAGAAGCTGGGCGTCGTGTTGAAGCGGGCGTTATACTTCATCACGTGCAGCGGGAGGATGATGTATCGGACAAAGCTGGACGAGGACTACATCACCCGCAATCTGCTCTCCCTGCACGAGAAGCTTCCGTTTGACAAGGACGGGATGACATACCGGCAGCTTACGCTGTTCGACGATTCTGAAAGCAATGTATCCCTGTTTGGCTGATGCATGCGGATGATGAGGAAACATAGGATGTGCATATTGAAAATGACGCATATGCAGGAAAAGTGGATGACCGCATGGACCGATATTTGTGAAAGAAGCTGTGAACGGGTATGGGGAACGCGGATGACCGCATGGACAGATAATCGTGCCAGGAGCCGAGAGTGGTCACGGGAAAGCGGAGGTGCGTATGGAGGAGCATGTGCTGGTTTGTGAGAACAGTATTGACGGTATTCTTACGGGGATTTATGAGGCATATCAATATAAGAAGGAGCATGGTATTGAGAGCCATGACTGGATGCACCTTGCGGTAAAGGAGCCGGAGATAGGACGGCTGTTTACCTGCTATACAAGAGTCGATACCGATGCGGAAAAGGCGGAGAAGGTCAGCCGTACCATTAAGCGGGAGCTGGGGGAGGCGGTCTTTTACGATTTATGTCTTGCCATGACCTCGGCGGATGAGCAGAAAGCGGACGCGGTCTATCATACAGTAGTAATCGGGTTAAAGCACCATGACCGCGATGTGCTTGCGCGGCTTCGGGAACCGGCAGTGCAAAAGGCATTTGCCTGTCGGAGGGGAGCGGGGAACGAACTGCACCATTACAGGGAGTTTTTGCGCTTTGCGGAGCTGGAGAGCGGGATTTTATATGCTAAAATAGGCGCGCGGGATCATATTCTGCCGTTTTTGATGCCGCATTTTGCGGACAGACTTCCGGCGGATAATTTTGTGATATATGACGAGCTGAGCGGCGTGTTCGGTCTGCACCCGCAATACCGGCAGTGGTATCTGGTTAGCGGCGCTGATTTCGACGAGGAGTCGCTGGTTTTTTCCAGTGCGGAAGCCGTATACAGCGAGCTGTTTACACGCTTCTGTAAGAGCATTGCCATCGAATCCAGAACCAATCCCAGGCTTCAGATGAATATGCTGCCGCTGCGCTTCCGCAAGTATATGGTGGAGTTTGAGTAGTAAATTTTTCTTTAAATGGATTTGTGGCGTTTTGTGATAATCAAATTGTAGGTTTTTGCAATTCAGATATGAAAGAAAATTATTTTAGAATGAACAGAGAAAACAATCCAAATAGCTGGCGGGATTTAAATGAGAATGATAAAATACTTTCTATTGTATGCTATATTGTTGCTCCTGACATGCGCAGGAAGGGAATTTCAAAGGCATTGTTAAATTATGCCTGTCAATATGCAGAAGAGAATGGACATGACTATGTAGAGGGGTATCCGGTCAAAGGAGAATTTAATATAAAGGACTGTGGCGGTTCTGCCTCAATGTATATTAGTCAGGGGGTTGAAATGATTGATATTCCCAATGGCATTATTGCAAGAAAAAAATTAATTTAATAAAAAATAAGATAAATAAATGCCGGAGGAAAGATGGATACATACAACACTGATTTTTGGAGAATATTAGACGATTTAGTAAGACAATCCGAAATAGTAATTGATAGACCGAAAGGAACGGCTCATCCTAAGTTCCCTGATTTCATATATAAGGTTGACTATGGCTATTTAGCAAACACTTCTTCTATGGATGGGGCAGGAATTGATGTTTGGGTTGGTACAAAAGAAAGTAAAAGTATTGAAGCCATAATGTGTATTGTTGATATAATGAAAAAAGATTCCGAAATCAAAATATTAATCGGGTGCACAGAGGAAGAAAAAGAAATAATATACAAAACTCATAATGAGACCCAATATATGAAAGGTATTTTAATAAAGAGATAATTATTAGTTTTGTTTTTTGATTGGTTGCGAGGATAGGTTTTTTTTCCTATTGATGGTTTGTTATGCTTTAGTTCCTTTGAAAACCTTCTTTTGCCAATGCTTTTGGATGGGAAAAGACATATGACGACGTTGCATTTGAAAAATAGGTTGCCAACTTTTATAGGTTGGCTATAATAAATGTATGGCAACAGAAAATCAGCAAGCCATAATAAATGATGTAATTGATGCAAAAACGGGCGTGTATTCGCATAAAGCTTAAACAAATATAGTTAAGCGCAATAATGAACACGCCGGGTTCGAGTAGCGGGAGCGTATATGGCTTGTTTAATATGGCGGCCGGCGCAGATATATTTTTGTGTATACGTTTGTCAAATGAGGGCAGCGTATACTGATAACATCATAAAGGAATGGGTGACAGGATGGAATATATTGAGGGGAGGCAGCAGTGAATTGAAGCATTGTGGAACACAGCGGTTAGAGACTGACAGGCTGATTCTGAGAAGATTTACAACAGAGGACGCGGACGCGATGTACAAGAACTGGGCGTCGGACGCGGAGGTTACCAGATATTTGACATGGCCGACGCATTCTGGCGTTGAGGTAAGCCGGCATATAGTAAAGGACTGGGTAAATTCTTACGCGGACGAAAACTATTATCAGTGGGCTGTCGTATTAAAAAGCAACGGGGACGAGCCGATTGGCAGCATCGCGGCAGTAGATATGAAGGAAAATATTTCGATGGTGCATATCGGATATTGCATTGGAAGAAGCTGGTGGCATCAGGGAATTACGTCGGAAGCATTAAAGGCTGTTATGGATTTCTTTTTTGACGTAGTCGGCGTAAACCGAATCGAAGCAAGGCATGACCCACGAAATCCCCATTCGGGCGATGTAATGAAAAAATGCGGCATGCAATATGAAGGAACCCTGCGCAGCAGCGACTGGAATAATCAGGGGATATGTGACGCATGCTATTACGCGCTGCTGAAATCCGAGAGATAATTTCATAGGCTGTTTATATTGCATTATGTGCTGTATGCGGGTATGATAAAAAGAGGGGATTTCGTAGTGAAGATATTTTTTAGCCGTGTCAGGAGTGTGAACGGAAGGATTACCGTAAAAAGACAGATATTGAATACCTGTTGCATGTGCGTGCTCGGTATCGTGCTGGGGATTTTTTCAAAATATCTGGACGGGGTTCCATCTAACATGCTTCCGGCTCCCATAGCATACCTGGATTTCAGGAATTTTTTGAGCAGATTTGCAATCTGGATTTTTATAGCGGTCTGCGTTTCCGTGTACAGCCATACGCCGCTGCGGGCGGGGTTAAACGTATTTGTCTTTTTTGTGGGCATGATCGGAAGCTACTATTGGTATTCCAAGTATATCTTGGGTTTCTTTCCCAAAAGCTATGCGATGATCTGGGCAGGATTTACGGCGGCGTCTCCGTTATTGGCGTTTGTCTGCTGGTACGCGAAGGGCAAAGGGCCTGTGGCGGTTGTGATTTCGGCAGGGATTACGGCGGTGCTGTTTCATGCGGCTTTTGCATATGGCTTTTGGTATTTTGATATTCGGTATCCTTTGGAGCTGGCAGTGTTTATGGCGGGGATATGGGTATTACGCCGGAGTCCCGGGGAGACGGCATGTATGCTGGCGCTTGGCGTAGTCTTTGCGCTTGTATTGAACATGAGGCTGTACTGGTAAACAAGACGAAGAGGATAGAAGCCATGCGGAAGCATTATATTGATAACCTGCGGAATTTGACGATTTTGCTGCTGTTTCCGGTACATACTTTTATGATATGGAATGATTTTGGCTCCGGCTTTTATGTATGGGCAAGAGAGAGCCGGCTTCTAAGCACCCTGATTGTGCTGGTAAATCCGTGGTTTATGCCGATTCTTTTTGTGTTGGCGGGCATGAGCGCGCGTTACGCGCTGCAAAAAAGGACCATGGGGGCGTTTGTCCGGCAGCGGACAAGGAAGCTGCTGATTCCCTTTATCGGCGGTATGCTTTTTCTGGTTCCGTTCCAGACCTTGTATGCCAGAAAATATTTTGACGGATACGAGGGCGGTATTTGGGAGAATTTCAAATACTTTTTTACGCATTTTACGGATTTGAGCGGTTATGACGGCGCATTTACGCCGGGACATCTCTGGTTTATTTTATTTCTGTTTCTGATATCTATGGGAGGCCTTTTGATCTTCCGGTATCTGCCCTATGAAAAGATGGCGCCAAGGGTGGAGAAGCTTCCTGCTTTGGGGGTGCTGCTTCTGTTTATTCCGATTTGGCTGATGTACTATATCGGCAATTTCGGCGGATTCAGCCTGGGAAAGGACCTGGCGCTTTACCTGATTGGTTATTATATTATCAGTAACGACGCGGTAATAGAGACGCTGGAGCGGCATATCCGCTGGCTTTTGATTTTGTGCCTTCTTGGAACGGTTCTGCTGGTGCTGTTATATTATAAGCTTTCTTATTATGGGGATTTGTGGATTAATTATATCGGTTGGAACACCATACTGGTCCTGCTGGTGCTGGGGAAGCGGTACCTGAATGAATGCACCGGGTTTACCATATATTTTAACAGGGCTTCATATCCTGTTTATATTCTGCATCAGACCATTCTGGTGGCGTTTGCCTATTATATGATACAGGTCTGCGAGGGGACGTTTTTGCAGGCGGCCGTAATCTGCGTCGGCAGTTTCGGTTTGACGATAGCAGTATATCAATTGTTTGACTGCTTTAGAGGACTAAAAAAGAAACGGAGTATGGTTGAATAAAAATGCGTATTCAATTTACGGACTTGAGCGCGCGTCGCAACGCGCAGGCGGATATGAAAATGAAAAAAATACGGTTATTACTTGTTTGTTTTGTGGCAGGATGCCTGCTTTGTACGGGATATAAAGCGCAGGAGGTTCTGGCAAAAGCGGGGGAGGACACCCGGACAGTTGCTGACAATACGGAGCCGCCGGGACAGGAGCGTGCAAAGAGCAGCGCGGCGGCAGAGCCTTTGGATGTGGCTGACGATGAGGAGATAACGATTACGGAGCCGGTTATGCTTTATACGACATGCGTAGCAAAGTGCAGAGCCGCGAATACGATAGATTCGGCGCTTCTGGGTATGCTGTCGGAGGGGGAACCGGTCGTTGTAACCGGCTATGACAATGGCTGGTATCAGGTTCTGTATCAGGATGGGATCGGATATATCCGAAGCGATTTGCTGACATATCAAAAGCCGGGTACAAACGGCAAAGTGATTGTGATTGACGCGGGACATCAGCGGAAAGCAGATACCTCAAAGGAGCCAATCGGCCCGGGCGCCGACAAGACTAAGATAAAGGTTTCGGGAGGGACCCGCGGCGTAAGCACAGGGCTGCCCGAATATGAACTGACATTGACGGTGGCGCTGAAGCTGCAGGAGGAGCTGTCAAACCGCGGATACACGGTGATTATGTGCAGGGAGACTAATGACGTTAATCTCAGCAACGCCCAGAGGGCGCAGATTGCAAACGAAAATAACGCGGACGCGTTTATCCGTATCCATGCGAACGGCTCGGAGAAGGCCAGTGCAAACGGAATGATGACCATATGCCAGACGCCTGACAATCCATACAATGGGGACTGGTACCAGAGCAGCAAAGCGCTCTCTACTTATGTGTTGGACGCGATGACTGCCAGCACCGGCGCAAAAAGGGAGCGTGTTTGGGAGACAGATACGATGAGCGGCATTAACTGGTGTCAGGTTCCTGTTACGATTGTGGAGATGGGTTATATGACCAATCCGGAGGAGGATAAACTTCTTGCTACGGCAGAATATCAGGATAAGATTGTTCAGGGCATTGCCAACGGTATTGATTTATTCTTGAAACAGTGACTTGCGGCATTCGCCAAACCGACCCTGTTGGTTTTATGCTCTTGTCAATTGAGGGTAGCTTATTGCTTACAGGAATAAAGGAGGAGTGTGATTTTTATGGTTTCAAATTTTGACGCAAAGCTTAGCGAGTATGCCCGCCTGTTGGTGGAGGTGGGGCTCAACGTCCAGCCGGGGCAGACGCCCAGTATTGAGGGCAATGTGGAATATGTCCCGCTGATGCGCCGGTGCGTATCTGCCTGCTTTGACTGCGGAGCCCGCAACGTAGTCCCGTATTTCGGGGATGATTTTACCACACGGGAGACATTTTTACGGGCGGACGAGGCAGTGTTTGGCGAATACCCCAGCTATATGAAGGCCCGGGTGGACTGGTTTTTGGAGCAGAAGAGTCCCCGCCTGTCCTTTTCGGGTTCTAATCCGGAGCTTTTGAAGGATGTAGATCCCGCTCGCATTCAGGCCCGGCGCAGGGCGTCAGGCCCGCCGACCAAGCCCTACTTTGACGCTATGCAGGCCGGGAAATTCCAGTGGTGTGTGGGTGCGCATCCCACCGTGTCATGGGCGGAGAAGGTGTTTCCGGATAAAAAGGGGGAGGAGGCGCTGGACGCTTTATGGGAGGCTGTGTTTTCCGTGTGCCGCATTACGGGCGACGGCAAGGCCGTAGAGCGCTGGCGTGAGGCTGTGTCTGCCATCTCCCGCAGGAGCAGGGTACTCAACGATTATAACTTTGCGTCTTTGCATTATACGAATGCTCTGGGCACCGATTTGACCATTCTTCTGCCGGAGAACCATGTGTGGGCGGGTGGCAGCGAGAAGTCTGTTGCCGGCGTAGAATTTATAGCAAACATCCCTACCGAGGAGATTTTTACCGCACCTCTGAGAAACGGCGTTGACGGCCGGGTGCATTCCTCCATGCCCCTGGCTATGGACGGGAATCTGATAAAGGATTTTTATTTTGACTTTAAAGACGGGCGTATTGTGGACGTTCACGCCAAACAGGGGGAAGAGCTTCTGCGCCGTGCAATCGAATTGGACGAGGGGGCGCGCTATCTGGGCGAGGTGGCCCTGGTGCCCTACGATTCCCCGATTCGCAATACAGGCATATTGTTCTATAACACGCTGTTTGACGAAAATGCCTCCTGCCATTTGGCTTTTGGACAGGCATACGCCGCCTGCGTCCGGGGCGGCGAGGACATGGATGAAGAGGCGCAGAAGGCGGCGGGGTTAAACCGTTCTATGACGCATGTGGACTTTATGGTAGGTACGAGGGATTTGTCCATTGTGGGGACTACACACGACGGGAGGGAGATTCCCGTGTTCGTGGACGGCAATTTTGCATTTTAGTTTTCCGCCGCCTGTCATTTGGGGCTTGTCAATTGAGGGTATAATTTTTCTTGCAAAAAACAGGTTTGTCATGTATGATGAAAGAAGATACACAACTGACGGAAACAGGAAACTGTGTAGGAGAACCTACAGGGAGTGTACAGGATAAAATCTTCGATTTTCAACTGACAAATGATTGTGCGGATGCTCATATGTGCAGGTGATACTTCAAACGGGAACGTCCCATTGGAAGAATCCGGAATTGGAGGGATCTGATTTCGAACGGGAAGATTGATGAAAGAGCCGACCGTCTGGGCAGCGTGAAAGAGTTGCGCCCGGAGGGCCGGCTTTTTGGCGCAGAGAAGGAACTATAGTCTTGATTCTGGAGCCGGATTGAATATCAAGCGATTAATTGCGGCTTCGCGTCTGCAAAAGCTTGCAGACCTTGAAAGGAGCATGGTTATGAAAATGCTGTCATTGGAGCAGGAGTTAAAGGGAAATGCGTATCCCGGACGGGGCATTGTTATCGGGAAGACACCGGACGGAAAAAAAGCGGCGATTGCTTATTTTATTATGGGCAGAAGCGAGAACAGCAGAAACCGTATTTTTGTTACGGATGGGGAGGGGATTCGCACGCAGGCGTTTGATCCTGCCAGGCTCAGTGATCCGAGTCTGGTGATTTATGCGCCGGTGCGTGTTCTTGGAAACAAGACAATTGTGACAAACGGCGACCAGACGGATACCATTTACGAGCTGATGGATAAGCAGATGACCTTCGAACAGGCGCTTCGGACAAGAGAGTTTGAACCGGACGCGCCGAACTATACGCCGAGGATTTCAGGTATTCTGCATATTGAGAACGGCACGTACAATTACGCAATGTCTATCTTAAAGAGCAATAACGGCAGCCCGGACGCGTGCAACCGTTTTACATTCGCATATCAGAATCCCGCTGCCGGCGAGGGACATTTTATCCATACGTATATGGGGGACGGTAATCCGCTTCCGAGCTTTGAAGGGGAACCGAAGCTGGTAGGCATTCCAAATGAGATGAACGCGTTTGCCGATATGGTATGGACAAGCCTGAATGAGGAGAATAAGGTTTCTTTGTTTATAAGGTTTATTGATATTGAGACCGGAGCCTATGAGACGAAGATATTAAACAAAAACAAATGACAAGGGCATGTGAGGGCCGAAGGGAATGTTGAGAAAGGAGCTTAATTATAATATGAAGGAATTGGAATTAAAATACGGTTGTAACCCCAATCAGAAGCCTTCCCGTATTTTTATGAGGGATGAAAACAACGGAGGAAAGCTTCCTATAGAGGTATTAAACGGGAAGCCGGGATACATCAATTTCCTGGACGCGTTTAACGGATGGCAGCTTGTAAAGGAGCTGAAGCAGGCGACCGGGCTTCCGGCGGCGACGTCCTTTAAGCATGTATCTCCTGCGGGAGCGGCAGTAGGTCTTCCCCTTTGCGATATGGGGCGGAAAATGTACTGGGTCGACGATATGGGTCAATTGTCGCCGCTTGCATGCGCGTATGCGAGAGCCAGAGGCGCGGACAGAATGTCCTCCTTTGGCGATTTTATAGCGCTTTCGGATGTGTGTGATGTGGACACGGCCAGACTGATTAAGAGAGAGGTCTCGGACGGCATTATTGCGCCGGGATATGAGCCGGAGGCGCTTGAGCTCCTGAAGGCAAAGAAAAAGGGCGGATATGCGGTGATTCAGATTGATCCGGCGTATGTTCCCGCTCCGGTTGAGTACAAGGATGTTTACGGCGTTACCTTTGAACAGGGAAGAAATGAGCTTGTAATCGATGAGAACCTGTTTGCGAATGTTGTTACGGAGAACAAGGAGATTCCCGAGCAGGCGAGGATTGATCTTGCGATTGCAATGATTACTTTAAAGTATACGCAGTCCAACTCCGTATGCTATGCCAAGGGCGGGCAGGCAATCGGAATCGGCGCGGGACAGCAGTCGCGCATCCACTGCACAAGGCTTGCGGGCAATAAGGCGGATAACTGGTTCCTGCGCCAGTCTCCGAAGGTGTTAAACCTTCCGTTTAAAGAGAAAATCGGCCGCGCAGACCGAGATAATACGATTGATGTTTATATGAGCGATGACTATATGGATGTGCTTGCGGACGGAACCTGGGAAACTTTTTTTACCGAGAAACCGGAGGTATTTACGCGGGAAGAGAAGCGCGCCTGGCTTGACCAGATGACGGACGTTGCGCTTGGATCCGACGCCTTCTTCCCGTTTGGCGACAATATTGAGCGGGCGCACCGAAGCGGCGTGAAATATATTGCGCAGCCGGGCGGCTCCATCCGTGACGACAATGTCATTGAGACCTGTAATAAATACGGAATCGCGATGTGCTTTACGGGAATCAGGCTTTTCCATCATTAAAGCTTGAAAATGAAAATCTTCAAGCTTACAGGCTTGTGCTTTGCAGCCAAGCTTGCAGGCCGTAATAGGAGCATAATTATAAATATGAAACAGAAAGGGTGGAAAAGATATGATATCAGGTACTATATGGAATGCCGATTTGGGCAATGGAAAATACCGCAATCCGATACTTTATGCGGATTATTCGGATCCGGATGTAATTCGTGTAGGCGGAGATTATTTTATGACTGCATCCAGCTTCTGCAATGCGCCGGGGCTTCCGCTGCTTCATTCAAAGGATCTTGTCAACTGGAAGGTTGTGAACTATATTATCGATGAAATCCCGAATGCACGGTATCAGGCGCCGATACACGGATGCGGCGTCTGGGCACCGTCGATTCGGTATCACGCCGGTACATACTTTGTATGCTTTCCCATGCCGGATGAAGGCATCTATATGAGCACTGCGACCGACCCGTTCGGGAAATGGTCGGAGCCGGTCAACATCAGACCCGGCGCAGGATGGATAGATCCGTGTCCGTTTTGGGACGAGGACGGCAGGGCATACCTTGTTGCGGGCGTGGCCAAGAGTCGTATCGGATACAAGAGCGTTCTGCATATGGTGGAGATGCAGCCGGACGGAATGGGGCTGATTGGTGAGGAAGTAAAGATTTTTGACGGAAATGAAAACGATCAGGTCACGATAGAAGGCCCGAAGATGTACA
The DNA here is from genome assembly GCA_949948735.1 of uncultured Lachnospiraceae bacterium. Taxonomy (GTDB): domain Bacteria; phylum Bacillota; class Clostridia; order Lachnospirales; family Lachnospiraceae; genus COE1. The sequence goes on along the minus strand of CATLGV010000001.1, from coordinate 133,508 downwards.
AGCGAAACGGGTGGTACTATATTTTTGCGCCGGCCGGCGGCGTGAAAACCGGCTGGCAGACTGTGCTTCGCTCCAGGGAGGTATTCGGTCCGTACGAGTATAAGGTGGTCATGCGGCAGGGGGAGAGCCCGGTCAACGGGCCGCATCAGGGCGCATGGGTGGATACGGTCACAGGAGAGGATTGGTTCGTGCATTTTCAGGATGTGTATGCGGCAGGGCGCATTACGCATTTACAGCCCATGAGCTGGCGCGAGGATGATTGGCCGATAATTGGTGTTGCAAAGGACGGCAATGATTACGGGGAGCCGGTTTTGGAGTACCGCAAGCCGGATGTGGGCCCGATCGATACTGTCATTTGCGAACCTGCTGCCTCCGATGACTTCAAGGAAGGCCGGTTGGGTCTGCAGTGGCAGTGGAATGCCAATCCCCGGTCGGAATGGTTTGCATTGTCGGGAAGCGGCATGCAGCTGAGTGCGGTATATAAAGATGCCGTTTACGGGGATATGCCCAATCTTTTGCTGCAGAAGTGGCCGGCGCCGGAGTTTTCGTGCATTACCAGGATGGATTTGTCCGGTCTTGAGGATAAGGACGAGGCGGGCGTTATCTCCATGGGGATGCGCTACGGGGTTCTTACCTTTAGAAGAGAGGGGAACCGGCTGTTGCCGTATTATGTAAACGGTGTGCAGAAGTACGGGAAGATTTTGCCGGACATGACGGAAGAGGACGAGACTGCGCTTGCGGCAATTGCCTGGGAACAGACGAAAGAAATCTATGTGCGGTATACCGTAAAACAGACCGGAACACAGGATTTGAACAGCAATGAGAAAGGCTTTCCGCTGGAGCTTGTCACACTTGAATACAGTACGGATGGGGGCAGTTACCAGAAGGCGGGCGAGATGAACGCGGTGCCGGGACGCTGGGTAGGCGTTAAAAACGGTGTGTTTTGTGCCTCCGCCAATAAGGGGAGCAGGGGCTGTGCGAGGATAATATCTGTGACATACAGCAGATAGCCGCAGCCGGCAAGATATCTGTTTTAAGAGGAAACCGTCGAAATGGCAGGGACTTAAAAAAGTTCTTGCCATTTTTTGAAATGTGTGATAAGATTATCGTTGTTGTAGCAGACGTTATCGTTGCACAGGCCGGTGTGGCGGAATGGCAGACGCATCAGACTCAAAATCTGACGGGGGCAACCTCGTGCCGGTTCAAGTCCGGCCACCGGCAGCTTACGGCGCGAAGCCGAATCGAATGGTTCGGGTTTCGCGCTGTTTTTATTCTGCAGGAAATTGCGATAACGTGAATCATTGAGGCAAAAAGCGCAGCTTTTTGGCTTCCGCATACCTTCAATTAACAAGCATATGTGCTTTTGTCAAACGCGAGTATTTCATTTCGAAGAATGAAGTGCTATAATAAAGCGGACAAATCGGGATTGATAAGGAGAATCGGCATGAGTAAGTCAATAAAAATTGATACGAAACGCACAATTATCGCTATAGTATTATCCATTTTGATATTGGTAGCAGCACAGCTGGTTTCATTGCTTGCGGGGAATGGAATCATTGCGCTAGGAGCGCAGGATGCCATTGGCAATGTAATTGCCGCTGTTTTATATCCCCCATTGACATTAATGGGCTTGAAGCTGTTGTGTAATAAATTTTTAAAGCATTCATTGGAGGATTTTGGATTTTCAAGGTTTAAGATTAAGCCTGTTTGGGCAGTGACTGCGGTTTTAATGCCTGCACTTGTTGTTATCGGTTTTCTTTTTGTGCCGGGGCACTGGGAAAATACTGCCATGAATAGCGCTCAATTAGCAAAGGCATTGACAGGAGCAATTTTATTTACAGGATTTGCGGTTGGATTTGTTGAAGAAGCGGTATTTCGTGGAGTTATTATGAAAGTATTGGAGATGAGATGGAATAAATGGGTAGCCATAATTATCCCGTCCGTAATATTCGGCGTGCTTCATGTTATCGGTACAGGAATGGATTTGCTGAGTTTTCTTCAGCTTGTGATTGCGGGAAGTGTTGTTGGTATCCTCTTTTCGCTGGTTACATATGAGAGTGGGAATATATGGTCAAATGCATTTATTCACAGCGTTTGGAATATGTGTATGGGAAGCGGCATTTTATATATTAGCAATGAAATGTCAGAAAATTCCATATTCAATTATGTGCTTGATACCAATTCTTTCCTGATATCAGGCGGTGATTTTGGGGTAGAAGCATCCTGTATTTCTATTGCAGCTTATGTTGTATTTATAATACTGGCAATAATTCTATTAAAACGAAAAGGGGCTAAACAGAATTAAAAATTTTCGCAAAATGTCGAAATACATAATTTTTCGGAAAACGGAGAGACTATCTTTTGTAACAATTGTTTTGTTATTAGCTTTGACGCCGCAGGCGCCGACATTAAGATGGAGGATTGTATATGGATTTTTCAGACGGACTGCAATCAGCAAGCCTCCCGCTGGGACTCTCTTTCGGACTTGCCATGAACGAGCAGGCATTGGAAAATTTTGGCAGGCTTACCGAATACGAAAAAGAAAAAATTCTTGCGGAGAGTAAGACCGTGAAGAGCAAGGCGGAGATGGAGCATTTGATACAGCGTATCAGTGACGACAGCATCATATAAAAACGGTAAAGAATCGGGCGCATATGTGGAGTGCGTCCGATTCTTTTGGCGCAGAGATCAATTGGCGACAGCAGTGTCAGTTCGAAAAGAATTTGAGCAGGCTAAGCCTGTCCGTAAATTCTCAGAAGATGGTTTACACAATGCTGTCAGTCGTCTAAAATAGAAGCGGAGGACGTTTATGAAAAAACGATATCATTTTATAAAATTGATTGGCTGCAGCATGCTGTGTGCGCTCATGCTGGCGGGCTGCGGTGGGAAAAACAGCGCGGAGAATAACCCTGTGCCTTCTGAACCGGAGCGGACAGAAGAGACGGCGCATTCAGAAAGCGAAGAAAGAAAAGAACCGGAAACGACGGCACAAGCCGTTTCCGCTGAAACGACGGCAGAACCGGAGATCGTGGAAACAGACTGGTCGGCATATTTTGACGGCTTTTGCGGGGCGGCAGTTGTGTATGATGCGTCCGCGGGGCGGTTTACGGTATATAACAGGAAGCCTGCCGAGACAAGAAGGTCGCCCTGTTCAACATTTAAAATAATTTCCTCGCTGATTGCGCTGGAAGAAGGGTACATAGAGCCGGATGCTTCCACACATCAATGGAGCGGTGAAGTATTCTGGAATGAAGCATGGAACAGGGATATTAACTTTAAAGAAGCCTTCCGCACATCCTGCGTCTGGTATTTCAGGGAGCTTGCGGATGAAATCGGGCCGGAACGGATGCAGGAGGAGCTGGACAGGCTCGGGTACGGCAATTGTGATATTTCCGACTGGGAGGGCCGGCTGAATACGAATAGCAATAACCGGGCTTTGACCGGATTCTGGCTTGAATCATCGCTGGCGATATCCCCCAAAGAGCAGACGCAGGTGCTGGAGCGCATTTTCGGAGAAGCCTCCGTTTATTCGGAAGAATCGATAAAGGCGCTAAAGGAGGTCATGCTGGCCCAGACGCAGGAGGATACGGGTATTTCCATATACGGCAAAACCGGAATGGGCAAGGCGGAGGGCGTTGTCGCAGATGCGTGGTTCGTGGGATTTGCCGAGCATGCCGGTCAAAAAATATATTTTTGCGTTTATCTCGGTCAGACGGACAATAAGAATGTAACCAGCACTGCGGCAAAAGAAATTGCACTCCGGCTGGTATCGGATTACTGCAGTTTATCCGATATAAAAACTTCATAATCCCATAAAAATACTTTAAAAATTGGAAAAGATAGTGTATGATGAAAAGTGAATACGTTGATTCGCAGTAACCATACTGCAGGGGATTAGAATGGACTGTAAGGAAGCACAGAAATGTATCCGCTCGTTCTTTGCGGATGAGTTAGATATAGGAGAAGCGAAAAGGTTTGTCGATCATGTATGCTCCTGCAAGGATTGTATGGAGGAGCTGACAATAGAGTATCTTTTGTCGGAAGGCATGAGCAGACTGGAAAACGCGGATGATATTGATGTGGAACGTGAACTGGAAGAGAGGCTGAACCGCGTCTTAAGCAGGAAAAGGATGCATAGTCAGCTAAAAACCGGTCTTTTTTTAGTTGTATTGATACTTATCTGTATATTCCTGCTGGGAGGAGTTAAGATCGTATGAGCAAGATCGTATTGATAGACGGACATAGCATACTGAACAGGGCGTTTTACGGAGTTCCGGCACTGACGAATGCGAAGGGGCTGCATACGAACGCAGTCTATGGCTTTTTGAATATTCTGTTTAAAATTCTGGAGGAGGAGCAGCCGGAATATCTGACGGTTGCGTTTGATGTAAAGGAGCCAACCTTCCGCCATAAGCTGTATCAGGCATATAAGGGCACACGCAGGCCGATGCCGGACGAGCTTCGGGAGCAGGTGCCGGTTATCAAGGAAGTGCTTCGGGCGATGGGCGTCAATACTGTAGAAAAAGCCGGCTTTGAGGCAGACGATATTATGGGGACAATTGCAAAGCGTTCCGAGCAGGCGGGAATGGAGGTCGCCATCGTATCGGGGGATCGCGATTTGCTGCAGATTGCTTCGGAGCATATCAAAATCCGCATTCCCAAGACAAAGGGCGGCAAGACGGAGATAGAGGATTATTATGCAAAGGACGTGCTTGCGGCCTACCATGTAACGCCCCTGCAGTTTATCGAGCTGAAGGCGTTGATGGGGGATACGGCGGACAATATTCCGGGCGTTCCAAAGGTCGGTGAAAAGACGGCGACGGAGCTGATGGCGGCATACGGTTCCATTGACAATATTTATGCGCATCTCGATGATATTTCAAAGAAAAGTATTCGAGAGAGCCTTGCAGCGAATCGTGAGCTTGCGGATTTGAGTAAGGTGCTGGCTACGATAGAAACAAATGCGGAGATTGATTTTTCAAAGGAAGAGGCAAGGCTTGGCAATCTGTTTACGCCGGAGGCATACACGCTGTTCAAGCAGCTGTCCTTCAAGAACTTTCTGGGTAAGTTTGAACAGGAGAGTCAGACCGCGGGCATTGATTTGGATCATGCGCTGGAGCTTGTCTATGTCAAAACGTCCGAGGAGGCGGAACGGATCTTTGAACAGGTGCGCCGGTCAGGACAGGCGGCGCTGCGCATTATGGATATAGACCGGCAGGAGAGCGGAAGCCTGAGCGCAGCCGCCAGCGGACAATTGTATTTACAGCTGGAGGAGACAAAGGACGCTTTTGCATGCATTCTGAGCAGCGCGGAGACGATCGGACAGAATCGTGTATTTGTAATGGAAGCGGATGAGGAATTGACTAAAGAAGTCATAACTGAAAAAATTACGCAGCTTCTTCAGGAGGAGAAGCTGATCGTATCCTGCTTTGACGTAAAGGCGGATTACGGGACGCTGGCCTGGGAGGAAGCGGATAAAGCCTTTACCGCACAGCGGATAACCCGAAATCTTTTTGACTGCAAAATTGCGGCGTATCTGCTCAATCCGCTGAAAAGCGACTACGAAACGGCGGATATCGCGAGCGAGTATCTGGGCGTTACGCTGCAGACGTGGAGCGAGCTTTTTGGCAAAGCGGATTTGGCCGGCGTTTATCAAAGCCGCAGAGAGGACTGCGTGCGTTACCTGGCAAAAGAGGTTTATGCGCTGCAAAGGGCAATGCCGATTCTGCAGGATAAGCTGGAGCAAAGCGGTATGGCTAAGCTTTTCCGGGAATTGGAGATGCCGCTGTCCTACGTGCTGTATGATATGGAGCGTGAGGGGATTCTGGTAAAGCCCGAGGAGCTGAAGGCATACGGAGAGGCGCTGTCGGGAAGGATTGATGAGCTGGAGAAGGCGATTCATAAAGCGGCGGGAACGAGCTTTAACATAAATTCGCCCAAGCAGCTCGGTGAGATTTTATTTGAGAAGCTGCAGCTTCCCGGCGGGAAAAAGACAAAGACAGGCTATTCGACTGCGGCGGATGTCCTTGAGAAGCTTGCTGCGGAGCATCCCATTGTAAAGGATATTCTCGAATACCGGGGGCTCACAAAGCTGAAATCGACCTACGCGGAAGGCCTTGCGGCGTTTATTGACGGGCAGAACAAGATTCACACAAGCTTTAACCAGACAATCACGGCTACCGGCAGACTCAGCTCTACCGAGCCCAATCTCCAGAATATCCCGATGCGGATGGAGCTGGGGCGGCGCATCCGGAAGGTTTTTATTCCGCAGAAGGGCTGCATCTTTATGGATGCGGATTATTCGCAGATAGAGCTTCGTGTGCTGGCGCACATGTCCGGCGACGAGCAGCTGATAGAGGCCTATCGGATGGATGAGGATATACACCGCATTACGGCGTCCAAGGTATTTCACACGCCCTTTGAGGAGGTAACCGACCTGCAGCGCAGGAACGCGAAGGCTGTAAACTTTGGCATTGTGTATGGCATCAGCTCTTTTGGGCTGAGCCAGGATTTAAGCATTTCGCCCAAGGAGGCAAAGCAGTATATCGACGAATATTTTAAGACATATCCGGGCATCAAGGCATTTCTGGACAAAACGGTGTCAGATGCGAAGGAACAGGGCTGCAGTGTGTCTTTATTTGGCAGGAGAAGGCCCATACCGGAGCTGAAATCTTCAAATTTCATGCAGCGCTCGTTTGGCGAACGTATTGCCATGAATTCCCCGATTCAGGGAACGGCGGCGGACATCATTAAATACGCAATGGTGAATGTTTACGATGCGTTGAAGGAAAGCGGACTCCGCTCCAAGCTGATTTTGCAGATCCATGACGAGCTTTTGGTTGAGACAAGAGCGGATGAAGTGGAGCAGGTACGGGAAATCCTTTCACGGGAAATGAAAAATGTCTGTGATTTGAAGGTACGGCTGGAGATAGACCTTCATACCGGTACGGACTGGTATGAGGCAAAGTAGGAGGCGACCATGAGAATTATCGGGATTACCGGCGGTGTCGGGGCAGGAAAGACACAGGTACTATCCTATATCGAGGACCATTACCGCTGCCGGGTGCTTCGTGCCGATGAGGCGGCGCATCTGCTGGAGGAGCCGGGACAGGAATGCTATGCAAGGCTTGTAGCGCTGCTTGGACGGGATATTTTGAAGGAGGACGGTACGATCGATAAGCGCCGCATGGCGGATGTCGTCTTTTCGGACAAGCATATTCTGGCGCAGGTGAACGCAATCGTCCACCCGGCGGTAAAGAAATATATTCTGGAACAGATTCGGTATGAGCAGGAGCGTGGAGCCGTTGATTTCTTTTTTATAGAAGCGGCGCTTCTGATTGAAGAGCGGTATGACCTGATAGCGGATGAGCTGTGGTATATCCATGCCGATGCCAAGGTGCGGGAGAAGCGTCTTGTGCAGGACCGGCATTACAGTGTGGAGAAGGCGGCGGCGATTATGCGCGGACAGCTAAGTGAGGCACAGTTCCGGAAGCACTGCAGTGTTGTTATCCAAAACAACGGAGATTTGGCGGAGACCTACCAACAGGTCAGGGCAGTTTTGGGGAACGGTAAGTGAACCCCGGTTCGGTTTACGGATGATGGGCGAAGGAGGACAAAGATGAGTCAGATAGAAAATAACGGACAAGAGCTTGTATTCGGTCTTGACATCGGTACACGCAGTATCGTGGGGACAATCGGGTACAAGGACGGAGACCGGTTCGTGGTTGTCGGCCAGGAAATCCGGGAGCACAAGACCAGGGCAATGCTGGACGGACAGATACATGATATTAACAGAGTCGCGGCGACGCTGATGGAGATTCGGGATGCATTGCAGAAAAAGACGGATTTTCCGCTGGAAGAGGTCTGTATCGCTGCCGCAGGCCGTGTGCTGCGCACAAAGGACGTGCATGTGGATATGAATTTCGAGAAGGAGCGCAGCGTCACCAGGGAGGACCTGAACACGCTTGTTTCGATGGGGGTTGAGAAAGCGTTTAACGATTTCCAGACCGAGAACGATACGGACATTCGCTTTTACTGTGTAGGGCATTCCGTTGTCCGGTATTATCTGAACGGATTATGGATGGGCCAGCCGGAGCATCATAAGGCAAAAAGCATCGGAGCGGACATCATTGGCACCTTTCTTCCGGACGATGTTGTGGACGGCTTGTACAGCGCGGTGGATCTTGCCGGACTGAAGGTGGTAAATCTTACACTGGAGCCGATTGCGGCGATTCGCGTTGCGATACCGGAGAAGTTCCGCCTGCTGAATATTGCGATGCTCGATATCGGAGCGGGGACTGCGGATATTTCCATTACGGACGAGGGAAGCGTCATCGCATACGGCATGATACCGCATGCGGGGGACGTGCTTACCGAGACGCTTGCAAGAACCTGCCTGATAGACTTTGCGACGGCGGAAAAGATTAAGACGGCAACGACTTTACAGGATAAAATCACCTATGAGGATATTATGGGGCTTGAGCAGACCATTACCGCGGAGAAGGTTGTGGAAATCTGCCGTCCGCAGATCAACAAGATGGCGGAGATGACGGCGGAGGCGATTGTCAGGCTAAACGGAGGCACCTCGCCGAGCGCGGTATTTATAGTCGGCGGCGGCGGCAAGATCAAGGGTTTTTCTGAAAAAATGGCGGAGGCGCTGGGGCTTGATCCAAGCAGAGTGGCGCTGCGCGGAGAAGAAATTCTGCGGGATGTGGAGTTCCCTGAGGGATGCCTGAAGGATTCCACGATTATCACACCGATTGGGATATGCCTGACCTATTACGACCAGAACAACAATTTTATCTATATTACGTTTAACGGGGAACGTATCAAGCTGTACGATAACAACAAGCTTGCGGTAGTGGATGCGGCGATGCAGGCTTCCTTTACCAAGGACGGTCTGTTTCCGAGACGCGGCAGGGAGCTTCATTATACAGTCAACGGCAAGAACCGCGTGAAAAAGGGCTCCTACGGCGAAGGGGCGCATATATATGTGAACGGTGAGAGCGTGAACATCAATCACAATATACGGGCAAATGACGTGATTGTCATTGAAGAGTCAACGGTTGGAGCGGACGCACAGGAACGGATTTCCGAGCTGATTGATTACAACGGGAAGATCATTATAACGGTAAACGGACGCGAGCTCCAGCTGCCCAAGCCTGTTAAGGTAAACGGACAGCCTCAGTATGCGGATTATCTGATACAGGAGGGGGACGCGGTTTCCTTTTACCCGTATTATACATACAGCGAGCTGATTGCATACCTGGGATATTCCGAAACGGATATGGAGAACATGACGTTCAGGGTGAACGGGAAAACGGTGGATAAAGATACGCTGATTTATGCGTACGACGTTGTGCAGATAAAGAGCCAGGGGTTGTCTCAGGTGTCCCAGACGGCAGCAGACGGTACGGCCGATAAAGCGGCGGTATCAAAAGAGACGGCAGCAGACACAGTGACGCGGGAGCCGGAGACGGTACAGACGGAAGCGGCTTCCGAAGCGGGAGCAACGGCGGGCGCAGCCTCAGCATCGGATACGGCTTCTTCGGTATCAGAGCCAAAGACGGACGACACCACAGCCTCAGCATCGGATACGGCTTCTTCGGTATCAGAGTCAAAGACGGACGACACCACAGCCTCAACATCGGATACGGCTTCTTCGGTATCAGATACAACGGCGGCGGATACAGCTCCTTCGACATCAGAGACAGACAGGACGACGGGCACGGCGTCTTCGACGTCAGATACAACGCCTCCGGCATCAGAGACAGATACCGCATCCTTGCGGCAGACAGCCGGCGCAGAAGCAGGCGCATCCGGACAGAGCGGTGCGGCAGAGCCGGAAAAGAAAGGCGCGCAGGCGGAAGACGTGTTCAAAAATATGATGGATGATGCTTTCGCGGAAGGAAAATATGAGGCGGACGGAAGCAGGAAGCTGCTTGTGATTGTGAATCAGTCTCCGGTTGTGATGACCGGCAAAAAGTCTTACTGCTTTGTGGATATTTTTGACTATATTGATTTTGATACCAGCAAGATGCAGGGCACCGGCATTGCCACGATTGTAAACGGCAGGGATGCACAGTATACGCAGGAGCTTCACAATGGCGATAAGGTAGAGATTTATTGGAAAAAATAAGGGAATTGAGGGTATAACAGATGAGAATGTGCAGTATCGCCAGCGGCAGCAGCGGCAATTGTATTTATGTGGGTACGGACGCGACGCATTTATTGGTGGATGTGGGCGTCAGCTGTAAGAAAACGGAGGAGGGGCTTCACAGGCTGGGGCTCTCCGGAAAGGATATTGACGGGATTCTGATTACGCATGAGCATGCCGACCATATTGGCGGGCTCGGTGTAATCAGCCGCAAGTTCAATATACCGATATACGCGACGGCGGGAACGATTGACGCGATTAAGACGGCAGGCAGTCTGGGCAGTATAGACCCGTCTCTGTTTTGCGCGGTAGCGGCAGACGAAAAAATGATTCTGAAGGATATCACCGTCAATCCGATGAAAATATCGCATGACGCGGCGCAGCCGGTAGCATACCGGTTTCAGTACGGCAGCGAGCGCATGGCGGTGGTGACGGATCTGGGGACCTACAATGAATATACGGTGGAATGCTTAAAGGGTATGGATGTGCTGATGCTGGAGGCAAACCACGACATCAATATGCTTCAGGTAGGACCTTATCCGTATTATCTGAAACAGCGGATACTCGGAAATAAGGGCCATTTGTCAAATGAGCTTTCGGGAAAGCTCTTAAGCAGGGTACTGCATGACCACATGAAGGCGGTGTTTCTGGGGCATCTGAGCAAGGAGAACAACTTAGCGGAGCTTGCCTATGAGACGGTGCGGCTTGAAATCACAATGGCGGATACCCCTTATAAACCGAATGATTTTCCGATTTATGTGGCGAAACGCAGCGAGCTTTCTCAGGTAGTCGCGTTATAAAAATGAATTTTTCACATAACGAACGAAGTTCGTATTGCAAATATTGTGCTTGCGCACAAATTCGCAGACTTTGGTAAGAATGGAGGATTAATATGAAAAAGACAATTATTACGGTAGTGGGTAAGGATACCGTCGGGATTATCGCAAAGGTATGTACGTATCTGGCGGAGAACAAAATCAATATTCTCGATATTTCACAGACCATCGTCGACGATTACTTTAATATGATGATGATAGCGGATATGAGCATGGCGGTAAAGTCGGTAAGCGAGGTCTCTGACGATTTGGATGCGCTTGGTGCGGAAATCGGCGTCATTATCAAGTGCCAGCGGGAAGAAATCTTCAACAGCATGCACCGGTTATAGGCAGAAGCACAGAAGATTTCCGAAAAGAAAGCGGGAGGTTTGGCATGATTAACATCAATGAAGTATTGGAAACGAACAAAATGATCGAGAAGGAAAATCTCGACGTCAGGACAATCACACTGGGTATAAGCTTAATGGACTGTATTGACGCGGATCTGAATCGGTTAAATGAAAAGATTTACAATAAAATTACGTCCGTTGCAAAGGATTTGGTAACGACGGGAGCGGCGATTGAAAAAGAGTTTGGGATTCCGATTGTCAATAAACGAATATCCGTAACGCCGATTGCGCTTATCGGAGGCGCAGCCTGCCGGACGCCGGAGGACTTTGTGACGATTGCAAAGACGCTGGACCGGGCGAGAAAGGACGTCGGCGTCAATTTCCTTGGGGGATATTCCGCACTGGTTTCTAAGGGTATGACAAGGGCAGACGAGCTGCTGCTGCGCTCTGTTCCAAAGGCGCTGGCAGAGACGGAGCTTGTATGCAGCTCGGTCAATCTCGGTTCTACCAAGACCGGCATTAATATGGACGCTGTGCGGCTGATGGGCGATATTATTAAGGAAACGGCAGAGCTCACAAAGGAGAACGATTCGATTGGCTGCTCTAAGCTGGTCGTATTCTGCAACGCGCCGGACGATAATCCGTTTATGGCGGGCGCATTCCACGGCGTGACGGAGGCGGACGCCATTATCAACGTGGGCGTCAGCGGCCCGGGCGTTGTCAAGACGGCGCTTGAGCATGTGCGCGGAGAGAATTTTGAGGTGCTATGTGAGACCATCAAAAAGACGGCGTTTAAGGTGACAAGAGTCGGGCAGCTTGTAGCGCAGGAGGCCTCCAGACGTCTTGGGATTCCTTTTGGGATTGTGGATTTGTCCCTTGCGCCGACGCCTGCAATCGGGGACAGCGTTGCAGATATTCTGTGTGAAATCGGCCTGGAATACGCCGGCGCGCCGGGGACGACGGCGGCGTTGGCGCTGCTCAATGACCAGGTAAAAAAGGGCGGCGTCATGGCGTCCTCCTATGTCGGTGGCTTGAGCGGTGCATTTATTCCGGTAAGCGAGGATCAGGGAATGATAGACGCGGTAAATGCGGGGGCGCTTACGCTGGAGAAGCTGGAAGCAATGACCTGCGTGTGCTCCGTAGGACTGGATATGATAGCGATTCCGGGCGACACCCGGGCGACGACGATTGCGGGAATTATTGCGGATGAGCTTGCGATTGGCATGGTGAACCAGAAGACAACAGCGGTTCGGATTATACCGGTTATCGGAAAGACGGTCGGCGACAATGCGGAGTTCGGCGGATTGCTTGGCCATGCGCCGATTATGCCGGTCAATAATTTTTCCTGTGACGCATTTGTCAACCGCGGGGGCAGAATACCGGCGCCTATTCACAGCTTTAAGAATTAATCTTTGAGTATCGGACGCGTCAGCTCGTTCGGGATGGGATGAGGCTTATCGGAATATGACACACGCGTCGTTTTGTGAGATAATACGCTTTGGTAAATATCAGAAGCGTTTCTATCGGCGAGAAATGTCTCCTGCGCCAGACTGTTTAACTGTTTGCGCGCGGAAGCGGGGCGTGTGATAATCGGGACAGCGCTGTTTGCCTTCATCAGCCGGAAAATATCCCTGCCGCCTTCCCGGAATCCCAGGACACGGGCATACGGACAGTAATCGTGTTCCTTGAGCGCGCATGCCGTTTCCTGCGTCATATCAAGCAGAATATGCATCAGGCACCGGCTGATGCGCGTATAAGTCAGGTTTTTTGACTTGCAGGCAAGGGCATAATCTGCAAAACCGTTATAGTCGGGAAGCCTGTGATACAGCGTGTTGGAAAGCTGCCTGCTTACATCGTAAAAAGAAGCGAAGCAGTCTTTTCCCTTGCGCCGTTCAGCAAGCAGCTTATAATGAAGCAGCTGCGAGAAATCATCTGCAGATAAAAGCCCCCGGCTGTTTTTAAAGAAGCGCCAGACCGATTCCGGCAGAAATTCCTTCAGGCTGTCAATCGAATCGGGCTTCTCCAAAAGTGCGCTGCGAACGGCATTTGCCGAGGCGAAGCTTCCGCCTGTGAGCGACAGGGAAGCGTAGCCGCTGTCCCTGCGGCGCAGCGTCCTGGGTGTGATGGCGCTGTTCCTTTGCAGCAGCGCTTTGATGTATGCTATACCCAGATTATTATTCGGCGCTGCAAGAATTTTTTCATAATCCGCGGTTTCCGAAGCGGCGTTGTCAGAAAACAGGGAACAAAATGCCATACTTCTTGCAGAAGGAAAGGAGTATCCCTGCTTCAGATATTGTTTTAGCTGCGCTTTATATGCGGCTGGCTCCGTAAGGAGCGGACGGGCGCAGGCCTTCAGCGCTTCAATATCGCCGCATTCGCTTCCGAAATAAAGCGTATCAATGATTCCGAGCTTGTCCAGCAGCGATACCGCGCCCTGCGCAAAATATTCCGCGCTGCCGAGCGCAAAATAAACAGGCAGCTCGAGCACCATATCTGCACCGTTTTCAAGCGCCATCCGGCATCTGACATATTTGTCAACTATAGCAGGGGCCCCCCGCTGCACGAAGTCGCCGCTCATCACGACAAGGATTCTGTCCGCGTCCAGTTCGTTTCGTAAGGTATGAAGCTGATAGGAATGCCCCTTGTGGAAGGGATTGTATTCTGCGATAACCGCTGCGATTTTCATGGCGTGCTTCCTTTCCGCATCATGCGTTGTAATCAATTTTTCAGCAGATTACTTTGCCTTGCCTCCATATGAATGCGACCCTCTTTTGGGTAATTGTAGTATACTATGAAATTTTGCTGACTTCAAGCGGTGAAGAAAAGCTGTCAATATGGCAGCTTTATGCATATTGCCGGGGCTTTATGGAAAAGCAAGCGGCTGTGTGATAATATAAATAAGATACAACGCATGGTAATCCTGCAGAATTACACAACAGAACATTTAGTGAAAAGGACATACGGAGCAGAAAGGAAAAGCATGAAATTTCTACATTTAGGAGATTTGCACTTGGGAAAAACACTCGGGGATTTCGATTTAATTAAGGATCAAAAATATATCCTTGACCAGATCCTTTGTGTCGCAGATAAAAAAGATATAGACGGCGTGCTGATAGCAGGGGATGTGTATGATAAAGCGGTACCAAGCGAAGCGGCTACGAAGCTTTTGGATTATTTTTTAAGCAAATTGGCATATAAAGGAATAAAGGTATTTATGGTGAGTGGAAACCATGATTCGGATGAGCGCTTGAATTACGGGAGCGCTTTGTTTGCATCTAATCAGATATTTATATCGGCTGGCTTTGACGGAACACTTCATAAACAAAGCTTTGTAGATGGGAATACAGGAATTGACATCTACATGCTTCCGTTTGTAAAAGCTTCTCAGGTAAGGCATTATTTCCCGGACAAGAACATAAAGAGTTATGACGATGCTGTTCGAACCATTATCAAAAACACATCCATAAACAAAAACAATAAGAATATTCTGGTAGCGCATCAATTTGTTGCGGGGAAGGGAGAGGATCCCGCGCTTGCAGGATCTGAAAGCGTTGGAACCCGGAGTGTGGGCATGGTTGAAAAAATTGGATATGACTGCTTTGACGATTTTGATTATGTGGCGTTAGGTCATATTCATTCCCCACAGCGGGTTGGAAGGGATTCGCTTCGATATGCTGGTTCCCCGCTTAAATATTCGCTTAGCGAAGCGAACAATGAAAAGTCGGTGCCTGTTATTACGGTATCGGCAGAGGAAAGGGTTCGGATAGAGCTTATTCCCCTAAAGCCGCAAAGGGATATGAGACATATAAAGGGTACGTTGAAAGAACTGCTGGATAAAAAGAATGTAAAAGCGCCGGAGGATTTCATTTATGCCACCCTGACGGATGAGGATATTATCAATGATGCAATGGGAATATTTCAGCAGGTGTATCCGAATACGGTTCGAATCGACTATGACAATTCACATACAAGAGAGCTTGAGCAGGCAGATATCAGCAGCATTGCAGAAAATAAATCGTTTTCAGCGTTAATTGGAGATTTTTACAGGCTGATGTATGGTTGTGAGATGACAGAAGAAGAAATGGATGTAATGCGGACAGCGGCGCGGGAGGCAGGTGTTATAAATGAAGCCGATTAAACTGATCATAAGCGCGATTGGCCCCTATGCGGGAACGATTCCGGAAATAGAGTTTGGCACCTTTGCGGAAAAGGGATTGTTTTTAATATCCGGGGATACTGGCGCGGGGAAAACTACCATATTTGATTGCATATGTTTTGCGCTATATGGAACGACCAGCGGGACTTACCGAGATACAAAGAATTTAAGAAGCGAATATGCCAGGGATTCCGTCAGGAGCTATGTGGATTTTTATTTTTCGCATCAGGGACGTGAATTTCATGTCTGGAGACAGCCATCTTACGAAAGAAAGAAACAGCGCGGCTCCGGTGTGACAGTAGAGAAGGAAAGTGCGACCTTTTACGAAGAGGGGCAGGCGCCGATAGAGGGCCTGACACAGGTGAACAATGCTGTAAAGGAACTGCTGCACATTGACGAGAAGCAGTTTAAGCAGATTGTGATGATTGCGCAGGGAGAATTTCGGGACTTATTAAATGCGAAAACGGATCAGAGAACAGAGATACTGCGCACTATATTTTTAACGAGTGGCTATAAAAATATAGAATACAAATTGAAGGGCCGGATGGATGCAAGCGACAGAATCAAGGCAGAGGCTGAGAAAAGTATTATTCAACACTTCGGGGATGTGCTGGCAAGGGAAGAGGACGCGCTTTTTGACGAATTGGAGGCGCTTAAAGACAGATCCGGGCAATCCGGGAGCGCATGGAATCTGGATGAAATCTTAGCGGTAATACAAAGTCTGATCTTGTCAGACAGAGAGCGTTTGAATCGCATGAAGGCAGACCTGAAAAGCGCGGAGGCGACGCTGAATGAAAATAATGAGCAGCTTGCGTTAGCTAAGATCAATAACAGTTTCATTGAGAAAAGGGACAGGCTTGAAAGGGAAAAAGAGGAGCTTGAAAAAAGAAGGGCGGAAATGGATGAAATCATCCTGTGTTTGGACAGACAGAAAAAAGCCACCCGTGATGTGAAGCCGTTCTATATCGGGTGGAAGGAAAAGTGCGATGACATCTCTTCGACAAAGGAGCGGATTGAAATAACAAAATCAACTCTGGAGGTTGCGGTGGCGGCCGCAGAGCAGGCGAAAGATGCATTGGACAACGCTGGAAAGCTGGAGCCGGAGGCTGACAGATTAAAGCAGATGATAAGCCGGATTGACGATGAAAAACCGAAATATCAACAAAGAGAGGAACTGGAGAAAAAACGCAAAGACCTCGAAGAACGTGCTCAAAGTATCGGCACAGAGGAAGCGGATTTAAAAGAAAATGAGCAGGCGCTTAAAGAGAAGATAGAAGCCCTTCATAAGACCGTTAAGGAATTAAACGGTAGGCCGGCGGAGCTGATAGCGGCAAAAAATGAGGGTGAAAAGCTAGCAGGGCTTTTGAAAGAGTTAGATGCAATCATAGACGGCCAGATTCCGGAAAGAGAAAAAAGGGAAAAGACTCTTTCTAAAAAGCAGAAAGCATTTTTAGATACGCGCGGGAAATATGAAGAGGCAAGCAGCAGGAGAGAGGCGGCTGAACGCATTCTTGAGGACAGCAGAGCCGGTATTTTGGCGGCAAAGCTTGTAGAGGGCGGGAAATGTCCGGTGTGCGGTTCCCTGCATCATCCGGAGCCGGCCAGACTTCAGGATGCTTCAATTTCAGAAGAGGATTTCAAAAAACTTCAGGAAGAAGCGGCTGAGCTTCAGGAGAAAAAGAACCGTGCAAATACGGAAGCAGAAAAAGCAAAGACATCACTGGAGGAATTTGAGGAACAGCTCAGGAGAACGATATTGGATTGTATTGGGGATTTGCTTCTGGACATGGACAGGGAAGGATCGTCTCTCGAGGAGCTGTTTGAGGCAGTAAAGGAAGCAAAGGCGCAGGCTGAGACGATGTCAGAGGAGAATCGTCAAAAATGGATTTCTCTTGATAAGGATTGCGAGGCGCTTGTGAAGGCGAGAAAAGATTTCGAAGCCGCGCAGGGAAAAGAAACAGAGGTGCTTCGCGCAAAAAAAGAAGAACTGGATGCAGACAGGCGAAAAATGGAACTGGAGCTGAAGGAAACGCATACCAATTTAAGGACGCTTGAGAAACTAAGCTTTCCGGATTGGAAAACGGCGAAAAAAGAGAGAAAACAGGCGGAGACGAAAAAGAATAAAATATTGGAGGATATCGCAGAGGCAGAGGAGGAAAAGCAAAAAGCCGATAACAATGTTACCGCTGCCACGTCGGCGTTAAAGACCTTGAATGACAGCCTGGAACAGCAGAAAGAGGATGAGGAAGGGTTAAGAAAGAAGCTGGATGAAAAAGTCCGCGCAAACGACTTTTCTTCTGTAGCGGAAGTGCTGATATATGCTGTAGACGAGGCGGATATCGCATTGTTGGACAAAACGGTTAATGAATACAATCAGGCGGTTGCGACGAATAAGAAACAGCTTTCTGATGCCAAATCGGATGCAAAAGGGAAAAAGGTGATAGACATTGAAGCGTTGAATGCTGTATGTGCCGATCAGAGCGCAAACGTAGATTTGATCAGAAAGGACTGCACCAACAGCGAAAACAGAATCGCTGCAAATGAGGAGAAACAGAAGCGTATTCTTGACAGGAGAGAGGAACTGGAAAAAGCGCGTAAAGAGAATGCAATCTGTCAGCGGCTTTACAATCTGGTCAAGGGCACGACCGGAAACGGGAAGATTACGTTGGAGCAGTACATACAGGCCGCGGGATTTGACGGGATCATTGCCGCCGCAAACAGGAGGCTGCTGCCGATGAGCAACGGGCAGTATGAACTGTACCGTCAGGAGGATTCCCTTGGGAAGAGGAGTAACAATTTTCTTGACCTCGAGGTGTTGGACAACCATACAGGACACCGAAGGCCCGTGGGAAATCTTTCCGGCGGAGAAAGCTTTAAGGCGTCGCTGAGTCTCGCGCTGGGGCTGTCCGATACCGTGTCGTCCAATCTTGGCGGCATACAGATGGACGCGCTCTTTGTGGACGAAGGCTTTGGAACGCTGGACCGGAAATCCATAGACAACGCGATGGAAATTTTAATAAATCTGACCGGAAGCAACAAGCTGGTGGGAATTATCAGCCACCGGGAGGAGCTTATGGAGAATATTCCACAGCAGATCAAGGTCAGGAAGACAAAGGACGGAAGCCGGATTACCGTTGAATGCGGCTTATAGCCTGCTATTCCTGCTGCTTTAACAAATGGGACAGGATCTGTTTTCATCCTATCATTTTTGCGTGTTTTGTGGTATGATGGCAGTGTGCTTGGAAGGATGGTGGCAAGGTGGAAATTCTGCATAAAATAGACCTTTTCCAGAAAGAGATCAATACGCTGCGCCCGATGGAGGGCGGAATGCTGGGACAGATACAGGATTATTACCGGGTGAGGCTGACATGGACGTCCAATGCCCTGGAGGGGAACTCCCTGACGGAGAGTGAAACAAAGGTACTTCTGGAGGATGGCCTGACGGTAGGCGGAAAACCGCTCCGCGATGTGTTCGAGGCGGTAGACCATGCGAAAGCCTATGATTTTATGTTTTCCGTGTTACAGAATCGGCGGATCGACGAGCAGACAGTGCTGAAGATGCACGGACTGTTCTATCAGAACATTGAGCCGGAGTATGCAGGGCGTTACCGGGATGTCCGGGTGCTGCTCACGGGATCGCAGTATCCTGTGGCGACTCCGGAGAAGATACAGAAGGAGATGGACGGGCTGTTTGCCTGGGTGCAGAAGGAGCGGGACGCATACCACCCCGTGGAATTTGCCGCCCAGCTCCACAAGCGCTTTGTGTTCGTCCATCCGTTCAAAGACGGGAATGGCAGGGTGGCAAGGCTTCTGATGAACCTGGCGCTGCTCCAGGACGGGTATCTGCCTGCGGTTGTGCCACCCATCCTGCGCGGGGATTATGTGTCCCTGTTGGAGCGGGCACACAGGGATGACAGGGATTTCATGGAATTTATTGCGGAACGGGAGTTTGAGTCCCAGAAAGAGATGCTGCGGCTGTTCCAGCTCCCGTTTCCCAGGGAGGCGCAGGGGCAGGAGGGAATGGGCCAGTCCCCCGCATTAGAGTAAGATCATAAACAGAAGAAAGAGATTTTGAGACGGCAGAGCCGCCGGATGCAGAGATGTGTCCGGTGTTTTTGCCTGTCCGTCTTGTACGTAACAGCGGCTTTGGTAACCCTATATTTGTCAATTGAGGGTAGCGCATCCCCTGTGTTATATTTGCCTTAGCCTTGACAACTGTTTCAATTAATGCTACATTAAAACCGGAAAAAAGGAAAGGGTAAGTGTGAAAGATATGATTATTCGGTAACTTCAAAGGTCTAATGGCAAAGCAGCTTTTTTATTCGGATTTGAGTCGCGGAGCGCTGTGACAGGTGTATAGAATATACGCACAATTCCGGCTGCAGGACAGGTTGAGAGTTACCAATAATCATCTTAAAGATAATGCGAAGGGATTTTCACAGGCGCCGAAAGCGCTGCCCGGTGAAATCTCTGCTTTGCGCAGAAGCATGCCGAACAGGCTTGGCCTGTACGCTTCCGCTTGATTCGAGCGCTGCAAAGCGGCATATTGGATTGGTAATCTCTCTTGCATCAAAGGAGGGATTTTTTTATGTCAGGAAAAGAATTGATTCACGCGGAGAATATCGTCGTGGCGTATGGCGATCAGACAGTTCTGGATTTTGACCGTTTTTGTCTGTACGAAGGAGAACGAATCGGGCTGGTGGGCGTCAACGGGGCAGGGAAGACGACGCTGCTTGAGCTTCTTGCAGGTGAGCGCATGCCTGACAGCGGGCGGATACAAAGAAATTGCAGTCCGTTTTATTTCAGGCAATTCGGAGCGGAGCCGGATCCGTATGCGCTTGATTTTGACGAGGCGGGACGGATGGGCGTCTGGGAGCAGGCATGGCAGGAGCAGGTGAGCGGAGGGGAAAATACAAGACTTCGTCTGACAGCGCTTTTCAGCTGTGAAAGAGCCGTGGCCTTTCTGGACGAGCCGACCTCTAATCTGGATTACAAAGGAATCGAGGCGCTGGCAAAGCGGCTGCGTGACATAGAGACAATGGTGCTGGTCACGCATGACCGCGCGCTCTGCAATGCGCTTTGCAACAGAATTGTGGAGCTGTCCTTCGGAAAGCTGACAAGCTACGACGGAAACTATGATGACTACCTCCTGCAAAAGGAAGAACGGCGAAAAGCGCAGCAGGAGGAATACGACCGCTACTGCGAAGAAAAACGCCGTTTGGAAAACGTGTTCCGGGAAAAGAAGGCAAAGGCCCAAAGTATGAGCAAAAAGCCGTCAAAGCTCTCTGCCAGTGAGGCAAGGACAATTGCCTTTATCGGGAATCGCAAGCCGGAGGATAAAGTCAGGAGCATGGAGCGGAGTGCGAGAAATGTACAGAAGCGCATTGAGCATATGGCGATAAAGGAGCGGCCAAAAGCAGAAGCGCGGATGCGTCCGGATTTCCGGCTGACAAATCCCCCTGAGAACGCGATTGTGATTCGTGGAGAACACATTTCGTTTGGCTATGAGGATAAACGTATTTTCGATGACTGCAGCTTTGTTGTCCGTAATGGGAGCAGGCTGGCTGTTGTCGGTGACAACGGCGCGGGAAAGACGACGCTTCTGGATTTGATTCGCGCCGAAAACGGCATTACGGTGGTGCCCAGGGCGAGGATTGGATATTTAAAACAGAATTTTTCGCAGATTTGTCTCGAGAAAACGGTGCTTGAAAATATCCGGGAGGTTTCCATACAATCAGAAAGCGTGGCCCGGACGATTTTGGCGAGGCTGCTGCTGACCGGCAGGGATATGGAGAAGCCGGCGGGGGCGCTGTCCGGCGGCGAGCGGATGAAGCTGGCCTTTGCCATGCTGTTTGTGAGCGATGCAAACCTGCTGATGATGGACGAGCCGACAAATTATCTGGATATACCGTCGATAGAGGCGCTGGAGGCCCTGCTGTGTGAATATGAGGGGACGCTGATTTTTACTTCTCACGATAAAACCTTTGTGGAGCATGTCGCGACGGAGAAGCTGCTGATTGAGGACGGTAAGCTGGTGCGGCAGGATGTGCGCTGAAGTGTTGGGGACGGACGTTTAATATTTCAGATACGGCGCGGGAAATGTTGGGAAAAAACAGTTGACAAGGCGGGGCCTCCTATGTATAATATATGAATGTGTGGATAGGAGTCTGCTATGTTGGTGAATTTGACAGATGTATTTACGAATGAAGGCTGTGTGCAGGAGCTGACGGTTCCGTTTGAGCCGGATGCGTTTATCAGCCGGTTTGGGCGCTTCCCTATAAAGGAAAAGCAGCCGGTTGCATTAAAGCTTTCCAATATCGCGCAGGGCAAGGTGCTTGTTGAGGGACAGACGGTGCTGACGGTTGTACTGGCCTGTGACAGATGTCTGGCGGATGTTGATTATACATTTGATTTATCCTTCGCATTCGAGACCGTATCGCCGGATTATACAGAGGCGGCAGCGGAGGAGGATGTACCGGAGTTCATAGAGGGATATCACTTAAATGTGGACGAACTTATCCGGAATGAGCTATCGCTGAATTGGCCGGTGAAAATTTTGTGTAGGGACTCATGCAAAGGAATTTGTAAGGTTTGCGGCAAAAATTTGAACGATGGAGACTGCGGATGCGACGATTTCGTCCCCGACCCTCGTATGGCGGCTATTAAAAATATTTTTGAAGCGAATAAGGAGGTGTAACAATGTCTATTTGTCCGAAAAATAAATCTTCTAAGAGCAGAAGAGATAAGAGAAGAGCGAACTGGAAGATGACCGCTCCTACATTAGTGAAGTGCAGTAAATGCGGCGCCCTGATGATGCCTCACAGAGTATGCAAGGCATGCGGTTCCTACAATAAGAAAGAGATTATTGCAGCTGACTAAGTGCATAAAAACGTACGCCGCAGGCGTGTGAAAAGAGCAAGAGAATGAGACCTGTCTCATTCTCTTGTTTTCGGTTACCCTTAATTGACAAAGATAGACAGCGCAATGGGAATTATTGACTTTTGCCATATGGTTTAGTATATTTATTTTATATGGATAAGTACGGAGATGGTACCGGCGGCCGTCTGGCCGATAGGGAGGTTTGGGATAATGGATGAAATAACCAGAGTTGCGGTAGATGCGATGGGCGGAGATAACGCGCCCGCGGAGATTGTAAAGGGCGCTGTGGAAGCGGTCACTGAGAACAGCCGGATTAAGGTCTGGCTGGTTGGCGATCAGGGGACGATAACGGATATGCTTTCCCGGTACACTTATAATAAAGAACAGATTGAGGTCGTCCATGCGACAGAGCGAATCGAGACGGCGGAGCCTCCTGTAATGGCAATACGAAAGAAAAAGGATTCCTCTATCGTGGTGGCGCTGAATCTGGTAAAGGACGGCGTCTGCGACGCGTTTGTGTCGGCGGGCAGCTCCGGCGCGATTCTGGTCGGCGGCCAGCTGGTGGTGGGCAGAATAAAGGGGATTGAGCGCGCGCCCTTAGCGCCGTTGATACCGACGGAAACCGGGTGCTCTCTTTTGATAGACTGCGGGGCAAATGTGGACGCCAGGCCTTCGCAGCTGGTTCAGTTTGCCAAGATGGGATCGGTATATATGGAGAGCGTTATGGGCGTAGACAAGCCCCGCGTGGCGATTGTAAATATCGGTGCTGAGGAGGAGAAGGGCAATGCGCTGGTGAAGGAGACGTTTCCGCTGCTAAAGAACTGCCCCGAGATTAATTTTATAGGCAGTATTGAGGCGCGGGACATTCCGACAGGGTATGCGGACGTCATTGTCTGCGAGGCTTTTGCCGGCAATATTATACTAAAGCTCTATGAAGGAGTCGGTGCGACGCTGATTAAAAAGGTAAAGGCAGGCATGATGACCTCGCTTCGCAGCAAGATAGGCGCTCTGCTGGTTAAGCCGGCGCTGAAGCAGACGCTGAAGGCATTTAATCTGGAGGAGTACGGCGGCGCTCCGCTGCTGGGGTTGAACGGGCTGGTGGTAAAGACGCACGGGAGCTCCAGGGCCAATGAGATTAAGAATTCCGTTCTGCAGTGCGTGACCTTTAAGGAGCAGAACATTAACCAAAAGATAAAGGAAAAGGTCATTCTTAAGGATGAATAAGGAAGGGCATGGCAAGATGGAATTTGAAGCTTTGAAGAGGGTCACGGCTGAAATTCTGGGCATGGACCCCGAAGAGATTGCGATGGACATGACTTTTCTCTCGGATTTGGGCGCGGATTCGCTGGATGTATACCAAATTGTGAAGGGCGTAGAGGAGGAGCTGGACATCACGATTCCTACCGAAAATTTGTATCATATCAAGACGGTAAAGGAAGCCGTCGCGCTGATAAAGAGCGTGAAAAATTGAACGCGGATATTCAATTTTCAGGAAAGCCCTAATTTAATGGGCTTTCTTGCATGATAAAGGCGCTAAAGCTTGAAAATAAAATTTTCAGGTCTGCAGGTCTGGGCTGCAAAACACAAGCTTGCAGGCTATGAAAGGGGCAATCGATATGCAGAATATGAAGGAAATGCTGCAGGAGCTGCAAAAAAGAATCGGGTACACGTTTAAGGACGAAAGTCTCTTAAAACAGGCGCTGACGCACAGCTCCTTTGCAAACGAGCAGAAAATAAATAAATTAAAGAATTACGAACGGCTGGAGTTCCTGGGGGACGCCGTACTGGAGCTGATTTCCAGTGAATTTCTGTTTCGTGAGCATGAAGAGCTGCCGGAGGGACAGCTGACAAAGCTGCGTGCGTCTATGGTGTGCGAGCCTGCGCTTGCGTACTGTGCCCGGGATATCGACCTTGGGGCGTATATTCTGCTCGGAAGAGGCGAGGAAGCCACCGGCGGCAGAAACCGTGATTCGATTATCTCGGATGTAATGGAGGCGGTTATCGGCGCGATTTTTCTTGACGGCGGTATCGAAAATGCCAAAGCGTATATTGACAGATTCGTTTTATCCGATTTAGACAATAAGATGCTCTTTATAGACAGCAAAACCCTGTTACAGGAAGAGGTTCAGAAAAGAAGCGACGCACAGCTTCGCTATGAGCTGGTGAGCGAGCAGGGCCCTGAGCATGATAAGGAGTTCCGGGTTGCGGCGTACCTGAACGATGCGCTTATCGGCTCCGGCACGGGGCGGACAAAAAAGTCGGCGGAGCAGCAGGCAGCGTACGAGGCATTGAAGCGGTTGAGAGACGGACAGCAGTTATAACGGGGGACAGAATGTATTTAAAGAGTATAGAAGTACAGGGGTTTAAATCTTTTGCCAATAAGATAAAGTTTGAGTTTCATCAGGGCATTACGGGCATTGTCGGGCCGAACGGTTCCGGTAAGAGCAACGTAGCCGATGCGGTGCGGTGGGTGCTGGGAGAACAGCGTATCAAGCAGCTGCGCGGGGAGTCCATGCAGGACGTTATTTTTTCGGGAACGGAGCTTCGTAAGCCGCTGGGATATTCTTATGTGGCGATTACCTTTGACAATGCCGATCACGCGCTGGCAATAGCTTATGACGAGGTTACGGTCGCAAGACGGCTTTACCGTTCCGGCGAGAGTGAATATTCCATAAACGGAACGCCCTGCCGCTTAAAGGACGTCAACGAGCTGTTTTATGACACCGGTATCGGTAAAGAAGGATATTCGATTATCGGGCAGGGACAGATCGAGAAAATTCTGAGCGGAAAGCCGGAGGAAAAGCGGGAGCTTTTTGACGAAGCCGCAGGAATCGTCAAGTTCAAAAAGCGTAAGGCAACCGCACAGAAAAAGCTGGAGGACGAAAAGAATAACCTTGTCCGCGTCAATGATATTCTGAGCGAGCTGGAGAAGCAGGTGGAGCCGCTGGCAAAGCAGTCCGAAAAGGCAAGGGTATACCTGCGAAAGAAGGAAGAGCTCAAGGAGCTGGACGTCAACATGTTCCTTCTTGAGAATGAGCGGATATCGGCCCAGCTGTCGGAGACGGCGGGCAATTACGCCATTGCGCAGGAGGAATACGACAATACCATTGCACAGTACGACAAGGTCAAGGCAGAATATGACGCCATCCAGACAAGGATAGAGGAGCTGGAGCAGGAAATAGAATATACAAGGAACACCCTTACCGATGCAAGCGTTACGCGCGGGAAGCTGGAAGGCGAGATCAATGTCCTGAAGGAGCAGATTAAGAGCGCGCAGGGCAACGAGCAGCATTTCAGGGATCGGATTGCGGCGATTACGGCGCAGATAAGCGAGCGGGAGCAGGAGCGCGGTAAAATTCTCGCCAGCAAGTCCGTCTTCGACGAGCAGATTGCGGCGCTTGAGAAGGAGCGGGACGCGGCGAAGGGGGCTCTCTCGGAGGTGCAGGCGCAGATTGAGGGCCTGAACAATCAAATCGAAGAGAGCAAGAACCGGATTATCGAGATTTTGAATGAGCGCGCCACCATTAAGTCCAGGCTCAGCAGCTTTGACACCATGGCGGAGCAGCTGCGTATTCGCAGGGCAGAGCTCAATTCAAGGCTTTTGCGCGCCAAGAGCGATGAGGCAGAGCGGGATGCGGAAATCAAAGCGCTGCAGGATGAATTCCGGGAGATTAACGACCAGATTATTGAGGCGAACAGCCGTCTGAGCGGGATGGATGAGAAGAGTGGTACGTTCCGTGAGCGGCTCACACGCAAGGATGACGAGATTAAGACGCTGCAGGCGCAGTACCAGCAGGAGAAGTCCAAGCTGGATACCATTTCCAACCTTACCGAGCGGTACGAGGGCTATGGGAACAGTATCCAGAAGGTCATGGAGCAGAAGGAGAAGAACAAAGGCATTATTGGCGTAATTGCCGATATTATTAAAGTAGACAAGGAATACGAGACTGCTATCGAGACCGCGCTTGGCGGCAATATCCAGAACATTGTCACGGAGGATGAGGAAGTCGCGAAGAAAATGATTGGCTTTCTAAAGCAGAACCGCTTTGGGCGCGCAACGTTTCTTCCGCTCACCAGCATTACCAATCCGCAGAAATTTAAGACGCCGGAGGTCCTCGAGGAGAAGGGGGCAATCGGGCTTGCCGATACGCTTGTCAGGACCGAAGCCAGATATGCCGACGTTGCGAAATCCATGCTTGGCAGGATTGTGGTGGTTGACAATATTGATCACGCAATCAAAATCGCCAGAAAGTACAGCTACGGTGTGCGGATGGTTACGCTCGAGGGCGAGCTTCTCGTTCCGGGGGGCGCCATCAGCGGCGGCGCATACAAAAACAGCTCCAATCTGCTCGGACGCCGCCGTGAAATCGAAGAACTGAAGAAAAAGCTCAAGGATACCAAGGCAAGGGCTGAGGCTGCGGAGCAGGATATCGAAGACATTAAGGCGGAGCGCAACGAGCTGCGCCGGGCAATAGAGGAAGAAAAATCCAGGCTGCAGGAGCTTTTTATCCGGCAGAATACGGCCAGATTGAACGTGGTAACCGCCGAGGAGCGTAGGAGCGAGGCGGAGCAGGGCTTTGACGCCCTGAAGAACGAGGAACGGGAGCTGGAACAGAAGGGGCAGGAGCTTGCCGCGCAAAAGGACGGCATTTTGGCCGAGCTGACAGCGTCGGAGGAGCGCGAGCGGTTGATAGAGAAAGAAATAACCGCATGGCAGAAGGCGCTTGAAGCGCATCGGGAGGATGAATCGAGCAAGACGGACCTTGTCGGGGAATGGGACGTTGAATACGAGAAGCTGCTCCAGAAGCAGGAGTTTGAACAGACCAATCTCGAGCGTATCGAGAGTGAGCTTGCGCGCCACAGGGAGGAGCTTTCCGAGGTACAGGTGAATCTGGACGCCAGCCTGCAGGAGGCGGCACAGAAGCAGCACCATATCGAGGAAATCGAGAAAACCATTCTCGCCTCGCATACGACGCAGTCCGACGCGGAGATTTCCTTAAAGGAAAAGCAGCAGACCAAGGAGGAGCTTGCGCAGAAGCAGAAGAACTTCTTTTCCGTCCGGGAAGAAATATCGGAGCGCAAGAACGCGCTGGATAAGGAGGTATACCGGCTCAATTCCCAGCGGGAAAAGCTGGAAGAGGCGCTTGAGGCGCAGATGAACTACATGTGGAACGAATATGAGATCACACTCAACAACGCTGTTTCCATGCGCAACGGGGAGATGACCGACGTGCCGCAGCTGCGGCGGCAGATATCCGCGATAAAGGAAGATATCAAAAAGCTCGGGGACGTCAATGTCAATGCGATTGAGGACTATAAAGCGCTTATGGAGCGCTATACCTTCCTGAAGAACCAGCACGACGATTTGATAGAGGCGGAGAAGACGCTGGAGGGCATTATTGAAGAGCTTGACAGCGCGATGCGCAGGCAGTTTGCGGAAAAGTTTGAGGAAATCCGGCATGAGTTTGACAAGGTCTTTAAGGAGCTGTTTGGCGGCGGCAAGGGCGCGCTGGAGCTGATTGAGGACGAGGACATCCTGGAAGCGGGCGTCCGGATTATCGCCCAGCCGCCGGGAAAGAAGCTGCAGAATATGATGCAGCTGTCGGGCGGGGAGAAGTCCTTCACCGCAATAGCGCTGTTGTTTGCCATCCAGAATCTGAAGCCCTCGCCGTTTTGTCTTTTGGATGAGATTGAGGCTGCGCTGGATGAGCAGAATGTAAACCGTTTTGCAAAATATCTGAATAAGCTGACAAAATATACACAGTTTATTGTCATTACGCACAGACGTGGTACAATGGAACAGGCGGACAGATTATACGGCATTACCATGCAGGAGAAGGGCGTTTCCACGCTTGTGAGCGTAAACCTTGTGGACAGCGCCATAGAGGATTAAAGGAGGGAAGCGGATGGCGGAAGAAAAAAAGGGATTTTTCGGCCGGCTGAAGGCAGGGCTGAATAAAACAAGAGATAATATTGTCGCGGGGATTGACGCGGTGTTTTACGGCGCCTCGGAGATAGACGACGACTTTTATGAGGAGCTTGAGGAGACCCTGATTATGGGCGATATCGGGGTCAATGCGACAAACGACATTATGGAGCGCATGAAGGAAGAGGTAAAGAAACGCCATCTCCGTCAGCCCTCCGAATGCAAGCAGCTTCTGGTCGAAAGCATAAAAGAGCAGATGCACGTCGGGGAGACGGCCTATGACTTTGAGAAAAAGCAGTCCGTCATCTTTATTATCGGCGTAAACGGCGTGGGGAAGACGACCTCTGTCGGCAAGCTTGCGGGAATTTTAAAAGGACAGGGCAAAAAGGTCCTGATTGCGGCGGCGGATACGTTCCGCGCGGCGGCCGGGGAGCAGCTTGCCGAGTGGGCGCACAGGGCGGGCGTCGATATGATCGGCGGTACGGACGGCGCAGATCCCGCCTCCGTCATTTATGACGCGGTCAACGCCGCGAAGGCGCGGAATGTAGACGTCCTGATTTGTGATACCGCGGGACGGCTTCATAATAAAAAGAACCTGATGGAAGAGCTTAAGAAAATGAACCGTATTATTGATCGGGAGTTCCCGGACGCGCACAGGGAAAATCTGATTGTCCTCGACGGAACTACCGGACAGAACGCGATGGCGCAGGCAAGAGAATTTGGGGAGGCCGCCAATCTGACCGGCATTATCCTGACGAAGATGGACGGGACCGCCAAGGGCGGTATCGCGGTCGCGATACAGTCAGAGCTGAATGTTCCCGTTAAGTATATCGGCGTTGGGGAAACCATTGAGGATTTGCAGAAGTTTAACGCGGAGGATTTCGTCAACGCATTGTTTGACGTTAAGCCGGAGGAAACAGGCTCGGACGAATAATTTTCAGGGAAGAGCCAACGATAAAGAAGGAGGACAGGGCAATGTCGGAAATGTTGACGCTTGAAAAGTTTGAGGAAGCATCGGAAATCGTCAAAAAGGTCACTTCGGAGACGAAGCTGATTTACAGCGATTTCCTGAGCGCACAGACAGGGAACAAGGTTTATCTGAAGCCGGAAAATATGCAGCTTACAGGCGCATACAAATTGCGCGGCGCATATTATAAGATCAGCACGCTGTCGCCGGAGGCGCGTGAAAAGGGGCTGATTACCGCATCGGCGGGGAATCATGCGCAGGGTGTGGCATATGCGGCGAAGAAATATAATGTGAACGCGGTAATCGTTATGCCCACGACAACGCCGCTTATGAAGGTCAACCGTACCAAGAGCTACGGCGCGGAGGTTATTTTGAAGGGCGACGTTTATGACGAAGCGTGTGAATATGCCTATCAGCTCGCCGAGGAGAAGGGGTATACCTTTATTCATCCCTTTGACGATTTGGCGGTCGCAACCGGTCAGGGCACGATTGCGATGGAGATTTTCAAGGAGCTTCCGCTGGTGGACATTATCCTTGTCCCGATTGGCGGGGGCGGACTTGCGACCGGTGTATCCACACTGGCAAAGCTGCTAAACCCCAAGATTCATGTGATCGGTGTTGAGCCTGCAGGCGCCAACTGCATGCAGGCGTCTCTGGAGGCGGGAGAGGTGGTAACGCTTCCCGGCGTCAATACGATTGCGGACGGTACGGCGGTCAAGACTCCCGGGAAGGAGATCTTCCCATACATTAAAGAAAATATCGACGAGATTATTGCGGTTCCGGATGAGGAGCTGGTCGTATCGTTCCTTGATATTGTGGAAAATCATAAGATGATTGTGGAAAACTCCGGCCTGCTGACGGTAGCGGCGCTGCGTCATTTGAGCGTAAAGAATAAAAAGGTCGTGTCCATTCTCAGCGGCGGCAATATGGACATTATTACAATGTCCTCGGTCGTTCAGCAGGGATTGATTTTCCGGGACCGCATCTTTACGGTTTCCGTGCTGCTTCCGGATAAGCCGGGCGAGCTGAGCAAGGTATCGGAGGTCATCGCGGCGCAGAGCGGAAATGTCATAAAGCTCGAGCACAACCAGTTTGTATCGATTAACAGAAACGCGGCGGTAGAGCTGCGAATCACGCTGGAAACCTTTGGAACGGAGCACAAGAATCAGATTATCAAGGCGCTGGAGGAGAACGGCTACCAGCCCAGACAGGTAAGGACGATTATTTAACCCTGAATGTTTGAAGAAAGGCATAGGCAATTAAGGTGGAGAAGGTCATAACAAGAACAGGCGGACTTGTGAAACGAATAAAAAACTACGCGATGATAACGGCGGCCGCATTGATATATGCCGCTGCCATCAGCCTGTTTCTGGATCCGAACGATATTGCGCCGGGCGGCATCACCGGTATTGCCATTTTGATAAACCGGTTTGTGCCGATTCCGACAGGTACGGTGAATCTGCTGCTGAACGTGCCGATTGTCGTGCTGGGCCTGTGGAAGTTCGGATGGCGTTTTATCTGTTCAACGTTGTATGCGCTGGCGATGATTACGGTGTTTATCAACACGCTGGCGCCTTTTGGGCCGGTAACGGGCGATTTGCTGATTGCGGCGGTGCTTGGCGGCGCTTTTGTGGGGATTTCGCTTGCCATAGTGATTCGCGCGGGCGCGACGACCGGCGGCGTTGACATTATCATCAAAGTGCTGCGGACGAAATGGCGGCATATTAAAACCAACAAATTGTTTCTGCTTTTTGACACGATTGTCATTTTGGCGTCATGGGCGGTATTTCAGGATATGACGGTTGCATTTTATGCGGGTATCACCGTTGTCGTGGATTCTATTGTGATGGACTATGTGCTTTACGGCGGGGATGAGGCGAAGCTGATTTATATTATCAGCAGTAATCCGGAGCGGATGAAGCAAAAGTTCCTGACGGACCTCGATATTACGGCGACGATTATTTCGGCAAAGGGCGCATATACCAACGCGCCCAGGGAGCTTCTGATGGTCGTGACCAGAAAGCAGATGGCGCCCCGGATTGAAGAGGTCGTCAAGGAAGAGGACACAGGGGCGTTTATGATTATTTCTTCGGCAAGCGAGATTTTCGGAGAAGGCTACAAGGATATTACGCGGGATGCGCTTTAGAGAAGATACGAAAGAAGGATAAGAGATATGTACCGTATTGCGCTGTGCGACGATGAACCGACAGAACTTGAGAATCTCTCCGATATGCTTGCGGCCTACTGCGCACTGCATACGGAGTGCCGTTTTTCCGTAGAGACGTTTCTGCGCGCGGATGAAATGCTGCGCCGGATGTCGGAGGAAAACTATGCGCCGGATTTGCTGCTTCTGGATATTTATATGCAGGGCAGGCTGGGAACCGAAGTGGCGGCGGAGCTTCGGGAAACGGGAAAAAACTGTGAAATCCTGTTTATTACTTCCTCCAAAGAGCATGCGCTGGAGGCTTTCCACGTCAATGCGCTCCAATATCTGGTCAAGCCGGTCCTGCAGGAGGATCTGTTTCCGGTGCTTGACCGCTTTATAAAAGGGATGGGGGCGTCGAAAAAATACCTGCTGTTTCGGGATAATGGAATGCGAAGGGTGGAAGCGCAGGATATTGTATATTGCGAAGCGCAGAAGAAATGCCAGTGTATCTATTTATCGGACGGCACACAGCTTATTCAGAGCATGACGATGGCGAGGGTGTATGAAATGCTTTCCGTCTGCGAGGAATTTGTGAAGGTTGGCGTTTCCTATATTGTGAATCTGGCGCATATCAACAAATTAAACGCACGGGAGCTTCAGATGGATAACGGTAAGATCATTTATCTTCCCAGAGGAGCTTACCGCGGCCTGCGGGAACAATATTTTGATTATTACTGCGGGCAGGATGGGGACGGATACTGGACAACGCAATAAATGCAGCGCAGGCGCGGAAGCCTGCGCTTTTTGTTCTACAGGAAATTGCTTCCTTAGAACTGCAAAGCGTACCTCAAAAAGTGCAAATGGTTCCCTGATTACGCTGAATACATTGGATTTGTGATACGATGATACAGGATAATCGGGGCAGTTATCGGATTTGACGGATTATAAGGAAGGGATACGCGATGAATATTGAAAAGAAGGAAAACGGAAACGAAATCACGCTTATGCTCATGGGGCGGCTGGATACCACCACAGCGCCGCAGCTGGAAGCGGAAATAAACGCAAGCCTTGACGGTGCGCAGCAGATGATACTGGATTTTCAGGATTTGGAATATCTTTCCTCTGCGGGGCTGCGCGTACTGCTGTCCGCGCACAAGACCTTTATGAAGCGGGGAAGCGGACAGCTGCGTATAAGAAATGTCAATGAGACGATACACGAGGTCTTTGAGGTTACGGGATTTTTGGATATTCTTAACATAGAAGAATAGATAAGGAGCAGTATATGAAGGAATTAACAGTTGAGGCGACAATCGGAAGCATTCCCGTCATCACTGAATTTGTGGACGAACAGCTGGAGCAGTTCGGGTGCCCGATGAAGGCGCAGGCACAGATTGATATTGCTATTGACGAGCTGTTCAGTAATATTGTCCATTACGCGTACCATCCCGGGACGGGCCCGGCGACAGTGCGGGTAGAAGTGGTGGAGGAGCCGCTTTCCGTAGTAATAACCTTCATTGACCAGGGGGTTCCTTACGACCCGCTCGCCAAGGCGGATCCGGATGTGACGCTGTCCGCGGACGAGCGGGATATCGGCGGGCTGGGAATCTATATCGTAAAAAAGAATATGAACGAGATTACATACGAATATAAGGACGGCCGGAATATTCTGAGAATACGCAAGGAGCTGTAACACTGCGAAACGGCAGGAAGCAGAAAGGGCAGCGCTTACAGAATAAAGACGGGCCTCATGGAGAAAAGCCTATGCTGGAACAGAATAATCACAGCTTGTATAAAGAAATTGTAACAAATCTGCTGGAGGGTGTTATGGTGATCAGCATGAACGGGAAAATCACCATGCTCAATCCGGCGGCAGAGCGCATGCTCGGCCTTACGCAGGAGGACATCGGGAATTCCTACATCAATGTTTTTCTGGTCAGGGAGGGCGCGGATGCATTCAATGAGGCAATATTGGATACCATTTACGAAAAAGAAAAGGTCAGCAATATGCCGGTCGATTATGTGCTTGAGGGCGAGACAAGAAACCTGTCTCTGACAACAAGCTATATTCATAACGACGGAGAAAAATCGGTAGTCGTCGTTATGGAGGACGTCACAGAACTGAATGAGCTTCGCGACGCGCAGACTGCGCTGGACAGGATTCGAAAGCTTAACAAGGAATATGAGAAGGCAAAGGACGAGGCCGTCAGGGCCAATGAGGCCAAGAGCCTTTTCCTCTCGAATATGTCCCATGAGATCAGAACGCCGATTAACGCGGTGCTTGGCATGAATGAAATGATACTCCGGGAATGTACGGATGATCAGCTGCTTTCCTATGCGGCTAATATCCAAAGCTCAGGCAAAACCCTGCTGTTTCTGATCAACGATATTCTGGATATGTCGAAGATCGAATCCGGCAAAATGGAGATCGTCCGGGTGGAATACGCGCCGGAAGATCTGTTGATGGATTTATGGAATATCATATTCCTGCGCGCGCAGGAAAAGGGCCTGAATATCCGGTTTTCACTGGATGAAACGCTGCCGCGGAAGCTGTTTGGGGACGACGTGCGGATAAAGCAGATCGTGACCAATCTGCTTACGAATGCGGTCAAGTATACGCCGCAGGGCGGTATCGAACTGACGGCGGCTTACGAAAGGCGGGAGGAAGGGCAGATCGCCCTTGTCATATCCGTGAAGGATACCGGAATGGGAATCCGCAAAGAGGATATGGGGAAGCTGTTTGAGAGCTTTCAGCGGCTGGATGAAGAAAAGAACCGCAATATTGAAGGCACCGGCCTGGGCATGAATATTACCATGTCGCTGCTGAAGCTGATGGACGGTGATATGAAGGTAGAGAGCGAATATGGAAAAGGGTCGGTCTTCACCGTTACGATTCCGCAGGGGATTGTATGTGATGAGCCCGCGGGGGATTTTGAGTCGATCAGGCGCAGGCGGGATCAGAGCCGTTCGAAAAAGCAGCAGACCTTTGAAGCCCCGGAGGCGCGCGTGCTGGTTGTGGATGACAACAGCATGAATCTCACCGTGTTTCAATCGCTGCTCAAACGTACCAGGATGGGCATTACGACGGCTGATTCCGGAAAACGCTGTCTGGAGCTGGTAAAAAAAGAGCATTACCATGTGATATTTATGGACCATATGATGCCGGAGATGGACGGAATCGAAACTCTCCATGAGATTCAGAAGCTTTCGGATTTCCCTAATAAGGACACGCCGGTGATTGCCCTGACGGCAAACGCGCTGTCCGGCGCAAGGGAGGGGTATCTGAAGGAAGGCTTCGCGGATTTTTTGACAAAGCCGATTGACGGCGATTTGCTGGAGCAGACAGTGGAACGCTATCTTCCCCAGGCGCTGGTCAGGCGGACGCAGCCGGCCGGGGAGGAACCGGAAAGCATCAAGCTGCGGGCCGACTATAAAGACTATCTTCAATATGGGATTTCCATAGAAAACGGACTGGCGCATGCCAAGGACGATATGGACATGTACCTGGAGCTTGTGCGGATGTTTATCTGGGAACGCGGGAAGCAGGATTCCATGCGTCAGTTTTTGCAGGAACAAAATATGAAGGATTATGCGATTTGGGTACACGGGTTAAAGGGAAACGCAAGAACGCTCGGCGCGGAACGGCTCGCGGATCTGGCATATGAGCATGAGAAGCAGAGCAAGGCAGGGAATGCGGAATATGTAAATGCCTGCTGGGAAGAGCTGCTTGGCGTATGGGAGAACACGCTGGAAGGCTTTCAGATGTTTTATGATGCATACTGTGGAGAGGATAAATACGAGGCCGCAGACAGAGAGGGCAAAGAGGTATTGCAGCTGTCCGGGGAGGATCTCGAAAAGGCGGCGGCCCTTTTGGAGGACTTTGAGACGGAGAAGGCGATCGCGCTGCTCAAAACATGGATCAACAGTTCTTTGGCGCCGCAAATGCATGATTGCATAAGGAATGTGCTGATTGCGCTGGAAGACGAGTTTGATGAGGACAAGGCGATCGCGCTGCTGAAAAAAGCGTGAGAATGGAGGACAAAATGGCATTTGGAAAGAAAAAGATTGTAGCGGTGGACGACAGCGGCATTATCTTAAAAATGCTGATGAAGGTATTGGGTGAGAAGTATGATTTGCACGCGTTCTCGGGCGGAATGCGGGCCCTTCAGTTCCTGAAGGACAGAACGCCCGACCTGATTATTCTGGATATTGACATGCCTGAGATTAACGGCTATGAGATGCTGAAGATGATTAAGGAAAAGGAGCATTTGAAGAAGGTGCCGGTTATTTTCCTTACGTCAAACAACGATAAAAATCACGTAGTGAAGGCCGTAGCGGGCGGCGCGAAGGATTATGTGGTGAAGCCGATTGACGAGGATATCCTGCTGGATAAGGTGCGCACTGTGCTGGAGGGCGCTTCCGCGGAGAAAACGATAAGCTGGAATGATATATAAAGAGATTGTTTGGAGAGGTGGCCGGAGAAGATGACAATACTTAGGGATTTATCCATGCTGTGGTCCCTGATACACATACTGATTCTGTTCATAATGCTGTACCGCTCCCGTTATTCCCGCAGGAAAACCATTTTTCTTACGGGGATAACAATGGGGCCGCTGATTGTCCTGAATATAACGGGACTGGTGCTCTATGGGGCCGGCGTTATGGGGAAGGTTTTTATACTGACCTGTACGCTGCCAAGCCTGCTGGTCTTCTGGTTTATTTCGAAGGACAGAAACGGCAGGTTTTTCTTTACGTTTTGTGTGGCGGATACGGTAGCGCTGTGGATTATCACGGTGACGAATTTGGCGGATTTTTATTTCGGAGGAGGACAGTATATCCTGATGTTCATCGGAAGACTGGCGCTGTTTCCGCTGGTGGAGTGGGTGGCGGTCCGCCGCATCCGGCCGCCTTATATGGAGCTGCAGGAATCGGTGCCCAACGGCTGGGGAATATTTGCGGGTATGACGGCCCTTTACTATATCCTGCTTGCGGTCATGGGGAACTTTCCGGTGATAGTTACTGCAAGACCGCATGAGCTTCCCGCTTTTTTACTGGTGCTTGTGCTGATGCCGATGATATATGCCACGATTTTCATATCGCTTTACAGACAGCTGCTGCTTTACCGCAAACAGCAGCACGAGCGTGTTTTACAGGCGCAGAAGAATACACTGGAGGCACAGCTTGAGAATCAGCAGCGTATCCGCAGGATGAAGCATGATATGAAAGGGTACACCGTCACGCTTTCCGGCCTGCTTGCAGCAGATAAAATCAAGGAAGCGGCAGCGTATTTAAAAGGCGTGGAAGAAGAAATGGATGCGCTGCCCAGACAGTTTTGCGTCAATCCATACCTGAATGCGGTATTAGCTCATTACGCCGGTAAAATGGAGGAGCTGGGCGCGCAGCTGCGGATGAGTATACAGGTCGGTGAGGAAGAGCTTCCTTACATGGAGCTGTGCCAGATCCTATCGAACGGGCTGGAAAATGCCTGCGACGCCGTAAGGGGGCTTGCTGTAGAGGAACGGGAGGTCTCCGTACAGATGAAGTACAATAAAAATTATTTCCTGATACGCATCCGGAATCGCTGCAGGGCGGATCTGCATGTGGAGCGGGGAAGCATGCCCGCAACAGACAAGGGCGGGTACGATCACGGCTTTGGGCTGGCAACCGTCAAGGAAGCGGCAGAGCGGCTTGGCGGAGAGATGTTCTGTTATACGGAGGACGGAAGCTTCCTGCTGAACGTGATGATTTCATGCGAGTCCCTGTCGTTAGCTGCCGGATCTCTTTAAATATTCCATGCAGAGCATTGTGATGTCGTCAAACTGCGGCGCTTCGCCCACAAACGCATCGATATCCGCCTTTACGACGGGAAGAAGCTCTGCAGGCGGCAAGGCGGTATTTCGTGCAAGCACGTCCGTAAGGCGCTGCATACCGTAGAGCTCATGCGCCGCATTGGTGGCTTCCGTTACGCCGTCGGTATATTGGAAAATCTTGTCTCCGGGCGAAAGCCGGATTTGCCCGCTTTGGTATTTCATGTCTTCCATGCCCGCAAGCACGAAGCCGGCGCGCAGCCTGTACGGTTCATAGGCGCTGCCGCATCTGGCGATAAAGGGCATCTCATGTCCCGCATTGACAAAACAGAACTCTCCGGTTGTAAGATTCAAAACCCCTTCAAAGGCCGTAATAAACAGCCCTTCGCTGTTGGCTTCACACAACAGCGCGTTTACCTCCGAGAAAACATCCCCCAAATCAACGCCCGGCTTTGTGTGATCCTTGATCAGCGTCTTGCCGATGACCATAAAAAGCGCGGCAGGGATGCCCTTGCCGGACACGTCAGCGATTACGACGGCAAGATGCGTTTCGTCTACCATAAAGAAATCATAGAAGTCGCCGCCGACCTCTTTGGCCGGATTCATGGACGCATAGATGTCAAACTCCGGGCGCTCCGGAAAAGCAGGGAAAATACAGGGCAGCATATCCGCCTGAATGCGCGTCGCGACATCCAGCTCCGTAGAAATGCGCTGGCGTTCCTCACTGTCCTTGATCTGTGCCTCCAGCAGCTTCCTTGTCCGTCCGGCAATGGTGGTGCAGATGGAACAAAGCCCCAGCAGAATCAGGGCGCGCGGAAGCACAAAGAAAAGAGCGGCTTCGCGCAGCATTTTGTCCGTGAGATTGCGCGGAAAGGTCGAGAAAAGGGTCGCGTCGTACTTGGCCCTCTCCGTAATAATATCCTTAAAGCCGTCAATCGTGACAAACAGATTCAAATCGCCTTCGCCGATGGCCATGCCGATATAAATGGAAACGGAAAAAAGCACCCATGAAGCAATGAGCGTCAGCCGGGTCAGGTTTTTCGAATAATAATGGCAGCTTAGCGAAAGCGGCACCGCCCATGCCAGAACACCGTGCTTGGGCATGGCGCCGGATAAAATAAAGATGCCGGTGATTCCGCAGAATAAGACGACATATTTGACCCAGCGGGGGGTCCCGCCCGTGATCCTGCAAACGGGTATCGGTATCAGAAAGAACAGGATGGTAAGGGGCATGCCGACATTCATAATCTGTGCCGGAATAATAAATATCCCTACAATATTAAAAAGCCATGCAATCACGCCGACAAGGGCGCATACGGCAAGACATTTTGCCGCGTATCGGTTGGCCTCCGTCTCGTTTTCAAGGATTGCCTTCCACTCCAAATCGTTATTTGCTTTCTTGTATTTTATGCTTTTTTGCCTTTTCAACGCCGTATCTCTCCATCGTTATGTTTTGTCCATTGAAGGTATTTTTAATTATTAGATCATTATAACAGATGAAGACAGGGCTTTCCAGCAAAGCGGCCTGCAAATGATACCTTTAAAGATGCGGTTTGTTCTGGAAAACACAAAAATGCAGGTGTCAAGAAAAAATACTTGACACCTGTTTCGTTCTATAGTATTCTTGTAAAGGCCGTATGATGCGGCAGGCAAGGAGACAGTGTGAAGGCGGATGGAAATAAAGAGGCCCTGTCAGGCGGACATACGCTTGAACGGCTGGAATACAAAGGGATGCTTTTTGACTTCTACAGCGAGCTTTTGACGCCGCACCAGAAAAAGATTTACGAGGACGCGGTATTTAACGATTTATCGCTGGGAGAGATTGCGGACGAACAGGGAATCAGCAGGCAGGGCGTCCACGATATCCTGAAGCGGTGCGACAAGTCCCTGCGGGATTATGAGGAAAAGCTTCGTCTGGTAGACAAATTCGGCAGAATCAGAGACCGGCTGCAGAAGATCAATCTGTTGACGGAGGACGAGGAAATAAAGCGGTTGACAAACGAAATAATAGAGGAGCTTTGATTGCATGGCATTTGAAAGTTTAACAGACAAGCTGCAAAAGGTATTCAAAAATTTAAGAAGCAAGGGACGTCTGACAGAGGCCGACGTCAAAACCGCGTTAAAAGAAGTC
The DNA here is from genome assembly GCA_949948735.1 of uncultured Lachnospiraceae bacterium. Lineage (GTDB taxonomy): Bacteria > Bacillota > Clostridia > Lachnospirales > Lachnospiraceae > COE1. The sequence goes on along the minus strand of CATLGV010000001.1, from coordinate 94,178 downwards.
AAGATGGCTCTTCTGGAGGCGGACGTCAACTTTAAAGTAGTCAAGCAGTTCATCAAGGCTGTGGAAGAGCGGGCGGTCGGCTCCGATGTGATGAACGGATTGAATCCCGGCCAGATGGTAATCAAAATCGTAAACGAAGAGATGGTTTCGCTCATGGGCTCCGAGACGACGGAGCTGGAGCTGCAGCCCGGCAAGGCGGTTACCGTCATTATGATGTGCGGACTGCAGGGCGCCGGCAAGACGACGGCCACTGCCAAGATTGCCGGAAAGCTGAAGCTCAAGGGCAAGAAGCCGCTGCTGGCCGCGTGCGATGTTTACAGACCGGCGGCTGTCGATCAGCTAAAGGTAAACGCCGAAAAGCAGCAGGTCGATTTTTTCTCCATGGGGACGAATCACAAGCCGGTTGATATTGCGAAGGCGGCTGTGGAGCACGCCGCCAAAAACAAGAATAACGTTATTATTATAGATACCGCCGGACGGCTGCACATAGATGAGGACATGATGGCGGAGCTTCAGGAAATCAAGGCCAATGTGGAGGTGCATCAAACGCTGCTGGTGGTGGATGCCATGACCGGACAGGATGCCGTCAACGTAGCGAAGGAATTCGACGAAAAGGTCGGCGTCAGCGGCGTGATTCTCTCCAAGATGGACGGCGATACCAGGGGCGGCGCGGCGCTTTCCGTCAAGGCGGTTACCGGCAAGCCGATTATTTATGTCAGCACCGGAGAAAAGCTTTCGGATATCGAACAGTTCTATCCTGACAGAATGGCAAACCGTATCCTTGGCATGGGAGACGTCCTGACCCTGATAGATAAGGTCGCTGAGGCCAATATCGAGATGGACGCCGAGAAGGAAAAGGAAATGGCGGCGCGCCTCAAAAAGGGCAAATTCGACTTCGAGGATTACCTGGAGAGCATGAACCAGATGAAAAAGCTCGGAGGGCTTTCCAGCATTCTGGGTATGATGCCCGGTATGGGCGTGAAGGCCAGCGATCTCGAAGCAGCCGTGGACGATAAGCAGCTTGCGCATATGGAGGCGGTTGTCCTGTCCATGACGCCGGCGGAGCGAAAGGATCCGAAGCTTTTGAACCCGAGCCGTAAGCACCGCATTGCCAGAGGCGCAGGCGTGGACATCGCAGTGGTAAACCGCTTTATCAAGCAGTTTGAGCAGTCTCAGAAGATGATGAAGCAGCTTCCCGGCATGATGGGAGGATTAGGAGGAAAAAAAGGACGCTTTAAGCTTCCTTTTTAATAAATTTAATTTAACAGGAAAGGTTATAAGGTGAAAGAACATGGCAGTAAAAATCAGATTAAGAAGAATGGGTCAGAAGAAAGCTCCTATTTATAGAATTATCGTAGCGGACTCCAGATCCCCCAGAGACGGAAGATGTATTGAGGAGATTGGCACCTACAATCCCAATACCGACCCCAGCGAGTTCAAGGTAAATGAGGAGCTGGCGAAAAAGTGGCTGGCAAACGGCGCGCAGCCTACAGAGACGGTTTCCAGACTTTTCAAAGCTGCAGGCATTAAGAAATAAATACATTGACAATGCAGGCTCGGCAGATTTGCGCGCAGGCGCGAATCCGCAGGATAAGAAAGGGGCATGGTTACAGGTATGAAGGAGTTAGTCGAAGTTATAGCGAAGGCTTTAGTAGACAATCCGGATGAGGTTGTAGTTACGGAGAAGGACAATGGTAAGAATAATATTACGATTGAGCTTCATGTAGCGGCTTCCGATATGGGTAAGGTCATTGGCAAGCAGGGAAGAATTGCCAAGGCGATCCGTTCCGTTGTCAAGGCGGCGTCATCCAAAGAAAACCTGAAGGTAGAGGTTGAAATCGTTTAAGAAAAGACAGGGTGTTTCAGGACAGAAGCACCTTGTTTCCTTTTCTTTCGGCATCATATTATTTCAGTCAATAGGAGAGGCATATGGAGGAGCTGTTACAGGTGGGTATCATTACCCAGACGCACGGACTCCGCGGGGAGGTCAAGGTATTCCCGACAACGGATGACGTGAAGCGGTTCCGGCAGCTGAAGGAAGTCCTGCTGGATACCGGAAAAGATAAGCTTGTTTTGGAAATCGAAGGGGTAAAATTCTTCAAAAACCTTGCCCTGTTAAAATTTAAGGGCTATGATAATATCAATGATATTGAGCGGTATAAGGGAAAAAGCCTTTACGTAACACGCGAAAATGCGGTGAAGCTGAAAAAGGACGAATATTTTATCGCGGACTTGATTGACCTGGAAGTATTTGACGAGGACGGGACGCTGCTGGGCGTCCTTACGGACGTGATAGAGACGGGTGCGAACGATGTGTACGCAGTCCGGCTTACAGACGGCAGAGAATTGCTGCTGCCCGCAATCAGGCAGTGTATCCTTGAGGTGGATATGGAAGCCCGCCGCATGAAGGTGCATGTGATGGACGGGCTGATGGATTAGGGAAGCAAAGAGGACGGCGAGATGCATTTTCATATTATGACATTGTTCCCGGATATGGTGCGAAACGGGCTGCGGACAAGCATCATCGGAAGAGCGGAGGAAAAGGGCTGTATATCGATAAATGCCGTAAATATCCGTGATTATACGCTGGATAAGCACAATAAGGTCGACGACTATACCTATGGCGGCGGTGCGGGCATGCTGATGCAGGCGCAGCCGGTTTATGACTGCTGGCAGGCCCTGACAGCGCAGATAGGGCAGCGCAGGTCGCTGCAGCAGGCACAGGAGGCTTCGCAGGGCGCCCCGCCGCAAAGCGACAGGGTGCGCGTGATTTATGTCACGCCGCAGGGCGCGCTGTTTTACCAGCAAACGGCAGCGGAGCTTGCCCGGGAGGAGGATGTGATATTCCTCTGCGGCCACTATGAGGGGATTGACGAGCGCGTGCTGGAGGAAATCGTCACGGACTATATTTCGATTGGCGATTATGTACTGACTGGCGGCGAGCTGCCGGCGATGGTAATGATTGACGCAATTGCAAGGCTCGTGCCGGGTGTGCTGAACAACGGGGAGTCTGCCGAGACAGAATCCCATTCTAACGGCCTGTTGGAATATCCCCAGTACTCGCGGCCGGAGGTCTGGCATGAGAGGCGGGTGCCGGAGGTGCTGCTGAGCGGGCATCATGCCAACATTGCAAAATGGCGGCAGGAGCAGTCCCTGGAACGGACCAGAATAAGGCGGCCGGAGCTGTACGCGGCCTATCTGGCAAACAAAGACAAATCGCCCTGAGACGGCCGGCGGCAAAAGCAGAAGCGCCGGCGGCAAGGCGTATCCTATGAAAGAAGATGAGTGCCAAATGAGTAAAGCCGTGATTGGCGAAAGCAACAGGAAAAACGTTGTACAGGAAGCCCTGCGCATGGCATGGCCCGCCGTGTGCGAGTCCTTTTTTGTTGCGCTTGCCGGAATGATCGATTCGCTGATGGTAAGCTCGATGGGCTCCTACGCGGTAGCTGCGGTAGGGCTGACTACGCAGCCGAAGTTTATGGGACTTGCGATGTTTATCGCGATGAACGTTTCCATGTCCGCACTTGTCGCGAGAAGACGCGGCGAACAGAAAAAGCGGGAGGCGAATCAGATTCTACTGACGGCGATATTCTTTATTCTGGCAGCAGTGGTCGTTGTGTCCTCATTGTGTGTGATATTTGCAAACCAGATTATTCATTTCTGCGGCTCCGCGGAGGATACACATGACACGGCTGTCATATATTTCAGGATTATTATGGGCGGCATGATTTTTAATGTGGTTTCCATGGGCATCAACGCGGCGCAGCGCGGCTCCGGCAATACGATTATCGCCATGAAGACCAACGTTATTTCCAATCTCGTCAATATCATCGGAAATTATCTGCTGATTAACGGACATTTCGGCTTCCCTGCGCTTGGCATCCACGGCGCGGCGATTGCGACGGTGTTTGGCACGGTCATCGCGTGTATTATGAGCATCTGCTCCCTGTTTCAGAAGGATAATTTCGTAAGCCTGCCGTATATTATCAGAGCGAAAATAAAAGGCTCCTTTGAAACGCTGGGACATATTATTAAGGTAGGATATTCTGTATTTATAGAGCAGATACTGATGCGCATCGGCTTTATGTCCACGGCGATGATGGCGGCGGGCATGGGGACCGCCGCTATGGCGGCGCATCAGGTCGGGATGAATATTCTCGGAATGACCTTCTCCTTCGGCGACGGCATGCAGGTAGCCGCAGTTGCCCTGATCGGAAGGAGTCTGGGCGAGGGGGCGCCCGACAAAGCAAAGGAGTACGGGAAGGTGTGCAGGCGCATCGGCCTGTGCATCTCGATAGCGCTTGCCGTAATCTATTTCTTTGGCGGCGAGACGCTTTACAGGCTGTTTTTTGAGGAGGACAATATCGTTGCGTACGGAGTGCAGATTATCCGCGTAATCATTGTTATCGTGCTCTTCCAGGTATCGCAGGTGATTTATATGGGATGCCTTCGAGGCGCAGGGGATACAACCTACACCGCCATTGCGTCCACCATCAGCGTCACCGTTATCCGGACAGGCTTTTCTTACCTTTGCGGCATTCTCTTAAGCTGGGGGATTCCGGGGATATGGCTGGGCATTCTTGCGGACCAGATATCGCGCTTCCTGTTTGCGTCGATACGGTTTAAGGCCGATAAATGGACGAAAATAAAGATATAGAGCGCCGTTTTCAACCGGCATGTCCCAACGGTTGAAAAATCCCTTGCAATATTGAGAAACCTGTGGTATAGTATTCATGTTGCGAATAAAGAGATGGTCCTCTGGTATGAGTCATATCGGGTGTATATGATGTAGAATATTAAGAACGTCGAATGAATGAAGGAGGCAGACATAGAATGAACGAGATAATCAGAGAAATTGAGCGTGAGCAGTTAAAGGAGTCTATCGACAGCTTTAATGTAGGTGATACCGTTAAGGTACACGGCAAGATTAAGGAAGGCAACAGAGAAAGAATTCAGATATTTGAGGGTACCGTAATCAAGATTCAGGGCGGCAGCAACAGAACCACCTTTACTGTCAGAAAGCTTTCTAACGGTGTCGGCGTAGAGAAGACATGGCCCATGCATTCTCCGAATGTTGAGAAGGTAGAGCTTGTAAGAACCGGTAAGGTAAGACGGGCAAAGCTGTACTACTTGAGAGACCGTGTTGGTAAGAAGGCCAAGGTTAAGGAATTAGTAAAATAATCAATGTATAACAAGACGGGGCTTTTCAAAGCCCTGTTTTTTATTCTGTAGTAAATTACTGCACTTGCAATAGGCTTTGGGATTGGTTATAATCATAGGTGGACAATAGCGGACGAAAGGCAGCATATAATGGCAAGACGAAAGGGACTCACCTTTTATCAGAAAAAGAAAAAACTAAATATGGTACTGCTGCGGGAAATCGTCAGCTGGATTTTCTGGATATGCGTATCCATATTTCTGGCAATCGTAGTCGTATACTGTGTCGGGATGAAGACCAGCGTTATCGGCGCGTCGATGGAGCCCAGCCTGTATAATGGACAGGAAATCTTTTTAAACAGGCTGATTTACAAGGTATCCTCCCCCCGGGCAGGCGACGTCATCGTATTTCTGCCAAACGGCAATGAGAAATCGCACTATTATGTGAAACGCGTCGTAGGCGTTCCGGGCGATACACTCTACATAAAAAACGGCGTGCTGTATGTCAATGAAGAGGCTGTCGAAGAATATTTTAACGACCGGATTGCCGAGCCAGGCGTTTTGGAAAACGAGATTACGCTGGGCGAAAACGAATACTTTGTTATCGGCGACAACTGTAACAACAGCGAGGACAGCCGCTCCGCGAATATCGGAACGGTAAAGATCGAGTATATCATCGGCAAGGCATGGTTTAAGATGGCTTCAGGGGACAGTGATATCGGCCTGGTCGAATAGGGATATTCATACAGACAGAAATGAAAGGAAATGGCAGCATGGCAAATTATCAATGGTATCCGGGGCACATGACGAAGGCAAAGCGGATGATGCAGGAGGATATCAAGCTTATAGATCTGGTAATAGAGCTGGTGGATGCAAGAGTGCCGCTTAGCAGCCGCAACCCGGATATTGACGAGCTCGGAAAGAACAAATCAAGGCTTATTCTGCTGAATAAGTCGGATCTGGCGGACGCGGGGAAAAATAAACGCTGGATGAAATATTTCAGCGACCGGGGACTTTACGCGGTTGAAATCAATTCCCGAAACGGGCACGGCATAAAAGCCATCCACGGCGTTGTGCAGGAGGCCTGCAGGGAGAAAATCGAGCGGGACAGGAAGCGGGGCATTCTCAACCGGCCCGTCCGCGCTATGGTCGTCGGGATTCCCAATGTCGGGAAATCCACATTTATCAATGCGTTTGCCGGGAAGGCATGCACCAGGACCGGCAATAAGCCGGGCGTTACAAAGGGGAAACAGTGGATACGCCTGAATAAGGGGCTGGAGCTTCTGGATACGCCCGGAATATTATGGCCCAAATTCGACGATCAGACGGTAGGGCTCCACCTTGCGATGGTCGGTTCCATAAACGACGAGATTATCCACATAGACGAGCTGGCATGTGATTTGATTCGCTTTATGGCCTCGGATTATCCCGGGCTTCTGGAAAAACGTTATGAAATAACGTCCGTGGAAGCGGACGCATACGAAACGCTTCGTGCAATCTGCATCAGCCGCCGGTGCTTCCTGAAAGGGGAAGAACCGGATCTGATGAAAGCGGCGGCGATTGTCGTCGATGATTTCAGAAGCGGCAGATTAGGCAGAATTTCTTTGGAAACTCCGCAATAAAAATGGAGGATAAAATGAAAAATATTCTGAAGGAGATTTTAAATACCAGTATATATTTGCTGTTTGTGCTGATTGCGGCATATCTGATTGTAACCTATGTCGGCCAGCGGACCCAGGTCAGCGGCAGCAGCATGGAGCCGACACTGAGCCATGAGGATCACCTCATTGTCGATAAGCTGTCATACAGATTCAGGGATCCGGAGCGCTTCGACATTATTGTATTCCCCTTTCAATATGACAAGGACACCTATTATATTAAGCGGATTATCGGTCTTCCGGGCGAGATTGTGCAGATTGACGAGGAAGGGAATATCTATATCGACGGCGAGATTTTGGAAGAGAATTACGGACGGGAGGTCATTCAGAATCCGGGCAGGGCAAGCGAGGCCATTGTACTGGGGGAGGATGAATATTTTGTGATGGGCGACAACCGCAACAACAGCTCCGACAGCAGGGATCCGTCGGTAGGAAATATCCACCGCAGGGATATTATCGGCAGGGCTTTTATCAGAATATGGCCGCTGTCAAAGTTCGGCATACTGAAGCACCAGTAAGGAGCAGACAGTGCGCATCAGAGATTTGAATACAGGAAGGTACCATGCGGAGGGAGACTGCGCGGAAATGAGGAATGGATGGACAGAAGAATCGGCGAGATAAAGGATGAATTAAAGGCAGCGGCTGTAAGTGAGCTGCCTCTTTTTGTGGAGACATACCGAACAGACGGACGAAGCGGCGTGCAGGCGCTTGTGGAGCGGGCAAGAAAGCAGCTGGCGGCCATCGAACAGGAAAAACGGCGCACGGAGGCGATGAAGGCGTATGAAAAGGAATATGCGGACTGCGGGTATATCTGCGGCATTGACGAGGTCGGACGCGGCCCGCTGGCCGGGCCTGTGGTTGCGGGCGCTGTGATTCTGCCCGTCGACTGTCAGATATTATATCTGAACGATTCCAAGCAGCTTAGCGCCAAAAAACGTGAGGAGCTGTACGAGGTAATCATGCGCGAGGCGGTTGCCGTGGGCATCGGCTCCGCTTCCCATGAGCGGATTGATCAGATAAATATTTTACAGGCAACTTACGAAGCGATGCGGGAAGCTATTAGTAATTTGCACATAAAACCCGATATATTATTAAATGATGCCGTTACAATACCACAGGTGGCGATTCGTCAGGTACCGATTATAAAAGGAGATGCCAAAAGCATATCGATTGCCGCAGCAAGTATTGTGGCGAAGGTTACAAGGGACCGCCTGATGACGGCATATGACAGGCAGTATCCGCAGTACCACTTTGCGGATAATAAGGGATATGGCGCCGCGGCGCATCTGGAAGCGCTGCGGCAGTACGGACCGACCCCGATTCACAGGAGGAGCTTTATCCAAAATCTTTTATAGCGGCGGTCGGTGTAAGACAGGAGGACGCATATGGACAGTTTTATGTCAGGATTTTCTCACTATACGACAGGAAATCAGCAGATAGGGCATGCCTATACCGGCGGGGCTTCTACGGGAGGCGCGGGAGCCGTAAACAATAGCGCGCCTGCGCAGAACGTCGATGTGAGCCAGCTGCAGACCGGCGATACCTTTCAGGGGGAGATTGCGTCCGTCAACGGGGAGGATGTGCAGATTCAGCTTGCAAACGGCCAGTATATGGCGGCGAAGCTGGAGCGGGATGTACAGGTCGCGCTGGGACAGGTACTCAACCTGCAGGTCCTGTCCAATAAAGATAACAAGCTGGTGCTCAAGCCGGTATACGACAGCAGCCTGCAAATGCAGCGTGTGGGCGTATCCGCACTGAAAACGGCGAACCTTGCGGTGACGGAAAAAAATCTGCAGCTTGTGGCGAAGCTTATCGAGAACGGCATGTCCATCAATAAAAATACGCTGATGACTTTTAACCGGCTGGCGCTGCAGCATCCGCAGGCAGATGTGGCGGATCTGATAAAGCTTACAAAGCTGCAAATGCCTGTGACGGATAAAAATCTGGCGCAGTATGAAAATTACCGGAATCTGGAGCATAAACTGTTAGACGGCGTCAAGGATGCCTCCAACGAGGTATTTGAGCTGTATGAATCGCTGCTGACAACGAAAACGCCTGCGGGCGGCATGGCGCCGCAGGCGCTGCTTGCCCAGGCGGGCCGGTATATGGAAAAGGTGCTGCAATTCCTTGCGGAGGAGGAAGCCCGACCGGAGGCGCCGGCTGCGTCTGACACAGCCAATGCCGCGGTGCAGGGAGAGACGGCTCCGGAGAGCGGGGGGGCTTTGCAGGGAACGGAAGCGGGCAAAACGGCAGATTTGCCGGAGGAGGCCCTGCTGCAGAGCGCAGACGGGCGCAGCAGCGCCGTAGGCACAGATACGGCGAGGGAGGCGGTACAGGCCAGGCAGCCGCTGCAGGAGACCTCTGCAAATACGGAAGCCGCAGGAGCACGGACAGAGGAATCGCAGTGGCAGGAGATGGTCAGCCGTCTAAAGGAGACCGCGCCGCGGGAGCTGCCGGATAAGCTTGCGCGCCTGATAGATGAAGGAAGCCTGGATGCGAAGGGCATGAAATGGCTTTTGTCGGAATCCTCCCTTGCAAAAACGCTGACGCCGGAGCTGAAAAGCGCGCTTTTCAAATCAAAGCCGTTTCAGGCCATGGTACGCAGGGAGCTGCAAAACCAGTGGACGCTCAGCCCGCAGGAGATTGCGGAAGAGGGAAAAACACAGGCGTTTTATGAGAAGCTTATGCGGCAGAGCAGCCGGCTTTTGCAGATTATGAACGACGCCATACAGGAAAACGGCAGCGCCGCGCCGCCCAAGGCTCTAAACAATATTCGCGAGAACGTTGAGTTTATGAATCAGATGAACCAGATGTTTCATTATGTGCAGCTCCCGCTGAAGCTGACCAATTCACAGGCGCACGGGGATTTGTACGTATACACCAACAAGAAAAATCTTGCCCGCAGGGACGGAACGCTCACTGCGTTCCTGCATCTTGATATGGAAAATCTGGGCGGTATGGATATCAGCATTGCGCTTCAGACTGAACAGAATCAGGTGACGACGAAGTTTTACCTTGAGGAGGATGCGATTGCCCTGATAGAGGAGCATATCGACGAGCTGACGCAGCGTCTGGCCAAAAGAGGCTATCAATGCAAAAATACGATACAGGTCAAGGAAGAGGAGAAAACCGTCCTGCAGCACATGGAGGAGCAGGTGGCGGGGGGAATGGCACCGATTGGTTACCAGTCCTTTGATATGAGGACATAAACGGTTTGCGCTGCCATAGTTTTGAATATAAAGAGGAGCAGATAGAAGATGGCGGAGGAAAATGACAAGAAAAAAGTGAAGCAGGCAATCGCTCTTGAGTATGACCCTGCGGATAACGCGCCGCGCGTTATCGCCATGGGACGCGGCGCGTTGGCGGAGAAAATTATTAACCAGGCCAAAGAAGCTCAGGTACCGGTACACCGTGACGATAAGCTGGCGCAGACCCTGTCAAAGCTGCAAATCGGGGATATGATACCGCCGGAATTATACGAGGTGGTAGCTGAGATCCTGATATTTGTGGACGGCATGGACAAAATAAAATCCAAGGTAAGAGCGCATCAGGCGGAGAAGGGAGCATAACCGCTGCGATGAATAACAGGAAAAAGGGGACGCTCTATGAAGAAAAGGCCGCGGCATATCTTACGGGGCGCGGCGTCAGGCTTTTGGCGCAAAATTACAGAAGCCGCAGAGGAGAAATTGACATTGTCGGAAGAGACGGGGAATATCTTGTCTTTTTTGAGGTGAAGTACCGGAAGGACGCCGCAAAGGGGAATCCCGCGGAGGCGGTGGATTACCGAAAGCAGAAAAGCATTTGCCGCGTGGCGGATTATTATCGGATGATACACCGGATTGACGATACGGCGGCTGTCCGGTACGACGTTATTGCGATATGTGACGAAGAGATTGCATGGTATCGAAACGCGTTTGACCATATCTATTAAAAGGAGCTTTGAATGGAAGAGCAGATTATAAGGCAGGGCAGGAAAGAGGCCTGCAGGATAAGGTACGGCGGGAAAAACAGGGAAATGCCGTATTTTACGTTTGATTCCCTGACAGATACCGGTATGGTGGAGCACTTTTTCTCGACAAGAAAGGGCGGCGTCAGCAAGGCGCCCTTTGAGACGCTCAATTTCAGCTATGCCAGAGGAGATATAAAGGAGGCGGTTGACGAAAACTTCCGCCGTGCCGCCGCGTTTTTTCAGCGGGAGCCCTCCGACATCGTGTGTTCGATGCAGACGCACACCACCCATGTGCGAACGGTTACTGCCGCCGACAAGGGCAAGGGTGTGACAAGACCGCGTGATTACGAGGACGTGGACGGACTCATCACGAATGAACCGGGGATCATACTGGCAACGTTTTACGCGGACTGCGTGCCGCTCTTTATCGTGGATCCGGTCAACCGGGCGATTGGGCTCTCACATTCCGGCTGGCGCGGGACCGTCGGCGGGATGGGCCGGGTGACGCTGGATGCAATGGCACGGGAATACGGTACAAGGCCGGCTGACGTCCGCGTCGTGATAGCGCCCTCCATCTGTCAGGGCTGCTACGAGGTCAGTAAGGACGTTGCGCTTGCGTTTTCCGACGCGTTTCCGGAGGACGGCGCAAGGGCGGAGGAATATCTGCGGCGGTATCATCAGCATGTAACGGACAGGGCGCTTCGGGAATGCCTGCTGCTTCCCGGGCAGGAGGACAAATACCAGCTGAACCTCTGGTATGCGAACTTCAGAGTCTTTCGGGACGCGGGTGTTCCCGACGGGAACATCGAGATTACGGATGTGTGCACCTGCTGCAATCCGGCGCTTTTGTTCAGCCACAGGGCCAGCAGGGGCCGGCGCGGGAATCTGGGAGCGTTTTTGATGCTCAGGCCATAAAAATGACAGGAGGAAGCTATGGGATATATTGAAGAGACAAACGAGCTAAAGCTGGACTTTGAAAAAATCGCCAAAATGCAGGGGCAGAAGGTGCTGCCGGTGGCGGTACAGAACGCGGATACCGACGAGGTGATTTTAATCGCGTACACCAATCGGGAAGCAATGCTGGAATCGATACGGCTTCGCAGGGTCGTCCTTTGGAGCACGTCCAGAGACGAGCTGTGGCACAAGGGAAAGACCTCCGGAAACGAATTTGAGCTGCTTGAAATCCGCGTAAACTGTGAGCAAAATTCGCTGGTATACCGGGCAAGGCCCCTTAAAGGGAATATCTGCCATACCTCTTATAACGGGGTGGCCAACAACTGCTTTTACCGCCGGCTTGACATGGATACGATGGCGCTTGTGAATTTGAACGGGAGCATACATGAAAAGTAGGCGTGCCGGAATGAAGGAAAATGCCAAACGGGAGGACTTTTTTTGAAAAATCCCACAAATTTCCTTGCCACAGACGTATATGATATAGAAATATACGTTTTAAAAGGAGGTATAGATCAATGAAAAAGAAAGCATTAACAATGGGTATTATACTGGCGGCGCCCGCTTTGCTTTGTGCGTGCGGCAGCACGGACGACAACGCTGAGGACGAAAGAGTAGAGGCGGGGGGCGGTGAAGTGAATTTATCAGCAAACACGGACAATGAGGTTATCAATCTGACTGCCGAAAGCAATACATCAAGCTGCATTGATTACAGCATTGAGGAATATACGGCGCTTCAGGAGTTTAGCTACGCGCTCTTTGGCGAAAATATGGATAAAGAAAATCCCGTGCTTTCACCGGTATCGGCATATCTTGCGCTGGCGATGGCGGGAATGGGCGCCGACGGGAATACCGAGACGGAATTTCACAAGGTACTGGGAGACGATATGGTGGTATTTGCGGATGATATGATGAATTCGCTTCCTGCAGAGACGCAGGAGATGACGCTTTCGATTGCGAACTCGGCATGGATAAACAGTCAATTTGCCGTAAATGAGGAGTGGATTGGCCGCGTCAAATCACTTCTGGACGCAGAGGCCTTCCAGGCTGATCTTGCAAGCCATGAGACCATGAGCGCCATAAACGGCTGGATAGCGGAGCACACAAACGGGCTGATACCGCAGATGCTGGAGGAGCCGTTGAGTGGGGGGACCTGTCTTGCGCTCTTTAATACGGTTTATTTTAAGGCGAAATGGTGCACGCCTTTTGAGGCGTACGATACCCATATGGAGACGTTTTGGCTTGCGGACAAAAGCGTTGTCGAGACAGAGATGATGAATCAATATGAGAAGGAGCTTGAATATATCGCAAACGACTTCTCGGAGGGGATTGTCCTGCCCTATGCAGATTCGGATTTGTCCTTTGTGGCATTAAAACCGTCCGGGGAAGGCAGCGTAAGGGAGCTGTACGGGAAAGTGACTGCCGAAGTCATACACGAGCTTATGGAAACCAGGAAGACTACAACGGTCAATCTCAAAATCCCCAAGTTTGAGATTGGCTTTGACCGCGTGTTAAATGACAGCTTGCGTCAAATGGGGCTGGTGGATGCTTTTGAACCGTCCAACGCAAATTTTGACCGTATCGGACAAGGTGATATGGACATGTACATCAGTATTGTCCGCCAGAAAGCAAAGATTATTGTGGATGAGGAGGGCACAGAGGCGGCTGCCGCAACAGAGGTCGCAATAAAAGAGATGGCGCTGCTGTGGCCGGAGAATGAGCCCATAGAGGTATATTTTGATGAGCCGTTCCTCTATATCATCATGGACACACAAAAAGAAATACCACTGTTTATCGGTATCATTGATAACCCGACGGTATAGAGTGTTCCGGGGAAAGCTGATTAAATGAACGACAGGAATAACAGTGTATCAGGACAACCGCTTCCGACGGGCAATCATTCGGAAGCGGCTGTTTCATTTTCAGCGTCTTTTTCTTCAAACCATTTGTCTATAATATTGCCGTCATTGGTTTCCTCGTAAATGGTTACATGATCATTTTCGGGGATTTCTCCGCCGGCGAGGATGTATCCGATGTATTCAACGCGCGTCATGGCGCGCTTGTAATATTGATACGCAACATCGGCATCCGATTCGTTAAAGACTTCCGACTCAAAAGCAGAATGATAGTAGGAAACCGCTTCGGACATATTGAGGCTTGCCTCATCTGCCAGATCCTCGATTCCCAGATACTGCTCCGGCACGGAAAGCGCTGCAAGCTTTGAAAATTCATCGTCAAGACGGTCAAGTATTTCCAAAAGCTCTGCGGGAGAATCGGCCTGCGTTGCATCAAGCCCGTTGATTTGCTCGTTCGCCTCCTTGATGCTGGCGGTAAAATCGGCGATGGAAGAGGAAAACGTGGCAAGCGCCTTTTCTTCTTCGGTAGTTTTGCTGCATCCGCACAGGCAGCCTGCCAGGGCAAACGCAGCCAATACGGTCTTATATCGTTTCTTTTGCATATTTATAACTATGCTCCTTTCAAACATACTTTATCATAACAGCGCTGCAAAAGCAACAAATCATCCGCCCTTCTCAAAAATGGTGGAAAAAGGAAAAGGATTTTGCTATAATATATGCGGATTTAATAAAAGCAGTCTGCGGAGGAGGAAAGGGTATGGGATCCATATCATTAGATGCGGAAAAATGTGTGGGATGCAATGCCTGCGTAAAGGCATGTCCGGTCATTGACGCAAATATTGTCAGAACAAATGAACAGGGAAAGCTGAGTATTCATGTAGACGAAAGCAAATGTATCAAATGCGGGGCCTGTATCCGCGCCTGTTCGCATCACGCCCGGAGCTATGGGGATGATATTGACGAATTTTTTAAGGATCTGAAGGCCGGTAAGGAATTTATACTGATTACGGCGTCTTCTATCAAGATTTCTTTTGACGGCAACTGGCGGCATGTGCTTCAGTGGCTGAGAAAGCAGGGCATCAAAAAGGTATATGACGCGGGCTTTGGAGCGGATATATGCACGTGGGCGCATATGCGTTATCTGCAGGAGCACCCCGATGCGAAGATTATATCGCAGCTGTGCGCGTCAGTGGTCAATTATGTGCTGAAGCACAGGCCGGAGCTGATACCGCATCTCTCCCCGATTCAAAGCCCGATTGTGTGTCTGGGGATTTATCTGCGCAAGGCTTTGGGATACCGTGGGAAAATAGCGGCAATTTCTCCCTGCATTGCAAAGACGGACGAATTTCGGGATACGGGCATTATCGATTACAATATTACGATGGAGCATTTGCGCGATTATCTGAATCAGAACGGAATGGAGCTTCCCAAGACAAGGGTTTTCAGTGAATTTGAATTTGACGGCGTTGTTGGGCTGGAGGGGGCGGTCTATCCCCAGCCGGGCGGCTTCTCCAAAAATCTTCTGCTCCATGACCCCGATATGAAAATTATCGCGGAATCCGGCACGGAACGCCTGTATGCGGATCTGGATTTATACCTGCACCAGAAAAAGAGCGATCTTCCGACGGTTTTTGACGTATTGAGCTGTAAGGACGGCTGCAACGGCGGGCCCGCGACCGGCGGCGATTACCATTGCTTTGCCATGAACAATATTATGCATGAGGTAGAGCTGCACGCAAAGAATGTGCGCAGAAAAAACAACGCCAGGAAAAAGCACCACGGCCCGTTTGACGAGTTTGACAGGACGCTCAACTGGAAGGACTATGTCCGTACCTATAAGGCGCAGAACACCCAAAGCATTCAGGTGGCGGAGGCGGATATTGAGCGCGCTTATAAAACGCTGGGCAAGGAAACGGAGCAGCAGAAGCATTTTGACTGTCACGCATGCGGCTTTGGCAGCTGCCGGGATATGGCAATCGCGCTGGCGAAGGGTATCAATGAAAAAGAGAACTGCCACCAGTACATGATGCGTTCCATCAAGGAGGAGCGGCTGCGGGTGGAGAACGTAAACCGCAGGGTTTGCGATATGAACGAAGAGCTGATGGGCGTATTCGAACAATTAACCGGCAGTATTCAGAGCGTGAAGGAAGAGGCGGATCTGATTCGGGAGGCCGGATTACATACCACGGACAAGATGAATATCGTAACGGACCACATGAACCGGCTTTCCAGCCTGAACGAGGGCATAAAACGGTCGGCGGGACATATCAACGACAGCATAGAGAGCTATAATATTATGACGCAGAACGTCGAGGACATTGCGGGCCGGATTAATCTCCTGTCACTGAATGCGGCGATTGAGGCCGCAAGAGCGGGAGAAGCCGGCAGGGGCTTTGCCGTAGTGGCGTCCAATATCCGCAGCCTGTCCGATAATTCCAAAGCGTCCGTGTCGTCCGCAAAAGAAAACGACAATGCGATTAAGGCTTCGATTGGCGAGATTATGGACGTCATCCAAAAGTTCAGCGATACGATTTCCGTGCTCCTGGAATCGGTTCAGGATGCAATACGAGATGTGAATAAGACTTCCGAAAACGGGCAGATCATACAGGAATCGATGGATACGGTTTCCAGAATGGCCGACAATGTAAAGGCTGTTATCCGGGAGACAAATTCCATACTGAATTAACGCAAGAGGGGATTTCGCAGGAAGTCCCCTTGTCAATTGAGGGTACTGTTATAAAATATTGGTAGTTTACTTCCCGTCCAAACTTATGTATAATAATATAAGTTTTTATTAAGGGAAACGGAATCTGTAAAAAGCTTGAAAGAATAGGAGTGAACAGTATGATCGGTGCTGACGCAATGGTGAGATGTCTGGAGAACGAGGGAATAACAACCGTATACGGTTATCCCGGAGTGGCAATCTGCCCCTTTTACAATAGTATTCTCGATTCGAAAATTCAGACAATTTTGGTGAGGACAGAACAGAATGCCGCCCACGCGGCAAGCGGAGAGGCCCGAGTCACCGGCAGGGTAGGCGTATGCGCCGTCACAAGCGGTCCGGGGGCGACCAATCTCATTACGGGAATTGCTACGGCCTTTGCGGACAGCATTCCTATGATATGTATCACAGGCCAGGTAAACAGCGAGCTGCTTGGCAGCGATGTGTTTCAGGAGGCGGATATCACCGGCGCGGTGGAATCCTTCGTCAAATACAGCTACCTCATCAAAAATGTCGAGGATATTCCGCGCGTATTTAAGGAGGCGTTTTACATTGCCAATTCCGGACGAAAAGGTCCCGTCCTGATTGATGTCCCGATTGACGTTCAGAATGCGGCGATAAAGAGCTTTAAATATCCCGAGGAGGTTAATATCCGGGCATATAAACCGACCATCAAGGGCCATGCGGTACAGATTAAAAAGGTTATCAGGGAATTGGAGAAGGCGAAGCGCCCCATTATCTGTGCGGGCGGCGGCGTGCATTTAAGCGATGCGGTTCAGGAGCTTCGCGACTTTGCGCACCGGCACCGGATACCGGTGGTTTCGACCATGATGGGAATCGGCGTGATGCCCACCGGGGACCCGATGTATTTCGGTATGGTCGGCAACAACGGAAAAGCGTATGCGAACCGCGCGATGAACGAATCGGACTTTCTGGTAATGGTCGGAGCCAGAGTGGCAGACAGGGCGATCAGCCAGCCGGATCTGATTACGACAAACAAGATCTTGGTACATATTGATGTGGATCCCGCCGAAATCGGCAAAAACGTCGGGCCGTCCATTCCGCTTGTCGGCGATGCAAAGCATATATTTGACGATTTTTCCAGACAGGAATTTGAATGCGAGCACGAGGCATGGATTCAGACGCTCGAGGGCTACCGGGAGACCATGGTAAAAAAACGCAGCCCGAATCCGGACTATGTGGATCCGGCGGCATTTATCGAGATGCTGTCCGGAGAGATGAAAGAGGACGCCGTCTATGTTGCGGATGTCGGCCAGAATCAGATCTGGTCCTGCAACTATCATGTTGTAAGAGCGGGCCGGTTTTTGACGACAGGCGGCATGGGGACAATGGGCTATTCCATTCCTGCGGCAATGGGCGCCAAGCGCGGCAATATGGAGAAGCAGGTGGTCGCGGTCTGCGGCGACGGCTCCTTCCAGATGTCCATGATGGAGCTTGCAACGATTATGCAGCATCGGATACCGGTCAAGATTATTGTAATGAAAAACAACTATCTGGGCATGGTGCGTGAATACCAGCATTATAACTATAAGGATCACTATTCGGTGGTCGATATCAGCGGGGGCACCCCTGACTTGGAAAAGCTCGCGTCCGCGTACGGCATTCCGTTTATACGGGTGGAGAATATGGCGCATGCGTCCGAAAAGATAGCGGCATTTCTGAAAGAGGACAACACCATGCTGATGGAATGTCTGGTAGACCCTATGGATTTGGTGAAGTAAGGAGGAGTGGATTTCCATGAAAAGAATATATTCCGTATCGGTGGAGAACAGGGCCGGCGTGCTGTGCAAGGTATCCGGACTGTTTTCAAGAAGATGCTTTAATATCGACAGCCTTGCCGTCGGTGAGACGGAGGACCCTGAGATTTCCTGCATGACCATTGTCAGCTCGGGCAACCAGCGGACGATTGAGCAGATAGAAAAGCAGCTGAATAAAAAAATTGACGTTATCAAGGTAAAGACCTTTGAGGAGAAGGACAGCATCAGCAGGGAGCTGATGCTGATTAAAGTAAAATACAACCGTGGCACCCGGCGCGATATTATGGAAATCTGTGAGATTATGAAGGCGGATATTGTGGATATGTCCAACACGATGATGATGATACAAATCTGTGATCTGCCGGAGCGCATCAAGGTCATGCTGGATATGCTCAAGTCGATAAGCATTGTAGAAGTGGCAAGAACCGGCACTTTGGCTTTGCCTAAATGTGTTGACAATTAACGGAATAGTTGCTAAAATTGAAGTCGTGTATGAAATACCGGAAGGGGTGTATATTTATGCAGAAGAGAGTCTTTCAGCTTCTGGTTGACAATAATGCCGGCGTTTTGAGCCGTATATCAGGTCTTTTCTCAAGACGCGGTTATAATATTGAGAGCATTACGGCAGGCGTAACGGCAGATCCGCGGTTTACACGCATTATTATCGTAACCTCGGGCGAGGAGGAGATCCTTGACCAGATTGAGAAGCAGGTCGCGAAGCTTGTCGATGTAAGAAATATCCGTGAGCTGAAGCCGGAAAACAGCGTTTACCGGGAGCTTTGCCTCATCAAGGTACGTTCTACGCCGGAAAAGCGGCAGTCGGTTATTGCGGTGGCGGATATTTTCAGGGCGAAGATCATCGACGTCAATATTGACAGCCTGATTGTGGAGCTTACGGGCAATCAGTCCAAGATAGAAGCGTTTATCGCCCTTCTTAAGGATTACGAGATCCTTGAGATTGCAAGGACGGGCATCTCCGGACTCGAGCGCGGATCTGAGAACGTCGTCTATCTCGAGTAATGATTTACGATATTTATGCATGAATAATACATAAAATATAAATTTATATTTCTAGGAGGAAATTAAAATGTCACAGGCAAAAATTTATTATCAGGAGGATTGCAACCTTTCTCTTCTGGAAGGCAAGACAATCGCGGTTATCGGCTACGGCAGCCAGGGACATGCACATGCGCTGAACGCAAAGGAGTCCGGATGCAACGTTATTATCGGTCTTTATGAGGGCAGCAAGTCATGGGACAAGGCTGTGAAGCAGGGCTTTGAGGTTTATACGGCTGCAGAGGCTGCAAAGAAGGCGGATATCATAATGATTCTGATCAACGACGAGCTGCAGGCGGATATGTACAAGAAGGATATTGAGCCGAATCTTGAGGCGGGCAATATGCTGATGTTCGCTCATGGCTTTAATATTCATTTCGGCTGCATCAAGCCGCCCGCGGATGTGGACGTTACGATGATCGCACCCAAGGGGCCGGGCCATACGGTTCGTTCCGAGTATCAGGCCGGCAAGGGTGTTCCCTGTCTGGTAGCGGTAGAGCAGAACGCAACCGGCAAGGCGCTTGAAATGGCGCTTGCATACGCGCTTGCAATCGGCGGCGCAAGAGCCGGCGTATTGGAGACCACCTTCCGCACAGAGACCGAGACAGATTTGTTCGGCGAGCAGGCCGTTCTTTGCGGCGGCGTGTGCGCATTGATGCAGGCAGGATTTGAGACGCTGGTTGAGGCAGGCTATGACCCGAGAAACGCTTACTTTGAGTGTATCCATGAGATGAAGCTGATCGTAGACCTGATTTATCAGTCCGGTTTTGCCGGAATGCGCTACTCCATTTCCAATACGGCGGAGTACGGCGATTATATTACAGGGCCCAAGATCATTACCGATGAGACCAAGAAGACCATGAAGAAGATCCTCTCCGATATTCAGGACGGCTCCTTTGCGAAGGAATTCCTTCTGGATATGTCTCCGGCAGGCCGTCAGGTTCACTTCAAGGCAATGAGAAAGCTTGCTGCGGAGCATCCCTCTGAGAAGATCGGCGAGGAGGTTCGCAAGCTTTACAGCTGGAACAACGAAGAAGATAAGTTTATCAACAACTAATCCGAAATAATATGGATTATCAAAGAGAGGGAGATAAAGTCTTCCTCTCTTTTAAAATGTCAGGTTTGATTGCAGTTTCGGGCGATTATATGTTATACTGGATAAAATCGGCTGCAGATAAAAGGCGGGCAGGGGACTGCCGCAGGAGGAGGCACGGGAAATGTATGCCTATATTAAAGGAGAGCTTGTAGACATTGCGGAGGATAATATCGTACTGGAGTGCAACAGCATCGGATACAATATCCGGGTGCCGTTAAGTGTCGTACAGCAGCTGCCGGGAATCGGCGCAACCGTCAAGATTTATACCTATACCAGTGTAAGAGAGGATGCGTTTCTTCTGTTTGGCTTTCTGTCAAAGGATGACCTGGAGATTTATAAGAAGCTGATCACGGTCAACGGCATCGGCCCCAAGGGTGCGCTGGGCATTTTATCGGTGATGAGCGCGGATGATTTGCGGTTCGCCATTATATCCGGGGATGCCAAAACAATTGCAAAGGCCCCGGGAATCGGTGCGAAGTCGGCGGAGCGCATTATTCTGGATTTGAAGGATAAGGTAAGCCTGCAGACAGAGGCCTTTGACGCCGTGGAGCCTGTCGTCGACGCCAAAGAAAACACAGCGGCAAAAAGCGAAGCCATCGAAGCGCTTGTGGCATTGGGCTACGCGCCTGCCGAGGCGTTAAAGGCAATCCGGCAGATACAGGTAACGGAGGATATGGATTCCGGGGCGATATTAAAGCGGGCGCTGAAGGCATTGGCGTAATCCGCACGCCGTGAAAATAAACCTAAGATATTGGAAAGGCATGATGATAGTATGGCTGGCAGAGTCATTGAGACGAAGCTTTTGGAGGAGGATGTCCGGCTTGAAGGAAGCCTTCGTCCACAAAGCTTAAAGGAATATATAGGACAGAAAAAAATAAAGGATATTCTGAGTATTTATATAGAGGCTGCAAAGCAGCGCAGCGATTCGCTGGATCATGTGTTGTTTTACGGGCCGCCGGGACTGGGAAAGACGACGCTTGCGGGTATCATCGCAAACGAGATGGGCGTACACCTCAAGGTGACGAGCGGTCCCGCGATTGAGAAGCCCGGCGAGATGGCGGCAATATTGAACGGGCTTCAGGAAGGAGATATCTTATTCATTGACGAGATTCACCGCCTGAACCGCCAGGTCGAAGAGGTCCTGTATCCCGCGATGGAGGATTTTGCCATTGACATCCTGATTGGGAAGGGGACTGCGGCGCGGTCTGTGCGGCTGGAGCTGCCGCGCTTTACCTTAATCGGCGCGACAACAAGGGCCGGGCTGCTGACTGCGCCGCTGCGGGACCGGTTTGGCGTTGTGCAGCATTTGGAGTTCTATTCTCTTGAGGAATTGATGCTGATTATCCGGCATTCGGCAAGGATTCTGCAGGTGGAGATTGACGAGCAGGGAGCGATGGAGCTTGCGCGCAGAAGCCGCGGTACCCCCAGGCTTGCCAACCGGATTCTGAAACGGGTGCGGGATTTTGCACAGGTAAAATACGACGGACGCATTACATTGGAGGCCGCGAATACAGCGCTGGACATGCTGGACGTGGATAAGCTGGGGCTGGATCAGACCGACAGGACTCTTTTGACCACAATGATCGAGAAGTTTGGCGGCGGCCCCGTCGGGCTGGATACGCTTGCGGCGGCAATCGGAGAGGACAGCGGGACGGTTGAGGATGTCTATGAACCGTATCTTCTCAAGAACGGGCTGATTATCAGAACGCCGCGCGGGAGGATGGCAACGGAGCTTACTTATCATCATTTGGGACTTGAATTTCCGGGGTGATTTGATATAATCAAGTAAGCGTTATAACATGCCCGTTCGGGCAGGGACGATGCAGCGACGGTCAGGTTGGGAGAAAGGGGCATGAATATGTCTGCAAAAACAGATACAGAGGTTATTATCGGAGGAAAGGTTTTGACGGTAAGCGGCAATGAGAGCGCGGAATATCTGCAGAAGGTTGCCTCCTATATTAATAATAAATTAACTGAATATAATAAGATGGACAGCTTTAAGCGCCAGCCTGTAGACAAACAAAATATGCTGCTGCAGCTGAATATGGCCGACGATTACTTTAAGGCCAGAAATCAAAGCGAACTGCTGGAGCAGGATCTAAAGGCAAAGGAAAATGAGCTTTACGATTTAAAGCACGAGCTGATAGCGACACAGTTGAAGCTGGATAATACAAATAAGTCACTCAAGGAGGCGCAGGACGAGCTGAATGAGAATGCAAAGCAGATTGTCCGCCTCGAAACGGAACTCAAAGAATACAAAAAGTAAGGACAGGGCTGTCACGTAGCAGTGACAGCTTTTTCTTTCATTTGACGGATGGGGCAACGGGATTTTATGGACAAAAGGGTGGAGCTTTTGGCGCCGGCAGGAGATTTTTCCTGCTTTCGGGCGGCCATAAACGCGGGAGCGGATGCGGTATATCTTGGCGGGGACAGATTCGGCGCCCGCGCATATGCCGCAAATTTTACGGAAGAAGAGATCATAGAAGCGCTGCGCATTGCGCATCTGTTTGGACGCAGAATATACCTTACGGTAAATACGCTTGTCAAGGAAAAAGAGCTGGACGCACTGGTTCCCTGCATCCGCCCGCTGTACGAGGCCGGCCTCGACGGCGTTATTGTCCAGGATTTCGGGGTACTGCGGGTGCTGCGGGCCGCCTTTCCGGATTTAGCGCTTCATGCAAGCACACAGATGACGATTACTGGCGTGTACGGCGCCGTGTTTGCCCAAAATCTCGGCGTCTGCCGTATCGTTCCGGCGCGGGAGCTCTCACTGGAGGAAATAAGCAGTATCAAGAGGCAGACAGGCCTTGAAATCGAGACGTTTATTCATGGCGCTATGTGCTATGCTTATTCCGGGCAGTGCCTTTTCAGCTCTGTTGTCGGCGGCAGAAGCGGGAACCGCGGGCGGTGCGCCGGTCCGTGCAGGCTTCCGTATACTGATGAGAAGGGACAAACCCTGTACCCGCTGAGCCTGAAGGATCTGTATACGCTTCCGCTTATTCCAAGGCTGATTGAAGCAGGAATTGATTCCTTTAAGATCGAGGGGCGTATGAAGGCGCCGGAGTATGTGGCAGGCGTCACGGCAATATACCGCAGGTATATCGACCTGTATCTTGCGAATCCGCATAAGCCCTGGCAGATTGCGCCGCAGGACGAGGAGCTGCTGCGAAGCCTCTACATCAGAACCGATACCTGCAGCGGTTATTATGAACAGCACAACGGAAGGAAGATGGTTACTATAGAGGAGCCCGGCTATTCCGGGGGCTCACAGGAAGCCTTTGAGACGGTCCGGAAAAACTATCTCTCGCAGGCTCCCGCCATACCGGTGCGGGGCAGTGCACGGATTCGTGCGAATATGCCCGCGCTTTTTACGCTTTCCAGCGGCGGCGTGTCCGTTACGGCAGAAGGTGAAACGGTCAGCGCGGCGCTAAACCGGCCGCTTGAAGCGGCACAGCTGCAAATGCGTCTGGGGAAAATGGGGGACACCTTTTTTAGGCCGGAGCAGATAGAGATTAATACGGATAATGCCTCGTTCCTGCCGGTGAAGGCGCTGAACGCGCTGCGCAGACAGGCGTGCGGCATGCTCGAGCAGGAAATACTGCAAAGAAACACAAGACCGCAAAGCACGGCAGAGCCTGCCACGACGGCGGATATGAATACGCCGCGCACGGCGCTGCAGGGTGCGGACGGCAATGGGCGTGGACACGACAGGCCGGCTCTGGCTGTGACGGTCCTGACGGCAGGCCAGTTGGCTGCGGCGCTGTCTTTCCCCGGGATAACGGGGATATATGCGGATGCGGATCTGTTGGCGTGTGGGGAGGTCTTTTCCCTGCCGGAGGAGGTAAAGGACAGGCTTGGTCTTGCGCTGCCGCATATATTGAGAAAGCGCTCTTATCCGTATCTTACCGCATACAGGGAGCTGCTGGCACGGGACTGCCGGTACGGGGTGCTGGCAAGAACGCCGGAGGAGCTGCAATGGCTTACGGATATCGGCTATTCGGGGGCGATTACAGCGGATTATACCGTTTATGCGTGGAACCGGCCTGCGGCCGCGCTGCTGCGCCATTTTGCGGACAGGCTTACGCTTCCGGTTGAGCTCAACCGCGGAGAGCTTCGGGGGCTGGGCGGCTTTGAGGATAAGGAGCTGCTGGTTTACGGCAGGCTCGCGCTGATGTTTTCCGCAAACTGCATCCGCAAGACGACGGAGCGATGTATCAGGGATACCGCATCGGTGCAGAATATTTACCAGCTGACAGACCGATACAAAAATGTATTTCCTGTTTTTCAAAATTGCCGTCACTGCTACAATATACTATACAATACCGTACCGCTGTCCCTGCACGGACAGCTTGCGGAGATAAAGGACATGGGATGCGGCGTCTGCCGAATGGACTTTACGACGGAGTCGGAGGCGGAGACGGCGGCGCTGATAAAATATTATATAGATGCGCTGGGGCCGGACGGCCGGGACGTCCCTCCGCCGCTGAAGGACTTTACAAACGGACATTATAAGCGCGGTGTGGAATAAGGAAAGGAGTATCTTTCATCAATGCTCAAGGCAGTAATCGAACTATCAAAATATATTCTGGCGATCAACATCTTACTGTATACGCTGATAAGCTATATCACGCTGCGGCGGGACGACAGAAGTCGTAAAACCTTCGTCTTTGTGCTGCAGGATATTATGATCTTTGCCAATCATATCATCGGAAGCCTGGTGCTGCTCTATTCCAAGCAGGATTTTTCGTATTTGTTTTTCGCGTTGTTTCAGATGATTGCCATCTTTTCGTTTTTGGTGCTTATGCGGGTCATTTATCCCAGGTCCGACAGGCTGATCCTGAATCATATTGCAATGCTTCTGTCCATCGGCTTTGTTATCCTGACGCGCCTTTCCTACGCGCGCTCCCTGCGCCAGTTTGTGATTGCCGCGGTTTCGCTGATTATCGCATTGATTATCCCTGTTTTTTTGAAGCACCTTTCGCTGATAAAGCGGTGCGAGTGGGTCTATGTGATTGTGGGAATTGCCATTTTGGGCGCGGTTTTGGTGAGCGGCCGAATCAGCAACGGTTCCAAGCTTGCCTTTTCTGTTTTCGGCATATCCTTTCAGCCGTCGGAATTTATCAAAATCATATACGTGCTGTTTCTTGCGGGTATTTTTTCACGCATGAGACATTTCGGACATGTTTTGCTTTCAGCGGTGCTTGCAGCCGCCCATGTGCTGATTCTGGCGGCATCGAAGGATCTGGGAAGCGCGCTGATCTTTTTCACCGCGTATACGGTGCTCCTGTATGTATCTACGCGGAAGGCGCGTTATCTGCTGTGCGGCCTTGCGGGGGCGGCGGCGGCCTCCTACGCCTCTTATTATCTGTTTGCCCATGTCCGCGTGCGGTTTTTTGCATGGCTGGATCCATGGACGGATATCGACGCTACCGGCTATCAGATTGCGCAGTCCCTGTTTGGAATCGGGACAGGCGGATGGTTTGGCATGGGGCTTGATTCCGGTACGCCGGGGTCGATTCCTTATGTGGAGCAGGACTTTATTTTTTCGGCTGTCTGCGAAGAATACGGCGTTATCTTCGGCATCTGCCTGATCGCAATCTGCGTAAACCTGTTTCTTGAGATTGTCCATATTGCGCAGGGATGCCGGGACGCGTTTGTGCGCTATTGCGTGTACGGACTTGGCATTGTCTATATTGCGCAGATATTTCTGACGATCGGCGGAAACAGTAAATTTGTTCCGCTTACGGGCGTGACGCTGCCGCTTATCAGCTACGGCGGAAGCTCGGTGCTGGCAACCCTGATGATGCTGTCCGTAATACAGGGCTTTTATATTTATCGGGAGGAGCCGCCAAGAATGCAGGAGGCGGAGAGGGAGCCGGAGAAGGAGGTGCCGCCGGTTCCCCGGCTGCAGATGAATCTGATTGCGGGCGCGTTTACGCTTGCGTTTGCTGCAATCAGCGTCTATCTGGTGCATTTCGTGCACTTTGACAGCCCGCAGGTGATTAACAACGCCTACAATGCCAAGCGGCAGGAAATCCTCGCGGCGCAGACGATTCGGGGCGATATTCTGTCTGCGGACGGGGAGGTGCTTGCAACGACGCAGCCCGGCACAGATAAGCGGTATTATCCGTACGGTGAAATATTTGCCCATGCAGTCGGTTATGCGTCCCACGGGAGAATGGGCGTGGAGCAGAGCGCGAATATCTATCTGGTATCCTCCAACATCTCGCTGAACAACAAGCTGCTGGATGATTTGGAGAATGAGAAGCATATGGGAAACACGGTCGTCACAACCTTTGACGCCCGGCTGCAGAAAATCGCTTATGATGCGCTTGGTATTTATGAGGGCGCCGTCATTATTACGGAGCCGTCGACGGGAAAAATACTCGCCCTGGTATCCAAACCGGGCTTTGATCCCAATGAGATTACGCAGATATGGGACAGTCTTCTGGAGGATACGGAAAGCTCCGTTCTGGTAAACCGTGTGACGCAGGGGATGTATCCCCCGGGATCCACCTTCAAGATACTGACCGCTCTGGAATATATCCGTGAAAATCCCACAGGCTATAAGGACTACTTGTTCCGATGCGACGGCTCCTTTACAAATGAGGATTATACAATTAAATGCTATCACGGCGCAAAGCACGGGGAAGTTGATTTTACGACGGCGTTTGCGAAATCCTGTAACTCCGCGTTTGCGGATATCAGTCTGAAGCTGGACAGGGAACGCTTTTCGGAGACACTGGAGGCGCTTTATTTTAACGGGCCGCTTCCCGTGGATTTCCCCACGAATCGAAGCAGTATTTCACAAAATATTGTGGAGAACGACAACGATATGATTCAGGCGGCCATCGGACAGGGCGTAACGCAGATAACACCGCTGCAGATGGCGATGATTACGGCGGCGATAGCAAACGACGGAGAGATGATGCAGCCGTATATGATAGATCGCATTGAGACGGCGGATCAGTCCGTTATAAAGCAGTTTACGCCGACTTCACTGGGACGGCCTGTTTCCACACAGGAGGCGGCGGCCCTAAAGGAGCTGATGCATGCCGTTGTCGAGGAGGGAACGGGCACGCGGCTCAAGGATCCGCATTACAGCGCCGCGGGTAAGACTGGATCTGCCGAATACAACTCCAATTCCGACTCCCATGCGTGGTTCACGGGCTTCACCTACGATACCGAAAAGCCGCTGCAGATTACGATTATTATGGAAGGGGCAGGGTCCGGCGGGGAGTACGCGGTTCCTGTTGCACGCCGGATTCTGGAGCAGTATTATGCAGAATAGGTAAAAAAACACTCTCCTAAAATGAAATTCGGGCAATTTTTTATAAAATGTATTCTATTTTAAACAAAATACTTTGTAATTTTTGTCAAAAAGGTGTATATTAGTAATAGTTAGATAATTTGAGGGGAATCAAATTACAATTTTATTTTAGAAGGGAGTCATAATATGCTGAAATGCTTATTTGGAAACTACCTTGTCGAGAGGAAAACAATGACCAGGGAACGGCTGGATGCGATGCTTCCCGTGCCGAAGGAACTGAATGCAGAGGTCGAAGTGATTGCCGTTATAAACAAAGTAATATCGCCTGCGGATACGAAAGCGCTTTTGGAGCGTATTGACAAGAACAGCACGTCCTTTGGCGAGGCGGCGATAGAGGCCGGATACCTTACGGATGAGAAGCTTGATCAGATACTGACTTATCAGCAGAACAGCTTTATGAGGTTTGTCCAGCTCCTTCTGAATGAGGGAAGCATTACGCTGGAGCAGATTAATCCGATGCTGGATGATTTTCAGAAGGTCAGCGACTTTACGGACGCTCAGCTGAGCGCGCTGATTCATGACGACCTTGAGGAATGCGTTAATATTTTTGTTCCGCTGAAGTCTCCGCGGCTTAAGGAGCTGACGCTGACGCTGATACGAACGCTGCGCCGCCTGATTGACGCGGACTTATATCTTGAAAAGGCATACACGGCGCATTCCCTGCAGCTGGACAAATACGCATGCCAGGCAATCATCGGGGATTTACATATCAAGGTATATATCAGTGCCCCGAATGACGGGCTGCTTGCGATTGCGAATTATTTTACGGGGGATAAATATGAGACCGTAACCACGGACGCGCTGGACAACGTCGGCGAATTTATCAACTGCGTAAACGGCCTGTTTGCCACAAACTTAAGCTATGACGATATTTCTATTGATATGAACGCGCCGGAGTACGGTGAGGAAGGCCCTTTTATCAGCAATGAGAAGCTCTATATCATTCCTGTCTGTGCAAACGGCTATCATTTCAGGGCTGT
Organism: uncultured Lachnospiraceae bacterium; assembly: GCA_949948735.1. Classification (GTDB taxonomy): domain Bacteria; phylum Bacillota; class Clostridia; order Lachnospirales; family Lachnospiraceae; genus COE1. Next base: position 65,645 of record CATLGV010000001.1, on the reverse strand, counting down.
TTTTGAGGTATATGAATAGAAAGATTAATGTGTTACTTATTCAAATGGAGGTTAAACATGAACACAATTTTGATAGTTGACGATTCTAAGACATCCCGTTCAATGCTTCGCAACATATTAGAGCAGAACGGCTATCAGGTCATTGCGGAAGCGACAAATGGACAAGAAGGCCTTGAAAAATACTGCGAGTTAAAGCCGGATCTCGTTACGCTGGATATTACGATGCCTATCATGGACGGTATCGAGACGCTCGTTAAAATAAAGGAATACGATTCGACTGCGAGGGTTATAATGGTTACAGCAGCCGGACAGAAGGGCAAGATGCTGGACGCTATTAAGCTCGGGGCTTCCGAATTTGTGACAAAGCCTTTTGAAACCAACCAGATTATCAGTATTATCGAAAGCATTAAATAGCCCATATACGCACTGTACAGGAGGAAACGCCATGATTGAAGCTACCAGCTGTGGAGGCGTAGTGATATTCCGAGGGAAAATATTGCTTCTATATAAGAACTTCAAAAACAGATATGAGGGATGGGTGCTTCCGAAGGGAACTGTCGAAAAAGGTGAAAAACATGTAGAAACCGCGCTTCGTGAGGTTTTTGAGGAATCAGGCGTTAAGGCTTCCGTAGTAAAATACATTGGAAAAAGCGAATATTCGTTTAATGTTCCACAGGATGTGGTGGAGAAGGAAGTGCACTGGTATCTGATGATGGCTGACAATTATTACAGCAAACCCCAGCGCGAAGAATTTTTTGTGGATTCAGGCTATTATAAATACCATGAGGCCTATCATTTGTTAAAGTTTTCAAATGAAAAGCAAATACTGGAGCAGGCTTATCAGGAATACCTCGGCCTGAGAAAAAGCAAACAGTGGATAAAGCCTAATCGGTAGGTTTATAGAAAAAGAAGGTCGTCGGGCCTTCTTTTCATATTTGTGACAGGGAAAGAATTTGTAAATTCCGTCATGTTATGATAGAATAGGCTTGGCTGCACATAGTTACCTGCCAAGGAATGATGCCATATACCGGGAGTTCGTTGCATATGCGTTTTTGTAAAAAGTTATATCTTAGCCCATCCATTCAGGACAAGCGCCGGCAAATCATATGGAAATTAAGAACAGGACGGCCTCAGCCGACAATATACCTGATTGCGCTTGCCGGGAATGAAGATCTGTTCGAAATATATCACAGCGGCATGTTGAAACAGCGCTACTATAAAAAGAAAGAGAATGCCCCCTATATTGTCGGAATTGCCCAGGGCTATTCCGGCGCGGTGGATTTGGTTTCCGAAATGCTTACGGATGTATGGCGGGAGACGAACAGCTATGACGTCAGGGCTTATTTTAAAACGGCGGCTCGTTTAAAGCAGCCGAACAATGAATGATTTGGAGATTGGCTGATTGATATGATATCTGTAATTTTGACCGTGCTGAAGATAGCGGGAATATGCATCCTCGTTCTTTTAGGTATATTGGTGCTGCTGCTGGGACTGATTGCGTTTGTTCCCGTCAGGTATCGCGCGCAGGGAAAGTATCAGGCGGGCAAAGCGGCCGTTTCGGGACGTATTACATGGCTGCTGCATCTGATTTCGGCCAGGATAAGCCTGGAGGCTGGACAGGCGCTGCATATCCGGGTGCGCCTGCTGGGGATACCGGTTTTTGATAATTTGAGGAAGGCCAAAAAGTCCGGGAATAAAAAACGCAGAAAGCAGGAAACTAATACTGAGCTTCAAACAGCTTCGATTGCAGAGGACGATGCGCCGCAGGAGCGCGAGACCGCCGCAGAGACCGGCGGGGAAGCAGCCCCGGACAAAAAAGCAGCCCAATCAGATACCACCGGCGAGAGGGCGGACGCCGATACCGCAACGACCTGGCAGGCTGCGGCAGGCCCGGAAGAAGAGGAGCCGGAAGCGCAGGCTGGCACTATTTTCAAAAAAGTCAAAGATTTCTGGAAGAAATTCGTGCATTTTATAAAAAATATAAAGTACACAATTCGGAGAATATGTGATACAATAGTAAAAATCAAGAACAATATCTCCTATTATGTCAAATTACTGCAGGAAGAGAGCACTCAGGCTGCTTTTGCGGCCTGTAAGGGGCTGCTGGTTCGGATTTTTAAGGATCTCTCACCCAGGAAATATCAGGTTCGCCTTCATCTTGGCTTTGAGGATCCCGCAAAGCTGGGAGAGGTTATGGCGGTGTGGGGCATGCTTTATCCCTTTCACGAGGGTCGTGTCGATATTGTGCCGGATTTTGAACAGCCGGTGATGGAAGGCGATTTCTTTCTGAAGGGAAGGCTAAGCGTGTATGTATATATCCGGACGGTATTGGTTCTTTTCTTTAACAAGGATATCCGGCGGTTTTACAATCGGCTGAGACGAAATATATAATAGTTCATGGAGGGTTTATATGGCGTCGTATGATAATAATTTCAACAATGTAGTCAGTACTATGATGCAGGGAATGGAGAGCTTTCTTTCCTCCAAGACGGTTGTCGGCGCGCCGACGCAGGTAGGGGATACCATTATTATTCCGCTGGTGGATGTGACGTTCGGCGTCGGGGCAGGCTCCTCCGCGCAGGAGCGAAAGAACGGCGGCGCCGGCGGCATGACCGGAAAGATGTCTCCCAGCGCTGTCCTGGTTGTAAAGAACGGGCAGGTGCGTCTGGTCAATATCAAGAATCAGGATACGGTCAACAAGATTATTGATATGGTTCCGGACTTCATTGACCGTTTTACGGCCAGGAAGGACAATATGCCCAGTGATGAAGAGGTGGTCAGTACGGCGTTCCCGGAGGAGAAGGAATAGGGTAAATTTATATTTTTGATAAGTTTTAATTTTGTCCGGCTTCCCGCATATAATAATATGAAACGTGTATGCGGGGGATTCCGGCATGGGAAAGCTGGTTGGGTACACCATATTCTGGATTGCGGTCGGCATGCTGCTGATGCTGCTGATCGGCAATACGTGGGTCGGGCTGATACTTATTGCGATTTTTATTATTGTTGGTTATAATTTGTTTCAGTGTGGCTGCTAGTGCGTCCGTGCACAGAGCGCCGGCACTGTTTCGAGAGGAAGTAGAACCATGATGGAATTTGATGAAAGTCTTATAGATATTGAGACTTTGGATGACGTAAAGAGCATGAAGCTTTGGATGTTCAAGGAGCAGGTCCGCATACAGGCCAGGCAGGACGAGCTTCAGGATATGAGCCGTGAGCTGCAGACGCTGAAAAGAACGTTAGAGAGAGAGCAGAAGGCGCTTGAGTTGCGTGAAAAGGCGATTCGAAAGCGTTATGACGACAACGAGATCTTTATTGCAAAAAAGAAAAAGATAATAGAGGATGCCTATCAGCAGCTGGCACTGGACAGAAAAGCGCTGGAATGCGAGCGCCTGAATTTTGAACATGAAAAGGGCAAATACAAAAAGCAGCGGATGTCCGGAGCGCGCAGCAACAGCTCGTTTGAGGCGGGCGCTTACGACGGGACATGCTTTTTCAGGGGCGTCGATAATGAGCTCGCGCTTCGCAAGCGCTATAAGGAGTTATTGAAGATTTTTCATCCGGATAATAAATGCGGGGATACCAAGACCCTGCTGTTGATTCAGACAGAATACGAGAGCATCAGAAGACAGTACTACGAAGTGTAGTGCTGTTTGTTTTTTGCAGGGGAAAGCTCTGCAAGCTGCGAAAGCTTCAGGGTAATCCTATAGCATGAAAAAAGCGCAGCCCCTGCGGCCTGCGCTAAAGAATATACACTGTAATCCTTTGTTCAGATAAAACTAAGCTCTCTCAACGAGTCCGGAACGCAAGCATCTTGTACATACGTGCATTCTCTTAGCAGCTCCGTTTACTTTGCATTTGATTCTTTTTATATTGGAATTCCAAATCTTATTGGATCTTCTATGAGAATGGCTCACGTTATTACCGAAATGAACGCCCTTGCCACAAATATCACACTTTGCCATCGTTAGCACCTCCTCGAATAAACTAAGTCCTTCGACTCACAACATTGATATTTTATCAAAAGATTTATTGTTTTGCAAGCCATTTTTTGCAAAAACTCTTAAAAATATTTGTTTTCAATAAAATGACAGGTGGACAAAAATGGAAATCCCCTGAAATATATGTTTCTTTTTTCTGAAAAAACGGTTATAATAGTAGCGACTACTGTATCAAAAGGAGGATGCCTATGAAAGGTTCTATGAATACCCATCTGGGTAACATATTTATTGACCCCGAAGTAATTGCCCAATATGCCGGAAGCGTTGCCGTGGAGTGCTTTGGCATCGTGGGGATGGCTTCGGTAAACATGAAGGACGGCCTGGTTAAGCTGCTTATGAAAGAAAGCATTACTCACGGAATATCGGTAAATATCGTCAATAATAAATTAATTCTTGATTTTCACGTGATTGTGGCTTATGGCGTCAGCATCGTGACGGTTTGCGACAATCTGATTAACAACGTAAGATATAAGGTAGAAAATTTTACAGGTCTCGAAATCGAAAAAATCAACATCTTTGTTGAAGGCGTTCGAGTAATTGATTAAGGAGGATTTTGAAGTGGGATTAAATATAATCGACGCTAAAATGCTTTCAAAGATGTTTCTTGCCGGAGCTAAAAATTTGGAGCATAAAAAGGAATGGATTAATGAGCTGAATGTTTTCCCGGTTCCGGACGGTGATACAGGAACAAATATGTCTATGACGATTATGTCGGCGGCAAAAGAGGTCGCTGCAATAGAGAATCCGGATATGGCGTCTCTTGCAAAAGCGATTTCCTCCGGATCGCTCAGAGGTGCAAGAGGAAATTCAGGCGTAATTCTTTCCCAGCTGTTCCGTGGTTTTTCCAAGGTTATCCGGGAATATGACGAAATCAATACAGCGATTCTCGCTTCGGCATGCGATAAGGCGGTAGAGACTGCATACAAGGCTGTAATGAAGCCCAAGGAAGGCACGATTCTCACGGTTGCCAGGGGCGCCGCGAAAAGAGCAAACGATCTTGCTGCCGCGGGGGAGAAGGATCTGGAGGTTTTCCTCAGCGAGGTTATCAAGGAAGCGGAGATTGTCCTTGCGCAGACGCCGGAAATGCTCCCGGTGCTGAAGCAGGCTGGCGTTGTGGATTCCGGCGGACAGGGACTTGTCGAGGTCCTCAAGGGCGGCTTTGACGTTTTTCTGGGAAAAGAGCTTGATCTGAGTATTGAGGCAGCGGCGAAGCCTGCCGTTAAAAAAGAAGGCCTTTCCCCGAATATTGAGGCGCAGGCAAATGCGGAAATCAAGTTCTGCTATTGTACGCAGTTCCTGATTATGCTGAACAAAACCTTTAACATAAAGCATGAGATGGATTTTAAGGAGTATCTGTCTTCCATCGGAGATTCGATTGTCGTAGTTGCCGACGATGAAATTGTCAAGGTTCACGTGCATACAAATGACCCGGGCCTTGCCATGCAGAAGGCGCTGCGCTATGGCTCTTTGACGACGATTATTATAGAGAATATGCGTCTGGAGCGCGATGAAAAGGTTTCCGATATGATGGAAAAGCAGATGCAGAGCACCCAAATACCGTCTGCCTCCGATAAGGAAGCTTCACAGGCGCAGGCAGAACATAAGGATACCGGATTTATTGCGGTGTCTATCGGTGAAGGCATGAATGAGATTTTCCGTTCTCTCGGGGTAGATTATATTATCGAGGGCGGGCAGACCATGAATCCCAGCACCGAAGATATGCTGAACGCGATTGAGCAGATTAATGCGGACAATATTTTTATATTCCCGAACAATAAGAATATCATTCTTGCGGCGAATCAGGCAAAGCAGCTGACAAAGGACAAAAATATCCTTGTGATTCCGACCAGGACTGTCCCGCAGGGGATTACGGCAATTATCAACTATGTCCCGGATGTGTCCGTGGAGGAGAACGAGGCGGTTATGACGCAGGAGGCGGCCAATGTCGCTACAGGACAGGTAACCTATGCCGTGCGCGACACTGTGATTGACGACAAGGAAATCCATCAGGGCGATTTTATGGGTATCGGTGACAAGGGCATCCTTTCCGTCGGCACAGATCTGCAGACCGTTGCATATGAAATGATTTCGGAGATGATGAAGGGCCGTGAATACGAGCTGGTCAGCATCTATTATGGGGACGTTATCAAGGAAGAGCAGGCGCAGGAGCTGGTCAGCCGGGTACAGGCGGACTTTGGCGGCTGTGACGTGGAGCTGCAGTTTGGCGGACAGCCTATTTATTCGTATGTGGTGTCTGCGGAGTGATTTATGCAATTATCAGATTCGATTACCGCTATCAACGGGATTGGTGAGAAGACGGCGGCATTATACCACAAATTAAATATCTATACGGTTTGTGACCTCATCAATCACTATCCGAGGGATTATGAGGAGTGGCGCGATATCGTAAATATCGGGGAGCTAAAGGTCAATCAGATGCACGCGGTTTGTGCGACGGTTATCAGTGCTCCCCAAACTTTACACGTACGGCGCAATATGTCCGTAACCACCGTACGGATACGGGATAACAGCGGAGCCTGTGATATTACCTATTATAATATGCCCTATATCAAAAATACGCTGCAGACCGGAAAGCAGTACATTTTTCGCGGCCGCGTGCTTCTCAAACGCAACAGAATAACCATGGAACAGCCCAAAATCATAAGCCCGCATGAGTTTGCACAAAATCTGCACAGGCTTGCGCCGGTTTATCCGACAACAAAGGGGCTTACCGTCAGCGCAGTTACCAAAGCCGTGCGCGCTGCCATAAACGCACTGCCGGTCGAGGAGGATTATCTTCCGGCAGACCTTCGGCAGGCGTATGATCTTGTAGATTACCGTCAGGCATTGAACGGTATTCACTTTCCTTCGAGCCGTACCGAGCTGCTGGCGGCAAGAAAACGGCTTGTTTTTGAAGAGTTTCTTTTTTTCATTATCTCCGTTCTGATTCTGAAGGATATGTCTGAGCAGGAGGTTAATGACTGTCCGATGATGCGGATTGACGCCTGCGCGGAATTCATCGGGCGGCTTCCGTATCAGCTGACCGGCGCACAGCAAAAGGTCTGGGCACAGATTGAGGCGGATATGTGTTCGACGCACTTGATGAACCGGCTGGTTCAGGGAGATGTCGGTTCCGGAAAGACGATTGTCGCGATACTGGCAATGCTGATGTGTGTGATGAATCACCGGCAGGCTGCTTTTATGGCTCCGACAGAGGTGCTTGCCAGACAGCACTTTGAATCGATATCCGCTCTGGTACAGGATTATGATCTGCCATTCCGGCCGATACTTTTAACGGGGTCGCTCACCGCACGGGAAAAGCGTTCCGCCAGAGAACATATCAGTATGGGGACGCGCAATGTCATTATCGGCACACAGGCGCTGATACAGGAGGATGTGACTTACTATGACCTGGGACTGGTCATCACGGACGAGCAGCATCGTTTTGGCGTACGGCAGCGGGAAACGCTTGCCCAGAAGGGCCTTGGGCCGCACATCCTGGTAATGAGTGCGACGCCGATACCGCGGACGCTCGCACTGATTTTATATGGGGATCTGGATATTTCCGTTATGGATGAGCTGCCATCCAACCGCCTCCCAATCAAGAACTGTGTCGTCAATACCGATTACCGGAAAAAGGCTTATGAATTTATCGCGAAGGAGGTCGAAAAGGGCCGGCAGGCGTATGTGATCTGCCCGATGGTGGAGGCGAACGAGGAGCAGATGGGGGATCAGCCCGTTCTCGAGAATGTCATCGACTATACCGAAACCTTAAAAAAAGCGCTTCCGGGCAGTGTCAGGGTGGCATATCTTCACGGACAGATGCGCCCGAAGGACAAAAATAATATTATGGAAGCGTTTGCAGCCCACGATATTGACGTTCTGGTGTCAACGACTGTAATAGAGGTTGGGATTAACGTTCCCAACGCTGCCGTGATGATGGTGGAAAATGCCGAACGCTTTGGACTGGCGCAGCTTCATCAGTTAAGAGGACGCGTCGGAAGAGGAAAGCATCAGTCCTATTGCATTTTTATCAGTACCTCAAAGCAGGAGGATACGATGGAGCGTCTGCAGGTTTTAAATAAATCAAACGATGGTTTTTTTATCTCATCCGAGGATATGCGTCTGCGAGGCCCGGGAGACTTGTTCGGGATTCGCCAGAGCGGCCAGTTCCAATTCCGGCTGGGTGATATTTATCAGGATGCGGGCGTGCTGCAGGCTGCTCAAAGCTGCGCAGCCACGCTTTACAGGGAATATACCGATGCTAAGGCCGGCTCCGCGCACGAGGCATTCTGGCGGCATTATGAAGACGTCAGCCGCAATGCGGCGTGCGATGCGGGAATCCTATAAAGTGTTGACTTTGTGCATATCTAAAGTTATTATGATAATAAGCTATAAACAGAAAGCAGGGAGATAATCATATGTCAAAAGTAGCAATCGTTACGGATAGTAACAGTGGTATTACACAGGCGCAGGCGAAGGAGCTCGGTATCCGTGTCCTTCCCATGCCTTTTATGATTGACGGCAAGACTTACTATGAAGAGCTGACGCTCAGCCGGGCAGAGTTTTACAGGAAGCTTGCCGACAATGCGGACATTTCCACATCGCAGCCGTCACCGGATTCTATTCTGGAGCTTTGGGATGAGCTGCTGGGCGCTTATGACGAGGTGGTTCATATTCCAATGTCGAGCGGGCTGAGCGGCTCCTGCCAGACCGCTGTCATGCTTTCGCAGGATTATGACGGGAAGGTGCATGTTGTAAACAACCAGCGGATTTCCGTTACACAGCGGCAGTCGGTTCTCGATGCGATTACATTGGCACAGGAGGGGAAGAGCGGCAGTGAAATCAGGCAAATTCTGGAGGATGACAAGTTTAACTCCAGCATTTATATTATGATTGACACGCTCTATTATTTGAAAAAGGGCGGACGGATAACGCCTGCGGCGGCTGCGCTGGGTACGCTGCTGAAGCTGAAGCCGGTTCTGCAGATTCAGGGAGAAAAGCTGGATGCCTTTGCAAAAGCGAGGACTGTTAATCAGGCAAAGTCCATTATGATCAACGCGATTAAGAGCGACATCGAAAAACGCTTCGGCGGTATTTCGCCGGATAATATGATTTATATGCAGATTGCCCATACCGAGAACGAAGAAGCCGCAAACGCATTTAAGGAAGAGGTTCATGCACAGTTCCCGGATTATCCGATTTACGTGGACCACTTGTCGCTAAGCGTATCCTGCCACATCGGCCCGGGGTCGCTGGCACTGGCCTGCTGCAAAAAACGGATTTAACTATTAAGCAAAGCTGAGGCGTCAAGGCAACGCAGAAATGGAGGAGAAATGGCAAAAAAGCGCAACATTATCGTAGGACAGTCGGGCGGGCCGACTTCCGTTATTAATTCCAGTCTGGCGGGCGTATACAAGACTGCGAAAGAAAGAGGATTTCATAAGATTTACGGAATGCTGCACGGCATTCAGGGCTTGTTGGATGAGAAATACGTTGACTTATCAACACAGATTCACAACGATATGGACGTCGAGCTGCTCAAGCGCACACCGTCGGCGTTTCTGGGCTCCTGCCGCTACAAGCTGCCGGAAATCCATGAGAATCCTGAAATTTACGATAAGATTTTCAATATCTTGGATAAGCTGTCCATTGAAGCGTTTATTTATATCGGCGGCAACGATTCGATGGATACCATCAAAAAGCTGTCTGATTATGCGATTATCAAGGGCCATTCGCAGAAGTTTCTGGGCGTGCCAAAGACCATTGACAATGATCTGGCGCTTACGGACCATACGCCGGGCTTTGGAAGCGCGGCAAAGTATATTGCGACCTCGACAAAGGAGGTTATACGCGACGCTTTGGGTCTGACCTACAACAAAGAGATGATTACCGTAATCGAGGTTATGGGCAGGAATGCCGGGTGGCTCACCGGAGCGACAGCGCTTGCCAGAACCGAAGAGTGCGACGGGCCGGATTTGATTTATTTGCCGGAGCTGGCATTTGATATCGAAAAGTTTGAGAAAAAGGTTCGGGATCTGCTGAAGAAAAAGATCTCCATTGTCATCGCCGTATCAGAGGGAATCAAGCTGGCGGACGGCAGATATGTCTGCGAGCTGTCAGGCGGAGCAGACTATGTAGACGCGTTCGGCCACAAGCAGCTTCAGGGCACGGCCGCTTACCTGGCGGGATACCTTGGCGCGGAAATCGGCTGTAAGACGCGAAGCATCGAGTTTTCTACCCTGCAGAGAAGTGCATCGCATATGGCTTCCCGTGTGGATGTGGATGAGGCATTTATGGTCGGCGGCGCGGCTGTGAAGGCGGCGGACGAGGGCGATACCGGCAAGATGGTGGTTATTGACCGCGTTTCCGACGACCCTTACATGAGCGCGGCGGGTATTTATGATGTGCACCGCATCGCCAATAACGAGAAGCTGGTTCCCCGCTCATGGATGAATAAAGAGGGGAATTATGTTACGGAAGAGTTCATCAACTATATTGAGCCGTTGATTCGCGGAGATTATCAGCCGTTTATGGTAAACGGCCTGCCGCAGCATCTGGTGTTAAAGACAAAATAAAGGCGAATGAGAGGCGCGCAATGAAAAGACATAAAGCAGGCAAACAACTGTTCAGGCGCCCTCTCAACAGGCTTTGTAAAATGATGGAAAGCCGGGTGAAGGCTGCTTCTGCCCGGCTTTTTTTCTTTAGCGGCGGCATCACCTCTTGCAAATTTTATTCCGTATCAGGACAAAACCGGACAAATAATGTCGGGACGCGGAAGGATTCCCGTCGTATACTGTAATCACAGCGAAGGAGGTGAATCGCCGTGGAATGGACAGAAGTCGTAAAAGAAGCAGTCGGCTATATTGAGCAGCATTTAACAGATGATATCACAATGTATGATGTAGCTGACCATGTTCATTGTTCACCGTTTTATTTTCACAAGGGATTTAGTATTTTATGCGGGTATACCGTAACGGAATATATCAGGAACCGCAGGCTGGCGCTTGCCGGTCAGGAGCTGCTTGCAAGTGACAGTACCGTTATAGAGCTTGCGATGAAATACGGTTATGACTCGCCCGACAGCTTTACGAAGGCTTTTACCCGTTTTCACGGGCATTCACCCTCCGGTGTGCGTAAATATAAAGAAACAATTAAAGATTTCGCACCGCTGAAATTGACAATATCATTGAAAGGCGGTTATACTATGGATTACAGAATTGCGAAAAAAGAAGCGTTTACGGTTTTGGGCGCGTCAAAGGAATTCAGCTATCAAAATGCGAAGCAGGATATTCCCTTATTCTGGGAGGAGCATTATGCGTCGGGAAAGGGAAAATATGTCTGCGGAATGTATGGCATCAATATTGATCCGCAGATGGGAAACGACCGGTTTTCCTATTTGATTGCGGACATCTACAATCCGGCGGTGGATATTGCGGAGGGACTGGAGGTAAAGACCATTCCTGCCTTCACATGGGCGGTTTTCCCCTGTAAAGGCACGCTTTCAGAGTCTATGCAGGCGGTGAATACCAGGATATTTTCGGAATGGCTTCCGTCCCAGCGGGATTATGAAATCGCAGCGGGATACTGTATTGAAATGTATGATGACGCAGGTAAATATCCTGACGGAACAGCCGATGAGAATTATTATGCAGAGATATGGATACCGATTAAGAAGAAATAAGTAAGTGACGGTGAAACAGGAACATGGAAACATATGCACAGCGTTCTATCAGGCATTGTATAGACATGATTGCCCCCTTTGAAATGCCCGGACAGCAGGAAGAAGGCGGGCAATCGCAATTTTATCAATTTATGACTGCCCTTTATCGTGAGATGTATCAGAAGCCGGAGGAATACATGGTATTTCCGAAGCCTTATGAAGAGTACGTGGCAAAATTAAAAGAACAGGAAGCTCAGGTAAAAAAGGAGAAAGCGCATGTAACAAATTCCCGGGAAAGCACACTGAGAAATACCTTTCAACAGGCCATACAGTTTTATGCCCTGTATTTTTACCGTGCAGGCATAAAGAGTACGGGGATTGACGTGCAGTCCGGCGCGTTGATGATACGCAAAGAGGATTATGCAGATGTTATCAATCAGATGAACCGTATCCACGAATCAAAGTATAACGCCGCACGATATGGAAAGCTGTCAGAGCTTGGCATTGGGATATATGAGAGCGGTGACAGCGTTCATATCGTTCACAGGGCATATCCTCAAATGATGGCAGGTATAGCGTATTTGTGTCAGGCACCCGACAGTAAATACAAGTGGATGAACTTCGCGCGCCTTGATTTTAAAAACGTGTATTCACCAATACCAACCGTAAACGATATCTGCAAAACGCTGCCTGCCGGGAGCGCTGAAATTGTAAAAAGATTAGAAGCGCAGCTGAACGGCATAAAAGTCAAAGCAAAAATAAGACCGCTTCGGGGGATTGTCTCGGATTTTAAATGGAAGGTTGAATATGCTTATAAGGGGAAAAATATCTGCGGCTTTTACGCGGATAATGAATACTTTATGTTGTGCATTTATTTTAACAGTTTTCAGAATATAGCAGCGTTTGCGAAGACTTTATATGACGAGGACAGGGATTTTTTCCAATGGTTCAAAGAGCAGTTTCCCGAAAGGCTATGCAAATGTCCTAACAACCGGAGAGTTTATTTCGGCAGCGAGCCACGGCGCATCTGCGGCTTATCCAATCGGGCGGAGATTGTAAATCCGGAAAATGACGATGCGGACAGGGCTTTGTATCTGTTAAAGACTTTGAATGACAAATTGGTTACAGGTAATAAGCTTTTATAATATATGCTGATTTATCATCCCCAAAAGAGTATTATGTATTTATAATGATTTAAAGCAGGAGGCGCATATATGGTTTACTTTTCAAACGGACAAATAACCATTCGCGACATGGAATACGCAGATGCACAGGCGATTACGGACGCCGAAATCGAGCAGGGCTGGGATGCGTCCGTTGAAAAATATCAAAGAAGATTAGAAGACCAGAGAATGGGAAAGGCAATTTCCCTGGTTGCGGAATGTTTGGGCAGACCGGTTGGCTATATCAATATATATCCCGACAGCGCATGGGGCGCCTTTGGCGGGAAAGGCTATCCGGAAATCGTTGATTTCGGCGTTCTGGAAAAGTATCGAAAGAAAGGCATCGGCAGCGCTTTAATGGATGCAGCGGAAGAAATTGCCGCAAAGTACGCGGATACTGTTTACCTTGGCGTCGGGCTCCATCACGGCTATGGAAGCGCGCAGCGGATGTATGTGAAGCGCGGCTATATACCGGACGGTTCCGGCGTCTGGTATCAGGACAAAATATGCGAACCGTACGAAGACTGCAAAAATGACGACGATCTGGTATTATATCTTTCCAGAAAATTGTGAGGTGGACTTATTATGCCAAAGCAAATTGAAGCGTACATATGTGAAACCCTGATGAACCCGATATTTTGTGGACTGTCTGGTCTGACGACAGCAAGACTTTTCAGAATGCCGACATAGATATTGAACTCAAAAATATTGCATGGGAGCATATTGACTTTTGTGGTCATTGCGGTTCCTGCGGGGGCGGCAGGAAAAAGACTGTTTTTGGAAAAGAATTTGACGGTGTATGCGGCTGCACATTCAGAATAGATAATCCTGAGCCAGGCGATTTACCCTTTCTGAAGAAAATGATTGAATTGTGTATGGAACAATAGGAGGATACCGGAGATATTATGAAAAAGCATATTATTATTGCGGGCGTGCCGCGGTCTGGAAAAAGTACGCTTTCTCAAAAAATATCAAAAGCTCTGGGATACCAGCATATCAGTATGGATTCTGTCATTGCGGGAATAGAGAAAGCTTTTCCGGAAACAGGCGTCGATTCCGATGCGGATGGAGACCCTTGGGAAAATATCGGGTATATCAGCGCCAAAATGTCCTTATTCATACGTGCCATGACAGACAGCGGCGAATACGACGAATGCACCTATGGCATGGTAATTGATATCTTTCAGTTATTGCCACAGCATTATATTCAATATATAGACGCTTCCGTATGCGATATTTACTATCTGGGCACATCGGAGGTAACCTCGGAAGAAAGATACAGCCTTTTGAAACAATACGACACCCCAAAGGACTATACCTATTATAAATCCGAAGCAGAAAACAAAAAGAACTGTGCGGACATTGTGATGATCAGTAAAAAGCTGAAAGCGCTTTGCGCTTCATACCATTTACCGTACTTTGATACTTCTTATAACAGAGAACAAATATTGGAAGCTATTCTGTCAGATATTACCCTCAATTGACAAAGGCACACATGGTCAATTGAGGGTAGAAACGATTAAAAATTAAAGCAGCATAGAAATAGAGAGCAGGGTATGGAAGGAGCATGGTTATAAAAATGAAAAAAATATCCCTTGATGAATTTTTGAGATTAAGAAAACTGGTTTTCCGTAACGCAAGGCCCCTTGACTATACGAAATGGCATTTCCTTTTTGAAGATGGCAGCTGCGACGATTTCCTGTCGGTCCTGTCCAGCTATCAAAATGAGGACGGCGGTTTTGGACACAATATCGAGTGCAATAACTGGAATCCTAATTCATCTCCTTATACCGTATGTATTGCACTGGATTATCTGGATACGACAGGTGATTATGAAAGCGGCCTAAAAAGCAAAATCATTGCGGGTATCACAAAATACCTGAGCTCCGAAGCGTATTTATTGGAGGATGGCTGGGTGGGAATGCAGGGAATCCCCAGCAATAACGATTTTGCGCATATGCCATGGTTTCATTTTGACGCCGTAAAAGCCGCCCAGGCTGATATCGGCGTGACCAAGCGTCTTGCGGACTTTATTCTCAAACACGCAGACGAAAACAGCAGCATTTACTGTAAGGCCAAAGCGCTAAGAAACCGGTATAAGCAATACGGGGAGGTCCTTCTTCTGGGCTATCCGGATTACAACCCGACAGCACTGAATATTAAAGAATATGACCCTGCAACATATCCGTCATGGCTGCCGCTGCCGGTGTATTTTATCGGTTCGCCGGAAAGCAGCTTTTATCCGGAGTGTAGACGCACCGTGGACAGGAATCTGGATACGATTATTGACACGCTGCTGGGTACATACGAGTTTCATCTTCCTTCCGCCGACGAGCTTGACGCATTTGAAGAAAACAATCCCCATCCGGAGGGGAAGCGGTGGTGTGTGGCAGAACAGACGATAGGGAATTATTACTGGGGCAGTGATTTCATAATTCGTGATTTGAACATATTGAGGAAATTCGGCAGATTGGATTTTGAGCTGCCGTTCAGGCGGGATAAATAAGGAGGAGATTATATGAGATTAGGAGAAATCGGATTATTGACAAACGACGTTGTTGCACTGTCTGATTTTTACAAGGCTTTGCTTGAAACGGATAACGGCAGTAAGGATGAAGTACACCAGACAATCATTGCGGAAGAGACGATGCTGACCATTTACAACGACGGCTCCGTAAAAAATAATAATAACCAGAATATGTGTATTGCGTTTACCGTAGACGATATGGAGAAGGCCTATCAGAGAGTTTTAGAATTAGGGGCGCAAATTATTGAGAAACCGACGAAACGCCCCTGGGGAGCCGTCAACATGAGCTTTTATGATCCTGACAGGAATGTCATATATCTAAGAAGCTTTGGTGACCGTTAATATAAATCATAGTCCGTAAGTTATCACAAATAAATGTACCCTCAATTGACAAAGGCACTTTTTATGATAACTTACGAACCATGACAAATAATGATGACATCATTTATGGAAGGAGTTACGGAAAGATCTATGGAAGCCTATTATAAAAAACTCGAAAATTATTATGATTCGAACGGAATGCTGATACAATATCCGTCTAAAAGGCCGATGAGGATTATCGCTCTTATAAAAATAGCGGAACAAATAGACGTCAATCGAAAATATACGGAAAAAGAAATCAACGAAATAATCCGGTCCAATATTGCGTTCGACGATATCGAATTAGTCCGAAGGGAGCTGTATCAATATAAATTTCTCGACAGGCTTCGGGACGGTTCCGCGTATTGGGCAGAGACAGATTGGCGAGGCACGTATGCAGAATATATCAAAGCAGATACCCTTGACTGACAAAATGTAAAAATCAAAATATCCGGATTGACTCTGCCGTTAGGGAAGCCTTTATAATAAATAAAAACGCCGAGAGGGAGGTTTCATATGACAGAGCTGCTTAAAATAAGAGAGGTTTCTTCCAGATATGACATATCTGCGCGCGCATTGCGCTATTATGAGGATATGGGGCTGATAAAAAGTACAAGAAGCGCGGATTATGCCTACAGGCTGTATGATGAACAGGCGGTGAAGCGTCTGGAGCAGATTTTGATTTTGCGTAAGTTGAATATCAGCATTAAGGATATTCAGCTGATTTTTCAGGCATCCGAATCGGAGCTGCTTTTAACGGTTCTTGAAAAAAGGGCGAAGGATATAGAGGATGAGGCTACGCTGCTTAGAGAGTTGAGGGACATTATACTGGAATTTATCGAGCAGATTAAGAAGGCCGATTTCAGCAAAGCTTCCGATGTGAAGCAATTATATGAAAAAGCTTCTAAAATAGAAAACCATATTACAACGATTGCTTATGATGGGAACGCAGCCCCGATTAATCATTTACTGGACGTCACGGACAAGCTGAAAAAGGCTCCGGAGGTGCGGATTATTCAAATCAATCCCTTCAGGGCTTTTTCATCCGGCGTGGATACAATTGAAAACGTTTTGGGCACTTTCCAGCAGTGGCAGGAGGCGCATAATCATTTTGTCAAAAAGCTGATATACGGCGCCCCGGATTTTCTCTGGTTTGAGGAAGATATGAGCGCCGTCTGGATATGGGCAGTTGAAGAATGGGTTACAAAAGAAGATGTGATGCCCTATGAGCTGATTACGTTTGAGGGCGGTCTGTACGCTGCCGCAATGTCAATAGACGGGGACGACGACATGGGCGGCAGGGTCTATTCCGGCATTTTAAAGTGGCTGGAGAACAGCGGCTTTGAGCTTGATGAGCGGCAGGGGCGCCGGACAATGGGACATATGGTCAACCCGACAGATGAAATCAGGAATGCGTTAGGCTATGACCAGATGGATTTATATGTACCCATAAAAATACGCGGCAGGAAAGAAAGGTAAGGTGCTATATGGCTGTACAATACAGAAAAATGATCAAAGAAGACCTGGACACTTTTATAGAAATGCGAATCTGCCAATTGCGGGAAGAAAGGGGACATGGCGCCGGAAGCGCCGCGGAAGACATTGATTTAAAGCCTGCCTTAATGGATTATTATAACCGACATATGGCGGACGGCACTTTTGTCTCGTGGCTGGCTGTAGACGGAGAGCGAATCGTAGGCACAAGCGGCATGTCCCTTGTTGAAAAGCCGCCGTATTTTGGCTGTCCCAACGGGAAGATTGGCCTGCTTTCCAGCATGTTTACAGCAAACGATTATCGCCGGCGGGGAATCGCAAAGGAGCTGCTGACGCGGGTTGTAAATGAAGCGAAGGCATACGGCTGCGGCTGCGTCCAGATTACTGCCTCTGATATGGGCGTGCTGCTGTATACGGATTTCGGGTTTGTGAAGAACGGTAATTTTATGCAATACAAATTTTAAAAATGAAGGCGTAAAGGAAGTCATATGCCATATCAATAGGAGGAGAAGCAGATGGTTATTTCAGTCAGGAAAGAGCAGGAAAAGGATTATCGGAGGGTTGAGGAGATAACAAGAGCGGCATTTTCATACCCGGAACGGATTGAACGAGGGGGAATCGGATGTCCCTATGAACACTGGATGGTTCATGCATTGCGGGAAAGAGACGGCATCCTCGAATTAAGTCTGGTTGCAGAGCTTGAGGGTATGATCGTCGGACATATCATCTGCAGTAAGGCGGAGGTGAGAACCTCTGATGACGTTGTTCCTGTCCTGAATTTCGGACCGCTGAGCGTATTGCCGGCGTATCAGGGAAAGGGCGTCGGGAAGGCGCTCATAAAGAATATGATATGCAAGGCGGCGGAATTGGGCTTTGGCGCAATCCTGTTCTTTGGAAGACCGGAATATTATCCGCAATTTGGCTTTAAAGAGGCGTCTGTCTGGGGCATTACGGATTCGGACGGATACAATTATCCCTCGTTTATGGGAATGGAGCTTGTCCCCGGTTATCTGTCACGCGCAAGGGGCGGGAAGTATTATGAATCGGATATCTATGACGACGGCCTTAACCGTGACCGGGTAAAGGAATTTGACCGCTCACAGGAGAAGACAATATGAGCGACGCGCTTTTAATCAGCCAATGGGCTTTGATACGCCGCAATGAGCTGGTGGACGTACCGGACAAAATAGATATACACCCCGATTTTTTACAGGAGCTTTCCCATGCGGAATTTGAGAGCGCATTTCGGGATATCGGAGGACTGTTCTATCAGATGTATTCTGATATGGCGGATGCTCCGCAAAGGTTCGGATTACCCTTATACAAAACAGATGAATACGACTACTTCTCCAATCAGGCAAGGGAGGCGAGAAGCGCACCGTGGCAGCTATTTTATTTCCTTCTCTGGCTGTTTGCGTGCGGCCGTTTTAAAGAAAACGTATTTGTCGCAGACACGGCGGAGGTTCGAAGAATAAATAAGGCCAAAAAGACGAATTTACTGCTGGAAGTCTTGTGCGATTATGGCTTTGCGTTTGGCGGCATCAAGAAGTATCAGCTGTCGTCGGGAGACTGTCTGGAGATTGATTATCCGGATAACCCAAACGTTTTGACTGTTCTTTCTGCCATCGCCAAAAAGGTAAAAAACACACAGCTCAAAGACCTGAAAAATGTTTATTCAAACCAGATGGCATTTGGCAATGCGTTTATCGGGTGGAATTATAAAATATTATCAGAGGATTTGCACACATGCAGTCTTGCGGAGGGCTGCGATTATGTAGCAGACAAAATGCACGATGCGGCGGACAAGAATGTAATCGCCGCTTTGGATAAAATACTTACAGAAGGCGGAGCTGTGAAGAAAAAAGGCGATTCTAACGAAGGGCCGTCTGTCCGGTATTATCGGGGAAAAGCATCCGTTTACGATTATGCGCTGACCTCCGATGCAGGAGCTCTGTATCTGGAGCTGCGAATCCGGAATGCCCGGAAATGTCTGGCGTATTTAGACGAATGTCCCGAACGGATAGCAGCGATGTTCCGACATAGCGACAAAGGGTGCCAGAACCGTGTAAACGGCGTCTGCAAATCCGGCGTAAAATATGAATTTGAACAGGAAGAAAAATGGCACTGCGGATGCTGCGGCGCACCGTTTCGCATTCATCCCGTGATGGAGGATATTCCGCATTATCTGAAATTAATGGAATCAGGCGGGAAAAAGTAATATGCGGAAATAAAGGAGCTCGCTTATGTACGAAAGAATGCTCGATAAACAGGCAATGCCTTCCGTAGAAGAAATGACTGCGTTTTGCGGAGAAAATGCGGAAAGATTTTCTTCGTTGAACGAATGGCTGGTATCTTCCTTTTCCACAGGGAAAAAGGTTGTTTTCCCCTATGGAAACCAATACGGGTGGGGCGTTGCCCACAAGAAGAAAAATAAGCTGATTTGCAATGTTTTTGCAGAAGACAACGCTTTCACGGTGATGCTGCGGCTGTCGGATAAGCAGTACATGGCCGTTTACAGTCAGCTTCAAAAATACACGCAGGAATATATAGACAACAAATATCCCTGCGGCGACGGCGGGTGGATTCACTATCGTGTCACATGTGAGGAACACCTTGACGACATAAAGACATTGCTGGCTGTTAAATGTTCCCCCGCTGAAAGAGGCAGCACAAAAGAAAGGACATGATAAATGAGTAAAAAACTATCAGAAATGAGTCTGGAGGAATTGTGGCAATTGTTTCCGATTTTTTTGACAGCGCATCAGCCCTGCTGGAAGGACTGGTACGCTCAGGAAGAGGCATTTCTGATGTCCCTGCTGCCTCAGGATGCGAGAGTAAGCCACGTCGGAAGCACGGCCATTCATACGATATGGGCAAAACCAATTATTGATATCCTTGTGGAAGTGCCTCCGACATGTGATTTGCTGCATATGAAAGGTATATTCACACAAAGCGGTTATATCTGCATGTCACAAAGCACCGACAGGATTTCCTTTAACAAAGGATATACGGAAAACGGTTTTGCCGAAAAAGTGTTTCATTTGCATTTAAGATATTTCGGGGATAATGACGAGCTGTATTTCCGGGACTATCTCAACGAATATCCCCATGTTGCCAGCCGGTATGAAGCGGTCAAGCTGAAGCTTTGGAAGGAGCATGAGCATAACAGGGACGCCTACATCGCCGCAAAGACCGATTTTGTCAGGACTTATACGGACGCTGCCAAATCAGCATATGGAAACAGGTATCCGGGAAACGTTAATTGAGGCGCTTTTCAGGACGTGGGAAGGAAGTGGAAAGAAAGTCAGCCGAAAGAATGATTAAAGACGGAGAATGCAAAACGGAGAAACGGCATAGCCGAAGCTGCGCCGTTTCCTGAAAACATTCCTATGCTGTTTTATGAGTACCGCCCTAAAGCAGGGCTTTTTGTAACAAGCGTGCCAACGCTTGATTTCTATACCAGGGCAGCCGTGATGATCGCCATAGAATAAACCTCAATCGCGTTGCAGCCGCGGGAAAGATCGTTGATCGGCGCGTTCAGACCCAGAAGGATAGGGCCGTACGCTTCGAAATTACCCATTCTCTGCGCAATCTTGTATCCCATATTGCCGGAATTGATATCCGGGAAAATAAAGGTGTTGGCATGACCGGCAACCTGAGACTGCGGACATTTTGTACGCGCCACACGGGGAGATACGGCAGCGTCAAACTGAAGCTCTCCGTCAATCGGCGTGTTCGGGAACGCAGCCTTTGCCTTGTTCGCCGCATTTCTCATTTTCTCAACATCCTCACCCTTGCCGGAGCCGAGCGTAGAGTAGCTCAAGAACGCCACCTTCGGATCTACGCCGAAAATCTTCGCGCACTCGATGGTCTCGCCGCAGATCTCAACAAGCTCATCCTCTGTAGGATTAATGTTGATCGCGCAGTCGCTCATGGCCAGAACTTCGTTTTCACCGGTCGCACCGGGACGAACGAGAATAAAGCAGGAAGACACAATGCTGTTTGACGGCTTGGTTTTGATAATCTGTAAGGCAGGACGAACCGTATCGGCGGTAGAATATGTAGCGCCGCCAAGAAGCGCGTCCGCAACGCCCATCTGAACGAGCATGGTTCCGAAATAGTTGGGCTGTGAAAGTATTTTCCTTGCCTCCTCCGGCGTCATGCCCTTGCCCTTTCTAAGCTCGCAGAAGGTTTCCACCATCTCCTCAAAACGGTCATAATGATTACTGTCTATAATCTGTGCGCCCCGGATATTATAACCGGCTTCCTCTGCAGCCTTTAATACATCATCCTCATTGCCGACAAGAATGGGCGTTAAGAAGCTGCTTGCCAGAAGACGTGAGGCTGCTTCCAGAATACGAGGATCTGTTCCCTCTGTAAATACGATTGTCTTAGGGTTTTTCTTCAATTGCTCGATCATTGTACCAAATCCATACATAGTCATAAATCCTTCCTTTTCTCATAATTTTTGATAAATATTGAAAGCCCTTACATCTATATCTAAATACTATTTTAACCAAAATTTATACATTTGCAATGCTTGTATTGAAATAAATGCACAAAAATTTTGATAAAAATCAAGGCGAGTGCCTGATTATGGCACAAGATTGTTTAATTTCAAAACCGCAATGACCGTTTCCATCTCATCATTAAGATTGTGAAAGCTTTGTTTCGTATCTCGTTCAAAGATTTTCACATCGAGCTGCAGGTTGTCAAGCTTTTTAAAAATACGCTTCTGTTTAAGATTTATGACATCAAAGCGGGCAATCATAGTTTCAAGCTGTTTATCAATTGCTGCGAATCTGACATCCGTCTTGTCCAGCCGTTCCTCAAAAATGGCAAATCTGGCATCCATCTTGTCCAGTTGTTCCCCAAAAATGGCAAATCTGGCATCCATCTTGTCCAGCCGTTCCTCAAAAATGGCAAATCTGGCATCCATCTTGTCCAGCCGTTTCTCAAAAATGGCAAATCTGACATCCATCTTGTCCAGCCGTTCCTCAATAATGGCAAATCTGGCATCCATCTTGTCCAGCCGTTTCTCAAAAATGGCAAATCTGGCATCCATCTTGTCCAGCCGTTCCTCAATAATGACAAATCTGGCATCCGCCTTGTCCAGCCGTTCGTCAATAATGGCAAGTCTGACATCTATTTTGTCCAGCCGTTCCTCAATCGTGGCAAATCTGACGTCCATCTTGTCCAGCCGTTCCTCAATGGTAGCAAATCTGACGTCCATCTTGTCCAGCCGTTCATTAATCGGAGCAAGCTTTTCATTAAACTTTTTCTCTAATTTTTCTTCCAGCTTTTCCTCCAATTTTGCATCCAGTAAGGAACCAATTGCCTGTAAATCATCACTTGTTAAAGTCATCAATTATAACTCCTTCATGTTTTTATCCCCTTACCCTCAATTGACAAGAGCATACACGCCTCAAAGCGGGATAATTTCGGTATTTTCTTCGTTATCCCCAATCGGCGCACCAATCGAGGGTAATCCTCCGTCACATAAGAACCCTGAAAAAAGTATAGCATACTTCAAAAACAGCGTCTATTCAATTGTAAAAAATAGAACCCTATGATTTGAATTATGTTATTGAATTTGTCACATAAAGCCAATATAATAAGGATGTGCGGTATCGTTAAATTTTGCAGGAAGAACGGAGGCTGCGTATGGACATTAAAATCGAAACCTCAAGGCTTAAAATCTGCCCCTTTGAAATGAAATATTTACAGGAATACTGTTCGGAATTTAACGAACAAATCACAAGATATCAGTATCCGGACCCATTTGCGTCGGTATCGGCTGCCCGGGAGGTTTTGCAGGGATTTGTCAACCAGATGAATCAGGGAGAGATGTTATTCTTATCCGTTTTTGCAAATGAGGAATTTTCCGGCGGCGTCGAAGTCCATGGCTTACGGGAGCAGACCCCGGAGCTTGGGATTTGGATAAAAAGCAGTCTGCAGCAAAGAGGATATGCGTATGAAGCGCTGGCGGGCGTACTGGAATTTTTGGATACCCATTACCGCAAAGACTGGTATGTCTATGAGGCAGATGTCCGGAATGAAGGAAGTATGAAGCTGGTTGAAAAGTTCCGGTACAAAAAAGAAGGTGAACCGGATGCGTTCGAGACGGAGACCGGAAAATCTCTTGTTTTGCAGCGATTTCTTATAAAAAATGAGCGATAAACGGAAGAACTTTAGGAAAAAGGGAACCCTTTTTCCTAAAAGGAACCTTTTCCTCTAAAGAATACTCTTTTGAGGAAAAGCATTCCCAACGGAAACACACGGAGGTATTTGCAATGCAGAAGTTAAAAGAAAACCTGAGCAGTATTATTTTGTGTCTTTGCGAATTGGTCATCGGCATCCTGCTGTTAATTGATCCCGTCGGGTTTACATCCGGTATCATTACAACAGTAGGCATTGTCCTGATTGTCATCGGCATTCTCAAGGTCATCCACTATTTTCGGACGCCGCCGGAGGAAGCCGTATTACAGCAGAATCTGACGAAAGGGATTATCGCGATTCTCTTCGGATATTTCTGTACGCTTCGCGCGAATTGGGTGATTGTTACCTTTCCGATATTAAGCATCCTTTACGGGATTGCCATTTTATTTTCCGGCCTCTGCAAGATTCAGTGGGCCGTTGACTTTCTCAGATTAAGAAGAAAATACTGGTTTATTGCGGGAATCGGCGCAGCGCTTTCTATTGTTCTGGCAATTGTTATTCTGGTAGATCCGTTTGCTTCCGCAGTCTTTATGTGGGGCTTTATCGCGGTTTCATTGATTGTCGAGGCGGTATTGGATATTTGTGCGCTTCTTATTGGAGCGATTTCCCATCCAAGCCCTGCGCCCGAGGATACGACGCCGTCATAAGCGGAGGAACCGGTCTTTACTATATGAATAATGATTCATTTTTTCAGACGGTGATACTGTGAAAAATGAATTTTTCACAGTGCAAGCTGTCATACGCACATGGAGGATAGGAGCAAACAGCGATGAGGCATACGGTGTATACTGTTACAATAAAAAAAGGCAGAAAGAAATATCGTTTTTCAAGGATACTCTGCTTTGGCCTGCTGTGCAGCCTGTTTTTGTGCGGCTGCGGTCCGGAAGCAGCTTCCTCGCGGGAGAGGCAGTCTGCAATCCAGGCCGGAGCGCTGCGCGCGGCAGCGAATGCGGTCTGGGAGTCTTTTGCAGATAAGGCGGCAGACATACCGTCCGGCACCGCTGAGGCGGAAAGCCTGGACGAGATACTGGCTCTGCTGATAGCGGATGAGGGCTTTCGGGAGCGCGTGCGTTACGGGACCGGTCTTTCGGAAGGGGATTCCGCCCAGATCGTTCTACAAAAGCTGGAGGACTGCGAACGCATTGTCCTGGAAGAAGCGCCCTATGGCGCACCGATTTATTCGCTGGAGGCATTGTGCCTGATGCCGAATCTGAAGCAGCTGGTCATCGACATCGGCGAATGGGATGATTCATCCATTACAGACTTTACGCCCGTCTTACAGCTTTCTCAATTGGAACAGATCTATATCCACTATGAGAAGGAGGCTGCGGTTGACCTTTCCTTCTTAGGCCAAATACACACCGTAACAGAGCTGTTCCTGCCAAACTGTAATATTGCGGACATATCCTTTTTGGCGCAAATGCCACAGCTGGAGCGCCTGTCGTTATATGAAACGCCCGTTGCGGATCTTGCGGTATTGGAAAAGCTGCCGAAGCTGGTGGAGCTGTCGCTTTCCGGCAACAAGAATGCCAGGCATATTGAAGCAGTGGGAACGCTGACCCAGCTGCAGGATTTGGGGCTGCAGTACTGCGGCATTGAGGATATCAGCTTTCTGAAAGGACTCACGCAGCTTCGGGGCATAAATCTAAACGGCAATGCCATTACGGATATCACGCCGCTTGCAGGCATGGACAAGCTGGAACGCGTAGGCCTGTCCGAAAACGGCATCTCCGATATTTCTGCATTGAAAGGGTTTACCAATCTGTTTGATTTGGCGCTGGATGGAAATGAAATTCAGGACATTTCCGTTCTTGCAGGACTGCCGCATCTGAATCAGGTCGGTATTTCAAATAATCACATTGAAGATTTGTCCCCGCTTACAGGCATGAAGGAATTGGTGTATGTGGCGGTATTTGGCAATCCTGTCAGGAGCCTGAAGCCGGTCTGGGATGTTCCGCTGTTACTCTGCATGGATGTCGGCGTGTCGGAAGAAGAAAAGAAGACGATAGCGGCCTGGCTTGAGGCGCAGTATCCAGAGGCCGCGGCATATGAGTGCGTTGATTTTACACAGGGGGATTTAAACGGAGACGGGCGAACGGACATTGCTTTTGTCGTAGACTGTGAAGCTTTTGATATATATGAAGAGGATTTTGCAGAGCGTATGCCCGAAGACCGCCGTCTTTTTATCCTGCTCCAACAGCCGGACGGTTCATGGCAGGAGCTTCGGGATACGCCTGCCTTAATGAGCAGCACTTCCGGCGGGATGCGCGGCGACCCGTATCGCGGCATATTCATCGAAGACGGCGTTCTGCTGGTAAAAGAGAGCTGGGGAAGCAGCGGGGGGGGAACTGCAATCAACCATTATGTCTTCCAAAACGGAAGCCTTATCCTGACGCGCACTGTAAGTGTAGAAGATTACGCCTATGCGGACGGATATGATGTGGACGTGCGCGACGAACAGCGCAGAATATTGCAATGGTATGTGATTGCGATGGACGGTTACCGCATGGTGCGGGTGGACCTGACAAATACGGCGCACCCATATCACAGGGCCTTCCCGCAGATTGATTTGTATAACATGTCCTACTATATCCACCACGATAAGCCAAAGACCCGGATAACGGCGGCGGAAGCCCTGGACATGCTTTGCGCGGCCCGGGCGGAGGGCGCGATCGCGGAGGAGCTTCCCTATGCAGTCTGGCAAAAAGAAAACTATGAGCTGCTGACGGGAATTGCGCTGCCGGAATATTACTATGTCCTGCCGGGAACCGCGCAGGAGGCTGCCGGCCCTGATAATTCCCAAAAGGAAGCATGGGAGGGCGATTACATTTATTATAAAGGTATAGAATATATCGACGAAGCGCTTTACCATGTTATTGATTATGTATATTACGCGCAGGAGAGCCACAGGACATGGAATACGACGTATCTGGTAGAGGACGCCACGGGGGAGATCTCCGAGCGCTGACAGACTATGCTGTGATTTGTTATATGCCTGATGTCAAAGGGTACTTATCCCCTTTGACATCAGGCATATGCTTACGCTTCCAGCGCTTTTGTCAGTTTTTCGATTTCATCTACAATTTGTCCGATATAGTCAATTGTATCCAGCAGCGGTGCATCCGTAGTAATGTCAATTCCCGCAAGCCGGGCAAGTCCTACCGGATCGAGCGTGCTGCCTGCGGAAAGTACTTTTTTCCAGTCTTCTACGGCGGACATGCCTTCCGTTTCAATTCGTTTGCAGACCTGTGTGGCGATTGTAAGTCCCGCGCTGTAGGTATAGGAATACAGCCCCATATAATAGTGGGGCTGGCGCATCCATGTCAGGGCGTCGCCGTCTGAGATTTCCACATCCTCTCCCCAGAATTTTTGCAGCGTTTCCTTCATAAGGCGGCTTAAGATTTCGGCATTTACGCTGCCGCCTTTGTCGATTATCCTGTAAACCTCCCGCTGGTAAGCCGCCTCCATCAGGTGGGTAACAAAATTATGATAATAAGTGTTGCTGATCATGCAGGAAAGCACCCAGCGGCGGAAGCGGGGATCCGGATTCGTCTTTAACAGATAGTGCGCCATCAGCAGCTCATTCATGGTGGACGGCGCTTCTACAAAATAAGTAGAGATGTCCGTATCAAAGAGGGACTGGCTGCTGTTGCAGGCTTTAAAATGTCCGGCATGCCCCAGCTCATGGGCAAGTGTAAAGACGTCCGCCATGCGGTCATTCCACGAGAGCAGAATAAAGGAGTTCTTGCCGTAAGGGCTTGCGCAAAAGCCACCTGTGGATTTTCCGGCGTTTTGTGCAAAATCGACCCAGCGGTCACAGTAAGCGGTTTTGACCATCTCCACATAATCCGTGCCTAAGACGGCAAGCCCGTTTTCAATATAGGCTTTGGATTCCTCGATTGTTACCTTCGGATCATATTCAGGATCCACGGCAATTTTTAAATCCGCAAAGGTCATCCGATCCAGCTTATGAATCCTTTTTAGCAGTGCCGCGTATCTGCGCATGTGGGGCGCCAGCTTCTCCGTAATCAGATTGATTTGGCGGTGATACAGCGCCAGCGGTACTTTTTGTGAAAAAAGAAGGCTGTCAAATATAGAAGTAAAGCCCCGCAGGGTGGCGAGCGTCTTTTCCGTCTGCACCTGGGTATTATAAGCAGCCGAGGTCACATTCTCATATTCACGCAGCTTTCCGTAAAAAGAATCGAAGGCCGCCCGGCGGACGGCAGTGTCCTGCTCATATTCATAGTTGTTCTCCAATAAAGTATAGCTTAGAGGGTATTCTTTTCCCTCCACCGTAAAAGAATCGAATTTCATATCCGCCAGCTTGGTCATGTTATAAATCTGATATGGCGCGCGCAGAGTTTTGGATAATGCGGCCAGCACGCGCTCCGTCTCTGGCTGAAGCCGGTGCGGCTTATTGCGAAGAATGTCCTCCAGATAATGCCTGTTTTGGGTGGCTGCGGCAATCGCCTCCGACAACAATGTCTCTTCGAGATCAGAGATCTCGCTGTCGATAAAGCTGAGGCTGCTGGAGATTTCCGAGATAAGATTCAGGATACGTTCATTGCGTTCCTGGTTGTAGGTATCATAATAATCTACGGATACCGCCAAATCACAGTAATGGTTTATCAGAATCAGCAGACGCTCCACCTCCCTGAAATCATCCAGACATGCGTTGATTTTTTGCGGGGTATCCAGCTTTCCCTTATAATTTTGCAGTATGGAGCTGCTCAGTGCCTTTACCTTCTCAACATCCTGATTCATTTCAGCCTCTGTTTTGTAAATGGAAGACAGATCCCAGGTCAGCTCTTCCGGTATGTCCTTGCGTGATTTTAGTGCCATGTGAAATCCTCCTTATTTTCTGTTGTATACCATCAATTGGGCAAATGCCTTTGTCAATTGAGGATATAGCATTAGTATGGAGCAGACAGAAGATAAAAGCAAGCTTTTATGAGCTTCCTTCTTTGCAAGGGCATTGAAAACAGAAAAGTTAGAGCTTTTATGAAGAGCCGCCAGGTGATATAATAAGACAAATTGATTGCGCTTCATGCTCGGAACGTGCAAACACGCTGTCCTGATGGAGAATGCCTTATCAGCGGGAAATGGCGGCGCAGAAGCAGGGCGATTAACAGCGCATAATCAAAAACGGAGGATATGGTATGAAATCATTATCAACAGGAAAAATATGGCTTTTCGCAGCAGGACAGTTTGGCTGGTCCTTATTATCCGGTTTAATCTCCAACTGGCTGGTCTATTTTTATCAGCCGGATGCGGTATCCGTTGCGCAGGGGCAGACATTATTTATTCCGCAGGGACTGGTTATTTTCGGCATATTTACGGTTATCGGAGGCATTACGGCCTTCGGACGGCTCTTCGACGCGTTTACGGACCCGTGGATTGCCTCTCTGTCCGACCGGTGTACTTCAAAAAACGGCCGGCGCATGCCGTTTTTAAAGTGGGCGTCGCTGCCGCTTGCGCTCTCAACCGTGCTCGTGTTCTGGTCGCCTGTAAACCAGAACAGCCGGGCAAACGCCATTTTCCTGTTTGTGATGGTGATGGCGTATTATCTGTCGATTACGGCGTACTGTACCCCTTATACGGCCCTGATTCCGGAGCTGGGACACAGCCAGCAGGAACGGCTGAATATTTCCACGGTGATCTCGTTTACGTTTATTGCGGGGACAGCGGTTGCCTATCTGGCGCCGGTAATCTGGGGAACGCTGGTTCCGGCCTTCGGCCGTGTCAATGCAATCCGTATAACCTTTGCGGTTGTGGCGGTGGCGGCCTTTATCTGTATGCAGATACCGGTCTGGTCGATTCGGGAAAAGGAATATGTCAATACGGTTCCTTCGCAGGACACGGCGTTTTCCTCCCTTGCCGCCACGTTCAGAAACGGGGAATTTCGTAAATTTGTCGGTTCGGATATCTTATACTGGATTGCGATCACAATGTTCCAGACCGGGCTTCCGTTTTTTGTGACAAGCCTCCTGAGGCTTCCTGAGACAATGACCACTCTTTATTTTGTCGGTATGACGGCACTGTCTCTGGTATTTTATATCCCGATTAACAAGCTCGCGCCGCGGCTTGGGAAAAAGAAGCTGATATTGGCAGCGTTTGGAATCTTTGCGCTGTCTTATCTGTATACAGGCTTTCTGGGAAGGCTTTCCGTAATCCCCGCCAATGTACAGGGCGTACTTTTGATGATAGCGGCTTCTATGCCCATGGCGGTGTTTGGAATCCTGCCGCAGGCGGTAGTTGCCGATATTGCCCAGAGCGACGCGAAGCGAACCGGCAGCAACCGGGAAGGGATGTTTTATGCCGCAAGAACATTTGCGTTCAAGCTGGGTCAAAGCCTTTCCATGCTGTTGTTTACAGCGGTTTCCACTATTGGGGGTACATCAGGGACGGGATACCGCATTGCGGCATTTACGGCGGCAGGCTTCTGCGCTCTGGGCGGAATCGTTTTTCTCTTTTATAATGAGCGCAGAATCAACCGGGATATTGAATAAAGCGCAGTCAAATGGAGGTCAGCTATGAACAGGAGAGCAGTACACGATATGATTATTCCGGAGGAAGGGTATGCCCGGCACATGGCGGACATTGTCGACCCGTATCTCGCAGCCCGCATGACAACAGGATACTGTGAGCGTGAGAAGGGGCGGCGGATATTTTATGTGCGGTGTCTTGCGGATCAGCCCCAGGGCATTGTAATCATCTCGCACGGATATACAGAGACAATTGAAAAGCACCGGGAAAATATCTACTATTTCCTC
Source organism: uncultured Lachnospiraceae bacterium (assembly GCA_949948735.1). Taxonomy (GTDB): domain Bacteria; phylum Bacillota; class Clostridia; order Lachnospirales; family Lachnospiraceae; genus COE1. The sequence continues at coordinate 35,445 of CATLGV010000001.1, read as the reverse complement.
AGAGGCGGCTATCATGTCTTTATGCCCGAGCATTGCGGGCACGGGCGCAGTTACCGCCTGTGCGCCGATACGGGGGATTTATCGCTTGTACATGTGGATGATTACCGGCGGTATGTGGAGGATTTGCTGTTTGTGCTTCGTCTTGCGGCAAAAGAGTTTCCACGGCTGCCCGTATGTCTGTACGGACATTCCATGGGTGGCGGAATCGCAGCTGCCGCCGCGGCGCAGGCAGGGAACCGTCTTAACGGACTCATCCTGTCCGCGCCGATGATACGCCCAAGCAGCGCGCCTGTACCGTGGCCCCTGGCATGTATGGTCGCTGGGGTTTCCTGTATTGCAGGAAAAAGCACACAATATGTAATGGGCCATAAGCCGTACGGCGTGCCGGAGACCTTTGCGGACAGCGCCTCACTCTCGGAAGCAAGATTTGACTATTACCAGAAAAAACGCCGCCATGAACCGTTGTTTCAGACAAATGCAGCGTCCTACGGATGGCTCTGGCAGGCGGCGCGGCTGAATGCTTACCTCCAAAGAAAAGCGTGGCGTACAATCGCCTGTCCGGTTCTGGTTTTTCAGGCAGAGTACGATACATATGTCTCCAACAAGGAGCAGGAGCGTTTTGTAAGAAAGCTGAGCCGCCGCCAAAAAGGGAATGTCCGTCTTGTGCGGGTGCGCGGCGCAAAGCACGAAATCTTCAGCGCCGGGACAGATATGCTTGCGCGTTACTGGCACAAAATACTGCAGCCGGAAATTCATAATCAAAAAATGCGGCGCAATCAGACATTTTGGCGCAAAATCAGACGGCGCAAAAACAAAGAAAATAAGCGTACATCAGAAAGGAAGAGCAGTCAATGAACGAAAATAACGCACAAAAGCTGAAAATTCTATACGGAACCGGGAACCCCGCCAAAATTGCCGCCATGCGCAAGCGGTTAGGCAAACTTCCGCTCGAGATTATCGGCCTGAAGGATATAAATACGGAAATCCCCGAAATAGAAGAGGATGGGAATACGCCCTTAGAGAACGCGCACAAGAAAGCGGCAGGATATTACCATGCATTTCATATGCCTGTATTTTCATGCGACTCCGGTCTTTATATTGACGGAATCCCCGAAAGCCTGCAGCCGGGTGTGCATGTCCGCACGATCAACGGAAAATACCTCAGCGATGATGAAATGCGGGACTACTATGCGGGACTTGCCCGGACATACGGGGACTTAAAAGCGCGCTATCGCAACGCCATCTGCCTCGTATTTGACGAAGCGCACGTTTATCAGGCGATGGAGGAAAGTATGGCAAGCGAGCCGTTCCTTTTGACTGCCAGGCCGCATCCGGATTTAAGCAAGCGGAAAGCAGGCTTTCCGCTCGACAGCCTTTCGGTGGATATCAAAACCGGAAAATATTATTATGATTTGGAAGAGGAAGCGCTTGATCAGGTTGCAGTCGAGGACGGTTTTTTGGCATTCTTTCAGCGGGTACTTGCGGAAATCGGATACTGACATAAAACATATGTTTGCATTTTCCCCATTTTTTGTTTGCAATCCTGGTAAGTTATGATATAATGTACGCGAAAGCAATGAGCAGTGCGCATCCATGTGCCAAAAACCGACAGCCTGCTGGCGTGTTTTTGAGCGCAAGGATGCATAGGGCGAAGCCCGCGACGAGGGAAACCGCAGGTTTTCCGAGGACGCACTGCGGCGAAGAAGCCCGCGACGAGGGAAACCGCAGGTTTTCCGAGGACGCACTGCGGCGACATGGAGGAAAACATGACAAAACCAGAAACTGTATACGACGCCTCTAGTATTACCGTCCTTGAAGGCCTGGAGGCCGTTCGCAAGCGTCCCGGTATGTATATCGGAAGCGTTTCCACCAAGGGACTCAATCATTTAATATATGAAATTGTCGACAATGCGGTTGACGAGCATCTGGCCGGCGTATGCAGCGAGATCTGCGTAACGCTGGAGGCGGACGGCTCGGCCACCGTAGCGGATAACGGACGGGGTATCCCCGTCGGAATGCATGAAAAGGGGGTCAGCGCGGAGCGCGTCGTATTTACCACGCTTCACGCCGGCGGTAAATTTGACAATTCCGCTTATAAGACCAGCGGCGGCCTGCACGGGGTCGGCTCCTCCGTCGTAAACGCATTGTCCACGCAGCTTACCGTGACGGTCAAAAGCGACGGCCTGATTCATCAGGACCGTTACGAGTGCGGCCAACCGGTTGTGGAGCTGGTAGACGGGCTTTTACCGGTCATCGGGAAGACCAGGGAGACCGGCACCACAATCAATTTCACACCGGATCCCGATATCTTTGACAAGACCTGGTTTAAGGCAGACGAGGTAAAGAGCCGCCTGCATGAAACGGCCTATTTAAACCCAAAGCTTACCATTATTTTTGAGGACAAACGCGGAGAAACGCCGGAGAAGATTACCTACATAGAGCCGGAGGGGATTATCGGCTATGTAAAGGATTTAAATAAAAATAAGGAAACCCTTCACGATATTATTTATTTTTCCGGTGAGAACGAGGGCGTTACAGTTGAGTGCGCTTTTCAGTATGTCAATGAATTTCACGAGAGTGTTCTTGGCTTTTGTAACAATATTTATAATGCCGAAGGCGGTACGCATCTGACCGGCTTCAAAACCATGTTTACCACCATTATCAACAGCTATGCACGGGAACTGAATATTCTGAAGGAGAAGGACGTCAACTTTACCGGTGCGGATGTGCGCAACGGGATGACAGCCGTTATCTCCCTTAAGCATCCCGACCCCAGATTTGAAGGACAGACCAAGACCAAGCTGGACAATCAGGATGCCGCAAAGGCTGTGAGCAAGGTGACCGGAGACGAGGTGCCGCGGTATTTTGACAGGAATATCGAGGTCCTCAAGAGCATTATTTCCTGTGCGGAAAAGGCCGCCAAAATCCGGAAAACCGAAGAGAAGGCCAAAACCAATATGCTTACCAGGCAGAAGTTTTCCTTTGATTCCAACGGAAAGCTCGCCAATTGTGAATCCAAGGATCACAGCAAATGTGAGATTTTTATTGTGGAGGGCGATTCCGCCGGCGGCAGCGCCAAAAGCGCGCGCGACAGGAGCTATCAGGCCATTCTTCCTATCCGCGGCAAAATCCTGAATGTAGAGAAGGCAAGCATTGATAAGGTGCTGGCAAACGCCGAGATTAAGACGATGATTAACGCTTTCGGATGCGGATTCTCGGAGGGGTACGGCAATGATTTTGACATTACAAAGCTGCGATATGACAAGATTGTCATTATGACGGATGCCGATGTGGACGGAGAGCACATCAGCACGCTGCTGCTGACCCTGTTTTACCGTTTTATGCCGGAGCTTATTTATGAGGGGCATGTTTATATCGCGATGCCGCCCCTCTATAAAGCAATGCCTGCCAAGGGCGCGGAGGAATATCTGTATGATGAGAAGGCGCTTGAGAAGTACCGCAAACGGCATAAAGGGCCGTTTACCCTGCAGCGGTACAAGGGGCTTGGCGAGATGGACGCGGAGCAGCTATGGGAAACCACGCTGAATCCGGCAACCAGGATTTTAAAGCAAATCGAGATAGAGGATGCGCGAATGGCCTCCGAGGTTACGGAAATGCTGATGGGTACCGATGTTTCGCCGCGCAGGGCCTTTATATACGCGAACGCTGCGGACGCGGAGCTGGATATTTAACGTTACAGGACATTGCGGCTGCCGCGCCTGCGTTTTTCAATGAAGGGGTAAGTGAATGGAAGAGAAGATCATAAAAACCGAATACTCGGATACCATGCAGAAGTCCTTTATCAATTATGCCATGAGTGTCATTATTGCGCGTGCGCTGCCGGATGTCCGCGACGGCCTGAAGCCTGTACAGCGCCGGACCTTGTATGATATGCATGAGCTGGGAATCCGCTACGACAGGCCCTACCGAAAGAGCGCGCGTATTGTCGGAGACACCATGGGTAAGTACCATCCCCACGGGGACAGCTCTATTTACGAGGCGTTAGTCGTCTTGACACAGGACTTTAAAAAGGGGCTTCCGCTCATCGACGGGCACGGTAATTTCGGTAATATTGAGGGAGACGGCGCCGCTGCGATGCGATACACCGAAGCCCGCCTGCAGAAGATTTCACAGGAGGCAATTCTTGCCGATTTGGATAAGGACGTCGTCGATTTTATCCCCAATTTTGACGAGACGGAAAAGGAGCCGAGCGTGCTTCCCTGCCGCTTCCCGAATCTGCTTGTGAACGGCTCAGAGGGGATTGCCGTCGGTATGGCAACCAGCATTCCGCCGCATAATCTTGGTGAAGTAATTGACGCAACAAAGGCCTATATGCTCAACGAAAATATCACAACCCGTGAGCTTATGCGGTATCTGAAAGGACCGGACTTTCCGACAGGCGGCATTGTCTGTAATAAGGACGAGCTTTTATCCATCTATGAGACCGGCGCCGGCAAGATCAAGCTGCGCGGCAAGGTGGAGGTGGAGCATGCCAAGGGTGGAAAGCTGAATCTGGTGATCAGCGAGATTCCCTATACGATGATCGGCGCCAATATCGGAAAATTCCTGCAGGATGTCGCGCAGCTCTACGAACAGAAGAAAGCCCCCGAGATTATTGACATTTCAAACCAGTCCTCCAAGGAGGGAATCCGCATTGTCATAGAGTTAAAGCGCGATACAGATGTAGAAAACTTCAAAAATCTCCTATACAAAAAGACGCGGCTGGAGGATACCTTTGGCGTCAATATGCTTGCCATTGCGGACGGCCGTCCCGAGACCATGGGGCTAAAGGAGATTATCGCGCGGAATGTAGCCTTCCAATATGAAGTCGCGACGCGCAAATATACCACGCTGCTCAACAAAGAGCTGGAAAAGCGTGAGATTCAGGAAGGATTAATCCGTGCCTGCAATATCATTGACCTGATTATCGAAATCCTGCGCGGATCCAAGGACAGGAGCATGGTAAAGAACTGTCTGACCGATGGGATTACCGACGGCATCCGCTTCCGCTCCAGGGAATCCTCCATTATGGCGGCACAGCTCAATTTCACGGAGCGGCAGGCAAACGCCATTCTGGATATGCGCTTATATAAGCTGATTGGCCTGGAAATAGAAGCGCTTATGAAAGAGAATAAGGAAACAAATGCCAATATATACAAATACGAGGATATTCTGGATCGGCGCGACGCGATGGCGCAGGTTATTATACAGGATTTGGATGCTTTGAAGAAGGAATACGCCGTAAAGCGCAAAACGGTTATCGAAAATGCTCAGGAGGCCGTTTACGAGGAGAAAAAGCCCGAGGACATGGACGTTATTTTCCTTATGGACAGATTCGGCTACTGCAAGACCATTGACATGGCTGCGTATGAGCGGAATAAGGACGGCGCGCACGCAGAGTTCAGTTATGTGGTAAAATGCCGCAATACAGGGAAAATATGCCTGTTTACAAATACCGGACAGCTGCATACAATAAAAGTTACGGATATTCCCTTCGGGAAATTCAGAGACAAGGGGCTTCCTGTCGATAATATCAGCAATTACAACTCGAGCACCGAGAATATTGTCGCCATAACCAGCCAGTCCGAGCTGAATCTGTACCGTCTGCTGTTTGTCACCAGACAGTCCATGTGCAAGATCGTAAGCGGCGGTGAATTTGACGTTGCCAAGAGAACCGTCGCCTCGACAAAGCTTGCTGAAAACGATGAGCTTGTGAGCATCGGAATCATTAACGAGCAGATGCATATCATTCTGCAGAGCAAGGACGGCTATTTCCTGCGCTTTGACGTCAATGAGGTGTCAGAGCTTAAGAAAACCGCCGTCGGCGTGCGCGGCATGAAGCTCGGAAGCAATGATTATATAGAAAACGTATTCTACCGCGAGCCGGGCTCCACCCTGCCGATAGATTACAAAGACAAAAAAATAGAGCTTGGCCGCATCAAAGTAAACAAACGAGACGCAAAGGGAACCCGGCTTAAGATATAGGCGCGGGCGACGAAATCTCGAAAAACAGGAAAGGCATGGGATTGCAATGAGAGTAATTGCCGGTACAGCCAGAAGGCTTTTGTTAAAAACACCGGAGGGCGCGGATACGCGTCCAACGACGGACCGAATAAAGGAGACGCTGTTTAATATGCTGATGCCTGTTCTTCCGGGCGCCGTATTTGTGGATCTGTTTGCTGGAAGCGGCGGCATCGGCATCGAAGCGTTAAGCCGCGGCGCAGCCAGGGCATATTTTGTCGAGAACAGCCAGAAGGCCGCCGCGTGCATTACGGATAATATAGCGCATACCCATTTTCAGGAAAAGGCCGTCATTTTAAGGCGGGATGTTTTTTCCGCCCTTGACGGCAGTATCCGGGAACCGGCGGATATTATCTTCATGGATCCGCCGTATCACCAGCAGTATGAACGGCGGGTGCTGGAGCTCCTTGGCAGCGCATCCTTTGTCACGGCGGATACGCTGATTATTGCCGAGACTGCGCTTGACACAACGCTTGATGATATATCGGCGTCCGGCTTTTACATTGAAAAAGAAAAGCAGTACAAGACGAACAAGCACATATTTATCAGGAAATCAGTTGATTCGGAGGATTGAGCCATGAATAATGCGGTATATCCGGGGAGCTTTGACCCGATGACCTTAGGCCATTTGGACGTTATTAAAAGGGCCGCCAGAATGTTTGATCATCTGACAGTGAGCGTTTTGGACAATAAGGCGAAGAATGCGTTGTTTTCTGTAGAAGAACGTGTTACTATATTAAAAGAGGCTACGCGTGATTTACCGAATGTTACGGTAGATTCCTTTAACGGACTCTTGATTGATTATGCAAGCCAGAAAAATATTCATATTTCTGTGCGGGGCCTGCGCGCCATCACGGACTTCGAGTATGAGCTGCAGATTGCGCAGACAAACCGCAAGCTGTCAAAGGGAAAGCTTGACACCGTATTTTTAACTACCAGTCTGGAATATGCGTACTTAAGCTCTTCCAGCGTAAAGGAAATCGCCGCGTTTCACGGCGATATATCCCAGTGTGTGCCGGATTTTGTGGCAGAGCTTGTTTATGAGAAGTTCAGACAGATGCAATAAAGCTTTCAGAATGCGTCATCAGGCGGCGCAAAAGTGAAGAACAAAATGGAGGTTACAGAATGAGCAGCAGAATTGAGCAGCTAATTGACGAGATTGAGACATACATAGATAACTGCAAGTATAAAGCATTTTCCACGGATGTCATCATGGTAAACAAGGTGGAAATTGACGATTTGCTCCGCGAATTGCGGCTGAAAACACCGGAGGAGATCAAGCGGTATCAGAAAATCATCTCCAATAAAGAGGCGATTCTCAATGACGCCAAGCAAAAGGCGCAGGAGCTTTTGAACAACGCCGCGGTACAGACAAACGAGCTGATCAGCGAGCACCAGATTATGCAGCAGGCCTATGCGCAGGCAAATGAAATCGTGGAGATTGCGACAAAGCAGGCGCAGGAAATCCTTGACAACGCGACGATACAGGCAAACAGCGTGAAGGCGTCCGCGATGGAATACACGGATAATATTTTAGCCAATCTTGAAAATGTGCTCAAGCAGTCCATTGAGATTTCGACGAAGGATTATAATGCGCTGGTCAACGATTTAAGGGAAATTGACAATGTGGTGACAGCCAACCGGGCGGAGCTGGTGCCGCCGGAGGTCATAGAGGATACGGGAACGGGGAATACAGCCAATCCATTAGAAAAGATCTGAGATTATTACAATATAACCCACAGAACGCTGTGGGTTATATTACCTTCAAATGAAAGAAACGGAGGATTTTTGTGAGAAAGTATTTACAGAAGGCGCTGAGCCTTGTTTTATGCGCAGCAGCGCTCTTAGGCACATTATACTTTGTTGATATGCCGGATGTGTCGGCGGCCGACCCGGTTGTCATCGTGATTGATCCCGGCCACGGCGGGAAAAATCTCGGAACCGATTACCTGCCGATACCCGAAAAAAATTATACCATGCTCGTAGCGCTCTACATGAAGGAGCAGCTGGAAAAATATCAGAATGTAAAGGTATACCTGACGCATTCCGAGGATATTGACATGTCCCTGGAGGAGCGTGCGGAATTTGCCCGGCAGGTGGATGCGGATTTCCTGTTTTCCCTTCATTTTAATATGTCGCTTCCCCATACGCTGTACGGAAGCGAGATCTGGATTCCCTCAACAGGTACACTTTATACGCGCGGCTACAGCGCCGGTTACGAGTTTCTGACACAATTTACGGAAATGGGATTGTTCAACAGGGGCATCAAGACCCGCATCGGCAGCAAAGGAGATTATTACGGGATCATACGCGAATGCACCGCCCGCAATATTCCGGCAATTATTGTAGAGCATTGTCATGTCGACCATATCAACGATATTGGCTATATGCAGTCGGCGGAGCTGTTAAAGGAATTTGGCGTCCGCGACGCGGAAGCGGTTGCACGGTACTTTGGCCTGACGTCCAGGGACGGAACGGTCAGCTACCGCGATTACGCGCCCCTGGCGATTCCGACGCCGGCAGCCAGAGTGTATAATGACACGACGCCGCCGGATTATGTGAACGCCAGGCTTGTCAATTATGATAAAACAGGAAAATACGCGACCGTCCAGCTTGGCGCCGCGGATTCCCAATCCCTGCTGCAGTACTATGCTTACTCGACGGACGGCGGATTGACCTGGTCGCCTTTTCTGCCATGGGACAGGACAAAGGAAACTATGACTATTACGGTCAATATGGGCTACGGCAGCAAATCCAGCCTGATATTTAAAGTCTCCAATATATATGACCGCGAAACACAGTCCAATGTCTTAAGTCTGAACGGTTAAAGCAATCATGTCGATTGGCATCATAGCACAAAGAAAAGAAGCACGCCGTAATAAATCGCGGAAATCAGCGTTATCAGCAGCTTATGCTTGAAGTAATGCAGCAGCGGCAGTCCTGATTTTTCCAAGAAGCAGCTCGTCTGCAGGAAACAGGAGACGCCGCCAAAGCACAGCGCCGTCATCATCCAGAATACCTTTACCGGGCTTCCAAGCGCTGTCGTATAGATGGCCTGAATACCTCCTATGATTTCGATAAAGCTGGAGGCTACGGCGCTTATATCGGATGAAATCGGAACAAAATCCAGCAAAATCCGAAATGAATTGGTGAAGGTAATATATCCGCCCAGCAGAATCAGCGACTGCGTGTTTTCCAGACAGGCTCTTTTTAAAAGAGAGGGCATGGATTTTGCGGCGCCGGCTGTTGGCGCCGCTGTCAGCCGGCAGCCGGACACTTCCGGTGTACGGATATGACTTAACACAATGCCGTAGACAGCAGGGATCCCATACATGCCAAAAAGGAACCAGCCGCAGCTGTGATAGCCGCAGGCTTTGAGCATCGGCAGGATGATTCCCAGAAAATAAGCGGGGCCTATATTGTTGCAGAAGCCAAGCAGCGACAGCGCTTCTGAACGGTTTATTTTTTTATTCTCATACAGCTCGCCGATTACTTTTGCCCCCATCGGAAAGCCGCACAGAAAACCCATGAAGATTGCGTACAGTCCGTAACGGCTGTAGCGATAGATGCGCTTAAGGACAATATTTAACAGCTTTCCCAACTCAATGTCCGCGCCGCTGTATATCATAATTGAGCTGAGCATCATAAACGGAAATAAGGTAGGCACCATCCGAACCGCCCACTGATAGAGCCCCTGATAGGCATATTGGAACGTGGATGCGGGATTGCTCAGAACGATAATAATCAGTATCAGATATGCTATGGTTTTCAAGCGCAATGCCAACACCTGCCTGCATACATGCTTTATATATAACTTATTGCCTGCTCCTGTTATTTATGCGCGCGCAGGCGCTTTATGCCGCAATATCATCCACGGAAGGAATAGGGAATCATATGCGACTGGACAAGTATCTTGCCGATTTGCAGCTTGGAACACGCAGCCAGCTCAGGACGTATATCAGAAAAGGACGTGTAACCGTCAACGGAAGGCCCGTAACACAGCCGGAATATCAGGTTGACGAGGGCAAAGATACCGTGGTATACGCGGGTGAGACACTGACTTACCGCAAATACCGATATTATATGCTGCACAAGCCCGCAGGCGTCGTGACTGCATCCAGAGACAGACACGACAAAACCGTTTTGGATTTACTGCCTGCCGCGCTGAGAAGGGATTTGTTCCCTGTCGGGCGGCTGGATAAGGATACGGAAGGGCTTTTGCTGCTCACCAATAACGGAGAACTGGCACACTGTTTACTCGCGCCTAAAAAGCATGTCCGAAAGACCTACTACGCAGAGTGCAGCGGTGCGGTTTCCCCGGCCGATTTGGAACGGCTTGCGCACGGCGTCGATATCGGTGACGATACGCCCACGCGGCCTGCAGAGGTTCGTCTGATTTCCCGGACACAGGGGCAGTACTGTATAGAAATCAGCATTACGGAAGGACGGTACCACCAGATTAAACGGATGATTGCGGCAATCGGCGGTACGGTGACTTATTTAAAGCGTCTTACGATGGGGCCGCTTTCGTTGGATGAGTCTCTTGCCAGGGGGCAGTATCGGGCGCTTACCGCACAGGAAGAGGCAATGCTTACAGATACTTGATAAGGAGGATGCGAAGTGTCATTAGCGGATGGATTTCTTCCGGTCACGATGGAAGAGGTAAAAGAGCTTGGACTCGAGCAGCTCGATTTTGTATATGTTACGGGGGATGCCTATGTGGATCACCCATCGTTTGGCGCCGCCATTATTACGCGGGTATTGCAGGCAAATGGCTACAGCGTCGGCGTTATCGCACAGCCGGACTGGAAGGAGGATAGCAGCATATCCGTTCTTGGCAGGCCGCGCCTTGGCTTTCTGGTATCCTCGGGCAACATGGATTCCATGGTCAATCACTATTATGTATCCAAAAAGCACCGCGAAACGGATGCCTATACGCCGGGAGGCAGGCCCTATAAACGGCCTGACCATGCGACCGTTGTATACGGCAATCTGATTCGGAGAACCTATCGGGATATTCCCATTATCATTGGCGGCATTGAGGCCAGCCTGCGCCGTATGGCACATTATGATTACTGGTCGGATTCCTTTAAGCGCTCTATTCTATTGGACAGTCAGGCGGATATTCTGTCCTACGGTATGGGAGAGAAGTCTATCGTGGCGATAGCGGACGCTTTAAACAGCGGTCTTTCCGTCAAAGATCTGTCCTTCATCCCCGGAACGGTCTATAAGACCAAAGATATTTCGGGAATCTATGATTACGAGCTTCTGCCGTCCTATGACGAGATGACCGCAGACAAAAAACGCTACGCAAAGAGCTTTAAGATACAGCATGACAATACGGACCCTTTCAACGGGAGGACGCTGATCGAGCCGTATCCCAACGGCGTATACGTGGTACAAAATGTTCCCCAGCCGCCGCTTTCCATGCAGGAGATGGATGATGTCTATGCGCTTCCGTATACAAGGACGTATCATCCCTCTTACGAAAAAGCAGGCGGCGTTCCGGCGATTTCGGAAATTAAGTTTTCCCTCATAAGCAACCGCGGCTGCTTCGGCGGATGCAATTTTTGCGCGCTGACCTTTCACCAGGGGCGTATCATACAGGCTCGGAGCCATGAATCCATCCTTTCAGAAGCCAAAGAGATTATACGGGACAAGGATTTTAAGGGATACATCCATGATGTGGGCGGCCCTACCGCGAATTTCCGCCGGCCCGCCTGCCAAAAGCAGCTAAAGAACGGCGTCTGTAAGCATCGGCAGTGCCTGTGCCCCAAGCCGTGTCCCAATCTGGAAGCAGATCACTCCGATTATCTGGCGCTCCTTCGAAAGCTGCGTGCCCTTCCGGGTGTAAAAAAGGTCTTTATACGGTCCGGAATCCGTTTTGACTACTTGCTTCTGGACAAGGACGACACCTTTTTTCGGGAGCTTGTAGCGCACCATATCAGCGGCCAGCTGAAGGTTGCGCCGGAGCATATATGCGATTCCGTCCTGGCAAAGATGGGAAAGCCCGCAAATGCCGTGTATGAGGCTTTTACCGATAAATACCGGCGGCTCAATCAAAAGCTGGGGAAAAACCAGTTCCTCGTGCCATACCTTATGTCTTCGCATCCCGGTTCCACTTTAAAGGATGCGGTTCGGCTGGCGGAATATCTGCGGGATACCGGATATAATCCGGAGCAGGTGCAGGATTTTTATCCGACGCCTTCCACAATGTCTACCGTGATGTATTATACCGGGATTGACCCGCAGACCATGAAGCCGGTTTATGTATGCAAAAATCCGCACGAAAAGGCAATGCAGCGGGCATTGATACAATACCGCAATCCCAGGAACTACAATCTGGTTCTGGAGGCCCTGAAAGCCGCGGGACGAGAGGATTTGATCGGCTTTAGCCGTAAATGCCTGATAAAGCCGCGGAAAAATTCTTCCTCCGGTTCTTCCAGAAAGAGGAATAATAAGCAAAGGACGTCCCATACTAAAAAAAATGGAGGTTGATACAATGAACATTATTCTTATTACAGGCGCATCCTCGGGAATAGGCGTCGAATTTGCGCTGCAGACGGACGATATTTTTGACAGTGTAGATGAAATATGGATGATTGCGCGGCGCAAGGAAGCCATGCTGGAGGTCGCACAGCATATGGAGCATACGACAAGAATTCTTGACATGGATGTCACAAATGAAGCGCAGCTTGAACGGCTCCGCCGCCTGCTTGCGGAGGAAAAGCCGGTCATACGGATGCTTATAAACTGTGCGGGCTACGGCGTTATGGGTAAGTTCTCCGGCCTACGGGAAAAAGAGCAGCTTGGCATGATCGAGGTCAACTGCAGGGCGCTGACGCAGATGACTTATATGTGCATCCCATATATGCGCAAAAACAGCCGTATTATCCAGATGGCGTCAAGCGCGGCGTTTATGCCGCAGCCGGAATTTGCGGTTTATGCCGCGACCAAGGCCTATGTCCACAGCTTCTCGAGGGCCTTAAACCGGGAACTTCGTCCCCAAAGGATTTATGTAACGTCCGTCTGTCCCGGACCGGTAGACACCCCGTTTTTTGATATTGCGGAAAAAGACGGAAAAATCCTTGCGATCAAGAAGCTTACGATGGTGCATGCCGACAAGGTTGCCGCTCAGGCGCTTGCGGATTCCTACCATAAAAAAGAAATATCCATATACGGTGGCTTTATCCGTGCGTTTCATGTTCTGGCCAAGCTTGTGCCGCACAAAGCGCTCCTGGCGCTTCTTGGCTGTTTTACGCGATAATCCCCGCAAACAACCGCATCGCACAGCGGTGCCTGACAAAGGAGCATCTGAATTCTATGAAAACGCAAAAGCAGACAAAAGGAGCATTCGGCTATCCGGCCTGTCAGACCAGGCTGGTGATTGCGCGGACCCTTCTGTATTTTATACTTGCAATGTCCGTATTTTTGCTCGGATACTTCTCAACCAAAACAAAAGAAAATCTTTTAACGGTAGTTGCCGTCTGCGGACTCCTGCCGGCATGTAAAAGCCTCGTGTCGGTTGTCATGTATCTTCGGATACCCAAATTCAGCGACAGCGTATATCGGGAAATATCGCAGAAAGCCGGGGAAGTGACCGTTTTGTACAGTCTGTACCTGACCTCTTATAAGCGCAATTTCCCCATTAACTGCTTCTGCGTACGCGGCAGCTGCCTGATCGGCTATACCGAGTTTAAGGACTGCGATACCGCAGCCTGCGAGGCACATATAAAGGAGCTTTTGATGCAGAACAGCCTGAAAAATGTCACCGTGAAAATCTTTAAAGAGCAGAAAAAATTTGAGGAACGGCTGGCGCAGCTTCAGGACATGGAGCGCGGCGCCAGAGAAGCGGATATTGCGGCGCTGATGTGCGATATCTCTCTCTAATGAGGACAAGGACATGATTTCTTTTCAGATAGGTGAAAACGAAGCAGGGCAGCGGTTTGACAAGTACTTAAAAAAGCTGCTGAAAAGCGCGCCCGACAGCTTTCTCTATAAAATGCTGCGCAAGAAAAACATTACCCTGAACGGCAAAAAATCCGACGGGAGAGAGCCGCTTGCTGTCGGCGACACCGTACGGCTCTTTCTTTCCGAAGAAACCTATGCGAAATTTTCGGGCAGCGCGCCGGCACAGGCGGATATGGATACCACACCGTATGAGCAGGCCTACGCTGCGTTTGGCAGTCTTTCCATTATCTTTGAGAATCGTGACATCCTGATAGTGGACAAGCCCTCCGGCATCCTGTCTCAAAAGGCCGGGGCGTCTGATAAGAGTCTGAACGAGTGGCTCATCGGCTACCTGCTGGCACAGGGGGCGGTCACTCCCGGCGGGCTTGCGACCTTCAGGCCGTCGATATGCAACCGCCTTGACCGGAACACCTCGGGGATGGTTGTCTGCGGCAAGACCCTTGCAGGCAGCCAGTATGTGAGCGCGCTGATAAAGAACCGGCTGCTTGAAAAATACTATTACTGTCTGGTTGACGGCGCCGTTTCACTGAACAGGCGCATAACAGGATACTTACATAAAGACCACGCGCACAACAAGGTACGGATATGCGGCGATTTGCGGGAGCTTCCGGCGGCTGTCCGGGAGAAGGCAGACTTTATCGACACAGCATTCACCACAATCAAAAGCAACGGCCGGGCCACACTGCTTGAGGTACGGCTCTACACCGGAAAGCCGCATCAAATCCGGGCACAGCTGGCTGCGCTTGGCCATCCGGTTATCGGCGATACCAAGTATGGCAGCGTGGCGATTCCTCCGCATTTTTATGACGCCGGCGTCAGACATCAGCTGCTGCATGCCTGTAAGCTGATATTTCCGCCAACGGAAGAAGCGCGCTTTGCGGATACCTCCGCAATAATACTGAGCTGTGAACCGCCGGAGATCTTCCGCAGAATAATGGGAGAGGAGTAAGCGCTATGCCTACATGGAATTCAAGAGGGCTGCGAGGCTCGCTTCTGGAGGAAATGATCAATCTCTCCAACGAAAAATACCGTGAAAACGGACTGGCCCTGATTCAGAAGGTGCCGACCCCCATCACGCCGATTACGATCGATAAGGAGACCCATCATATTACGCTGGCCTATTTTGAACAGAAGAGCACCGTGGATTATATCGGCGCCGTACAGGGGATTCCCGTATGCTTTGACGCAAAGGAATGTGCGGTGGACACCTTCGCGCTGCAAAACATACATCCGCATCAGGTACAGTTCATGCGGGATTTTGAACGTCAGGAAGGGATTGCTTTTTTTCTGGTTTATTACACCTCAAGAGATATTATGTATTATCTGAGACTGCGTGAGCTGGAGGTTTTCTGGCGCCGAATGGAGCAGGGCGGCCGCAAAAGCTTTCGGTTTGAGGAGCTAAGCGATTCGTATTTTTTGAAGTCAAGAGGCGGACAGATGGTGCCGTATCTGGATATGATACAAATCGACTTAAACGATCGGGATTTTGAACGCAATAAAGGTTGACACGGATTGGAAAAAAGTGTATACTTCGATTAATGCACTTCTCTACCATTGCATCGAATTATCACGTTAAAGCGTTAAAGTAAAAGGAGACTATATCATGGACTTTACCGGTAAACGATTGGTACATACCCCGGAGGGGGTGCGGGATATATATGGAGCGGAATACGCGAACAGGCAGAATATCCAGAAGCTTTTCGGGGATAAGCTGCACTGCTATGGATATCAGGATATTCAGACGCCGACCTTTGAGTTTTTCGACGTCTTCAGCAGGGAAATCGGGACGACGCCCTCCAAGGAGCTGTACAAGTTCTTTGATAAAGAAGGCAACACCCTGGTCCTGCGGCCCGACTTTACGCCCTCCATCGCGCGCTGCGCGGCGAAATACTTTACGGATACCGCGATTCCGCTGCGCTTCTGCTATGCGGGAAATAACTTTATCAACACCGATAATCTGCAGGGCAAGCTAAAGGAGACGACCCAGATGGGCGCGGAGCTGATTGGAGACGCATCGCCGGAGGCGGACGCGGAAATGATCGCAATGCTGGTAGACGCGCTGCGAAACGCCGGCCTGAAGGATTTTCAGGTCTCTGTCGGACAAATCGACTTTTTTAAAGGCCTGTGCGCACAGGCCGGCCTTGACGAAGAGACGGAGCTTGCACTGCGCGAGTTTATCTCCAACAGGAATGATTTCGGCGCGCAGGAGCTGCTCGAGGGCAGAGGCTACCCTGCGGACAGCGTTGCGGCGCTGCTCCGTGTAAGCGGTCTTTTCGGCTCCCGTGATATTCTGGATACGGCGATGTCCATCGCGGACAACGAACGCTCCCAAAAAGCGATAGAGCGTTTAAAGCAGGTGTATGCCCTGTTAAAGCTCTATGGTGCGGAGCCATATATTTCCTTTGATTTAGCGATGGTTAGCAAGTATAATTACTATACCGGCGTTATTTTCAGTGCATACACATATCAGGCAGGAAGCGCCATCGCCAAGGGCGGCCGTTACGACAATCTTCTGGGAAAGTTCGGAAAGCCGGCTCCGGCTACAGGCTTCGTCGTCATTATTGATGATCTGTTTTCGGCACTCACAAGGCAGAAAATCTGTCCCGAACCGGAAAACAGGAATCTGCTTCTGGTGTATGCGTGCGATACGGCACGCGCGATTCAGGAAGCAGCGAATTATCGCAAGGATGGCTGTCATACTGTTATGATGAAAAAAGAAAAGGACGAGGATGCCTATCGGGCATTTGCAAAGGCAAATCATTTCTCAAAGGTTCTTTTTATATAAAAGATAATGGAGGTAAAGAAAAGCTATGAATAACGTCGCCCGTGATGCGAGATACCTTACCTTCGCCCTTGGTAAGGGACGGCTTGCCACACAAACCTTAGAGTTACTGGAAAGGGTCGGCATTACCTGTGAGGAAATCAAGGATAAAAGCTCCAGAAAGCTTATTTTTGTAAATGAAGCGCTAAAGCTCAAATTCTTTCTGGCAAAAGGTCCTGATGTCCCTACATATGTAGAGTACGGTGCTGCCGATATCGGTGTTGTAGGAAAAGACACCATCATGGAGGAAAACCGGAGAGTCTATGAGGTATTGGACCTCGGCTTTGGAAAATGCCGCATGTGCGTATGCGGCCCGGCATCTTCAAGGGAACTCCTGCAGCATCACAATATGATACGCGTTGCCAGCAAGTATCCCAAAATCGCAAAGGAATATTTCTACAATCAAAAGCATCAGACGGTCGATATTATCAAGCTGAACGGTTCCGTAGAGCTGGGGCCGATTGTCGGTCTGAGCGATGTGATCGTCGATATTGTAGAGACAGGTTCCACACTGCGCGAAAACGGGCTGGAGGTTCTGGAAGAGATTTGCCCGCTTTCCGCACGCATGATTGTCAATCAGGTGAGCCTTAAAATGGAAGCGGACAGAATCCGGGATTTATTGCAAAAGCTGAAGTCGAAGCAGACAGCTTTCACAGACAGTCTGACATCGGGAAAGGATATGGTAAAATGCGAATTGTAACTTTAAATAATGAAACAAAAGAAAATCTGCTTGAAAACCTGCTAAAGAGAAGCACCAATGATTACGGTGAATACGAAACCATTGTTGCCGGCATTATCGAAGATGTAAAGCAGAGAAAGGAGGAGGCGATCTTTGAGTATGCACTGCAATTTGATAAGTGCAGCCTTACAAAAGACACCTTTCAAGTGACAAAAGAAGAGATTGACGCGGCGTATCAGGAGGTGGATCCGCATTTTGTACAGGTGATGCAGACCGCCGCCGCTAATATTCGTGCTTATCACGAAAAACAAAAGCGCAACAGCTGGTTTGACGCGAAGGAGGACGGAACCATTCTCGGCCAGAAAATTACGCCGATGCAGAAGGTTGGCGTCTACGTGCCCGGCGGAAAGGCGGCTTATCCTTCAACAACGCTTATGAATGTCATACCCGCAAAGGTTGCGGGCGTTCTGAATATCATAATGACGACGCCGGCGGGACCGGACGGGAGGGTATATCCGGCGACTCTGGTTGCCGCAGACATCGCGGGTGTTGACGCAATATTCAAAACCGGCGGAGCGCAGGCCGTTGCCGCAATGGCATACGGTACGGAGCTGATTCCAAAGGTCGACAAGATTGTCGGCCCCGGAAACATTTTTGTGGCGTTGGCGAAGCGGGCTGTTTACGGACATGTGAGCATTGACTCGATTGCCGGTCCGTCAGAAATTCTGGTGCTTGCGGATGAAAGCGCAACGCCCAGATATGTAGCGGCGGATTTGCTTTCACAGGCGGAGCATGACGAGCTTGCCTCGGCGATTCTGATTACCACAAGCAGAGATCTGGCGGATAAGGTTTCCGAAGAAGTCGATCATTTTGTCCAGGTGCTTGAACGGGGGGAGATTATTCAAAAGTCACTGGATCATTACGGATACATCCTCGTTGCGCCCGACATGGAGACGGCAATAGAAGCTGCCAATGAAATCGCTTCGGAGCACCTTGAGATCCTGACCCGAAATCCCTTCGATACCATGACCAGAATCCGCAATGCGGGCGCGATTTTCCTTGGAGAATACTCCTCGGAGCCTCTCGGCGATTATTTTGCCGGACCCAATCATGTGCTCCCCACAAACGGCACCGCGAAGTTCTTTTCGCCCCTGAATGTGGACGATTATGTCAAGAAATCAAGCATTATTTCTTACTCGAGAGAGGCCCTTGAACGGGTACATGAGGATATTGAGCTTTTTGCAGAGAAGGAAGGTCTTACCGCGCATGCGAATTCAATTCGCGTACGTTTTGAAGAGCATGGAGGGGAAGCATGAAACGGGACGCTGCGATAACAAGAACGACAAAGGAAACCGCTATCGAATTGAAGCTGGCGCTTGACGGCGAAGGAAAGGCGGACATTGACACCGGAATCGGTTTTTTTAATCATATGCTGGAGGGCTTTGCCAGGCACGGCTTTTTTGACCTGACTTTAAGGGTCAATGGCGATTTGGCAGTCGACGGCCATCATACCGTGGAGGATGCCGGCATTGTGCTGGGAACCGCCATTCGCGAGGCGCTTGGCGACAAGAAGGGAATAAAGCGCTACGGCTTCTTTATCCTTCCCATGGATGACGCGCTGGCGCTCTGCGCGGTTGACCTGTGCGGTCGTCCCTATTTAAGCTTTGACGGGACATTTCCCGATGCAATGGCGGGCGCTTTTGACACCGGTCTTGTTAAGGAATTCTTCTACGCGGTTTCCTACAGCGCGGCAATGAATATCCATATTAAGCTGCTGAGCGGGGAGAACAGTCATCATATGATAGAAGCTGTCTTTAAGGCCTTTGCAAAGGCGCTCGACGACGCGGTTACTACAGATAACAGAATAAAAGACGTATTATCAACAAAAGGAAGCTTAGGCTGATATTAAAAACGGAGGTTAAAAGTGAAGAAGTTTTTGACAAAAATACTATGCCTGCTGCTGGCGGTCGGCGTGCTCTCAGGCATACCGGCTGTGCAGTCAGAGGCGGCGGTAGGCGACAGAGGTGTCGATGTTTCAAAATGGCAGGGGCCGATTAACTGGACCGCAGTGGCACAGAGCGGCGTGTCCTTTGCCTTTATCAAGGCAGGCTCGCTCAAGAGCGGCATCGACGACTATTTTTACTATAATATGGCGGCTGCCCAGGCTGCGGGCCTCAAGACGGGCGTTTATATTTATTCATACGCCACCAATGTTGAGGAAGCGGCTTTGGAGGCCCAGTTTGTACTCAACGCAATTCAAAATATACAGGTCTCTTACCCGGTCGTATGGGATGTGGAAGACAAGGTTCAGAAGCAGCTTTCTCCGGAAACGCTCTCTCTGATGGCCAATACCTTCTGCGCTCTGATCGAGGCAGAGGGGTATTATCCTATGGTATATTCCAATAAAACATGGTTTACGACCAAGATCGGGCCTGTCTTTTTTGACAAGTGGGTTGCGCAGTGGTCCGACAAATGTGAAGTGCCCGACGCCGCTATCTGGCAGTACTCCAGCACCGGCGTTGTACCGGGTATAAACGGCGATGCCGATTTGAATATTGCGTTGAAGGATTATTCCACAAGCATCGTTCAGAACGGATGGGTTGCCAGAAAGGGATTTTTACATTATTATATTAACTATAAAATGCAGCGCGGCTGGCTGGATTTAGGAACAGCCAGGTACTACCTGGACGCCGCGGGACGGATGCAGACCGGATGGCTGCCGCTTGAGACAGGCACTTATTATCTGCAGCCCGACGGCGTCATGTCTGTAGGCTTTACGCCGATCGGACAGGGCATGTACTATTTTGGCGTGGACGGAAGCATGCAGACCGGCCTGCAGAATATCGGCGGGCTGTGCTTCTTCTTCGCACCGGACGGCGCAATGTACACAGGCTTCTTTGCCTTCCCGGACGGCATGCGGTTCTTCGCGGCGGACGGACATATGATGACCGGCTTCAGCCTTGTAGGCAATAATTATCATTACTTTGACGCAAACGGCGTTATGCAGATTGGCTGGCAGACGCTCGGCGGACTGCGGTATTATTTTGACGCGGCAGGTGTGATGCAGACCGGCTTACAGGCAATCGACGGAAAAATGTATTTGTTTGACGCAGCGGGTGTGATGCAGACCGGCTTACAGGCAATCGGCGACAAGCTGTATATGTTTGGCGCAGACGGTGCAATGATAACCGGCGCTTATCAGATGAACGGGCTTTCTTACCTGTTCTCGGCAGACGGATCGATGTACACCGGCTGGTTCAACGACGGTCTGACCACAAAATATTATGAGGCAGACGGCCATATGGCAGTCGGACTCGTAACCATCGGCGACGGTGTGTACTACTTTGACATAAACGGAAATATGCAGACCGGTCTCGTGGATGTTGCGGGGACGCCGCTGCTCTTTGATGCGGACGGAAGATTATTGTTACCATAAACAAAATGACCACGGGGGCAAAGGTATTTTGCCCCCTGGTATCATAGCAGATAACAGGGTATTTATGAGAAATTTGGCTTTAAGTGACGAAATTCTGCTGCAGGTAGAAAAGCCTGCGCGCTATATCGGAAATGAAGTGAACAGTGTGATCAAGGACAGCAGCGCCGTAGACGTACGGTTTGCGATGTGCTTTCCGGATGTCTATGAGATTGGCATGTCCCATCTTGGCATTCAGATTATTTACGATATGCTGAATCAATTTGAGGATACATGGTGTGAACGGGTGTATTCTCCATGGCCTGATTTGGATTCCATTATGCGAAAAGAGGGAATCCCCCTTTTCGCGCTGGAATCACAGGATCCTGTCAGAGACTTTGACTTTCTCGGAATAACGATTCAGTATGAATTATGCTATACGAACATTTTGCAGGTGTTGGATTTATCAGGCATTCCGTTTCTTGCCACAGAACGTACCTGGGCGCATCCGATTGTCATCGGCGGCGGCCCTTGTACCTACAATCCGGAACCGATTGCCGATTTTTTTGATATGTTCTACATTGGGGAGGGCGAGACACAGTACCGTCCCCTGCTTGATTTATATAAAGAGTGCCGCCGGCAGGGGCTTTCAAGGACAGCGTTCCTCGAACAGGCGGCAAAGCTGCCGGGGATATATGTGCCGCAGCTTTATGAGACCGCCTACCACGAGGACGGCACCATTGCGTCCTTTGCGCCAAAGCTTGCGGGTATTCCCGCAACCATTACAAAAGAGCTTGTTACGGATTTGTCCCGGACATATTATCCGCTCAAGCCGGTTGTACCGTTTATCAAGTGTACACAGGACCGGGTTGTTCTGGAGATACAGCGGGGCTGCATCCGCGGGTGCCGGTTCTGTCAGGCCGGACAGCTTTACCGCCCGGTACGGGAACGCGACGCACAGATGCTGAAGGAGACAGCGCTCCAAATGCTGGATAATACCGGCCATGAAGAGATTTCATTAAGCTCGCTCAGCTCCAGCGATTATTCACAGCTGGAGGAGCTGGTCAGTTTCCTGATTGACAGCTGCCGCGAAAGGAAGGTCAATATATCGCTTCCTTCGCTTAGAATCGACGCCTTTTCGCTGGAGGTTATGGAAAAGGTACAGGACATCAAAAAAAGCAGCCTGACCTTTGCGCCTGAGGCGGGGAGCCAGCGGCTGAGGGACGTTATCAACAAGGGGTTGACCGAGGAGGTTATATTGAAGGGCGCTGCCCTGGCATTTCGGGGCGGCTGGAACCGTGTAAAGCTTTACTTCATGCTGGGTCTGCCGACAGAGACGGAGGAGGATATTCGCGGAATCGCGGAGCTTGCCAACAAAATCGCAGCTGTTTACTATGAAGTGCTCCCCAGGGAACAGCGAAACGGCAGGGTGCAGATTGTCGCAAGCACCTCGTTCTTTATTCCCAAGCCGTTCACGCCCTTTCAGTGGGCTCCTCAATGTACCCGGGAGGCATTTATCGAAAAGGCCTATATGACAAAGCGCGCCGTATCCGAACAGCTCAATCAAAAAAGCATTAAATATAACTGGCATGAGGCGGACGCCAGCGTGATGGAAGGCGTTCTCGCACGCGGGGACAGACGGCTGTGTAAGCCGATTCTGGCCGCTTATCAAAAGGGCTGCATTTTTGACGCATGGGGAGAATATTATAAGCACGACGTCTGGATGGAAACCTTTGCCGAATGCGGCGTTGATATTGCCTTCTATACCACAAGGGAGCGCGGACTGGATGAGATTTTCCCGTGGGATTTCTTAGACTGCGGCGTAAGCAAGGCATTTCTGAAAAAGGAATGGCAAAATGCGCTTGACGGTAAGGTCACCCCCAACTGCCGCGTGCAGTGCAATGCCTGCGGCGCGGCCCAATTCGGATGCGGCGTCTGCACAGAGCCCCATACCCAAACGGAGGACGATACTCTATGAAGCTGCGTATTAAATTTTCCAAGCACGGTGTCCTTAAGTTTATAGGACATCTTGACGTAATGCGGTATTTTCAAAAGGCAATCCGGCGCGCGGGAATTGATATTGCGTATTCCACCGGCTTTAGCCCGCATCAGATCATGTCCTTTGCCGCTCCGCTGGGCGTAGGACTTGAAAGCAACGGAGAATATATGGATATTGAAGTGCATTCCCTTACCAGCTCGCAGCAGCTTATAGACGCTTTAAATGCACAGATGGTCGAGGGCATCCGCGTCCTCGAGGCAAAGCTGCTTCCGGAGGATGCCGGTAACGCGATGGCAAGCGTCTATGCGGCTCGATATGCCATACGTTTCCGGGAGGGCTGTGCGCCTGCATTTTTGAATCGCGCAACAATTGCCGATTTTTACAGCCAGCCTGAAATCATTGTCACCAAAAAGACCAAACGCAGTGAAACGACCTTTGATATGAAGCCGCATATTTTTGAATGCGCGCTGTCTCAGGACGAACAGACAGTCCTGCTCACCGTAGATGCAAGCAGCAGCGGGAATATTAAGCCCGCTCTTGTAATGCATGCGTACTATGAGAAAAACGGCGGGGTGCTGGATGAATTTGCCCTTCTTATTACCAGAGAAGATACCTATATGAACGCGGGTGATGAGACAACGCCAAAGCTGGAGCCGCTTGGCTTTATCGGGAGTGATTACGAATGAGCGCGCTGCGGTATGTTCTGACAAGATATCAGGACAGCATCCTTTCGTTTTCCCTGGACATGAATACAAACCGATTCGAATCCGTGTCCTTTACGGATGTACATCCGGACAGCATCGCTATCGGAGACATCTTTGTTGCGAAGGTCGTCAATGTCACAATGCATATGAATGCCGCTTTTATCGACTACAGACCGGGAGAGAAGGGCTATCTCCCGTTAAAGACGCCGCATCCGCCCGTATTGCTTAACAGGACGTATGACGGCGTGCTGCGCTCAGGGGATGAGCTTCTCGTACAGCTTGAAAAGGAGGCCGTTCGTTCCAAGGAGCCGGTTTTTACGACAAACCTGTCACTTGCGGGGAAATATTGCGTTGTCACAAACGAAAATGCTTCAAGAAACCAAAACGCTAGAAGCGTTTCTAAAAAATGCAGCAAAGAAATAAAACCGTTGCTGGCAGACGCGATTCCCGATACGATTTCCTATGGTGTGATTGTCCGCACCGGCGCGGCCGCCCTGCTCGCACAGCCGCAGAAGGAGGACGCCCTGCAGCCGCTTACAGACGAATGTCTCCGGCTGACGGCACAGATGGACAAGCTCTTACAGGAAAGCATGCACCGAACCTGCTACAGCCGTGTTCATAAACCGCTTCCGGCTTATCTGGCATATCTTCTGGATGCAGACATTGCACGCTATCGTCAGCTTATTACGGACGACGCGTTACTGTATCAGGAGCTTGCCGGGTTTGCGGCAGATTATATGCCGGCGCTTTCCGGCAGCATTTCCCTCTACGGGGACGATACCTATCCGCTGCAGAAGCTCTACAGTGTGCAGACACGGCTCGAAGAACTGCTGTCCCCAAAGGTATGGTTAAAATCCGGCGCGTATCTTGTCATCGAAAAGACAGAAGCGCTATATGTTATTGACGTGAATTCCGGCAAAAACATTTCCAAAAAAAATGCTGCACAGTACTTCTACAATATCAACATGGAGGCCGCTGCTGAATGTATGCGGCAGATCCGCCTGCGAAATCTTTCCGGCATTATTCTGATTGATTTCATCAATATGGAAGATTCCCGACTGGAAACGCAGCTTTTACAGGAGCTTCGCGCGCTCGCAGGGCAGGACAGCGTGCAGACGGACATTGTTGATATGACGCCGCTTGGACTTGTTGAGATCACACGGAGCAAAAAAAAGAAAGCCCTGACGGAGCAGCTGCGTGAGCAGTCCATAAAAATATGAAAAGAAAATTAGCTTTTCCCTTCATCCCGAAATTTAAATCAGAAAATGGCTTGACTTTTGGATATGTGAATGCTATGATATACGGGTATGCCGCATAACTAGGTAGAAGCGTATGCAAAGCATATGCCAAAGCATATGTTTTACACACCACCAAAGTTAGCGAGTAATTATTTAGGAGGTGCAATATGTACGCGATTATTGCAACAGGTGGAAAGCAGTACAAGGTTTCCGAGGGAGATATTATCAGAGTTGAAAAGCTCGATGTTGAGGACGGAAACACTGTAACCTTTGACAACGTGATTGCCGTTAGCAATGATTCTCTCAAAGTAGGCGCGGACGTAGCCAATGCATCCGTCACAGCTACCGTTATGGGGCAGGGACGCAGCAAGAAGGTTATCGTTTACAAGTACAAGAGAAAGACAGGCTATCACAAGAAAAACGGTCATAGACAAGCATACACTCAGGTTAAGATTGATAAAATCAACGCTTAATAGATGCTGTTCGTTCGATTTTTATGACTAAGATTACTGTTTATAAATCCAATAAAGACAAATATGTACGTTTTACGTGTGAGGGGCATTCAGGTTATGCCGCCGTCGGTAAGGATATTGTATGCGCTTCCATATCGATATTGGTTATCAATACGATTAATTCTCTGGAGAAATTTACCGGAGACGTGATAGACGTTGTTCACGATGAAGACAGCGGCTATATCGACTGCCGGTTTACTTCCGAGGCAGGCGCTGACGCGGCGCTTTTAATGAATGCTATGATATTGGGTTTAGAGACCATTGCCGGACAATGGGGTACGAAATACTTAAAACTCAAATTCAGGGAGGTGTAAACCATGATGAAATTAAACCTTCAGTTTTTTGCTCATAAGAAGGGTGTTGGTTCTACCAAGAACGGTAGAGATTCCGAATCCAAGAGATTAGGTGCCAAGAGAGCAGACGGTCAGTTCGTAAAGGCAGGCAACATTTTATACAGACAGCGCGGAACAAAGATCCATCCGGGCGTAAATGTTGGAAGAGGCGGAGATGATACATTATTTGCATTGGTGGATGGTGTACTCAGATTCGAGAGAAAGGGAAGAGACAGAAAGCAGGCTTCCGTTTATCCTGTAGAAGAGAAATAAGACCATACGCATGCATGCATGAAGGCTTCAGGCTCCACCTGAAGCCTTTTCGTATCAAAACAATTGAAAGGCTGGTAAAATAATTAATGTTCGCAGACAGAGCTAAAATATATATCCGGAGCGGCAAGGGCGGCGACGGTCATGTATCCTTTCGGCGGGAGAAGTATGTCCCGAACGGCGGACCGGACGGCGGTGACGGCGGGAACGGCGGAAGCGTCATTTTTGAAGTGGACAAAGGTCTGAATACCTTAACCGACTACCGCCACGTGCAGAAATACTGCGCACAGGATGGGGAACCGGGCGGCAAACGCAACTGCCGCGGGAAGAACGGTGATGATATTGTGCTGAAGGTGCCGGAAGGAACTGTTATAAAGGAATTTGATTCCGGGAAAATTATCGCCGATATGTCCGGCGGCAACGACAGACAGGTGGTGCTGCGGGGCGGAAACGGCGGAAACGGCAATCAGCATTACGCGACGTCCACCATGCAGGCGCCCAAATATGCGCAGCCCGGTCAGCCGGCCAAAGAATTGTATCTTTTTCTTGAGCTGAAGGTTATCGCGGACGTAGGGCTTGTCGGATTCCCAAATGTCGGAAAATCCACACTGTTATCGCGCGTCACAAACGCGCGGCCCAAGATTGCCAACTATCATTTTACCACGCTCAACCCCAATCTCGGGGTGGTTGATTTAGACGGCGGTAAAGGCTTTGTTATGGCGGATATTCCGGGTCTGATTGAGGGCGCCTCCGAGGGCGTCGGCCTCGGCCATGAATTTCTGCGCCATATCGAACGTACAAAGGTGCTGATTCACCTTGTAGATGCCGCATCCACGGAGGGCCGTGACCCCATTGAGGATATTTACGCCATCAATAAGGAGCTGGAGGCCTACAATGCGGATATTGCCCACAAACCGCAGGTTATCGCGGCAAACAAAATAGACGCAATCTATTCCGATCAGGACAGCGATCCGCTTCAGAAAATACGGGAGGAATTCGAACCGCAGGGTATCAAGATTTTCCCCATTTCCGCGGTTTCCGGACAGGGCTTGAAGGAGCTTTTGTATTATGTAAGCGCGCTGTTGGAGCAGATTGACGAACCGCCGACCGTATTTGCGCCCGAATTTAATCCGGACACCGACATCGTGACCGGCAATGAACCGTATACGGTCAGCTATGACGAGAAAAATAACGAATATGTTATCGAAGGCCCCCGTATCGAGAAAATGCTCGGCTATACCAATCTTGAATCCGAGCGCGGTTTTCGCTTTTTCCAGGGCTTCTTGAAGGACAACGGCATCCTCGACGAGCTGGAAGCTCTTGGTGTTCAGGACGGGGATACCGTGCGTATGTATGGACTTTCCTTTGATTATTATAAAGAATAACATTCACACCAAAGAAAGGCAGGGT
This sequence comes from uncultured Lachnospiraceae bacterium, assembly GCA_949948735.1. GTDB lineage: Bacteria > Bacillota > Clostridia > Lachnospirales > Lachnospiraceae > COE1. Next base: position 8,076 of record CATLGV010000001.1, on the reverse strand, counting down.
TATTAATATGACAAGTAAACAACGCGCTTATTTAAAGGGACTGGCCATGAATATCGATCCGGTATTCCAGATTGGCAAGTCCTCCGTAACCCCGGAAAATGTCGATGCAATCTTGGAGGTATTCAATACGCATGAACTGATTAAAGTCGCCGTCCTCAAAAATTGCGCCGACGATCCGAAGGAAATTGCCAATAGGATTTCTGAGCGCACCCATTCCCAGGTGGTGCAGGTTATCGGCAAAAAACTCGTGTTATATAAGCCCTTTAAAGAGAATCCCAAAATTGTCTTACCACGGGAATAATTCCTTCATCCGGAGGCATCCATGAAAAATTTTTCTGTGAAGAATAACGCCAGAATCGGCATTATGGGCGGCACCTTTAATCCCATTCACAACGGACATCTTGCCATTGCGCAGGCCGCATACAGAGACGCCGGCCTGGACAAGGTTTTGTTTATGCCAAGCGGCAATTCCTATATGAAAAAAGACGTTCTTTCGTCCGCGAGGCGGGTGGATATGGTTCGGCTGGCCATACAGGGATACCCGTATTTCGAGCTTTCGCTGGCGGAAGCCGGGCGGACGGGAAATACTTATACCTATGAAACGCTGCACCGGCTGACCACCGAAAATCCGCACACCTCCTATTACTTTATTATGGGAGCAGATTCCCTCTTTCATATTGAACAATGGCGGGAGCCTGAACAAATTTTCTCCATGGCCACGCTTGTCTGCGCAGTGCGGGAGGATTATGATATAGAAAGCCTCCGGCGTAAGGGCGAAGCACTTACCCGGCTTGGCGCTAAAATCATTTATCTGGATATACCCCGGATCCCGATATCCTCCACCCTGATCAGGGAGCGTGTGCAAGGCGGCCTTCCAATCGCCGGACTTGTGCCGGACTATGTATCCGAATACATTGTACAGGAGCATTTGTATTATGAAGAAAATTAAAAAGTACCTGAAAAAGCATCTTACAAAGGACCGCTATCAGCATACCCTCAGCGTTGCAAGCACCGCAATGGCGATGGCCATGCGATACAATCCTGATACGACAAACGCAAACTTCATAAAACGGGCCGAGCTGGCCGGAATGCTCCATGACTGCGCCAAATGCATGGACAACGACAAGAAGCTCAAGCTTTGTGAAAAGTATGACATTCCCCACAGTAGCTTCGAACAGGAGCATCCATATCTGCTTCATGGCAAAATAGGCGCACACATTGCAAAGGAAAAATTTCATATCAATGATAAGGATGTCCTGCAGGCTATCACATGGCATACCACCGGAAGACCCGATATGTCCCTGCTGGAAAAAATCATCTTTATAGCGGATTATATTGAGCCTATGCGTCGGCCGATTCCGGAATTAAACGTGATACGCAGGCTGGCCTTTGAGGACATTGACAAGGCAATGGAAAAAATTCTGTGCAATACGTTAAAGTTTCTGGAGTCAAAAGGCAGTCCCTTTGATGCAATGACTCAGAAAACCTATGACAGCTATGTAAAAAATGCTTCAAGAATGGAGGAAAAGCTTTGAATAATTTAGAGAATGTAAAAGACGCGGTACGCACCGCCATAGACGCGCTTGCGGACAAAAAGGCAGAAAATATACAGATTATTGATATCCATGAAATATCCGCAATTGCAGACTATTTTATTATTGCGAACGGCACAAACAGAAGCCAGATTCAGGCGCTTGCAGACAATGTGGAAGAGAAGCTTGCAGCTGCGGAAATTTATCCGAAGCATATCGAAGGCTATAACAACGCCAACTGGATCCTTCTGGATTACAGAGATATCCTGATTCATATATTTGATAAGGAGAGCCGCGGCTTCTATGATTTGGAACGCTTGTGGCGCGACGGCAGGCCGGTAGCGCTTGCAGACCTGTAGAAGCCAGGCGCAGATAAAGACAGCAGGAGCAGCAATGTCTCCTGTTTTCTTTATTCTCAGGGGCCCCTCAATCAACAAAGGCATATACGTCTCAAAGTCGGATTATTTCGGAATTGCACTAAAGCATACCTTTTTGGCTAACCCTTATAGGGAATTGCGACAGCGTGAAGCATGTACTGTACCGGACAAATCCGTGCAAGCAGGGACAGGATTTTCCGCACTGCATCCATTACAATGAATACATACAGGAGGATTGAACAAAATGTCTATACAGCTTATACAACAGGCAATACGCTATATGGAAGAACATATCTGTGAAAACATAAGCTATACCGAGGTTGCAAAGAGCATTCATATGTCAAATTACAATTTTCACCGGATATTCAGCTTCACTACAGGAATGACAGCGAACGAATATATTCGAAACAGGCGCCTTACGTTAGCTGCTCAGGAGCTGCAGACGAGCGACATATCGGTGATTGATGTTGCATATAAATACGGCTATGAATCCCCGGAAAGCTTTTCCAAGGCGTTTTCACGCTTTCATGGCTCAACGCCCAAGCAGGCAAAGCGAAAAGGCACAAAGCTTCATCTGTTTAATCCGCTTGTTATAAAAATTGTATTGGAAGGTGGTAGTATTATGGATTACAGAATGGAACATGAAGAAGGTCAGGAGTTTATTGCACTGGTAAAAGCTTTCCCGAATGAAATCATCAACGACGACAATGACCATAGCGTCTCTGATTTCTGGGCAGAATGTTATGAGAAGGACCTCATTGAGCCGCTCAAGCAGCTTCGTCCGAAGGGAAAAAGAGATTTATACGGCCTGTGCAGCCCTACAAAGGACAACGAAACACATTTTCGTTACGGTATCGGTATTGTGATCGACAAAGACACCGATACGTCGAAATTGGAAGCCTTTACAAGCAGTGGCTATTCGATCTGGAAAACAGAGCCTGCAGAGTACGCCGTATTCAAATGCTTTGGTTCCAACGGGGACTGTATAGGTGAGACCTGGGGTAAATTTTTTAAAGAATTCTCCCCGCAGACAGGCTTCGTACAAACGGACGATACAGATTACGAAATATACTTCGAGAGTGGTGAGCGCGGATTATTCTGTGAGCTGTGGATACCCGTTGAGAAGAAATGATCAAAGGACAATCCCCCATTGCGGCAAACGCTGTGGGGGACTGCTATATGTAATTTCCCTGTCAGTCGAAGGTATCATGGCAAAACATCCGATATCAATGGCGGTATAAGCGAAAAACACCGTATACCTTTCCAAGAATATCTACATTGTCTACAATAATCGGATCCATTGAATCATTCTCAGGCTGCAGCCGGAAATGACCGTCTTCCTTATAAAAAGTCTTAACTGTAGCAGAATCGTCAACCAGCGCAACCACCGTGTCTCCATTTTGAGCAGTATTGCACGCATTCACAAAAATACTGTCTCCATCAAAGATGCCGGCATTCACCATGCTGTCCCCCTTCACCTTTAGAACAAAGGATTCTCCGGCGGGAACCATCTCCGTAGGAATCGGGAAATAACCCTCTATATTCTGCTCCGCTAAAATAGGAAGCCCTGCCGCAACAGTGCCAATAATGGGGATACTGGCCATCTCATGCCGTACCATCTGAAAGCTGTCGTCCATAATCTCAATGGCACGGGGCTTTGTCGGATCTCTCCGGATATATCCGTTCTTCTCCAGCGTCTCCAGATGTGAATGGACGGAAGAAGTGGACTTCAGATGAACCGCTTCGCAAATCTCACGAACTGCCGGCGGGTACCCCTTTTTCAAAATTTCATCTTTAATATATTCCAAAATCTCTTTCTGCTTTGCTGTAATCTTACCATATGCCATAGTAATCCTCCTTGCTTTCCTTCTTTTTTCAATCATAACACACTTATTCCAAATAAGCAAACATATATTCCAAAAATTTGTTCGTATTTTTCGCCAAAAGTTATTGACATCCGAACGGTCGTTCTGTATACTGTGTATTACAAACAGCTGTTCGGAAAATTTGTTCGTATATTCATATAAAGAACGGAGGAGTATTTATGACATATAATTACAATCAAAAAATCGCAAAAAGGCGCCGGCGCCAAATAGAAGTTCGTAGAAACATTGTGTTTTTAACAGTCTCAATGGCAGTGGTAATCCTCGCCTCCGTGCTTATCATTTCCTTTTCAGCACAGGCAAGCGATAAGAGCCGTCCCGCTTCTTATAAATACTATACCAGTATTCAGATAGAGCAGGGGGATACCTTATGGTCCATTGCAAACGAGAATATGGATCCCGCCCATTATGAAAGCGCCGCCGCGTATGTTAATGAGATTAAGATAATGAATTCCCTGACTTCTGACAAGATTGTCGCCGGGAATTATCTTATCATACCGTATTACTCAACAGAATACATTTGTTCCAACGAATAAACGCAGGCCTGGCTGCCTGCGTTCCCGCCCCGGATGGCTTGAATATCCGGAGCTATCGCTGTTCCCGAAGCGTGACTGCCTTCGCAGCCCTGCGTCGTCTATCCTCCTCCAGAGCCGCATAGTGCTTTCTGGTGGTATTTACGTCTTTATGGCCTAATACATCCGCCACCAGATAAATATCGCCTGTTTCACGATAAAGAGAGGTGCCGTATGTACTTCTGAGCTTATGCGGCGTTATCTTCTTCAGCTTCGTTATCAGAGAAGCATATTTTTTCACTAGATTTTCTACAGCCCGCACCGTAATACGCTTATTCTGCATAGAGAGGAACAGCGCGTTTTCGTGGCCCTCTACAGGAATAATATGCTCACGCTGCTCCAGATAATCGAGCAGCGCCGTTCCCACCTCGTCACCAAAATACACAACCGCCTCGTATCCACCCTTGCGGCGGACCTTAACGCCGTTATTCTTGAAATCAAGATCTGAAATATCAATTCCGACGCACTCAGATACCCGAATACCGGTCCCCAGCAGCAGCGTCAGGAGCGCCACATCCCGCACCTTCGTTTTCTCATGGTACTGGAGCTGCTTTTTTGTCAGCTTTTCACCGGTCTCAACCGTATCCAGCAGTATCGCAACCTCGTCGGCATCCAGACGGACAATCTCTTTTTCATGGAGCTTCGGCATCGGCACAAGCGCAGCAGGATTCTTCTCTATCATTTCGTTTCGAAAGAAGTAGTTGTAAAAGCTTCTCAAAGACGCCAGCTTACGTGCCTTTCCGCGCTCGTCATTCATATATTCCTTGCCATCCTTGACATAATAGCTGCAATACTCCAGATATTCCTCTATATCAAGCCGTGTGATTTGATCCAGTATTTCCAAGCGGTACTCCTTTATCGGCGTTTTCCCGAAAATCGGATTACTGTCATGCAGATATTCAAAGAATACCCGGATGTCATAGGCATACGCAATTCTGGTACGGGACGCTATGTATTCCTGCATTCCCCTGAAATATTGGCCGCAGAAGGGCGGTAGTGTATCCAAAATCTCCCGTAAATGGACAATATTCTTTTTGTTTATTTCATCATGGTAATTTGAAATACTCTTTTTCTCCAAGATATTTTCCTTTCTATGGTTGTTTCAATATGTAAATATTGGTATAATGAGTATTAGCGGATAAGTATGCTTATTTATATATTGTACAATATATTTTGCAATATTCCAAGATGCCAGTTTTGATTTCCGCGAGCAATGAGCCAAGCGGCTGTAAAAGCAGGAAGCTGCTTATGCAGACATTTGGCGAATGCCGTGAGGGTCACATACCCCGCAGCTCTGCTGCGTTGCAAGTTTGATGCCCCGTCAGCTTGCTGCGGGGTTGTTGACTGATAAAGGCGTGTGTACCCTTGTCAATCAAGGGTGATTAAGCAAGCTTACTCAAGGGAGGAAGAAGCCGACTTGAGCTTCCGCAGAGCGGAATAATGGAGGTTCGTTTGAGATATGAATAACAATAAAGATTACATCAAATGGGGAGTCACAGCTTTTTTCGTAATATTAGGCGGATTAATCAGCTATTACGTTATATTTCATTTAGACAGCCTCTCTGAGCGTATCAGAAGTTTTCTTGCGATTTCGATGCCTGTGCTCGACGGCATTATCCTGGCATATCTGCTTACACCCTTGGTAAATGTAATTGAACGCCGTATTATTAAGCCCTTTCTGAAGCTGATAAAGCTACGGGTTAAGAAAACGCATCGACGCATCTTTTCGATACTTATAACCGACGTTTTAGTGATGGGCGCCATCTACGCGTTTTTCTCCATTGCAACGCCGCAGATCTTTAACAGCATTAAGACAATTACGGAGCAATTCCCGACATATGTCGATACGCTTACCAAATGGATATCCCAGCTGTTAGAGGACAATCCTGAGTTTGCCAAAAACGCTACCGAATTAATCAACAAGTATTCCGTGGACTTTGAATATTATGTAAATACCAAGCTTATTCCACAGCTGAATAATGTGATCATGTCCATTTCCTTAAGTGTATTTTCTATTTTAAAGGAATTCTGGAATTTGATTATCGGGTTTATTATTTCTATCTATCTGATAGCCAGCAAGGAAATACTTGCTGCGCAGGCCAAGAAGATTACCTATGCATTTCTGTCAATAGAGACCTCGAATCGCTTTATCAGCAATGTCAGATTTGCGAATAAAACATTTGGCGGATTTTTTGTCGGAAAGATTTTAGACTCCATTATTATCGGCATTATCTGCTTTGTCGTTACCAGCATTATCGGAACGCCATTCTGCCTGTTAATCAGCGTTATTATCGGCATAACCAATATTATACCGTTTTTTGGCCCTTTTTTGGGTGCGATTCCGTCTATTTTACTGATATTGTTCATTGACCCGATGCAGGCGCTTTACTTTTTGATCTTTATTATCATACTGCAGCAAATCGACGGTAATGTCATCGGTCCCAAAATCCTCGGAAGCTCCACAGGCTTATCGAGCTTCTGGGTTATCTTTGCAATCACATTGTTTGGCGGGATGTTCGGCGTGATCGGTATGATACTCGGCGTACCTATTTTGGCAGTAGTCTTCGCGTTTATAAAGTCACTGGTTGAATCCAGGCTGTCTATAAGGAATTTGCCGCCGACCACCGGAAAATACCTGCGATTGCTTTACATTAATCCGGAAGGAAAAGAGGTAGTTGAATTTCCCGAAGACGTAAAAAAGCCTTTTGGTCAGATTACAAAAATATTGGTCAAGAGCCACAATTTCTTTAAGGAACAGCACACAAAAGATGAGATTAGTGATAAAAAATAGATTTTCAGCTCAAGCTTACCCTGAAAGGAACATGGTTGTAAAAATGAAAATAGTCTATAATGATTTATGTATTAGAAACGCAGAGGAAAAGGATTGCGAACAGCTTGCAGCCTGGTGGAATGACGGAAGTGTTATGGCTCATGCAGGATTTCCTAACGGACTGGGAACAACAGCCAAAGAGATTAAAGAGCAGATTGCTAATGATAGTGACGACACAAAAAGACGATTAATTATTGAATATAGAGGAATATCTATCGGTGAAATGAGCTTCTATGTTTATGAAGGCAAAAAGGTCGAGATAGGAATCAAGATCTGCAATTCAGATTTTCAAGGGAAGGGTCTGGGACGAGTAATATTAAGTATGCTTATCGAGAAGCTGTTCAGTACAGGTTATGAGCTTATTTTTTTAGACACCAATCTAAAGAATACAAGAGCGCAGCATGTCTATGAAATGTTAGGCTTCAAAAAAACAGCCATAAATAAGGATTCATGGAAAAATCAGTTGGGAGAACTGCAGACGTCGATTGATTACGAACTCCGAGCATCTGATTTTTGCAATGCCAAACTGATCGGTTAAAGCTTCTAAGCTTAGCAGACATATCAGACATATTTTTAAAAGCGCGTCAGCTCAATTATATTTCCTTTACTGATAGTTTAAACTAGCTGACCGCGCTTTGGTGCATATACGCTTGGCAAGCATACTTTAAAAGCGCGTCAGCTTAATTATATTTTCCTTACCAGTAATAGTTTAACGAACTAGCTGACCGCGCTTTGGTACATATACGCTTGGCAAACATACTTTAAAAGCGCGTCAGCTTAATTATATTTTCCTTACCAGTAATAGTTTAACGAACTAGCTGACCGCGCTTTGGTACATATACGCTTGGCAAGCATATTTTAAAAGCACATCAGCTCAATCAT